>CAYPEM010000001.1:0-76574 GCA_964409765.1 uncultured Chitinophagaceae bacterium
CGAAGGACCTGCAGGACCAGCAGGTAAAGACGGAGCAGCAGGAGCAGCAGGCGCAAAAGGTGCAGATGCTGGCTTTGTCTATTTTGAAGGTTTCAAAGCAGATTTGAAATGCGCAACATGCCATACTCCAGATAACGATACTGCATTATTTGTTAGCGCTCGTGCACTAGAATATGAAACCGCTGGTCATATGGAAGGAACATCTTGGGCACGTGGTGTTAATAGTGCTGATTGCGCAAGTTGCCACATTACTGAAGGACATATCGAAAGTGCGCGCGGTGATTATGCTACACAATCAACTAAAGTTTATGGCAATGGCACACCGCCAAATTGCTTTACATGTCACTCACCGCATGCTAAAGGTGATCTTACAATGCGGAAAACAACTGCCATCAATATCAAATCATTTGTAAAAGGTGTTGCGGATGTGTCATTTAATGTAGGATCTTCAAATGCTTGCGTAACATGCCACAGAACACGTGAAACAAGTCCGATGACTAATAGTGTATTTGTAAATGGTGTAAGTGGAAATCCAGATCCGACAAAAACTGCGGCAACAGATTCGATTGAAATTAAAACAAGCCGTTTCTATCCTCACTATGGAGTACAAGGACAAATTCTTCTTGGAAAAGGTGGATTTGAATTTGCAGGATATTCATACGCATCTTCAGGACATACGCCATTAGCTAATTCAAAAAGCATTCAATGCGCTGATTGCCATATGTCAACACCAGTTGTAGTTGTAAATGGAAAACCCGCTGCTGGTGGACACACACTTAAAATTGGATATAGTTCAATTAATCCAGATTCTGCAGATAATAATATGAACGTAGCAGGATGCAGAACTACTGGTTGCCATCCAAGCTCATTTACAACCAACACTGTAACAACAGCCAATTTCTTGAATTTCAAAAAAGATGGTCAAAAATCTTTGACGGATTCATTGGCAGCATTACGCACTTTGTTGATTGCAAAAGGTTGGTTAGATGGTCCAACAGATCTTGCAAAATTAACAGGTGGAAGACTTGTTATAAAACCTGCATACAAAGCTGGTGCATTATTTAATTACTTCTTCTTGGAACATGAAGGAAGCCATGGAATGCATAACATGGCATATGCACAATCAATTCTAAATGCTTCACTTGCTGAATTGAGAAAACCATAATTATTTCCTCCCGGAAAGAATTATCGTTATGCGCCTCATCTAACTAAAATCCATCCTGCGTCCTGCAGGATGGATTTTTTATTTATTGAATATGATTCTGAATTAATTTTCAGCATACAATGAAAACAATTTATAGTATCATATATATTTTGATCTCGTTCTTAATGTTTTCCTGTAAGGAAAATTCTACTGCCATTGTGAGTAATGGAACAGAAACAAACGATGGTCTGTCAATATTATTTAAGGGAGAATCTCTTACTGCTCCTGAAAATCCCCAAAGTAATTGGGTTTATAAAAACAGTACAACTCAAAAAGTATTTATCTTTAATGGTGTAGAGTGGACTTTAATGGTAAGTGATGGTTCAGATGGAACAATCGGAACAAAAAGTTCAAATAATGTAAGTGTGTTTATTACATACAACAATAATCCATTAACGAGTCCTCCTTTAACACCAACAGGGAATGGAACACTGCCGTTTGGGTGGCATACTGATTCCACACAAACGATCATGTGGGTTTCGCAAAAAGTTTCTTCAAATCCTGATTCGGGAATTTGGGGATCACCAATTTTTATCAAAAGCAACAATGTCGGCAATAATGGCTTTATTTATGCAGATGGATTTAAACCAGATTTGAAATGCGCTAATTGTCACAATGCAGCTGGTGCGGATTCACTCTATGATCTTGCAACAAAAACAATGGAGTACGGTCTTTCCGGTCATAGTGAGATTGGCAATGCAGAGATGAACACAACTCAATGTGCAGGATGCCATACGAATGAAGGATTTTATGAGCGTGTGAAGAATGGTATTTCGAATGAGATCTTTGCTCCCGGCATCATCTCTGGACCAAAAACGTTTCAAAATTATCCAGCTTCGACTGCGGTTGGATGTTTTACCTGCCATATTCCTCATGGACAAGGAGATTTTAAAGTACGAGATTCAAGTACCGTAAAAATATTCTCAATTGTTTCAGGACAAGCAACAAAAATACCAATAACCACGGCATCATCAAGTTTGTGCATCAAATGTCATCAACCTCGAATGACATCGACATTTTTGAATTCAGGTTCTGTACCGGTCTCCTGGCAGCCCGATCCGTCAAAAACTGCTGTTACTGACACGGCAAAAATCTTTACAACTCGGTGGAATAATCATGGTTCAGGCGAAATGACACAATCACTACTTGGTTTTGGAGGATTTGAATTTATCGGGTACAGTTATTCAAATTCTGTCCACACTGCATTATTTACAAGTAAGACAATAGGGTGTGAATCCTGTCATATGGGAACCCCAATCGGAAATTCAAACGGCGGTCATACATTCAAAATTGGATATATTCCTGCAGGTTCGACCAATACATCTTATAATCTTTCTGGTTGTAACACAATTTACTGTCATAATGGACAAGTGAACTCAACAAGCACAATGAATACGCATTGGGGATCTCCGCGCGCTGAAATTTCAGCGAAGATTGGTCAATTGGGGAAAATGTTGGCTGATACAAACATTACAAAAAAATATTCTTTACGAAAGAATGGCAAGGCTGTTCCCTGGGTATCATTAACCGTTAGTGGTTCTGATTCAATGTGGTCGGTTGCTAATGCAAGTACAACGAGTCCGCTAATTATTATACCCGCATCAAAAGCCGGAACACTGTGGAACTTACAATTTGCACAACTTGAAAAAAGCAAAGGAATACATAATCTATTATATTCAAGAGCATTGCTCGATGCTTCTATTGCTGAATTACAAAAATAATAATTGAATGCAATGTGAGCAGCACTCAAACAATTTTTCAGGAACCTAAAATCCGTTATGTATCTATGTGACGGATTTTTATTTTGGAAACAACGGATTAATTCCATATCATTTTGAGCATCATATTGCATTACCTATGAAAACTTTTGGAATATTTTTACTATTTTGTGTTTGTATGGTGTCTGCTCAACAAAAGAGTGTAACGATCTTTGTTGAACCATTCGCAACAGCAAGAGATTCCGGGTTGAATGTTTTTATTGCGGGGAACAGACCGATATTAGGGAATTGGAATCCATCCTCGGTGAGATTGGAAAAAATATCAGATTCTCTTTGGAAATTTCAGGCATTCTTTGACAGCTTGGCTTTATTGGAATTTAAAGTAACTGCAGGATCGTGGGAACAGGAAGCACTATATCATAGAGCTAAATCTTCTGCGAATACAATTTTACAAGTAACGAAAGATACAACATTGATCATACGACCGTTATTTTGGAAGAGAAGAATTTTACAACAAAAACCAGAACCGATCATTCACGGGAAAGTTGATTACCATCGTCAGCTTGGCGGTGAGGGACTCAATCATCGACGTGATATTATTGTCTGGCTGCCGCCGTCATATGAAAAGAATACCAAAAAACATTATCCTGTTCTTTATATGCACGACGGACAGAATATCTTCGATCCGACGACAGCATTTACAGGTTATGATTGGCGGGTTGATGAAGTTGCAGATAGTCTGATCAGAATGAAGGTCATTGAAGAGATCATTATCGTCGGAATATATAATTCTCCTGACCGGCTTCCGGAATATTCTGATTCAGAACTTGGTTCTGCTTATCTGAATTTTGTTATCAATGTAGTGAAAGCGTTAGTGGATTCTACATATCGAACTAAGCCAGGTAAAGAACACACAGGAATTATCGGGTCTTCATTAGGCGGACTGTCATCGTTATTGTTTGTATGGAAACGCCCCGATGTTTTCGGAATGGCAGGTTGTATATCACCATCATTCTGGTATGATAATGAAAAGACTTTAAAAGAAGTCCGGGAATATCCCGGTCATAAAAAGAATATCAAAATTTATCTTGATTGCGGAGGGAGAGAAAAAGAATTGATCAGCGGTTATAAACGAATGGTTGAAATTCTGAAATCAAAAGGTTATAAAAAAGGAAAAGATCTCGATTTTACTTTAGAAGCAAAAGGGACACATAGCGAACATTATTGGGCAAAGAGAGTGTGGAGGCCATTGGTATTTATGTATGGTAGGCGGTAGAGATGGCTATTAGCCATTAACAACAATATAACAATGGCATCTTTTTTTAAGTATTGCCAAAGGCTAATAGCTAACGGCTAATAGCTTTATTCTTTTTCAACGATTCTTTCTCTAAATTCTTTTTATACTCGATCATTTTTTTCATCAATCGCTTATCGCTGATCGCAAGCATCTGAACCGCAAGTAACCCGGCATTTTTCCCCCCTCCAATCGCGACTGTGGCTACCGGAACTCCTCCCGGCATCTGAGCAATTGAAAGCAATGAATCCAAACCCTCTAAGGATTTTGTTTTTATTGGAATTCCGATAACAGGAATGGGTGTGTGTGATGCTGACATCCCCGGCAAATGTGCTGCTCCTCCTGCACCGGCAATGATCACTTTTATTCCGCGTTTCAATGCAGAGGAAGAATATGCTGACATAAAATTTGGCGTTCGATGCGCTGAGGTGATCTTCATTTCGAATGATACACCAAACTCTTCAAGAATAAGTGCGGCTTCCTGCATTGTAGGAAGATCCGAATCGCTTCCCATGATTATACCGACAATAGGTTTTTTCATAAACTGATTTTTTCCTCAAGTGCAGTTGCTGTCTTTATGATCTTTTTCAAATTATCTCCAACCAATGTAATGTGTCCCATCTTCCGCCCGACACGAGTCCCGTTCTTTCCATAAATATGAAGGTGGATGTTCGGATCGTGTAAAGCAGTATGATATGCATCGATCTTTTTCTGTGGAGATGGTTTTCCTAACAGGTTGATCATCACTGCAAAGGGTTGCACCATTGCTGTAGATCCAAGAGGTAATTCCATCACCGCCCGAACATGATTTTCGAATTGAGAAGTGATGCAAGCTTCAATGGTATAATGTCCTGAATTGTGGGGACGTGGTGCCATTTCATTGACAATAATCGAATTATCTCCGGTTAAGAACATTTCAACACCAAAAATACCGAATCCTTTCACTGCTTGGACGGATTTGATCGCAATATTTTCTGCAAGGGCGGATATTTTTTTTGGTATTTGTGCCGGTGCAATTACCGTATGACAGATATGATTCTTTTGGATTGTTTGCACAACCGGATATACTTTTATTTCATTCTTTGTCCGCACCACCATCACTGCAAGTTCCATGGTAAAGTTGACGAACGATTCTGCTAATAGATTGATATGCCGATTAGAAAGGTGCTTTACGGCATCATTATATTCTTTTTCATTACTGATGAGAGCATTTCCGTATCCATCATAACCCATTTTTCGGGATTTCAGAACGAATGTTGACCCAAGACTCTTTGCAATATCTGAATAGGTATGTCCCTCTTTCACTTCAATGAATTTTGTGACAGGGATTTTATTCTTCTTTAAGGTCTGTTTTTGCAATAGTTTATCTTGTATCAATGCTATGGTAGTAGACGATGGATAAACTTTCTTTCCCAACGACTCGATGAATTTAAGTTTATGGTGATCGACAAATTCATTCTCCAGAGTAATAACACTGCAATGGTGAATAAAAGACCGAATGTGTAATTCATCATCGACCCAGCCGATCGATTCATTATGCGTTAATTGACCGGCAGGAGAACGCATTTCTTTATCCATGATTGCTATATCAAATCCCAAACGGGATGCCGCAATAGTTGACATTTTTGCCAATTGTCCGCCGCCAAGAATTCCGATGCAGTATTTTTTATCCATAATATTGGAACTGAAGTGCAGTCCTAAATTGAAATGTCGGACCCATACTGTCCGACACTATTTTCGTAAGGGAAGATAATCTGAAATGTCTCTATTAGCAAACAAGAAAATGGTAAATAAAACAGTCTTATACTAAAGATTTCACTGCTTGTTCACCGGCAACATATCCTGTGGAAAATGCTGCCTGTAAATTGTATCCACCGACCGGTCCCGCAATATCCAATATTTCGCCGCACAGATATAAACCGGGAACAATTTTCGATTCCATTGTCGTAGAATCAACCTCTGTTAGTGAAGCACCGCCTGCAGTAACTTCTCCACGATCTAGAGGGATTTCTTTAACGATCCCAAGTGAACACCGCTTCAGTTTTTTCACTAATTCCCGTCTCTCAAGTTTTGAAAGCTGATTCAATTTTTTTGAATATTCAATTTTTAATTGCGCTAAAATGAATTCTGCTAGTTTTTGTGGAACGAGATATTCTGTTAGCGTCAGCATACTTCGAGTCGGATAAAGTGTAATTTCCTTGATGATCTTTTCATCCAACTGTTCTAATCTCAGTTCCGGGTAAAAATCGATGCACATATCGATCGTGATCCCTTTTTCAAATTCTAAATATGCATTTCTACTCACTTCTAGTGTTGCAGGACCTGAAATACCAAAGTGAGTGATCAATACATCACCGGTCCATTCGGATACTATGGTACTGTGAGTTGAATTGATTGGTTTCGAAATAGCCATTAATTTACATTCTCTAATTGGAGTTCCCTGCCATAGAGATGGTGGTACCGGAAGGAGGAGAATTGGAGTGAGGGCAGGTCTGATTGGAACAATCGTATGTCCTAATTTTTGAATCCAACGGAATCCATCACCCGTTGTTCCTGTCTTTTGGTATGATGACCCACCTGTGGCAATGATTACTTTTGATGCTTGAATGACACTCCGGTTTGTTTTAACATTGAATGTTCCGTCGTTGTTTCGGAAAATTTCTTTTACGGGAGTTTGTAGATTGATTTCAACATTATTTCTTTCCATCAACTGTTGAAATGCTTTCACAACATCGTCTGCATTGTGACTCGTAGGAAATACCTTGCCATTATCACGAGTATAGGTCTCAACACCTTCATTATGAAGAAGGGAAAGTAAATGTTCATTGGTAAATGTATGAAAGGCAAATTTCAGAAAACGTGATTCATTGTTCTGAAATTGCTTTAACATTATCTGAATACTATTTCCGTTGGTAATATTGCATTTTCCACCGCCGGAAATGAGAATTTTGATCCCAAGCTTTGGATTTTTTTCAAGAAGAGTGACTTTTGCACCAAGTGAAGAGGCACGCCACGCCGCCACCATTCCTGCAGCGCCGCCGCCGATTATTACAACATTTCCTATTTGAGTCATATGTTAATACAATATAATGAGGAACTTCCCATCATCAAAGCCGTCTAAATCGTTGATTATCTCTCCATAAAAGAGTATCTTTACTTAGTTTTCGAACGTACCGCACAGGTGCGTTTCTCTTTTTTTGAACTATTTTGGAGCATTAACGTTGGCTAAAAATATGGCTCGTCCGGTGGGGCAAGATAAAAAACTACAGGAACGACTTCATAAGAACGGTCAAATTCCTACACATATTGCTGTGATAATGGATGGTAATGGTCGTTGGGCAAAAAAACGTTCACTACCACGCGTAGCAGGTCATCATGAGGGCGTAAACTCAGTTCGTGAAATTGTTGAAGTATGCGGTCAGGTTGGTGTGAAATATCTAACACTGTATACCTTCTCAACAGAAAATTGGAGTCGTCCCAAAGAAGAAGTTTCAATTTTAATGCGGTTGCTTGTCAGTTCTTTGCGTGATGAGAGGGATCGACTTCATCATAACAATGTTCGTGTAAAAACTATTGGGGATTTTTCGTCGCTGCCACAAGATGCTCAAGATGAATTCCTTGATGCAATTGATCTCACAAAAAATAATACCGGCCTGACACTTGTTCTTGCTCTTAGTTACAGCGGACGCTGGGATATTACCAGCGGGATGAAACGAATTGCGGAGCAGGTGAAAGCGGGAAAACTTGATCCAGATAAGATTACTGATGAGGTTATTTCAAAAAATTTAGCAACAAAGGATATTCCTGATCCCGATCTTTTGATAAGAACTAGCGGTGAACTAAGGCTCAGTAATTTTTTGCTTTGGCAGCTTGCATATTCTGAAATGTATGTTACCGATGTGTTGTGGCCCGATTTTCGTCGGAATGAATTATATCATGCAATTGAATCATATCAATCTCGGGAACGTCGGTTCGGGAAAGTAAGCGAGCAGTTGAAAACCTCATCAAAACCATCGTCCAAAAACTACGTGCGGCGTTTGTTAAAAAGTGTCTCCGGAATCTAATCGAATTATAATGACCATAAAACAAATAAGTATTGCGCTTCTCTGCGTCAGCAGTCTTTTGTTCTCGCAGCAAAACTTCCAACCTAAACAATATAAAATTCTCGGTATCAGTGTTTCCGGCAACAAACTTTCGGAAGCAGCAGCGATCATCGGAAATTCGGGATTGAAGATCGGCGATGAGATCAGTGTTCCTGGAGAGCAGACTCGGAATGCGATCCTGCGTTTGTGGAACCTGCGTATCTTTGCAAATGTCGATATCATTGCTGAAAATTTTGTCGGTGACGGGGTATATCTGTTGATCACTGTGCAGGAGTTTCCACGCATTGAAAAAATCGAATATGTCGGCAATGATGAACTTGATAATGATGACCTTGATAAGAAAGTGAATATCACCAAAGGGCAGATCATTTCACCGCAAGAGATCAATAAACTGATCAAGATCATCAAAAAAGCTTATGAAGAAGAGGGATATCTTCAAGCAGAGGTCACTTCAGAGGTGATTGAATCAACGGATTCGACCGCTAAAGGAAGAGTGATCTTAAAGCTCACCATCTCAGAAGGAAATGACGCACGAATTCGCGAAGTACAGTTCTTCGGTAATAAATTTTTTGAGGATAGTGATCTTGAAAGTGAACTTCCTGATGTGAACACGACAACGTGGTGGAAATTCTGGCGAACAGGAAAATTGGAAAAGAAAAAATATGATGACGCTAAAAAGAAGTTAATTGACTTCTACAAGAAAAATGGATTTCGTGATGCTGAATTGATTACCGATTCTATCGTATTCAGTGAAAATAAAGATGATATCATTCTCAAGTTGTTTGTTTTTGAAGGACCGCAATACAAAATTGGAAATATTACTTGGGAAGGTAATACAGTCTTTAAAACAGAAGCACTCGTTGAACGGCTTGGATTCAAACCGGGTGAGGTGTATGATATGGAGAAATTTGAGCAGAATCTAAGAGCCAATCAAGATCAAACGGATGTTGCTTCGATGTATCTTGATAATGGTTATCTGACAGTTCAGATCGAACCGGAAGAACAAAAAGTCGGCGAAGATGTGATCGATATTATCATTCGAGTTCGCGAACGAAATCAATTCAAAATTGCAGCAGTAGATATCAGAGGCAATACAAAAACTCAAGAACGTGTGATCCGCCGTGAGTTGTATGTTCGTCCGGGAGATTATTTCAGCCGTTCAAACATTATCCGCAGTATTCGTCAATTATCGGTATTGAATTATTTCAATCCCGAGAAGATCAAACCCGATACAAAATTTGTCGATGATAAGAATGTTGATATTGTTCTTGATGTTGAAGAAAAATCGAGCGATACATTCAATGCATCAGTCGGTTACAGCGGTGCGTTTGGCGCTACCGGTGCACTGGGTCTAACATTTAACAATTTTGATATCACTGAGCCATTTTCCGGCGGTGGCGGACAAGTGTTGAATTTTGACTGGCAGTTTGGAGAAGGTTCACGCTACAGAACATTCTCGGTGTCCTTCAGAGAACCATGGGTGTATGATACTCCGACATCATTTGGGTTTAGTCTCTATGATACTAAACAGGATTATTATTATTCCATTCATCAGCAGGGCGGAACAATCAGCGTAGGCCGACGTTTTAAATTTCCTGATGATTATTTCAGTGCAACATGGACATTCCGTTTCCAAAATATTGATGTCAGTAATGTTGGAACATCGTATTACTATCAAGAAGGCAAATCGAGTCAATTGAGTATTTCGCAGATGATTCAGCGAAATAGTGTGAACAGTCCGTTATTCCCAACGCAAGGGAGCAATATTTCACTGTTAACGGAGTTTGCCGGAGCACCAATTCTTCCCGGAACAGCACGATATAATAAACATATATTTTCAGCAGACTGGTACATGCCGGTCTTAAATAGTTCACGAGTCGCGTTATACTTTGGTTCACAATATGGTGTGATATTTCCATATTCTACAAATCCAAGAGATGTTCCTTACCTTGAAACATTCTATATGGGGGGAACGGGACTTGGTCAAATTGCAACGACACCATTGCGAGGATACGAAGATCGCAGTATCGGTCCAGTCAATGTAAGCGGTCAATATATACCTGCACATGCTATGGCAAAATATACTGCTGAATTGCGATTTAATGTTGCACTTAATCCAATTCCGATTTACTTTCTTGCGTTTGCAGAAGCAGGCAACACTTGGGAAAATCTGGCAAAATCCGAGATGTTCGATCTCAAACGCTCTGCTGGATTAGGGGCACGATTACTCATTAATCCTATCGGTCTGCTTGGATTTGACTATGGTTACGGCTATGATAATATTACTGCCGGCATCAAAAGTCCGTCGGGTTGGAAATTCCACTTCCAGTTTGGTAGGGGATTTTAACAAAAATTTTTTAATCAATTCATTTTAATCAAATATATAGAGGTCATCGTGAAAAAGTTTTTAGTAGGAATAGTATTGCTAACATCACTTGTATTTGCTCAACAGGGTACGTTGAAAATCGGATTCGTCAATTCTGAAACGATCATCAAGGAATTACCTGAAGCAAAAGAATCACAGTCAAAATTAGAAACTATGTTAAAAGGGTGGCAGGAAGAGATTGAAAAGCGCGGTCAGGCGTTGCAGACGAAATATGAAGAGTACCAAAAACAGGCAAACATGTTGAACGAGTCTTCTAAACAGGCAAAACAGAAAGAATTGGTTGAAGAAGAACAGAAACTCAATCAATATCGACAGGAAAAACAACAGGAACTTACCGTGCAGCGCGAAAAGATCATGAAACCGATACAGGAAAAAGTATTTAAGGCTATCGAAAAAGTCGCAAAAGAAAAGAAACTTTCATTCGTTTTTGACAAAGCAACCGAAGTTCCTGTGTTATATGCTGATCCGGCGTATGACTATACCCCGGATGTCCTTATCTATTTAAAACGAGGCGGCGGTAAATAATAGTCAGTTCAATGTTGGATTTGATTTCAAAGAGGATTCTTATGAAAAAAATATTGTTGTTTATTGGGTTATTCAGTTTCCTTTCAATAGGAAATGCACAGACAAAGATTGGCTATATCAATTCTGCAACCGTGATGGAACAATTGACAGAAGCACAGGATGCACAAAAGCAGATCGATGTTCTTTCTCAAGACTGGCAGACGGAACTGAACCAAATGGCAAATGATATGCAGAAAAAAGTGGAAGATTATGACAAACGAAAATTGATCATGTCTGACAAACGAAGAGCAGAAGTTGAAAAAGAACTTCAGGACCTAGATAAAAAGATCGTTGATTTTCGCAATCAAAAATTCGGAACCAGCGGTGAATTATTTACGAAACAGAATGAGCTGATGAAACCGATCCAGGAAAAGATCTTCAAAGCGGTTAAGGATGTAGCAGATGAAGAATCATATGATTATGTTGTAGACAGAAGCAGTTCAACATTATTGTTGTTTGCTAATAATAAACATGATCTAACACAAAAAGTGATCCAGAAACTAATGCAGAAATAATTCGGCGAGGTCTTTTGACCTCGCTTTTGTTTGTATGATAACAGTAAATGAAATTGCAAAATTATTGGATGGTGAAGTTGTAGGGGACGGAACGCAAGTAATATCCGGTGTTGCTAAGGTGGAAGAGGCGAAAGCAGGGATGTTAGCGTTCATCGCCAATCCTAAATATGAAAAGTATGCCGAACTTACTTCCGCTTCGTGCATTCTTGTCAGTCGCACTTTCAACCATACACAATTTTCAAAACTTCCTCCGGCTTTGATCAAATTAGATGATCCATATTCATCATTTGTCATTGCGATTGAAAAATTTGCTCCAAAAAAAATTGATGTCCCCAAAGGGATAGATTCAACAGCGGTGATTCATCCCACCGCCTTGGTTGGTAAGGACTGTTCTATTGGTCCGTACGTCGTAGTGGGACCCAATGCTCTCATTGGAGAAAATTCTGTCATTCATTCTCATGTAGTTATCGGTCGTGATGTTAAGATTGGAACGAATTGTTTATTCTACCCGCACATTACCATTAGAGAAGAATGTGTCATTGGTAATAGGGTTGTTATACAACCAGGTTCTGTTATTGGCGGTGACGGATTTGGTTTTGCTCCCAAAAAAGATGGTTCGTACCAAAAGATTCCTCAATTAGGGATTGTTGTGATTGAAGATGATGTTGAAATTCAAGCGAATACATGTATCGATCGTGCAACACTAGGCGAAACAAGGATCAAACGGGGAACAAAACTGGACAATCTCGTACAGATCGCTCATAATGTCGTTGTAGGTGAAGATACTGTCATTGCAGGTTCGACGGGAGTTGCAGGGAGCACAAAAATCGGTAACAGAAATATGATCGGTGGAGCTGTTGCGATTACCGGTCATGTGTTTACTGCCGATGAAGTAAAAGTTGGCGGGGGATCGATTGTTACGCGAGCATTGAATGATCCGGGTGCGACATATTCCGGTTATCCCGCAAAAGAAGTGAACAAGTGGCGAAAAGTTGAAGCGGCATCACGGCAACTTCCGGATTTGTTGGTAACAATCCGTGAAATGCAAGCGAAGATAAAAGAATTAGAAGAAGAAATTGTAAAATTGAAAAAGTAGTTATAATGAAAGAATAGCAAACACTAACAGCGTTCTTTCTTTTACAAATATATGTTGGAGGTTTGATGCTTGTTCAACAACGTACAATTAAGAAACCGGTGTCAATGTCCGGTATTGGTTTACATACCGGTACACAATGCACAATGACATTTCGACCTGCTCCGGAAAATTATGGTATCCGGTTCCGTCGTGTGGATATTGGCGGTTCACCGGAAATTCCCGCGGATGTAGATCACGTTGTTGAGGTTGCGCGAGGAACCACACTTGGAATCGGAGATGTACGAGTATATACGACTGAACATGTTCTTGCGGCTGTTGTTGGACTGTTGATTGACAATATTATCATTGATATCGACGGAATAGAGCCTCCAATTGGAGACGGAAGTGCAAAACCGTATGTTGAAGTGCTTCAAGAGGCCGGTTTTGAAATGCAGGATGCTCCTAAAGATTATTTAGTGATTGACCAAGCGATCGAATACAAGGATGAAAAACGAGGAGTGCATATTGTTGCACTGCCGACAGATGATTTTCGAATGACGGTGATGGTTGATTATAATAACCCTGCCCTTGGTAGTCAGCACACCGGTATTTTTGATCTTGAAAAAGAATTTGTTCCCGAATTTTCTATGTGTAGAACATTTTGTTTCCTGCACGAAGTTGAACAGTTGCGAGAAGCCGGATTGATCAAAGGCGGTTCATTGGATAATGCAATTGTTATTGCGGATAAAGACCTACCGGATGAAGAATTAAAAAGAATTGCTGATAAACTCGGAATCAAAGAATCAATATTCCTTGGCGGACACGGGCAACCGATAAATAATAAACAGCTTCGTTTCAAAAATGAACCGGCTCGACATAAGTTGCTGGATATGCTCGGCGATCTGGCATTAATTGGTGTTCCAATCAAAGGTCACATTTTGGCAGCACGTCCGGGCCATGCCGCAAATGTTGAATTTGCGAAAGTGATTCGCAAACTGTATCAACAGAAAAAGATCGTTAAGAAATATCAACATGAGAAAAAGCAAGGAGTTGTATTTGATGTCAACGCACTTCAGAGAATCCTGCCTCACAGATATCCATTCTTATTAGTAGATAAGATCATTGAATTCCAGTTGAATGAGCGATGTGTTGGTGTAAAAAGTGTCACAATGAACGAGCAATTCTTCCAGGGACACTTCCCGGGTGCTCCGGTTATGCCCGGAGTGTTGATCATTGAAGGTATGGCACAGACTGGCGGAATTCTGTTGCTTGACGGTTCTGACCGATCCGATAAACTGGTTTTGTTTATGGGAATCAATAATGCAAAATTCAGACGACAGGTTGTTCCTGGTGATCAATTAGTTTATGAATTGACCATGGTGAACCGTCGAAGCAAAGTATGTACAATGCGAGGTGAAGCGTATGTCGATGGGCAGCTTGTTTGTGAAGCAGAAATGATGGCTACGATCACTGATAGACCTAAAATCTCATAAGTAAAATATTATCTCCTCATTAGACAATTATGCCTACACAAATTCATTCCACAGCTATTGTTAGTACTAAAGCACAACTTGCCGATGGTGTTGTCGTTGATCCATATGCTATCATTGAAGATGATGTTATTATTGGAGAAGGAACATTCATCGGTCCTCATACATTGATTGCAAATGGTGCAAGAATTGGTAAAAATTGTAAGATCCATAATGGAGCTGTTGTTTCAACTGCTCCGCAGGATCTTTCCTACAAGAATGAACCGACAACATTTGAGCTTGGAGATAATTCAACAATAAGAGAGTTTTGCACCCTCAATCGCGGAACAGTGAAACAGCATCAAAAGTCTGTCGTTGGAAGTAATTGTTTATTAATGGCGTACACACACGTTGCTCACGATTGTATTATTGGTAACAATGTGATCATTGCAAATTCAGTACAAATGGCTGGGCATGTAACCATTCAGGATTATGCGATTATTGGCGGACTTACCGCAATTCACCAATTCGTTAATATTGGTGCTTATACAATGATCGGTGGTCATTTTAGGATTCCCAAGGATATTCCACCGTACATCATGGCGGGCGGATGGCCTGTAAGTTTTGAACGGTTGAACATTATCGGTCTTAAACGCCGCGGTTTTACTCAAGAGGCAATCGATTCATTGAACGATGCTTACCGAATTTTATATCTTTCCAATCTTAATGTCTCACAAGGTGTTGAAAAAATAACATCAACAATGAAGATCACTCCGGAAGTTCAAAACGTGTTGGATTTTATTTCCAATGCGAAGCGCGGAATTGTCACAGCTCGTCGATCGTTTGGTGAATAGATGAATGAATGGCAGTTCATCAACACCGGTTTACATTCCGGTGCTTACAACATGAATTTTGACATTGAACTTGCAGAAAAGTTGCAGCGGAATGAAATTCTCCCGACTTTGCGAGTGTATGGATGGAAACCTTGGGCAATTTCACTTGGATATAACCAATCTGAAAGTGATATCAATAAGAACAAATGTTCTGAATTAGGATTCGATATTGTTCGTCGCCCGACCGGAGGCAGAGCAATTCTTCATGCAAACGAATTGACGTATTCAGTGGTGATGTTTGCAAATGGGCAGAGCGTTGCTGAAATCTATGCGATGATCAGTAAGTCGCTCGTTAGCGCATTGCAGAAAATTTGTCCTGCAGTATCGTACGAAACTTCTCAGCCAAATTTTCAAGCATTATATAAAAAACAGGAATCTATTCCTTGTTTCTCTGCATCGGCGAGATACGAAGTACAGATCAATGGTAGAAAATTAGTCGGCAGCGCACAACGTCGATATGCTTCTGTCGGTTTTCCAGATGTTGTGCTGCAACATGGTTCGATCCTGCTTGGTACTGAACATAGATTGCTCACAGATGTATTGAATCTTGAAGCCGATAATGTTAAAGAAAAGATTGTAGAAGATATCGATCAAAAAACGATCGATCTTTCTACTGCGATAGGTAAAGTTGTTACATTTGACGAAGCTGCGGAAGTTATCCGATCAGGATTTGAAGAGACGCTGAATGTTTGTTTTCAAAATAATATTGAGGCAGTACTATGAGCACACAAACGTCGGAATACAAAAGAATCACTACGAAAACAGTTCTTGCGATGAAACAAAAAGGCGAGAAACTCGCGATGCTGACTGCGTATGATTTTACTACTGCCCGGCTTCTTGACGAAGCAGGTATTGATATTATACTTGTCGGTGATTCTGTTGCAAATGTAGTTCAAGGTCTTGAAACAACAATTCCCGTAACACTGGATGAGATGATTTATCATACGAAAGTCGTGCGTCGAGCTGTTAAACGAGCGATGCTCCTTGCTGATATGCCGTTTATGTCATATCAGGTTGATATAAAAGAAGCGGTAAGAAACTGTGGACGAATGCTGAAAGAATCAGGTGCTGAGGCAGTGAAGATGGAAGGTGGAAGCCGGATGATTCCACTTATTGAACAATTGGTGGATATCGGAATTCCTGTTATGGGACATCTCGGCCTTACACCACAATCAATTTATAAATTTGGAACGTATGAAGTTCGGGCAAAAGAATCTGCCGAAGCGAAACAGCTTGTGAGGGATGCTATTGCGTTAGATAAAGCGGGAGTATTTGGAATTGTTCTCGAAAAAATTCCGGATACCCTTGCTTCTAAAGTGACTAAATCTGTAACATGTTCTACTATCGGTATTGGTGCCGGTGCATTTTGCGATGGTCAAGTTTTAGTGACGAATGATATGCTAGGAATGAATGAACAGTTCCGTCCGCGATTTGTTCGGAAATATGCAAATCTTTCTGAAGATATGAGAACTGCATTTCAATCTTATATATCTGATGTAAAATTGGCAAAATTCCCCTCTAAAAAAGAGAGCTATTAGGAAAAATAATTCTTGCATTGAAAGTGTAACTTTATTATATTGGAAACGTAAAACACGATTAAAGTTTCCATTAAATTTGCCATAACTGCATGGCAATTTTTTGATAACGACGGAAACTTAAAATAATATAAAAGTTTCCAAACAAAATAGTATTTGCACTATGGAGATGTTATGGAAGACATTATAGAAAAAGAGCCTAAAGAAAGAATTTTAGATTTAGCGCAGAATCGGTTTTTTGCAAATGGATTCAACAAAGTTACCTTAGATGAACTATCCAGTGAACTTGGGATCAGCAAAAAAACAATGTATAAGTTTTTTCCCAGCAAAGAAGATCTTGTGAAAACAATAGTTCACTTGACACTTCGATCAGCTCAAAAAGAAGTCGAACGGATTACACTTCAGGAAAAACCATTCGTTCATCGTTTGGCGGAAGTGATGATGTTCATGGGGAAGATGACAAGTCGATTAGGGAGACCGTTTCTCAATGATATGCAGCGGTTTGCACCTTCTATTTGGAAAGAAGCAGATGAATTCCGACGAGTGCATCTTCTCAGCAAAGTGATATCGATGATTCACCAGGCAAAGCAAGAACATGTATTCCGCAGTGATGTTAATGATGAAGTTATTGTGATGATGTTGACAGCATGTATACAAAATATCGTAACACCGGAGGTATTGTCTCAGCATTCTTTCTCACCAAAGGATGCGATGTATACGATCTTCCATGTGATTTTTGAAGGGGCTTTAACGGAAGAAGCCCGCAAAGAATTCTTGAACTATGAAATAATAATATTATGAGGATATCTATGAAGGAAAGAATTATCAAATTCTCAACGATAAGCAGAACAACGATGTGGATGATTAGTGTCAGTGCATCAGTTTTCTTGTTTGGTTGTTCTTCAAAACATGAAGGTGAGATTGAATCCAGCGGAATTCTTGAAGCGGTTGAAGTGAACGTTGCTTCCAAAGTTTCAGGACAAATTCTCCGGTTGAGAATCCGTGAAGGAGATATAGTTGCGAAGGGAGATACAATTGCCCTGATAGACAATGAAACACAGCAATTGATATTACAGCAAATGCAGGCTGGGGTTGATCTTGCTGACGCTCAGTATCGATTGTTGTTGAATGGTGCGCGGTCGGAAGATCTTAACTCGGCAGAAGAAAATGTTCGTCAGGCTGAATCAAGTTTCCAAACTGCCAAATCTGATTTTGAACGAATCAAGGAATTGTTTTCTACGAATTCAGTCTCAAAGAAACAATATGAAGATTCAGAATCTCGAGTTATTATCACTCAGGCTCAGTATAATTCTGCAAAACAGAACCTGCAAAAACTTCACAGATTTGCTCGTCCGGAAGATCTTAGTGCGGCAAAAGCTCGCGTGGATCAGGCAAAAGCACAAGTGAATATAACAAAGAAGCAAATTACCGATTCATATATCGTTGCACCGGTTCCCGGGACCATTACCTACAAGCCTGTTGAGGAAGGGGAATTGATTGGAACAGGAACGACAATTGCGAGAATATCCCGGCTCGAGAAAGTTGAATTGATGATTTATGTGAATGAAACAGATTTGGGAAAAGTAAAACTAGGATCCCATGCAGATGTCGTCATTGATACGTATCCTGATAAGAATTATTCTGCAACAGTTATGTATGTCTCTCCGGTTGCTGAATTTACCCCGCGCAATGTCCAGACGAAAGATGAACGGACGAAACTTGTATTTGGCGTGAAATTGGAAGTTGAAAATATCAATGGTGAATTGAAATCCGGAATGCCGGCAGACGCATATCTTAAGTAAAACTATGGACGCACTGAACATTACTTCTGCATCTAAAAATTACGGCGAGATTGTTGCTGTCGACGATATTTCGTTGACGGTGAATCGTGGTGAAATGTTTGCGCTTGTTGGTCCAGATGGATCGGGGAAAACGACAACTATTCGCATGTTGTGTGGAATTATTCAAGCAACAAGAGGAAATCTACAGGTGTTAGGATTTGATGTTCAAAAAGAAAAAGAAGAAGTTAAAAGACGGATTGGATATTTATCTCAGAAATTTTCATTGTATGGCGATCTGACAATTGACGAAAACATTGAATTTTTTGCAGAAATCCATGGAGTGTATGATTATCAAACAAGGAGAAATGAACTCCTTGAATTCACACGATTAACAAAATTCAGAGACCGCCTTGCCGAAAAGCTCTCTGGCGGGATGAAACAAAAACTTGCTCTTGCCTGTACGTTAATTCATACTCCCGATATTATTTTTCTTGATGAACCAACAACAGGTGTTGATCCAGTTTCGCGACGCGATTTTTGGAAAGTGTTATCTGCTTTGCTCAAAACAGGTATCACCATTGTTATGACGACACCGTATTTAGATGAAGCCGAACGTTGCAACCGCGTTGCATTGATGGATGCAGGAAAAATATTAATGACTGATACTCCTGCTAATCTAAAAAAAGTAATGAATGGCGAAGTTATTGAACTCATTTGTTCTAATATTAGAGGATCATTCTCTCTTTTAAAGAAATTCTCAATCGTGAAAGAAGTACAGGCATTTGGAGACCGTTTGAATCTTGTAGTTCATTCATCTGCCAATGATATGCAAACCATCATTCAGCATTTGAAAGAAAATTCGATTGAAATAAGAGAATGGCGGGTTGTAAAACCATCTTTGGAGAATGTTTTTATCTCATTATTGTCTGATAAGAAAGTGGCAGACATACAGTAATACCGATAGGCAAAAATTTATATGAATACAATTGAAGTCGAAAATCTTACGAAAAAGTTTGGCGGATTTACTGCGGTTGATAGTATCAACTTTGAAGTAAAAGAGGGTGAGATTTTTGGATTTCTTGGTGCAAATGGTGCGGGAAAATCCACAACGATAAGAATGTTGTGCGGATTGCTTTCTTCGACAAGCGGAACTGCGCGAGTAGGCGGTTTTGATATTAATCGCCAGGCAAATATGGTTAAAGAAAATATTGGGTACATGTCCCAAAAATTTTCACTGTATGAAGATCTAACGGTAACCGAAAACATTGATTTCTTTGGAAAAGTGTACGGACTATCGGATGGTGATCTTAAACTACGAAAAGAATGGGTGTTGGAAATAGCAAATCTTCACGGACGGGAAAAAAGTATCACCAAGACACTCAGTGGGGGTTGGAAGCAACGCTTAGCGTTAGGCTGTGCAGTTTTACATCGTCCAAGGATTGTTTTTCTCGATGAACCGACAAGCGGTGTTGATCCTGTCATGCGGCGTAAATTTTGGGAATTGATCAACGATCTTTCTGCAGAAGGTGTCACCGTTTTAGTGACCACTCATTTTTTAGAAGAGGCGGAATATTGCAATGATATTATCCTTATCAATGCAGGAAAAATCATTGCCAGCGGAAGTCCGAAAGCACTGAAAGAAAATTATGTTAAACATCCAATATTAGAAGTTCAGTGTTCCAACGTGGTTGAAGCGATGGAAAAGATCGAATCCCAACCCTGGGCTGTTGAAACTTCTGTCTTTGGAACATATTTGCATGTGAATGTTGAAAACGAAATTACTGCGAAGGAAAAAATTAAAGAAATTCTTTCAGCAAACTCCATTGATCTCCTGAATATTGAACGGATAACCCCGTCGTTGGAAGACGTTTTTATTTATCTCCTTGATCAGGAATCGAAGAAAAATTAATATGTTCAAACAATTACTTCCGATCATTAAAAAAGAATTTCGACAGATCCGGCGCGACAGGAAAGTGCTTGCAATATTAACGCTTGTTCCTGCAATGCTGCTGCTGTTGAACGGTTATGCATTGAATTTTGATGTCCGTGATATCAAAATGGCTGTGTATGATGCGGAAAAAACACCGCAGAGCAGAGAATTCATCAATAGTTTTATCACAGCAGGATATTTTGAATATACGGAGTATCTCACCGATTATTCAAAGGCTCAAATGATGATCGATGAAGGAACGGTTAAACTCGTTCTCGTTATCCCGCCTGATTTTTCCGATGATATTATCTCAGGGCGTCAGGCGACAATTCAATTTCTTGTTGATGGAATGGACGCGAATGCTGCAACAACAATAATCGGTTATGCTCAAGCAGTGACACTTCAATATTCCCAAAAAATCGTGTATAGCAATCTTTCTAAAATTGGAAAGAAAAGTTATATCCCGATACGCTATGACGCACGAATATGGTACAATCCTGAAATGAAAAGTGCAAAATTCTTGGTTCCGGGGTTGATTGCCTTTATACTTGCCATTACGGGAGTTATTGCGACAGCGTTATCAATAGTCAAAGAAAAAGAGAGAAATACTCTTGAGCAGATAGATGTATCTCCTATCAAGCCGATCAATTTGATCGTTGGAAAAATGATTCCATACGCGATCATTTCACTTGTTGCGGCGGCAATCGTGTTGATTGCAGCTTATTTTCTATTTGATGTTGTAGTTAAAGGAAGTCTAATCCTATTATTTTTCACCACACTCATATTTATCTTTGCTGCTTTAGGACAAGGATTATTGGTATCGACTATATCTGATAGTCAACAAGTGGCATTTCAGCTTGCAACACTCAGTTCAATGCTTCCAACGATGATCCTTTCCGGGTTTATGTTTCCAATAAGAAGTATGCCGTTATTTTTACAAATTCTTTCCAATATAACGCCAGCAAAATTTTATCTCGTTATAATGAGGGGAATCGTATTAAAAGGAGTTGGAATTGAAGCGTTTTGGGATCAGATATTGTATTTGGGAATATTTATTACAGTTGTACTTACCATAAGTATCAAACGATTTAAGAATCATTCCGTATGATATGAATATTCAACGATTAAAAGCATTGGTGGAAAAAGAATTTGCGCAATTCTTTAAGGACAAAAGACTGCTGCCGATCATTTTTGTTGCACCTATTTTGCAGCTTGTATTCTTAGGATTTGCAGCATCGCTGGATGTGAAGAACATTTCATTTGTTCTTTGTGATCTTGATAAAACAAGTGAAAGCAGGAAATTGTCAGAGCTCTTTGTTAATTCAGGATATTTTTCACTGCAATACTCTACTGAAAACTATAACGATGTTCAACAATATCTGGACAATAGTGAAGTGACAATGGCGATTGTCATTCCATCAAAATTTGGGAACAAAATTGTGAGAAGGGAAACTGCCAATATTCAATTATTATTCGACGGCAGTGAAGGGAATTCTACGGCAATCGCGTCAAGCTATGCCGGGCAAATAATCAATCGATTTTCTCAAAATATTCTTGTCGATATGGTGGGAGAGATGAAAAAGCTCGGCGGAATCAATGCCGAAACTCGAGCGTGGTACAATCCCACCTTGATCAGTAGAAAATTCATGGTCCCCGGCGTTTTAGTGCTCATTCTGTTGATTACCACAATGAATTTAACTTCAATGGCAATTGTCAAGGAGAAGGAGATTGGAACCTTAGAACAATTATTGGTAACTCCGCTCCGTCCGATTGAAATGATAATAGGAAAATTAGTTCCTTTCACTCTTATTGGTTTGATCGTAGTTTCCGTAGCGATGACGGTAATGGTTTTTGGTTTTTCAATTCCGATTCGAGGTAGTGTAACATTATTATTTATATTGACAGGCTTCTTCTTGATGACATCACTCGGGCTTGGGTTATTTGTTTCCACAATTTCGAAAACTCAACAACAGGCAATGATGATAGGCATGTTCTTCATCATGCAACCGATGATGTATCTGTCCGGTTTTGTATTTCCGGTAGAGAATATGCCTGAACCTTTACAATGGATTGCGCATCTCATTCCGATGAAGTATTATTTGACCGTGATCCGGTCAATTATTCTCAAAGGTGTTGGGATATCCGATTTATGGTTTGAAGCAATGATGCTTTTTGGGATGGGAACTGTGATCTTAATAGCAAGCGTGATGCGATTCAAAGAAAAAATTGACTAAAGGATCGGGTATCCGATTGATAGATATCCCATAACCGGACCGAGTGTTAACGGTTGGTCAAGTAAATCTCTTCGTATATAAAAACTTCTTCCGATCGACGCATTGATCGGTCCCACTGGTGTATCAATTGACAGGATTGCACCGACTCCGTGATGAAGATCTCTCAATCGAATATCTTCTCGTTGCGGCCAAATACTTCCCATATCATATCGTAATCGAAAGTATGTATCCCAAATTATTTTGAATGGAAAACGAGTTCTAAACTCCACACTGGTTAAAAAGATTTGACGTCCGCGAGAATCGTACTCTCGTAGTCCAAAGAAAGAATCTTCTCCCCCCAGCGCAAATTGTTGAGTAAGAGGCAGTGTTTGATCCCCAAATCCGACAATGATCTTAGGATGGAGGGTGAAATTCTCATATGATGTGTTAGTTTCATAGGCAAAGTAGATTTTTGAATAACCGACGTCTCCAACAACTCCTTTTAAAGTTGATGTTGCAGTTTCCCAAGAGAAATTCGTGAGCGATCCATTGCGTGCAAAGGGATATCGATCTCGTGAATCGATCGTTGAACTGATTCGGAAAGTTTGAAGAGTAAATTCTTCCGGATTATATCCAGTTCCATTGATGAATTTTACCTCATCGGATTCAATGCGGTATTCAATATTAAATATTCCAAATCGCTCAACCTGTTGTCCCATCTGGAACGAAATCCCATAGAGGATCTGTCGATATTCTCCAATTTTTGACCGGATGAACCTTTTTTGAGTTGATTGATTCAAATCATCGGCGTACGTATTGATATCGCGAAGATCATAATAGGCATCCAGATTGAAAGTGAAATATGTATTAAAGAGCCGATTTGCCTGAAAATCGGCAAGATATTTTCTATTTCTCAATCCACCGGCAAAACTTGCACCTGCTTCGGTAGCAGTTCCTAAAAGATTCTCATTGCGAAATTCTAAAGATGGTTGGAGATTTCGTTCATTATCAAGTCTGAATCCGAGCCGTGAAACATCCGTCGGTTTTTCTTCCATTTGAATTGTTATAACTGGAAGATCGTCTTCATAAGCAACATCCATTGAGACTTGATCAAAAAGATTAGTTCCATAAAGATTTGTAAGTGCTTTTTTACCTTTCTCAACGGTGAAAATATTCCCATCGCGAAAACCTAATTCGCGCCATACTACCCAATCACGAGATATTTCTTTTCCTTTAATGTAAATCTTACTAATAATGCCTTCACCGATTGTTATTGAAAGATTACCTGTTAAGGAATCAAAACTTGTTTTCGCAATCCTTGCCAATGAATAGCCTTTTGATCGATACATACTTAGAATATTCTCGAAAGCATCTTCTATCTTTGGATTGTTGAATGGTCTTTCAAGTAAAGAATCGAATGAAGGCAACAAACCTTCGGAATCGATCAATGAATTTCCTTCGATTGAGATAGATCGTAGAATAGGATTTGAAGTAGCAAAGATATCAACAATAGATGATGAATCCGAGAATGTAATTTCTGCTTTTACATCTTTATACCATCCTTTACTATAAAGATCGGATATTATTTTTCGAATAATGGGAACGGAAGTTTCTGAGTTTTTCAATAAAGTATTTATGAAGGAAGAATCAGAATATTCGATATTTTCATGAATCGAATCGATCACCATAGAAAAATTTGAAAGTGGTGATGCATCAACTAACATTTGTCTATTTTTTGTTTCAATGGAATCCTTTATAGCTTGAATCATGAGTTGCGCTCCAAAGACTCCTTGTTGTTTTACAAAAGCTAGATTCGAAAAATCTATAGTCGGAAAAGCACCCAAATCAGGTGTAATGACAATTGTAGCATTAGCTAAAGCCTTCTTATTAACATCTTGGGCCATAATATTTACGATTTGGTCGGTTACTTCCCAAGGATTATTCAATTGTGATGCAGTGCGCAAAGGGCTAACCGTATTTACCGCAATGATGATATCTGCACCAAGTTCCTTTGCTACATCAACTGGAATATTCGATAATAACCCGCCATCAGTTAATTCTAACGTATCCTTTTTCAACGGATTGAACAAAAGAGGAATTGAAATACTTGCTCGTAACGCCTCAGATAAATTGCCCGAACTAAAAATTATTTTTTTCCCCGAAACGAGGTCAGTTGAAACACATCGAAAAGGAATTTTAAGATCGTCAAAATTTTGAATAGGATGGTACAGACTTTGAAGGACTAATTGATTGATAAAATTGGTTAAACGTTGCCCGCTTGAAATAGCAGAAGGAACAATAGGGGTCAATCCCTCGAAGCGGACAGTCAATTGTTTTCTATCTGCAGCAAGTTTATGGGCAAAATATAAGTCTGATCGCTCATTATCTTGTGACAATGAGAGGACATAATTCCAATCTGTTGTATCAACTATTTTTTCAAGTTCATCTGAAGAATATCCGGAGGCATATAATCCACCAATGATTCCTCCAATGCTTGTTCCGACAATGTAATCAATAGGAATTTTATTTCGCTCAAGTTCTTTAATCACTCCTATATGAGCAATTCCTCTTGATCCACCACCGCTCAACACTAAACAAACAGTAGGCCTTTTTATTGAACGAAACGCTACAGAAGAAGATTTTTTTATCGAAGATTCTGCATATAGAGGGGTAACTATCAATCTCTTTTCTTGTGCAAACAGTAACACACTGAAAAAGGAAAAAAATATCAACTTTTTGTAATGAGTGAATCGAAAAACATTTATTATCATAGTAATGGTGATAATATACAAAAATCTCCCAAAAAATATTCGAATTTAATTGTAACCCATGTATAGAACTCAGAATAAAAGAATATTGAGCATTGTCACACTAAATTTAATCATATAGTATATCATGTAAGTATTAAAAAACAATCAAAGGGGGCACTACAATGGTAAATAACTCAGAAAAGAGAAGGGGAAAAAACAATGGCATATTGTTTTTTAATCTTGCTGTTATGCTTACGAGCTTTACAGTTGCATTAGTTGCATTACCGCAAGAAATATTTTTCGTAGTAGCAGTCATTGTTTTAATTGTTCTTCGAATGATTGAAAATGATGTAACAAAATCTGAAAAACAAAGAAACTCAATGCTTACAAAAGTATAGAAGTGAAGAACAATGTTTATTAAAAAGGGCGGAAAAAATCCGTCCTTTTTTATTTTTAAATCATTTGATTTGTACTCTACTAAACTGAGACTGGAAATGGAATTCCTGCTTGGACAGCACTTTTTAATTGAGTAACTTTCGATTAATCATTGAATCTCATTTTTGCTTAATTTCCCCCTTTTTTTCTTGCATGAAACTTTCTTCTCTTATCGGTCACGTCACTGAACTTTATACAGATGTAATAGTCTCTTCAAAACCGGCCGACAGATTAATTGATGTCTTTTTTCGTGAGAGGAAATATCTCGGTTCAAAAGATAGACGTTTTATATCTGAGTCTCTCTATGGAATTCTTCGTAATAAACGAAAAATAGAATTTAGCATTGACAGCATTGAAGAGAAAAGAACAAGTCTCTTATGTTGCATAGCATATTTAATGTTGGATAAAAAATATGATGCAGATTTGATTTCGGATGAAGTTGATATTCCAGTTGAAACAATTAAGAGAATTGAAAAGAACATCAATTCCACTTCAGTTGAAGGTTCAAGTATTGATACAGTTGCATTACAATATTCTTTTCAAGATTGGATGGTAAAAGAGTGGAACGAATACTTTGGCAATGACGAATTGATACCATTGTGTTCGATTTTGAATACACAAGCTCCAATGACTTTGCGAGTAAATACAATTAAAACCACCGTTGAACAGTGCCAACAAAAATTGGAACTGGAAGGGATCGAGACTGAAAAAGGAAAATATTCTCCCTTTGCTCTGCATCTGAAGAAAAGGATTAATGTGTTTCAATCGCAGGCGTTTAAGGATGGTTTGTTTGAGGTGCAGGATGAAGGAAGCCAACTGCTGGCAATGCTGGTCGATCCAAAACCGAAATCAAAAGTTCTTGATGTATGTGCAGGTGCCGGAGGAAAAGCGCTTGCAATGGCTTCTATTATGAACAATCGTGGTGAAATATTTGCATTTGATATTCATTCAACTCGACTCGAAGAATTAAAAAAACGGATCCGTCGCAGCGGTGTTGATTCAATACGAACAAAAGTTATAAAGGAAAATGAAGTCTTAGAAGGGTTTATTGGTGCTGCGGATTTTGTGTTGGTGGATGCACCATGTACGGGTACGGGTACGATCCGTCGAAATCCGGGAATGAAGTGGAGCGTAACTCAACAAATGGTGAAGGAACTACGTGAAAAACAATTATCAATCTTATCGCTAAATTCTCAATATACTAAAATAGGCGGTCGGTTGGTTTATGCAACCTGTTCATTGATAAAAGATGAAAATGAGCATGTAGTAGAACATTTTTTAGATAAAGAAAAAAACTTTGAATTGGTTAATCCCTCATCAATTTTTGAACGATATCATCTTGAAAGTATGTGTACTAATAAATATTTCCAGTTATTACCGAGTAAATACAACACGGATGGTTTTTTTGCCGCGGTGATGAAGAGAATCAATTGAATATTTTTAATACTATGAAATTGTTCATACCATTGTTTTTATTACATCTAACTTCGTGTGGGAATTACACTGACGAAGAGCTTTGGATAAAAATTGAACAGGCGAGAGCTACTGAAAATTGGGATTCTACGTTACAAGTATCACAGCGGATCATTAAAGATTATCCTCAAGGTCGTTATGGAGGTTGGGCGCGTTTTGCACTTGCTGAAAGTTTTCGTTTCAAAAACCAACCACGCGAAGCATTGGATAATTACAAACTGTTTCATGAACAATATTCCCAAATGCAGCCTGCTGCGTTATCATTGTTCCTGACTGGATATATTTATAATAATAATCTTCAGATGTTCGATAGTGCAAAATATTATTATGAAAAATTCCTTCTGCAATTTCCAAACCATGATTTAATTCCAACAGTGAAATATGAATTAGAATCATTAGGAAAATCACCTCAAGAAGCATTAACTGCGCAACAAGAGAACAAAACACGAATGGCAAAAAAATAAATGGAAAGTCAACGCAAATATTTACAGCCTGAAGCAGTTTCGAAACTTGCCAATATGGAATTAAGAGCCCGATTGGTTGTTGAGGGGTTTATTACCGGTCTGCATAAGAGTCCTTATCATGGATTTAGTGTTGAATTTGCTGAGCACCGACAGTATATGCCTGGAGACGAGATTCGAAGAGTCGATTGGCGTGTGTACGGTAAAACTGACAGATTTTATGTAAAACAATTTGAAGAAGAGACGAATCTAAAATCATACATTATTTTAGATACAAGTGCATCGATGAATTTTACTTCGACTGAACCAACTTCCAAAAAACAAAGAATAACGAAGATGGAATATGCTTCATTTATTGCAGCTTCACTTTCCTATTTAATGATCCAGCAGCGAGATGCGGTAGGGTTGACGTTGTTTGATTCTATTGTTCGAACAACTATTCCACCGCACGCTACAAAACAACATTTACGACGAATATTGGTCGAATTGGAGAAAGTTAAGCCAAACGATATCACAAATTCAGCGACAGCTCTACATCAACTTGCAGAAAGAATTTCACGAAGGGGATTAGTGATTGTCTTAAGCGATCTGTTTGATGATACTGATAAAGTGATGGCAGCTTTAAAGCATTTTCGTCATAATAACCACGAAGTATTGGTCATGCAGATCCTTGATCCCATTGAAAGGAATTTTGCTTTCGGCAATGATGCAGTATTTCAAGATGTTGAGACCGGAGAACGGTTAACAACACAGCCGTATCATCTACAGAAAGCATATCAAGAGGCGATGAAAGATTTTATTGAACGTTACAAGCGTGAATGTCGCGAGAATTCTATTGATTACATTTTACTTGATACCACCACTTCGTTTGATGTTGCTTTATTGAATTATCTTAACAAAAGACAACGTTTAGGTTGAAATATTTGTGCGGATCAATCTTTGCCTCTCCAATCAACTTTCTGTATCTTACCATTTGAACTTCGCTGAATTTTACACTGCTAGCGGTATAGCTTTCTTTTTAGGAGAGGCTACACCTTTCTAAATTATGAGAAAAAATAAACCGGTTTCTGTTTCTCCAACCAATTCTGAACAAAACATGCTCATAGTGAAAGGAGCAAGGGAGCATAATCTTAAGAATATCGATGTAGAAATTCCACGCGATAAACTTGTTGTCATCACCGGCCTTTCTGGGTCAGGAAAATCCTCGCTTGCTTTCGATACAATATATGCTGAAGGACAAAGACGGTATGTTGAATCTCTTTCGGCGTATGCCCGACAATTTCTTGGACTCATGGAACGTCCGGACGTTGATTACATTGAAGGACTTTCCCCGGCAATTTCTATTGAACAAAAGACGGTAAGCACTAATCCGCGATCAACCGTTGGCACCGTAACAGAAGTGTATGATTTTCTTCGTCTGTTGTATGCCCGTGTGGGAACTCAGTTCTGTGTAAATGATGAAACACGAGTTCAAAAACAAAGTGTTGATCAGATCATTGATGCTGTTATGAAGATTCCGCTGGGAACGAAGATTCAGATTCTCGCACCGATTGTTAAAGGACGAAAGGGACATTATCGTGAATTGTTCGAAAAAATTCTAAAAGATGGATTTTTACGCGTTCGAGTTGACAATGAGGTAGTTGAAATCTCAAAAGGCTTAAAGCTTGATCGATACAAAATTCATAATATCGAAGTTGTGATCGACCGAATTCAACTCAAGAAGGATAGTCGTTCGCGTATAGCAGATTCCGTAGAAGTTGCACTTCAATTTGGCGATGGAGTGCTGATCGTGAATGATGGTAAACAGGATATCCTTTTCAGCAAAAAATATTCTTGTCCGACATGCGGCACCAGTTATGAAGAACCTGCCCCAAATTCATTTTCGTTCAACACAACATCCGGTGCGTGCAGTGCGTGCGAAGGTTTAGGAGAAAAAAAAGATTTCGATCTTTCTCTTATCATTCCCAATTCAAATTTAACCATACAGCAAGAGGGAATTGCCCCGTTAGGTAAACCACGCGCTACCTGGTTTTACGCACAAGTAAAAGCTGTTCTCAAAAAGCATGGCTTTGATTATAACACTCCCATCAAGCAATTCACCAAAACAGCTTTAGATGAGATTTTATTTGGAACCCATGGTGAAAAAATTGAAGTTGAATATACATATGCTGGGGGGAGAACATCTGTTTATAAGCATCGGTATGACGGTGTGATGAAAATGCTCCAGGAGTATTATAATGATACTGCTTCTGCAAAGATTCGCGAGTGGGTCGAAGGATATATGAGTACCAAAGTATGTTCTGAATGCGGCGGCGGACGATTACGAAAAGAGAGCCTTGCCATTCAATTAGAAGATCATACTGGAATCAAGTTCAAGATTTCCGATCTTGTAAAGAAGTCATTGACTGATGCACAGAAGTTTTTTGCCAATTTAACATTTTCCAATCGTCAAATGGAGATTGCGCGGCCAATCCTTAAGGAAATTAATCAGCGATTGGGATTTATGGTTGATGTGGGTTTAGGATATTTGACATTAGATCGAACCGCAAGAACGCTTTCGGGCGGTGAAGCACAACGGATCAGGTTAGCGACTCAAATTGGTTCACAATTGGTTGGTGTATTATATATTTTAGATGAACCCAGCATTGGTCTTCACCAACGTGATAATACGAAGTTGATCAGTTCCTTGAAAAGTTTACGCGATCTTGGCAATACCGTTCTTGTTGTTGAACATGATAAAGAAATGATGGAGAATGCTGATTTCATTGTTGATCTTGGACCACATGCCGGAGAGCATGGGGGGGAATTGGTTGCCGCAGGGTCACCGGATGAGTTTACCAATGGATTATCAGAAACGATTGGAGATCGATCATCAACAATTGAATACCTTACCGGCAAAAAAAATATTGAGATTCCTAAAGAGCGGAGAAAAGGGAACGGTAAATTTCTTTCACTAAATGGTACGACCGGAAACAATTTAAAAAATGTCGACCTTTCTATCCCCTTGGGAACATTGACATGCGTAACCGGTGTCAGTGGATCTGGTAAATCCACATTGATCAATGAGACACTCTATCCAATTTTGTCACAGAGATTTTATAAAACAAAAATTCCAGTCTATCCGTACAAATCAATTGAAGGTATTGAACACATCGATAAGGTTATAGAGATCGATCAATCACCGATTGGAAGGACACCTCGTTCAAATCCTGCAACATACACAGGTTTGTTTACTTTCATTCGGGATTTATTTGCACAGTTGCCAGAATCGAAGATACGCGGATACAAATCCGGACGATTTAGTTTTAACGTGAAAGGGGGACGATGTGAAGCTTGTGAAGGCGATGGAGTAAAAAAAATTGAAATGAATTTTCTGCCGGATGTGTATGTGCTTTGCGATGTTTGCCGCGGAAAACGCTATAATCGTGAGACTTTGGAAGTGTTATACAAAGGAAAATCAATTTCTGATGTCTTAGAAATGACAGTTGAGGACGCTCTTAACTTCTTCAGTGAAATGCCGGTGATGAATAGAAAGATTCAAACATTATTCGATGTTGGTCTTGGTTATATTCATCTTGGGCAGCAGGCAACTACCCTTTCCGGAGGTGAGGCACAACGGGTAAAACTTTCTACGGAGCTTTCCAAAGTCGGCACCGGAAATACAATGTACATCCTTGATGAACCGACTACAGGACTGCATTTTGATGATGTAAAGATGTTGTTGAGCGTGCTGAATAAGCTTGTTGAAAAAGGGAATACCATTATTGTGATAGAACACAACCTTGATGTTATTAAAACTGCGGATTGGATTATCGATCTTGGACCCGAAGGTGGGTCCGGCGGCGGTCAAATTATTGCAGAAGGAACTCCGGAACAAATTGTAAAAATAAAAAATTCATACACCGGTGAGTATTTACTAAAAGAATTGTAAGCTATTTCATTCGTATATCTCAGTTTGTCAAAGTTATGGCTGAAAAAATATTACTCAGCTTTCGTTCAGTGTTCACTTCTATTGCTGAAATAACAGGAGAGACAATTGCTCATATCGATGTCAATGAGCCGCTGTATTTGGCAGATGGAGCAGAACCACCACAATCAATTGCAACGCGTATCGGTGTTGAGTGGAATGACAATGGACTGCTAATCTATTTCCGTGGACGATATGAACAATTACGAGTGATCAAAGATCAGAAAAAAATTGGAGAAAATTCAAAAACACACAAACTATGGGAACAAAGTGATGTTTTTGAAGTGTTTATCGGTGCACATGCCAAACAATCTAAAATGTACAAAGAATTTCAAGTCTCACCAGATGCACGATGGATCGATATAGATGTGAACAAACAATTAGGGATTTCGAATCATTTCTGGTATTCAGGTCTGCAATGTAAATCCTTCATTGATGAAGATCTGAAAATATGGTCTTCTGTCATTGAACTTCCATGGAATTGCTTTGGTTTAAATAAGAAAACCGAAGATATCTGGTATGTAAATTTTTATCGTGCTTCGGGAACATTTCACGGTGATGAGCTCATGGCTTGGTCACCAACAGGATATGGAGAAAAATGTTTTCATCGACCGGAACATTTTGGAAAGCTAGAATTTGTTTGATGAATCGAATTACCACAATCATTATTTCATTTATTTTCTTCGTTGCCCAAATTAATGCTCAGGATACCACGTCTGTTGAGCAAACTTCAGCATCTGAAACTGTTGCTCTCTATACAATGACCGGAGTAATTGTTCCATTAGCGATTGCCGGTGTTGTTATTAGTTCCGTTCCACCGAGTGTCGGTATTGTTTCAAAAGATGGAATCGCTTATGGTTCATTGAACTTTGAAACGGGAATTGGATTTGGGGAGAAACGAGTGACGGGAGTTTTTTCCGATTGGAGAATTGGAACAAGTTATAGTTATATCTTTAATTCAAATGTTCGAGATATTTTTAGAGTTGAATTAAAGAAAGATTTCCATTTTGAGTTTGTCGACCGGAGAAATATTTTACTTTCTGGATTTCATTTTAGTGCAGGATTGATGTCCGATTTTCCAAACGATGGTTATACGGTTGGTACTGGCGGGTGGCTAAAATCTCCATGGCTTCCTTTTTTTGGACTCTTTCCCGAACATACGTATGGAATAACTTATCGATACAGTAAGTATTTTGGAGGGAGAGATTTTCATGAAATATCATTGGGTGTGACCTCTGCATTTACTTTTTAGAGATCCATTCATTTCCTTTTATATAAAACCGCCACTTTTTATCTGTTGCCGAACTGATCCCAATTCGAGTTGTTGAAACTATTTTCGATTTAGGAATATGCTGCCCTTCAGTGATAAAAATCTCGTTTCCGCAAAGATCTATTCCGTTATGAATTTTGGTTAACGAAAATGCCTGTGTAAACTTTGCAGGACCATTGGTGATAGTATGGAACTGCCCTTTATTTTTTATGTTCCGAATAATAGACATCATTTCTATCCCACTAACCGGTTCAACTGCTCGAATCAAAACCGCTTCTCCAATTCCTTCTCTATTTGTTACCACATTGGCACAGTAATGCATTCCATATGTAAAATAGACATAAAGAAAACCGCCGTTGTTGAACATTGGCTTGTTTCTTTCAGTTACACCGCGAAATGCATGACTGGCAGGATCATTAAACAAATAGGCTTCCGTTTCAACGATCATTGCGGAAAGATAGTTTTTACCAATTTTATGAACGAAGATTTTCCCGAGAAGTTCTTTTGCAACGGTAAGAGTCCGTTGGGTATAAAATGAACGAGGAAGTTTGTGCATTTATAGGTAAAAACCAAAAGCAAGGTAAGGTAAAAAAAATGATTCAAGGTAATATGGAGCTGATTGTTTAGTATAGTTAGCAAAAGCGAAATCAATAAAAGTTGCTTTCCAATATTTTCTGAACCCAAATGAATATAACGCTAATGTATAACTATCTTTTTTCCCATTATAAACAATATGATTCTCAATAATGAACTTTATTCCAATCTTTTTCACATTAAACATTAAGCCTGTTTGTATTAGAGCCGGAAATAAATAAAATTTTTTATCGCCTCTATATCCATCATCTTCATACATAACATCGGTGACCGAAATTATTTTGAATTTCTCTACCGTATATGAACTTAAACTTAGGTTCAATTGGATGTTATCAAAACCTACAGTAGTATTGACATTTGGTAAAAAAAATGTTCTTGTAAATTCCTTATTTTTGAATTTGTAAGTAGCGTCAAAATTCAGGGAAACAGCGCGAAGAAAATTGTTGCCTTGAAAGAGTCTGACTTTTCCACCAACAACAAATTCTCGGTGAACACCCCAACCAGCATTTAATTGTATAGAATTTAAGGGACTATAGACAATTAGGTAACCAAGAAGTTCATGAATCTGAATACCAATGTCATTGGACGGTTGTATGAATCCAGTCGACATGAAAAATAATCTGTTTTTGGATGGATCGGAATATTCTTGGGATATAGTATCCGATTGTGCAAATATTGAGATGGGAGTGAGAACAAAAACCAGAAAACAGAATTGTTTGACTGACTGTTTCATTCGTGAGTGCTTAAAAAAGCTTTTCTTGATTTATCCTGGTGTCCTTTTTACCAAAATGCTTATAAGCTATTTCAGTTGCTTCTCTTCCACGTGGTGTTCGTTGAAGGAATCCTTCTTGGATCAAATATGGTTCATACACTTCTTCAATTGTACCGGATTCTTCCCCTACTGCAACAGCAAGTGTTGAAATTCCGACCGGTCCGCCATTATATTTTTCAATGATCGTTTTTAGAAGTCGTTTATCCATTTCATCAAGACCATGTTCATCAACTTCAAGAGCTCTGAGAGCATATTGAGCAACATCTTTGGTGATGATTCCTTTGTGATGCGTAAGCTTTGGATCAACTTCAGCAAAATCGCGGCATCGTTTCAGTAATCGGTTAGAAATTCTTGGTGTTCCACGCGATCGTTTTGCAATTTCCAATGCGCCGTCTTTGTCAATTTCAATTCCAAGAATTGTTGCTGAACGGACAATAATTGTAAACAAAACATCAGCCGTATAATAGTCTAAGCGATTAGTGATTCCAAAACGGGCGCGAAGAGGTGCTGTGAGAAGTCCTGCTCGGGTTGTGGCACCAACAAGTGTAAATTTTGGAAGGGAAAGTTGAATTGATCGAGCGCTTGGACCCGAATCGATCATGATGTCCAAACGAAAATCTTCCATTGCCGAATATAAATATTCTTCTACTACTGCATTCACCCGATGAATTTCATCGATGAACAGAACATCACCTTCACTCAAGTTTGTAAGAATTCCTGCCAGGTCAGCCGGCTTATCAAGCACTGGACCGGAAGTGATTTTAATATCCGTTCCCATTTCATGTGCAATAATAAAAGAGAGAGTCGTTTTACCAAGTCCCGGAGGTCCGGTCAATAAAACATGATCGAGAGACTCGCCTCGTTTTTTTGCTGCAGCAATGAAAATTTTCAGATTATCAACGATCTTTTGCTGACCTGAGAACTCATCGAACGCAGAAGGGCGAAGAGTATTCTCAAATTCTTTCTCAGACGCAGACTGTTCTAATGCAGTATTTTCAGATTTTCGATTCTGCTTCATTTTCCTTTTTCAACTAATTTCCACATTGCTTCAGTTAGTTGTGCAATACCATCATTTGTGGCGGCAGAAATAAAATGGACTGCAACACCTTTTGGGAATTTCAATTTTTTAAGTTCTTTTCGTTTATCATCGTCTGCAATATCCAATTTTGTTATTGCTACGATACTCTTTTTCTTTGGAAGATCCTTGTTGAATGTCTTTAACTCATTTACAAGCACTTTGTAATCGTGTTTAATATCCTCACTTGAGCAGTCGATCAAATAGAGAAGAGCTTTTGTTCGTTCAATATGTTTTAAGAATTGAATCCCAAGACCTTTTCCTTCGTGTGCACCTTCGATCAATCCAGGAATATCGGCTACAACAAAACTTTTGTTTTCCTGAAAGTAGACCATGCCAAGATTCGGAACAAGTGTTGTAAATGGATAATCGGCAATCTTTGGTTTTGCGGCAGAGATTGTAGAGATCAGTGTCGATTTTCCAGCGTTCGGAAATCCCACAAGGCCAATATCGGCAAGCAATTTCATTTCAAGCTCGAGCGAATATTCTTGTCCAACTTCTCCTGGTGTACAAACTCGCGGTGCTTGATTGGTGGGGGAACGAAACAACCAGTTTCCTTTTCCTCCTCTTCCTCCTTTAGCTATAAGAAATTCATCGCCATCTTCAGTTAGATCGCACATAATTTCTTTGGTTTCTGCGTTGCGGACAATCGTTCCAATTGGAATTTTGATATAAATAGGATCAGCAGATCGTCCCTCTTTATTAGAGCCTTCACCGGCATTGCCATTCTTTGCGATAAATTTCTTTTTATATCGAAAATCCAGCAATGTATTCAATTGTTTATCAGCGCGAAGTATCACATCTCCACCGACTCCACCATTTCCGCCATCCGGTCCACCTTTTGGAATGAATTTTTCACGTCGCCAATGAATTATTCCATTACCGCCACTGCCGGATCTGACATAAATTTTTGCCGAATCTATAAACATAGTTATCTCTTTTCTATACAACAAATTTCACGAATCATACAAAAAAATGAAGTGAATTTGTGATGTTAAAATTCTCGATTAGTAAAGTAGGATTGAAGAGCATTGGTCAGCACAATCGCATCGCGTGAAAACGGGTCAATATCATTCATCGTAAAATAGTGATCGAGCGATAATCCGGCATCATCCCATGTAGAGGATGAGAGGACTTTTTCCATAGTTACAATATACTTCGTTTCATCATCACTAAATAGTGATTTTATGATAGATTGTTTTTCTTTATCATGGATTTGTAGTTTAGTAAAGTTTTTCTTCTCAAATGGGCGAACTTGGGCAACTTCTTCAGAAAGAGAGAAACTTTTTTGAGTGAACGATTCTTTCAATGCACTTACTAATTCATCAAATGATATAGATTGTTTTCCTTGTTCGCGAAGACTTGTGAGATGTCTTGTTACATTGGGAAGCTTTTTATCGTCAAAAAAATATATCAATGCTCTCGTTGGAAGGTCACCATTACCACCATTCAATGAATTTTGATGAACAAAACCGATAAATTGATAAAACGGGATGGTCATCTTAGCCATTTCATCAGCAGCGTGGGTGTTGATTATTTCTGCATCGATCTTTTTCAATAAATGAATTGCTTCATCTCTTCCTAAAGTTGGTTTATTTTTTCCAATCAGAAATTTCTCCAGAATTGTCCAATAATATGGATAATCAGAACAATACCGGAACTTTAATGAAAGTTCATTGAAATTCAATTCATTTTTTTCTTCAAAGAGAAAACTCTCTAATGTCCATTGGGGGCGACATAAATAATTGAAAAGGAAATGAACACATTTATCAAGTATTGTTAGGTATTCATCCCGTGGAAATGTATAATGATACACGAGTAAAATATCCATTTGTTGTTGAACAAGACGCACATCATCCTGCTGATAATTAAATTTTGAAGAACGACGTTCATTTTGACGTTCTTTATAAAGAAGTGACTCTACTTCTCCCTTGAAGAAACTTTTTATGTTGTTGGGAATATTGGATTCTAAGATCGTCTTTAATGCAATAGATGATGTTGTACCAATTGTATTATTTACGGCGATTTTTTGGATATTTTCAAGTTCGATTTCAAACATAGGATTTTCGTTTAGGTTATCAACAAATTATCGCTAAATTCCATTGTAATCAATATATCATTTAGAAAGGTTAAAATATGCTACATCAGATTCTGTATAGTTTACATATTATTGGCATGGTGTCTATTATTGGAATTGGAATATTTTTAGTATTGAACAGAAATATTTCAGATATATTTCGAAAAAAACTATCTTTATACTTAATGTCTTCAGCACATACGCAATTATTGACAGGGTTTATTTTGTTTTTTCTTTTACTTTCACAAGTAAATCACATGAAAATTGGCATAAAAATGTTATTTGCAATTGAAATAGCAGTTTTAGCGACAATATATCGTAAAAAAATTACAAACAATGAAAAACCAAATCCTATTTTTATACTGATTATTCTCACGTCATCAATTGCTGTAACAATGATAGCATTTGTAATGTGAACTGAAAAAACTCATTTTTAGGCGTAAAAATAAAAAATATTTTTAGTCTTGTTTTGAGTGAGAATTTAGAATTATTTTGTTTTTAGAGTTTCAAAAAATGCTATTATTTTGCAAAATTCGCCACTTTATTCCTTAATTTAAATATTTTGACGTTTTGGCTTGATTTTTGACAATTGCAAAAAAACCCAATGAAATAAGATTTTTTTAGTGAAGTATTGACACTCCCTTTTGAATAGTATATATTTACACCAGTTCATTTGAGAGTTACTCTAACTAACATTTCCAAATCACTAAATAAAGGAGTTCATATGGGTAAAGCAATGTCGAAATCCCAAATTGCAAGTCATTTTGCAGATAAATTTGATCTGAAGAAGAAAGTTGTTGTAGAGTTTTTTGAAGAATTGGCGAATGTTGCATATAAAGAATCTGTAAACCAATTCACAATTCCTGGAATTGGAAAGCTTGTTTTAGTTGATCGCAAAGCACGTGTAGGTCGTAACCCGGCAACTGGAGAAACAATTCAGATTCCTGCAAAAAAAGTTGTGAAATTTAAAGTTGCGAAAGCAGCAAAAGATGCAATTCTCGGAAAAAAATAGTTTTTAATTTTTCTGAATCTAATGAACTCCATTCAGCAATGAATGGAGTTTTTATTTTATAGAGATTAAAAGGCAATTTGGATAATATTTTGGAAGTCGAAATTCTTTTCGCTATTTTGATTAAAATTGAGAATAGAAATGCACAAAAATCTGTTGTTATTAATACTTATACTTACAATTATTATATCATCGTGTGGAAGAAAAAATTTTATGACGAAATCAGGCGTAAATATTGAAGTAATCAAAGAAGGAAAAGGTGCAACACCAAAAGAAGGCCAAATGGTAACAGTTCATTATACTGGCTGGTTAACAGATAGTACAAAATTTGACAGTTCTGTAGACCGAGGACAACCATTCACATATCAATTTGGAGTTGGTCAGGTTATTCAGGGTTGGGATGATGGTGTTGCAACACTAAAAGTCGGTGGCAAAAGTAAATTTACAATTCCATCTGATTTAGGATATGGTGCACGAGGCGCAGGTGGAGTTATTCCACCGAATGCTACATTGATTTTTGAAGTAGAATTATTAGGTATCCAATAATGCCCCAACCGCATTTAATGATCCATATTGTTCCTGGCAAATGCGACTATTGTGGTTGTTGTGTTGGTGTATGTCCTGAAGATGCTATTGAATTGATGGAATCAAAAATTGCATTGATTGAGGATCGCTGCACCAACTGCCGGAAATGTGTATGGGCATGTCCGTGGGAAGTGATCGAATTCCATCGTGATGGTGTTGATCATCTTCCGAAACACACGCCACAAATATTAAATGATGCGGTAAAATTTTAATGAAGAATTTTGATTACGATATTATTGTTGTTGGTGCCGGTCCCGCAGGCTCTACTGCAGCGCGTTATGCAGCAGCCGGTGGTGCAAAAGTGTTGATGCTTGAAAAAGATCGTGATGTTGGATACCCTGTCCGATGTGGTGAAGCGGTAAGTCATGAAGGTGTTGCGCAATTCATTAAACCGGATCCTAAATGGATAGCGTCTTCGGTTTCAAAATTTCGATTGATTGCACCGAACGGAAGCAGTGTTCTTCCCAAACTTGATGGCGGAGGATATGTTCTTGAGCGTAGAATTTTTGATTATGAACTTGCAAAGTTAGCCGCGAATGAAGGGGTTGAAGTAATTACGAAAGCTTACGTGTATGATCTGCTTCGCGATGATGGAAAGGTCGTTGGCGTGAAGACCCTAATTAAGGATCAAAAAGTAGACTTCCGTTCAAAAATAGTCATTGCTGCCGATGGAGTTGAGTCCCGAGTTGGCAAATGGGCTGGAATGGATACTACATGTCACATTCGTGACATGGAAAGTTGCGCACAAATGACTCTTTCGGGTATCGAAGTGGATCCGGATGTACTCGATTTCTATTTTGGTGATGAAGTATCTCCCGGAGGTTATCTCTGGGTCTTCCCAAAAGGTCACGATACGGCAAATGTCGGTCTTGGACTTTCGGTTGAGGAAGCAAAAAAGAAATCTGCCATAAAGTTTCTTCATGAGTTTGTTGATAGAAAATTTCCTAACGCTGCCGTATTGACACACATAGCCGGTGGCGTTCCGTGTGCAAAAACAAACCCTGAAATCGTAAAAGAAAATGTTATTCTTGTCGGTGATGCAGCACATCAGGTGAATCCGGTCTCCGGAGGCGGAATTATTTCAGGAATGATCGGTGGTATGATTGGCGGACAAGTTGCAGCAGAGGCAATCAGTTCCGGTGAAATATCTCATCTAAGAGAATATGATAAGCGTTGGCATAAACGGCTCGGCTGGCGTCATGATATATTCTATAATATCCGAAACGCAATTGGCAACTTTGATGACAAAACCTACAACAATATCTGCGATAGTGCATTAAAACTACCGGAAGATAAACGTACACTTGGCGGCATTTTTCGAGCCGCATTATGGAATCAACCCTCAATGATCCTTGACGTTGCTCGAGTATTCTTATCATGATGATAAAATCATTTTTCACGAGTTCAATCCTTATTTTTTCAATTATCAGTTTGAACTGTAGTTCAGAGGGACAACTCCAAAATTCAAGCAAGGATATTGTTGATATCCTTTCCATTGATTCAACATTTGTGCTGGATATTCGATACGCAACGGAAAATAATTTCACGAAAAAGATATTGTATCCGACAGCAAAAGCAAAATTAAGGCGCGAAGCAGCGGAAAGCCTTGCCTCAATTCAAAAAGAATTGAACGCAAGTAATTTACGACTCAAAATCTATGATGGTTATCGTCCCCTTGCCATACAGTGGAAATTGTGGGAAATAGTACCGAATGAAAACTTTGTCGCCAATCCCAAAAAAGGATCGAAACATAATCGTGGCGCTGCTGTGGATCTGACAATCATTGATGCACAAGGGAATGAATTAGAAATGCCAACAGGTTATGATGATTTCACTGAGAAGGCTTCACATGAGTATATGAATCTGTCCGAAAGCGCAATTAAAAATAGAGCGCTACTGAAAGACATTATGTCTCGTCATGGTTTTCAAGCGATAAAAAGTGAATGGTGGCATTATGATTTTCGCGGTTGGGAACAGTATGATATCATGGATGAGCCGCTTTGAATCCAACAGATCGTCAATTGATCAAAAAAATTCTGCTTATTCGCACCGATCGAATCGGTGATGTTGTGTTATCACTGCCGATGCTGCCTCTACTTAAAAGAGAATTCCCAAATGCGTCCATCACTATAATGGTTCGCTCATATACACGGGAATTGGTTGAATCGCATTCTGATGTTTCAGAAATAATGCTGTGGGACGAGAATAATAGTTTGTTCGATTATGTGAATGTATTAAAGAATAAACATTTTGACCTTGCAATATTACCATATCCCCGTTTCAATTTGGCATTGATCACGTTTCTTGCTGGTATTCCAATACGAGTTGGAACTGGGTATCGTTGGTATTCGTTCCTATTGAACAAGAAAATTTATGAACATCGAAAAGATGCAAAACGCCATGAAGTTGAATATAATATCAACCTCTTGAAAGCAATTGGTATTGAAACAAACAGCGTTCCTCAGTTTGAATTTACTATCAAAGATGACGCTCAGAAGAAGATTGCAAATATGTTAGAAACAGAAGGTATTTTACCTTCCACAAAAATTGCTGTTCTCCACGCGGGCAGCGGCGGATCTGCAAGAGATTGGAAGACTGAAAAGTTTGCCGAACTTGGAGATCGATTGCAAGCGACAGAAGGATTTCTAGTTGTTCTGACCGGCGGTAAGAATGAAGAAAATCTGGTCACATCGTTAGAATCAAAAATGAAAACAAAACCACTCAATTTTGCGGGTAAATTTTCATTGAATGAGTTAGGCGCAATATGCCAACGAGCAAGCGTGTTTGTTGCAAATTCTACAGGACCTCTGCATATTGCTTCGATGGTTGGAACACCGGTAATTGCGTTCTATCCGCCGATTATCCAGTGCAGTCCGAGGAGATGGGGACCATATACAGATAAAAAAAAGATCTTTTCGGCAGACAATAACATATGTAAATTATGCAAAGGATCGCCATGTCAATCTAATATTTGCATGGATCAGATTACCGTTGAACAAGTGATTGCAGGGATAAGAGAGTTGATAAATGAAAAAAAATAATTTTATAGTTGTATTGCTCTGCTGTGTTCTGCAGTTCTCTATATCTCAAAAAGCAGAGAATCAAAAAGCATTTGTTGTCGGTGAAAAATTATTGTTCGATGTAAACTTCGGGATCATCACCGCCGGATATGCCGAGATGTCCATTCCTCAATTTGATACTGTTCTTGGCAATAAAACTTATAAGGTTCAATTCAATGTTCGTTCGACTCCGACATTCGATTTTTTCTTTGAAGTGCGAGACCGATACGAAACATATCTTGATGCTGAGGGAATTTTCCCGTGGCGATTTGAACAGCACATTAAAGAGGGAAAATTCAAGAAAGACTATAGCGCTATTTTTGACCAAAATAATCATGTAGCAAAAACAGATGAAGGGGATTTTGCCATTACGCCGTTTGTGCATGATATCATGTCTGCGTTTTATTACGCCCGGACAATTGACTATTCCAAATTTAAGATCGGGCAGCGGGTTCCGCTTCAAAATTTTTATAAAGGGAAAGTGAACTCGCTGGAGATAAAATATTTAGGAAAACAAAAAATCACCGTTGATGCAGGTACTTTCAATTGTATCATTGTTGAACCAATGGTAAAAGAGGGGGGATTGTTCAAAAGTGAAGGCCGGATTTTGATCTGGCTCTCTGACGACGAACGTAAGATCCCGGTAAAAGTGAATACCAAAGTGATCATCGGTTCTATCGACGCAGAACTCAAAGAATATTCAGGGCTTAATGGTCCGTTAAAATCGAAAGTTGAATGAACGAAGAAATAATTCAAAATGAATCTGAGATTTTTCAATCTCAAGAAACAAAATACAAACCGGCCGCATTTGCTTTCATTGCTTTGTTGGTACTTTTTATCCTTTATCAATTGATCGGCGGCGGTCTCACATTATTGGTCATTGGAAAAGAGATCAATGAAAACAATGTAATGATCGCTCGAATTGCTACAATGATATCGCAGATCATCTTCCTTTTGGTCCCAACGATATTATTAGCCAAGCGTCAACATGGAAAAATATCGGAAGCATTTCGATGGAGAATCCCGTCGTTTCGAGAAACCTTTTTGGCAGTGATCGGAATGATCGCTCTCATGCAGATCGGTGAAATGTATTTGTTCTTCCAAAGTAAAATACCACTGCCTGAACAGATTGTACCGTTTATTGAAGCGATGAAAAAGGCAATCGAAGAAGCATATAAAGTTTTAATCGTTGCTCATTCATTGCCTGAAATGCTGTTTGTTGTTCTTGTTGCAGCTGTTACACCTTCGATCTGTGAAGAGATGATGTTTCGTGGATTGATACAAAAAAACTTTTCAATTGCCTACGGAAACCGTAAAGGATTCATTATTGCCGGGACAATCTTTGCACTATATCATCTCAATCCATTTTGGTTGATTCCGCTGATTGCGCTTGGTGTCTATTTCAGTTTCCTTCAATATCGTTCACAGACATTGCTGCTTCCGATCTTAGCGCACCTTATTAATAATGCGTCGGCGACTGTTGGAGTGTATTTTTACGGTGTGACTGATACATCAACTCCAACGATGTTTATGGGAGAACAGATCGAACCGTCAAATACTGCAGTTTTTGGAACTGCAATTCTTTTTTCCATCATATTTTCTCTTATTATTGTTCAGTACATTAAAGCTACAGAAAATGTGCAAACAAAAGTCTCTCATTGATGAATCAACCGAATAATACTAATAGTGTTAATGATACCTCTCATCCGGAATCTCCTAGCGGTTTTCTCTATTGTTTGTCTACCTCAACAATATTTGAAATGGACCTGATTGGTAAAAATCTGCAAATGAATGGGTTTGAAGTATACTGGAATTATGCAGATATCATTGACACTGAGAACAGTACCTCAACATTGTTTGTAAAAAAGGAACAACTGGAACAAGTTTTTTCAATTCTTACTTCACTGGATCTATTGGACTTTACTATTCACAATGGCAAATAAATTTTCCAATCTTGTGCCGAGAGTCGGAGTGGCTCTGGTTGCTATTCCTTGTATTCTTTTTCTCTGTTATCAAGGCGGTGTGTTATTTCTCCTATTCGTTCTTGCAATCGGAATACTTGCTTTATTAGAATTTTTTACCCTTGCTAAAGCGAAAGGAGGGAATCCTCAAACTGCAGTTGCAATTTTAGGGCTATCGTCTTTACATCTTTCATTCTTTCATGAACAGATACAGAATTTTATTCTGCCATTCTTCATCAATAGCGGCGGGATTTCATTATTGATGAAATTGCAATTGTTTTTGACGGCACTTTTCCTTTTTCTCACACTGGTGTTGGTGGTGGAATTATTCCGTAATAAAGGTTCTATTTTTTTAAATGCAGGATTTACAATCTTTGGAGTGATGTACGTAGGAATATTTCTTGCTTCACTGACCGGTATCCGTGAATTGTTTGGTGCAGAATTCCCTTATCATCTTGCAATTCAATTCTTCCCCGACTCATCGGCGTTAAGCGATGCAGCATTACACGCAACAACATATACATGGGGTGGATTGACAATCATAGCCATTTTAGTTTCAATATGGATGTGTGATACGGCGGCGTATTTTGGCGGACTTTCGATGGGTAAACATAAATTATTTCCAAGGGTGAGTCCGAATAAAAGTTGGGAAGGTGCAGTGTGGGGATTTATTGGTGCATTGATTACTATGATCATTTTCCAATATTATTTTCTTCCATATTTGAAGGTACATCAGGCAATTATCATTGGAGTGATCATTGGCGTGTTTGGACAAATTGGTGACTTGATCGAATCTTTATTAAAACGCGATGCTGGTGTAAAAGATTCTTCAGGACTCATTCCTGGTCATGGCGGTATTTTAGACCGATTTGATAGTTTAATTTTTGTTTCGCCAATATTATATCTTTACATAGACTTTGTGATACTATCTTAATGAATACTAAACAACAAAAAATAAATATCATCACACTCGGGTGTGCAAAGAATACGGTTGATTCTGAGATGTTGTATAGTCAATTGCTTAGCAACGATTTTGCGTTGACCGACTCGATTGGAGAGGCTGATATTGCAATCATCAATACGTGCGGATTTATTGATGCAGCAAAACGGCAATCGGTCGATACGATTCTCTCCGCAGTTGAACGAAAAACTTCCGGTCAACTTGAAAAAGTGTTTGTCATGGGATGTTTAGTTGAACGATATCAGAAAGATCTTCAAAAAGAGATTCCTGAGATCGATAATTTTTTCGGAACGAACGACCTACCGAAAATTCTTGAAGCACTCGGTGGAAAATATAAGTATGAATTGCTTGGTGAACGAGCGGTTTCCACTCCAAAATATTTTTCATATTTGAAAATTTCTGAAGGATGCGATAATCCATGCTCATTCTGCGCGATTCCTATAATGCGAGGAAAGCATAAGACCAAACCGGTTGAACAAGTGATGGACGAAACGATGCGGCTGGTTGAAAAAGGGGTAAAAGAACTTATCGTCATCGGTCAGGATACAACATACTATGGTTTGGATATTTACGGTGAACGAAAACTTGCTTCATTGCTGACATCCTTAGCATCAGTAAAAGAATTGGAATGGATCAGACTGATGTATGCTTATCCCGCAAAATTCCCGCACGAAATTTTACAATCGTTCAGTGACAATCCAAAGATCTGTCGTTATCTTGATATGCCGATACAACATGCAGCGGATAATGTTCTGAAATCAATGCGAAGAGGCATTACTCGAAAGACAACAGAGAATTTGATCTCCACTGTCAGAGCATCGGTCCCTGATATTTCTCTGCGAACAACATTGATCGTAGGATATCCGAATGAGACGGAAGCAGATATTGAAGAACTTATTCAGTTCATTAAAGATGTTAAATTCGATCGGCTCGGGGTCTTCACGTATTCCCAGGAAGATGATACAACGGCATATGGTTTAGGAGATCCGATTCCCGAAGAAGAGAAAGAACGCCGCAAAGAACATGTGATGGAAGTTCAACGAGCGATATCTCTTGAACAAAATGAACTGCGAATCGGAAAATCAACTCGGGCAGTTATTGAGCGGATTGAAGAAGGAAATTTTGTAGGCCGGACCGAATGGGATGCCCCGGAAATTGACAATGAGATATTTATTCCGCTGAAAAAAGGGGTTCATATTGGTGATTTTGTAAAGGTCAAGATCGAAGATGCAACAGAATATGATTTGTATGGCGAAATAATCTGACGAGGATGCCCATGAAGACTGTATTGATGTGCATAGTAATCTCCTCCTGCTTGTACGCACAAGTTGAAGCACGAAAACCTCTGCCGACGTTTGACGCTCCGGAATTTTTTGTGGATGCACTGAGTTTTTCAACAGGTGATTCACTGTCTTCTCGGGTGGATGTGTATGTGCAGATTCCATATGATGTTCTCCAATTTGTCAAATCCAACGATAGGTATGTTTCTAAGTATGAGATAACAATGAATTTCTTAAACGATAAGAATTCGTCGGTCTCCGAAAAAATATGGACGGAAGAAGTTAAAGTTCCAATATTTGAATATACCGGATCCAAAAAAGCATACAGTCTCACGCAGCGTTCCGCGGAGATCTCTCCGGGTCTCTACACTTTAAAAGTGCAATTAAGGGATAATGAATCGGGAAAAATATTCTCGGTCGTTAAAAAGATGATTGTTGATAATTATTATAAAACTCCACTTGCACTGAGTGATGTGATGTTAGTTACCCGTATTGCTACTGAAGGGGAACGCAGAAAGATCGTACCAAACATCTCTGGAAATATCGGTGAGAATAATAATGCCTTCTCAATTTTCTTCGAAGTCTATTCGGCGAATGCTGAAGACTCTTTAGAATTTCGTTTTGTCGTAACCGATGTTAAAGGAAAGCAATTACTCAATAAGAATCAGCCGTATAAAATGCATGGCAATCGTGGTCAAATGATCACTCGTTTTGACAGTGCACAGTATTCAACCGGCGCGTATTCTATCAATATTGAAGTCCGATCGGTGAGTAGTTCAAACGATGAACCTTTTATAACGAAAGAACGCTTATTTGTTGTTCGATGGGGAAATCTTCCGATCAGTGTATCTGATCTCGATCTTGCCATCAGACAGCTGCGGTACATTTCGAAAGATGCTGAATATGATTTGATTTCTGAAGCAAAAACAGATGAAGAAAAAAGAAAACTATTCGATGAATTCTGGAAAAAGCGGGATCCGAATGCCAACACGGCCAGAAACGAATTCATGGAAGAGTATTACAGCAGGGTTGAATATGCAAACAAACATTTTTCGCATTACCAACCGGGGTGGAAGACTGATATGGGAATGGTCTTTATACTCTTTGGATCACCAAACAATGTAGAACGGCATCCGTTTGATATCGATACAAAACCTTATGAGATCTGGGCATATTACGATTTTAATCGAAGCATTGTTTTTGTTGACGAAACAGGATTCGGTGACTATCGTTTGCTGACGCCAATCTGGGATCTCATCCAACGTTTAAAAATTTACTGACCGAAGTTCCGTTGATGCGGAACAGACAATGATGTTCAAAACAAAAATATGGGAGTATAAGCCAATCGTTCTATGCGTTTGGCTTTTTTTATTTTCAGCATTTGCTGCTGCACAGCCAAAAATATCTTCAATAGTATTCTTCGGAAATTCTTTCTTTTCTCAACGAGAGTTATTGGAGAAGATTCCTGCAAAGGTTGGTCTGCCTTTTTCTTCAATTCAACAAACTAAAGTCGTTATTTTGGAAATCTATCAATCAGAAGGATATTATTCAATTGCAGTTGATTCTACTCAACTGGACTATACTAATGATTCAAGTTCTATTACCATATCCATTTTCCTAAATGAAAATATCCGAACGATTGTTTCCGAGATCCTTCTTGTCGGAAATAGAGCGCTATCATCCGCTGAACTCCTTTCCCTTATCGAAACTAAAGCAAATCTTCCACTGAACTCTCAACTTTTAGAATCAGATATTCAATCGATTCTTCAACTATATTCGCGGCGAGGATTTCCATTTGCTAAAGTTAGTAACGATAGTATTCAAGTCGATTCCAATGACGGGTCAAAACTTATTGTGAAACTGTTGATCGATGAAGGAGCAAAAGTATTTCTTGATGAGATCCAAACAGAAGGAAATACCACTACATCATCGAATGTTATTGTTCGTGAGGCACGGGTGAACAAAAGTGAATTATTCGATCAGGAACGTATCACGCGTATCCAACGACGTCTTGAACGGATGCAATTATTTTCTTCTGTGTCAGAACCACAGTTATATATCACTTCACAAACGATCCGGGATTCAATACATGGTGGATTATTGATCTCAGTTCGTGAAGGAAATACCAATACATTCGATGGAATACTGGGATATGTTCCATCAGCAAATCCGAATGCCAGTGGGTATTTTACCGGAAATGTATTTGTAGCAATGAGGAATCTTTTTGGAACCGGACGAAAGGCCTTATTACGCTGGCAGCGCGAAACAGAAACTACGCAGGAAATTGAACTGCAATATCGTGAGCCATGGCTCTTTGGGATTCCATTGAATCTTGGAGGCACATTCTATCAGCGTAAACAGGATTCTTCGTACGTAAAAACAAAGATTGAATTACGCGGTGATTTTATTGTTACAGAAGAATTTTCGGTTGCAGGGAATACTGCATCAGAATCAGTTTATCCTTCTTCTGATCTGCAACAATTCTCTGTATTTGAAAGTAACGCTCTCTTTTTCGGTGCAGAAATTCTTTACGATACACGCGATAATCTCCGAAATCCAACAAGCGGTGTGCGATATTCAACCACTGTTCAACAGGGAAGAAAATCGATTTCCGGTCCGGAAAAATATTTGTATCTTGCCACCGAGAAAAGTTTTTCAATCCAGAGATATTCTATCGATGCAGAAGTATTTATTACAACATTCGCACGTCAAGTAATTATGGTTGGACTTCATGGAAAACAGATCAGTTCTTCGCGGCTGGAGTTAAGCGATCTTTTTCAGTTCGGGGGAACAACAACATTACGCGGGTATCGAGAGAATCAATTTTTTGCTTCACAGTTAGTATATATCAACTGTGAATATCGATTTCTTACCGGGAGAGCATCGTCACTGTATGGGTTTGCTGACGGCGGATATTTTTCCCGTCCCTCTGATGCTTTAAAAAGAATAGTACAGCAAGAAAAGAATCTTTATGGGTTTGGAGTCGGTGCCCGTATCGAAACAGGACTAGGCATTATGAATATCAGTTATGCCCTTGGTCAAGGAGATAGTTTCAGCAACGGAAAAATTCACGTAGGAATAATAAACGAGTTCTAATGAAATCGTACATAACTCTTGTTCGTCCAATAAATTTTTTTATCACATTCGTTTCAATCTTTGTCTCATGTATTCTTGCAGGAGGAACTCAGACGCAAATGTTGTTGATGATCTTTGCATCTCTTGGGGGTGCTCTTATTGGAAGCGGCGGAATGGTCATCAATGATATATTGGATATTGAAATTGATCGTATCAACAAACCGGAACGTCCATTGCCAAGTGGTGCGATTGCCCGTTATGATGCGCTAATGTTCTATGCGATACTTACTGGTTTTGGTCTCATTATGAGTGCGTATACGACACGCGCGGCGTTTATTATAGCATTCTTTGCCGTACCAATGATAGTTCTCTACAGTAAAGTTCTCAAAGGGACTCCGCTGTTAGGCAATATCACTGTTGGTGCTTTGACCGGGCTTGCATTCATCTTTGGTGGGGCAACGGTAGGAAATATTCGTCAGTCATTAATGCCGGCACTTTTTGCTTTTCTTATCAATGTCGGCAGAGAAATAGTGAAGGATATGGAAGATGTTGATGGAGATTCTAAAAATCATGCGCATACTCTTCCGGTGAAATACGGAATGAAAAATGCTGGAATTGTAGCGACAACCTTCTTGGTTTTTGTCATCGTTTCTACATTCATTCCTTTCATCAATGGTTTGTATGGATTGAAATATCTCATTGCCGTCAATCTTGGTGTGAATGTTATTCTTTGTTACGTGATCATTTCACTCTGGAAAGATCAATCTGTTAAAAATCTGAATCGCATTTCCAACATTCTTAAATGGGACATGCTCATTGGTTTGATAGCTATTTATTTAGGATAAATTGATGCTGGAATACGAACAAAAATATTGGAGTCTGGGAATTCTGCACATTGCAGGTGTTGATGAAGCAGGAAGGGGTCCATTGGCGGGTCCGGTAGTCGCTTCTGCAGTGATTTTTCCGCAGGGTGTTTTGATTGAAGGGGTAAACGATTCCAAAAAATTGACGGAGAAAAAACGAGAAGAATTATTCCATTACATCCATGAAAAAGCAATTGCTGTTGGAATCGGAATCGTTAGTCATGATGTGATCGATAAGATCAATATTCTGCAGGCATCATTCCTTGCAATGAACAAAGCGCTGGCTCTTCTTAAAGTTAAACCACAGCAGTTACTTGTTGATGGAAATTTTTTTCGACACGAATCTTTTCCTGTGGAAAATATCATTAAAGGGGACTCGTTATCTCATTCGATTGCTGCTGCATCGATCATTGCAAAAGTTACGCGAGATGCCTTGATGGTAGAAATGCACGAACAATATCCGCACTATGGATTTGCAAAACATAAAGGATATGGAACAAAAGCACATATTGAAGCTATCCGTCAGTACGGTTATTCGCCGATCCATCGGCGATCATTTCACGTTGATGCATTGGAACATGTATGAGCCAGAAAGGTACTCCGTCTCAAAGAACGAAAGGAAAAATCGGCGAAGATGCTGCTGCAAAGTATTTGAAACAACAGGGGTATGAAATTCTTGAACAGAATTATTATTATAACCATGGAGAGATTGATATTATTGCAATGGATGGTAACACCTTAGTATTTGTTGAAGTTAAATCACGCCGTTCTACAAGATTTGGAGAACCGGAAGAGTCCATTACTCCAAAAAAACAGGAGCTATTACGAAGAACCGCTGAGGGATATGTTGTAGAAAAAAATATCGGCGAAATTATCTGTCGATTTGATGTCGTTTCCATAATCCTAAAAAATGGGAATGCAGAGTGTAAGATTTTGAAGGACTGTTTTTAAAATATTAAAATTGTACCTTTGTAACACTAATTTAAGGAGTGTATTATCATCGAAAAGAAATTAACATTAAAAGAAGTGGATGCATTGTCTCTGCTTGGTTATAATGACTCACATCTTCATTTAATCGAGCAGCGTTTCGACGCAACGATAACTGCCCGTGGAAGCAATATCACATTGCGCGGAGAAGATGAAGAATTAAGTCAACTCGAAAGAGTTTTTAATGAGCTTCAATTTTTACTCTCTAAAAATGGAACGTTGACAGCAAATGATGTGAATACAGTGCTCGATCTTGTAGTAGATATCACTGCACCTAAGTTCAGCACATCAAAATTAAGGGAAAATGATGTAGCGGTTCTATTTACCAAAAATTCGATCATTAAAGCCAAAACTCCAACGCAGCGGGAATACTTGGATAAAACGCTGCGGAATGATATTATTTTTGCTATTGGTCCAGCAGGGACCGGAAAGACATACCTTGCAGTTGCAATGGCGGTGGCAAGTCTAAAGAATAATGAAGTGAGTAAAATCGTCCTTGCCCGTCCGGCTGTAGAAGCGGGTGAGTCACTCGGATTTTTACCGGGAGATATGGCACAGAAGATCGATCCGTATCTTCGACCTCTCTATGATGCGCTGGATGATATGCTTCCGAGTGAGAAATTAAAATTGTATTTGGAGCGCCGGATCATTGAAATTGTTCCGTTAGCGTATATGCGAGGTCGAACGCTGCATAATGCTTTCGTCATTCTTGACGAAGCGCAGAATGCAACGGCGATGCAGATGAAAATGTTCCTTACTCGGCTTGGAAACAATTCCAAAGCAATCATCACCGGAGACGTCACTCAGATTGACCTGCCATCCAATGCAACATCGGGCTTAGTTCAGATTCAAGAAGTACTGAAGAAGATCGAGGGAATTGATTTTGTTTATTTTGATAAAACGGATGTAGTCCGTCACAAACTTGTGCGGGAGATTATAGACGCTTATGCAAAATTTGGTGAAAAAGAAAACAGCAGAGGAAAGTAGTTTTGATTAATCGGGAGGTTTGTATGAAAAAATATGTTTCAATGATTTTTTTACCTTTGACCTTCAGTGTATTCTCTTGCAAAGATTCAATAATCACTTCGGATTCACAAGCACTGGGAAGAATTGTATTTGAATCTGAATATATCAACCATGCGTGGGGATATTCCCACAGTGGGAAATATTCTGGTGAAGATGGAAAAATCTATACGTATGATCTTGCAAAATCAAATATTCAATGGAAAGAGAGTTCTGACGGATTTTATACAGAAGATGAATTGATCTCAAAGTATCATCATTTTGATACGCTGCGATCGATGATTCCAAAAGATACTGTACTGTGGATGTATAGCCTCGCCATTTCTATAAATCCCAATACAAATTCAGACACGGCTCGAATTGGTGCTGATATGGGTTCAAATACAAATGCTATTTATTTGTATCGTGATGATAAGAAGAAGTACCAAAGGATAGTTTTAAACCAAGAAGGAGATTGGCGATGGCGTAATACTTCGGAAAGTGCAATCGAGCTGTCTCAGTGGTTTAGACGAATGCAATAATAGTTTTAACGAACAGAAAAATCCTTTTTTTTAGCTTCATTCCATATTGAATCCATCTCTTCCAAACTTGTTTGGTGAATATCTTTTCCTTGCTCTAACAATGTTTTTTCAATGTACTGAAATCGTAGAGTGAATTTATGAACGGTGGAAAGGAGTGATTCTTCAGGATCCACATCAATGAATCGTGCGTAATTGACAAGAGAGAACAATACATCGCCGAATTCCTCGCGTGTATGTTTTTTGTCACCTGAGGCGACTGCCGATTGCAATTCGAAAAGTTCTTCTTCAACTTTTTTCCACACTTCTTCTTTTTGCTTCCACTCAAATCCTACTTTGGCAGCTTTCTTTTGAACTTTTTCAGCTTTCATTAACGCAGGAAAATTCATTGGAATTCCCTCCAATACGGAAGTCCTTCCCTCACTCATTTTTATTTTATCCCACAGTGCGATCTGCTCAGATCCACTATTTATGACTGCATCGCCATAAATATGAGGGTGGCGGCGAATCAGTTTTTCATTGATCGTATTAAACACTTCTTCGAGTGTGAATTTACTTTCTTCTTCGGCAATAATAGAATGGAATGCGACCTGTAATGCGACATCACCTAATTCTCCTTTGAGATCATCATAGTTTCCGCGGTCAATTGCATCCAGTGCTTCGTATGCTTCTTCAATAAAATGTTTTTTCAAGGATTCGTGGGTCTGCTCTTTATCCCAAGGACATTCCTTGCGAAGGCGTCTCATGATGTTGATGAATTCGTCAAATTCTACCATGCAAATTTCCTTTATAAAATGAATCTCTTTTTAGCAACATTAAATCCTTCATGAGGGTATTTTGAAAGATAAAAATATTAGCTTTTCCGAAAACCCTTTTGTAATTTTCCAACAACAGATAACGACAACAATGAAAAAAAATCTCCTTATACTGCTTGCCCTGATAATCTCAATTTTCATTTTTATGAAAATCGTATCGCGAAAACAACATGCCGATCTGCTTATTGTCAACGCAGTAATCTATACTGTTGATCAAGATAATTCAAAAGCAGAAGCAATCGCAATACGTGGCAGCAGAATTATTGCGATCGGTTCTACACAAGATATACAAAATCACTATACTTCACAAAATGTGATCGATGCTCAAAGAAAAACTATCGTCCCGGGATTGATTGATTCTCACGCACATGTCATAGGGCTAGGACAGAGCGTTTCCGAACTGAATTTGTATGGAACTACATCATCGAAACAGATCATTGATTTGGTTGCTCAACGTGTAAAGAATGCAAAACCCGGTGAATGGATCCGTGGCAGGGGGTGGGATCAAAATGATTGGGATAGTGGAATGTTGGAAAAACCATTTCCCACAGCAGCAATGCTTGACAAAGTTTCTCCTCAAAATCCGGTGATCTTATCCCGCATCGATGGTCATGCTATTTGGGTGAATTCAAAATCGATGGAATTGGCAAAAAAGAAAACAGATTTTAAGATTGAAGTTGACGGCGGGAAAATTTTACGTAACAGAATGGGAGATGCGACAGGAATATTTGTCGATAATGCCGAGGCTGTAATACGAAGTGTTGTACCGGAATATTCAAAAGAAGAGAAGATCGAGATGTATAATCGCGCATTTAGTGAATGTTTGAGATACGGGATTACCAGTGTTCATGATATGGGAATTGATGAAAAGGATTTTGAGATTTATCGTGAATTGGTCGACAAGCATGAATTGCCAATTCGGATTTACGCACAGATCATTGGAAATGGAAAATTATGGAATCAGATGATTGCATCCGGTCCGTATTTTGATCACAATGCAAAATACCTTTCAGTTCGATCTATTAAATTATATATGGATGGTGCACTTGGTTCTCGCGGTGCAGCATTGATCGAACCGTATAGCGATGAACCCGAAAGCCGAGGGTTAATTACTTACTCACCGGATTCCGTTCGTATCATTACAGAACAAGCATTACAAAAAGGATTTCAAGTGTGTGTCCATGCCATCGGTGATAAAGCAAATAGGATTGTTCTGGATGAATTTGATAGTGCAGCCAAAAAATATCCCATACAGGCTCGAAATGCTAGGCTTCGAATTGAGCATGCTCAAGTTATTGCGCTCGAAGACATTCCACGATTCAAAAAACTCAAAGTTATTCCGAGCATGCAGCCAACGCATGCTACATCTGATATGTATTGGGCGCAGGCACGTCTTGGTCCGGAAAGAATATTAGGAGCTTATGCTTGGAGATCGTTGATCGACGAGGGAAATATTATTCCGTCAGGTTCAGATTTTCCCGTAGAGCTGCCAAATCCGTTATTTGGATTTTATGCCGCAATAACACGACAAGATAAAGATGGGATTCCTAACGATGCAGCAGATGTCGAAAGATCTTTTCAACTTTCCGCAGAAGGAATTAATGATCCCACACATTTTACAGGCGGCTGGTATGTTGAACAGCGTTTGACAAGAGACGAAGCGTTGAAGTCGTTTTCTAAATGGGGGGCTTACGCAGAATTCATGGAAAATGAGAAGGGGAGTCTTGAAGAAGGGAAACTGGCTGATTTTGTACTTTTATCAAAAGATATTATGACCATTGCACCAAAAGAAATATTGACGACCGAAGTTGAATTGACTGTTGTCGGCGGTAAAATTCGCTATCAAAAGAACTGATCCCAAAATTCTATATTGGAAATTTTTCGTTTAGGAGGTAATTATGTACGAGAAATTATTATCGGAAACAGAGAAATTTATTGAATCACAAAAATTGAAAGAAGTTCCAATTCTTGAAGTGTGGGGTGCAATGGCTGAACGCTCCGAAGAATTGAAATTTGATATGCCAGAAAATCTCGGCGATTTCGAATTCCTCCTTGAAGCGGATAAACGATTCGTTTTTATCAAGCCTAAAATGGATGAAGAGATAGAAGATGTCGACCTTGGCGAAGAAGAGGGAGAATATGAAGTTGGTGAGGATTTCTTTGAAGTTGAAAAGATGGAAAAGCTTGGATTCAATCAAGATCAGATTGTTGGGTTAAAGAAATATGAGAAGAAAAAATCTCCTGAAGAAGATGATGATGATGCCCCTAAACAAGTAAAGACAACCGTCGGTGCTTCAAAAATATCGCCGCTTAAGAAAAATAAAATTGTAACTGCCAAGAAAACTCTGCCTATAAAAAAGAAAAAACTGATAAAGCCAAAATCTGCAAAACCGGCAAAGAAAAAGAGATAATTGATTGGGAATATCGACAACCGACAAAAAATGGACGATTCTCGATCTTATCACGTGGGGAACGGAATACCTTGCAGAGAAAAATATTGCTGATGCCCGTCTCAATATTGAATTGATGCTTGCCCATGTTCTGCGATTCACTCGCATCCAGCTCTACACAAATTTTGACAAACCTTTACGAGATGACGAACTTGCCCAATTTAAACTGTTGTTGAAACGACGATTGACCCATGAACCTTTGCAATATATTCTGGGAGAAACTGAATTTATGGGTCTGAAGTTTGCGGTAGATCGAAGGGCACTGATTCCGCGACCTGATACAGAAGTCCTTGTGGAAAGTGCGATCCAAAAGATCAAAGATGATTTTCCGGAAGAAGGATCGATCCAAATTATGGAAATTGGTACTGGAAGCGGATGCATTGCGATAAGTCTTGCAAAAATGATTCCAACAGCAATGGTATCTTCAATTGATAAAAGTGAAGAGGCATTGCAATTAGCATTCCAAAATGCTGAAACAAACGGAGTGAAGGATAACGTTACATTCATTCATCAGGATTTTCTATCGGATAGTAATTCCATTCGCAAATATCATTGTATAATCTCCAATCCGCCTTATATATCAGACAAAGAGTACTTACTTCTCGATAAGGAAGTGCGTGAGTTTGAACCAAAAATTGCTCTTGCAGATGATAAGGATGGTTTGACATTCTATCACTCAATCGCGCGCCGCGGAAAAGAATATCTTCTTGATAAAGGATTTGTTGCGGTTGAACATTCGTATAATCAATCAGAAGATGTTCAATCAATATTTTCAAACAATGGATGGAAAAATATTCGCACAATAAAAGATTATAGTGGAAATTTTCGATGTGTATTAGCAGAGAATTAGTATGCGTGCTATCATTCAACGTGTTTCATCCGCAAAGGTTACCATCGATGGAAAGGTGTACAGTTCTATCGGAAAAGGTTTGTTGATTCTGCTTGGAATAAAATCAGGTGATGGTGAAGCAGAAGTAAAATATCTGACAGAAAAATGTATCGCTTTGCGGATCTTTGAAGACCTCGATGAAAAGATGAATCTATCGGTGAAGGATGTCAACGGATCGATTCTGGTCGTTTCACAATTTACATTGTACGGAGATACTCGAAAAGGGAATCGTCCCAGTTTTGTTGAAGCAGCTCCGCCATTGATTGCAGAACCGCTTTATGAGAAATTCGTTTCTTTATTGCAGGATTCACTTGGGAAAGAGAAGGTTGCAACAGGCGTTTTTAGAGCAATGATGGATGTGACTCTGGTAAATGATGGACCAGTGACGGTTATGGTTGAGTCTAAGTGATTTGAAATGCGTAATTCACAAGTTGAATGTTAACGGTAGAATAACTTTTGATTTTCAACGTCTGACTTTCTATTATCCCTTATGGCATTGTATTTCATCTTCTGGGATGGTGTTGGTTACGGAAAGAAGGATTCTAAAAGTAATCCATTCTTCGTGGCTCACCTCCCAACATTTCGAAAACTTTTTGAAGGAAATCTTCCTTCGTTGAAATTCAAAAGATTTTTATCAGATTGTGTCTCACTTTCTCCTGTTAATACTACATTACGAATGCCGGGTCTTCCGCAAAGCGGAACCGGACAAACAGCAATAATGACCGGAGTGAATGCGTCAAAATTTGTCGGAAAACATTTCGGTCCGCATCCGTATTCAACGCTCATTCCAATCATAAAGGAAAAAAATTTATTCAAACAACTTCAACAATTGAATAAAACATTTCTCTTTACAAACGGTTATCCTCAACGATATTTCGATTATATTTTTGGTCCAAAAGGTAGAGTGCCTACTATTGCTTTGTCCTATATCTCAACCGGAAAAACGCTCAATACTCATGAAGAAATCAAAGAACATAAAGCAATTTCAGCAGATATTGCAGGATCGCGCTGGAATGAGTTAGGACATCCAGATGTTGAACCAACGAACCCCATTATAGCGGGAAAATTGTTCTATCAATTAGGACACAATATTGATTTGAATTTTTTTGAATATTTTGTAACCGACCATGCCGGACATTCTCAAGAAATGCCGATGGCTGTTGAAATGCTTGAAAGAATGGATGGATTTATTGCCGGGATTTTAGAGAAATTTGATTACGACAAAGATATTATCCTAATGATCAGTGACCATGGCAATATTGAAGACCTTTCTGTAAAAACCCATACTAAAAACCCCGTTCCATTGATTGTTATTGGAAAAAAGCATCTCTTTTTTTCTTCACGAATAAAAAATCTTACTCACGTTACTCCTGCTGTCATTTCATATTTTAGTTCATTCTAAAGTATTATGAAAAACAGACCGGCTCTTATCGGTGCAACAGTTATTGCTTCAGGAATTCTTACCGCTCGATTTCTATTATTTGATTGGAAAATATTTTCTATTTTCACAATTCTTTTCCTTGTTTTTTCAAGTTTTGAATTCTATGCAAAAAGGAGACTGAAAGGAAGAGAGTTGTTCCATTCCTTTACAATCCTTGGTTTACTCTTCTTTACCTCTGCAACATTATATTCCGTTAACGAACAAATACGCGATAATCGTCATATTACACAGTATCTCAATTCAACGGATTCTTTGAAGATTTATTGCAAAGTGATCGATGAACCAAGAGTAAAAGACGGCAGAACAACATTACTTGTTTCGCTTATTTCACTGAACAATGAGTTCGATTCTCTTGAAGTTGATGGGAAAGCTTATATAAGAATCATCAGCGATAAACGAAAGAAAGAGATTCCTAAAGTTATATTGTACGGTTCTTTTATATCGTTCAACGGTATTCTCCAATCACCAAGTGATGAACGAAATCCCGGTGAATTTAGTTACCGCCAATATCTTGAAGTGAATAATATTTACGCGACTGCGTCGATTAATGGATATTCTATGGTTTCCGTTTCGAACGATCGCGAAGGTAATTTCTTGTTCGAATATATTATTTTTCCGACAAAAAACTTTATCGTAAAAACGATCCGTTCCGTGATGAAAGGAAATGAAGCGAATTTCTTGATTGGATTATTACTCGGTGACAGGACAGATTTATCCGAAGAGATTAAAACGGCATTTATGAATACCGGTACAATCCATGTTTTAGCAGTTTCCGGTTCGCATGTTGTATTGGTAGCCGAAATTATCTTTGTCATTGTAGGATTGCTTCGATTTTCAAAGAAGCCAAGGATCCTCATAGCCATTAGTGCATTGCTTTATTATATGTTGTTAACCGGAGCAACACCTTCTGTTGTTCGGGCAACGTTAATGATCATCGTCTTTTATGTCGGGAAATTATTTGAAGAACGAACAGATGTCTATAACGTACTCGGGATTTCAGCAATTATAATTCTTTTGATCGAACCAAAACAGTTATTTGATGTTGGCTTTCAACTTTCCTTTTCCGCCGTATTTTCCATTGTGTATTTCTACCCGAAACTGAATGCACTTATTCCAAAAATACCCGAACCGCTTGAAGAATTTAAAATATTAAAATGGGTTTGGCAATTATTTGCCGTTTCTCTTGCTGCACAAATCGGAACACTTCCATTCACCGCTTTTTATTTTGGGAAAGTTTCGATCGTTTCTCTCTTCGCAAATCTTATTGTCGTTCCAATCGTTGGTTTGATCGTTACAATTGGACTCAGCGGTGCATTGCTTGGAGTATTTTCGATCTGGGTTGCCTCTTGTTTTAGTGAAGTGAATGATCTTCTGGCAATCTTTACGCTGAATTTTGTGAGATGGGCAGAACAGGTTCCGTTTGCCATTGTGAATACTGCAACATTTGGATTGCAGGAGACGATACTGTATTCAGCGCTGATCGGTTTTATTTTTAATATTGGGAATCGAACTATACAAAAGCGTATTATTTTAGGATCATTGTTCGTTGCAAATATTTTATTATTCAATTCAATCTTACAACCACACCAGCAAAATCTTCGTATTACTTTCTTGGACGTTGGACAAGGAGATGGAACCGTTATTCAATTTCCGACTGGGGAAGTACTTATTGTTGATGCCGGTCCAAAAACAAATGAGTATGATGCGGGAGAAAAAATTGTTGCTCCTTTTTTACGTCGGAATGGAATATCACATATTGATGCTGTTATTACTTCTCATCCACATGCAGACCATTTGGGTGGAGTTCCGTATTTATTGAAAACATTCAGTGTGCAGCAAACGATCGATGCAGATCAATTAGCGCAGTCAAATTTATTTTACGAATATAGCATTCTTAATCACAAGCAAAAGCATCTTGTTAAGAAGGCGGGAAGTACATTTTCAATTGGTAATGCACGATTGTATTTTATGCATCCGTCAACTCAATTCATAGATACGGATTCTACGAATGGATATTCAGATTTGAATCAATCTTCATTAGTATTCAAACTACAATATGGAAATGCTTCGTTCTTGTTTACCGGTGATGCGGAAATTGAAGCGGAAGAACATTTGACAAAATCATATCACGATTTTCTTGAGTCAGACGTATTAAAAGCAGGTCATCATGGTTCATCAACAAGTAGTTCTGAATACTTTGTTTCCGTCGTTAAACCTCAAGAAGTTATCATTTCAGTGGCAAAATTCAACAAATTCCGTCATCCTTCAAAACGAGTGATTGAACGATTCAAGACCTTTGGAGCTTCAGTATATAGAACTGATGTTGAAGGGGCAGTTATTTTCGAATCCGATGGAAAAAAAGTGAATAAATTGAAATGGCGTAATTAATTCTTACGTGTTTCTTCTTGTCCGCATCTTTCTTATTTTCAAGCAATCAATTTGCTCCGATCTTCCAACGTAAATAGAATGGCATCCAAAAATATTAAAACTGATTCTCAGATCCCAATTAAAGAATTTTATTCTTCTGCTGATATAAATGGGAATAAGGAAATAGGTGATCCTGGAAAATATCCCTTTACTCGCGGTATCCATCCCAATATGTACCGATCCCGATTGTGGACAATGCGGCAATATGCCGGTTTTGGAACTGCGAAACAATCGAATGAGCGGTATAAATATTTATTATCGCAAGGGACTACCGGACTTTCCGTTGCATTCGATCTTCCTACACAAATGGGATACGATTCTGACCATGTGATGAGCGAAGGAGAAGTTGGAAAAGTTGGCGTAGCAATCGATACGCTTGCAGATATGGAAAAATTATTTGACGGGATTGAATTGCAAAAGATTACAACTTCAATGACGATCAATGCAACTGCTGCAATTCTATTATGTATGTATGTTACACTTGCAAAAAAACAACATGCAGATGTCAGCAAAATATCCGGAACGATCCAAAATGATATTTTGAAGGAATATATCGCGCGAGGAACTCATATCTATCCGCCGCAACAATCTATGCGATTGGTAACCGATATATTTTCTTGGTGCAGCAAAAACCTTCCAAGTTGGAATACAATCTCGATCAGCGGATATCATATTCGTGAAGCCGGATCGACAGCAGTTCAGGAACTTGCATTTACAATTGCAAATGCTAAGGAGTATGTTCGAGCAGCTCTAATTGCTGGTTTGAATGTTGACTCCTTTGCACCGCGATTGTCGTTTTTTTTTAATGCTCACAATAATCTCTTTGAGGAAGTAGCAAAGTTCCGTGCTGCAAGACGATTATGGGCTACAATCATGAAAGAGGAATTCAAAGCGCAAAATCCTGATTCCTTAAAACTTCGATTCCATTCCCAAACAGCCGGTTCTTCATTGACTGCTCAACAAATTGAAACAAACGTTCCAAGAGTAACATTACAAGCACTTGCTGCTGTTTTGGGTGGAACCCAGTCCCTTCATACAAATGCAAAAGATGAAGCACTTGCATTACCCACTGAAGAATCTGCTCGTTTGGCGTTGCGAACTCAACAGGTGATCGGGTTCGAGTCAGGAGTGACCGATACTGTTGATCCGCTGGCTGGTTCATATTTTGTTGAATCGTTGACCAATGAAATTGAAACGCGCGCAAAAGAATATCTGGATACAATCGATGCACTGGGAGGTTCAGTCAAAGCGATCGAACAGAATTATTTTCAAAAGGAAATAGCAGATAGTGCCTATAAGTATCAGCGAGCTATTGATGAGAGAGAAAAGATCATCGTTGGAGTAAATGAATTTATTGTCGAAGAAAAACAAACAGCTGAATTATTAAAAGTCGATGAATCAATTCGAGATGAGCAGATTGCTCACTTAAGGAAAATAAAATCAACCCGAAATAATGCAGTTGTTCAAAACGCATTGACTGATTTAAAAAAAGCTGCATCTGGCAACGAGAATGTCATCCCTCACATTTTGCGATCAGTGGAAGAATATGCTTCGATTGGAGAAATATCTGATGCTTTGAGAGATGTTTGGGGTGTGTATGAATAGTTATAATTATTTATTGACGAATGAACGGTTAAATAAGTGCTGACAAAATCTAAACTGATTTATATCAAAAGCCTTCTTCAAAAAAAGAATCGTGAAGTAGAGGGAAAATTTATCATCGAAGGATGGAAATCCATTGAAGAAGCAATTCACTCTGCTGTAAAGATTGAAACAATTCTTTACGACGAACATCGTTTCCAGAATTATCAGGTGATCAACTCGCTGAAACGCTTTGCAGGAGAAGTGCTTGTTGCAAAAGCTAAAGAGATTGAAGCAATTTCTGATACTATTGCATCGCAAGGTATCATAGCCGTTCTTCACAAACTATCGGGTAAAACAAAATTGCAAACAACCATAAAGAGTCAATCCGCTCTGGTAGTTGTTTTAGATGGGATCAATGATCCCGGGAATTTGGGAACGATCATTCGAACGTGTGATTGGTTTGGAGTAGATGCTGTTGTAATTGGTAATAATTCGGTTGAATTGTATAATCCAAAAGTTGTCCGATCGACAATGGGTTCACTGTTTCACCTTCCAATTGTTGAGGAAACTGACTTGAAGGGTTTTTTCAATCAATGCAAAAAAGAGAGGTTCACAATTTATTCAACCGAGTTGTCGAATAGTATCGATATAAGAAAGATCAATTTTGCACAAAAAGCTCTTCTCATTATCGGAAGTGAATCCCATGGTATTTCTAAAGATATTTCCGCAATTGCCGACTCAAAAATTCTTATTCCTCAATTTGGGAAAGCAGAATCTCTTAATGCTGCGATGGCATGCGGAATTGTGCTTTCACACCTCCGATTGAAATAATCCGTTTGTATTTTCATCATTTAATTTCAATATTCGTTTGTGAAAAACCAACAAGTAAAACGCGTTGTCAGTTTACCGCGTGCAATTTCAAAGCTGGGATATAGTTCCCGTAGTCAGGCGGAAAAATTAGTCCTGAGCGGAGTTGTTTCTGTCAACGGAAGAGTTGTTAAATCCCTTTCTTTTCGTGTCGATCCTGCCAAAGATAAGGTCTCAATCGATGGTGAGGCGGTTAGTAAAGAGAAGAAATTTGTTTACTACCTTCTCAACAAACCGATCAATGTAGTCACAACCCGTAATGATGAAAAAGGAAGAACAACTGTTTATGAATTGCTTGGCAAAGAGAAAATGCTGGAAGGATTGGGTCATCTTTTTCCCGTCGGTAGATTGGACAAAGACACGTCCGGTGCACTGTTGATAACGAATGATTCCCAATTGTCGGAGAAGTTGACCAATCCTGAATCAAAATTTCCGAAAACGTATATGGTCGTTTGTGAAGGAACGTTGACGAGAGAAGATATGAGTACACTCGCTGAAGGTGTGGAATTAGATGACGGGTATATAACATTACCTGCGAAAATATCAAAACTGTTCTCCGAGAACTCCGTTTCTCAATGTCAAATCTCGATCGTTGAAGGAAAGAATAGACAGATCCGTAGAATGTTTGAGTCAGTAGGATTTCCTGTCATCGAACTGCAGCGGACGGCAATCGGTTCGTTACAATTAGGTGAACTTCAAATTGGAAAGCTGCGGAAACTAACGATGGATGAAATTGCAGAATTAAAAAAACGAAATCCCTGAAACAAAAATCATCATGCCGAGTATCGTTTGCAATATTGTAGAGGTCTGCATTTTCTCCGTTGACAACAAAGAACCATCGTATCTTATGTTGCGTCGATCGAGAACTGAAAAAGTATATCCCGATGTGTGGCAGATCGTTACCGGTTCGATTGAGCAGGGTGAGACTGCTTTACAGGGAGCGTTGAGAGAATTGAAAGAAGAAACTGGATATAAACCTCAAAAGTTTTGGGTCGTTCCTCATATCAATTCTTTTTACTCCGTTAAAAATGATACAGTGAATCATACGATAATCTTTGCCGCTCAAGTTCCTTCAAAAACAAATCCCATTCTCTCCGATGAACATTATCAATTTGGATGGTATCCAATTTCGACAGCAAAAACGATGTGTGTTTGGCCCGGACAAATACAAGCACTCGATATCGTCCATGAATTTATCACCAGCGGAAAAAATACTGCGAATCTGTCCGAAATTGCTTTATGAAATTTTATGCCTTCATATTTATTTTGTTGGTAACAACATCATTCCTTTCTCATAGCCAATCATATCCAATTAGTGGAACCAATCCCAAAAATGTCCGTGACTACCCCGGTGGACGGGGTGAACACCAACTGATCATTTATACTTCAGAATATAACAGACCAACAACCGGAACAAATCAATGGGGTGTTGAAGCAATCGTAAAAGGAAATATCGTTATTAAGATCGGTGGAAATAATTCACCGATCGGAAAAGGGGAGTTTATCCTTTCCGGACACGGACTCGCTCGACAATTCTTATTACAACATGCTAAAGTGGGAGCAAAAATATCTCTGGTTGATTCTTCAGTCACAATAACATTTGATGCCGAATCATTCCGTATCTATTCGAAAATCCGACTGGAAGAATTTCGTTTGAAGTATGAAAAAATCAGACCACAGTTATTGGAAAGTGAACGGGAATTGCTTCGCAGTGCTTTGGATTCTCTCAATAATTTTAAATTTGCGCTCGCAACTGCTGAAAATTCTCTGATTGATTCTCTTCAATATATTGAAGGAATGCATCTTCTTAATGAACTTGAATATCGCATTACACTTTCTCCAACAATTGAGGGACGCGGTGTTTGGCATCGTCCAATTGAAAAGAATAAGAATGAAATTGCAGCAGTCGTAAAAAAATTATCCGATGCTGGTTTCAACATGATATTTTTGGAAACGATTTGGGGAGGGGAAACGATCTATCCCGGTTTTATCACAAAACAAAAAAAAGAATTCCTTGGATTTGACCCGCTAAAAGCATTTCTTGATGAGGGAAAAAAATATGGAATTGAAATTCACTCATGGATTCATACGTTCTTTGTTGGATACTCCAGTGCGAACGATGATACTGGCAAAGGTCCCATACTCACATCCCATCCGGATTGGCAGATCATAAAGAGAAATGGTGAAAGAGTCTCAAAAGCAGAAGAGGGATACTTATATGTCAATCCGCTAAACCCCGATGCTCAAAATTATATTGCCTCTCTTTATAAAGAAGTGAGAATGCTCTATCCGGATATTTCCGGTATCCAAATGGATTACATCAGATTTCCGGTTAATGTTCCACTCGATGAATCGTCAGATTATAGTGACTATTCTCGATCTGAGTTTAAGAAAATATCCGGTGTTGACCCGCTTGATATTAATCCGTCCGAACAGCCTGATGTATGGGAACAATGGAGGTTTTGGCGTGAAATGGGAGTGACAAATTTCGTAAAAAAAATTCGATGGGAAAATCCCGAAATACTTTTATCCGCAGATATTTTTCCCGATATTGAAGATGCAAGAAAAACGAAAATGCAAAATTGGGGTGAATGGGCAAACAAAGGATATGTGAATTTCCTTGTTCCAATGGCTTATTCCAACAGCACCGAATGGGTGAAAGAATCAATTTTAAGATTGCGTTCGATTGTTGGGGAAGAATTCCCGTTGTTTGTGGGATTAGCACCATATTTACAATTGACGCCTTCGATGCTGCTTCAACAGATAGAGCAGTGTCGTGAAATGAAAACGAAAGGAATAATTTTATTTTCATCTTCAGATCTTAATAATGAGCAGTTACAGTTGTTAAAGATTGGACCTTTTCGAACGAAATCACAATCACCAATAATGATAAATAAAAAATAAATTAATAAGGAGTAAGCTTTGTCAATTTTAGTCGTAGGCTCAGTTGCCATTGATGATATTGAAACACCATTTGGCAAGGTTCAAAATGTTCTCGGCGGATCGGCAGTATATATTGCTGTGGCTGCAAGTTATTTTACAACACCTGTTCGTCTTGTAGGAGTTGTCGGAGGTGATTATCCTCAAACAGCTATCGATTTTTTGAATGAACGCGGAGTTGACCTTGCAGGATTGGAAATCATTGAAGACGCAAAGACATTTCGCTGGTCAGGTCGCTATCATTATGATCTGAATAATCGAGATACTTTATCATTGAATCTCAATGTCTTTGAAAAATTCGATCCAAAAATACCCGAAGGTTATAAGAAGACACGATATATCTGTTTAGGTAATATCGATCCGACATTACAGCTTCGCGTACTGCATCAGGTTGAAAAACCGACATTAGTTGTTGGTGATACCATGAATTTTTGGATTGAAACAAAAAAAGATGAGTTATTAAAAGCGATTCCTCATTTTGATGTATTCATTCTCAATGATTCTGAAGCAAGGTTATTGGCGAACGATCCGAATCTGCTCCGTGCAGCAAAAAAAATCCGCACAATGGGTGCAAAGACATTGATCATTAAGAAAGGGGAACACGGTGCATTGCTGTTCCACGAAGATCATATTTTTTCCGCACCAGCGTATCCATTAGAGGATATTTTTGATCCAACCGGAGCCGGTGATACATTTGCTTCCGGATTCACCGCATGGCTCGCAAAAACGGATGATCTTTCATTCGAAAATATGAAGCGTGCAGTAATTTACGGCAGCACCATGGCATCATTCTGCGTGGAAAAAATTTCTGTTGATGGACTTCGTGATCTTTCTTATCTCAAGATTCAGGATCGATTTAGAGAATTTAAAGCACTTTCAAAATTCGACGAGTAAATTAAATCACCAGAGAGTTTTACTCTTGTGAAACTCTCTGGTATACTTTATGAAATCAATTGAATGGCTAAACAATTCTATCCGCTTTTTAGACCAAACCGAACTTCCTCTTTCCGAAGTTTACATTGAGACTTCTGATATTTCTATTATTGCAAATGCAATTCGGACTTTAAAAGTCCGAGGAGCTCCCTTGCTTGGAATCGTTTCTGCTTATGGCATTTTATTAGGAACCCAAAAAGAAATTCATTCGTCAAAAGAAAAATTCACCGAAGCATTTGAACATTCAGCAAGAATACTTTCTAGTACTCGACCCACTGCAAAAAATCTTTTTTGGGCTCTGGAACGAATGAGAAACGTTCTTCGTCTAAATGTTAGTGATGATCCAAAAGTGCTCTTTGACAAAATGAAATCCGAAGCTCTTTTGATCCATGAGGAAGATCGTGCAATGTGTGAGAATATGGGGAAGTTTGGTGCAGAACTCATTCCTGATGGAGCTAAAATATTAACTCACTGTAATACCGGTGCACTTGCCACTGGAGGAATAGGGACAGCCTTCGGAGTGATCTTAACGGCACTTAATCTTGGGAAAAATATTTCGGTTTTTGCTGATGAGACACGTCCGTTATTACAGGGTGCTCGATTAACAATGTGGGAATTCCAAAAAGCGGGAATTCCGGCAACACTTATTACAGATAATTCTGCGGCATGGACGATCAAAACAAAAAAGATTGATCTGATTATTACCGGTGCAGATCGAATTGCAGTGAATGGAGATACTGCCAACAAAATTGGAACCTATAATCTTGCTCTATTAGCAAAGGAACACAACATCCCTTTCTACATTGCTGCACCAACTTCGACGATTGACAGTTCGATTCAAAAAGGAGATCAGATTCATATTGAAGAACGGGCTTCAACTGAAGTAACCAATAGTTTTGGAAAACAAACCGCACCGAATAATATTTCGGTCTTCAATCCTGCCTTTGATGTGACTCCGAATCATTTGATCTCTGCGATCATTACTGAAAAAGGGGTTTTAAAAGTTCCATTTGCTGATTCTATTAGAAATGCGGTGAAGCAATGATCGTTGAAACCGAAGCGATTGTTCTTCACGCGTTCAATTACGGTGATACAAGTAAAATCGTCACCGTGTACTCTCGGAAGTATGGAAAGATCAAGATCGTCGCGAAAGGAGCACGGAATCCAAAGTCAAATAAGTTTGGTTCATCACTTGAGTTAATGACCTATTCTTCGATCGTTCTGTATAAAAAAGAACATAAAGATCTTCATTTGCTTTCAAAAAGTGAGATCGTTGCACCGTTCAACAGAATGCAGGATGATTCAGAAAAAATATTCACCGGACTAGCTTTGATAGAATTAGTGAATATGGTAATGCATGATGAAGAGGAGAATGAAACGATCTTTACGCTGCTTGTTGAATCATTGCACACGATTGATCAATCATCCAAAAATAGTATCAATGTTTTGCTTGGATTCTTTATAAAAATGTTCCAACAATTTGGTTTCGGATTAAGTATTGATTCGTGTTCTGAATGTGATAGGAATTCGACGGATAATGAATTTCAATTTGTACAACTACGATTATCAGATGGGAAATTCATTTGTTCCTACTGCTCGAAGAATCAAACGTCAAGCGGCGTAAAAATATCGGGTGGAATATTAAAAACATTGCTGTTTTTGAAGGAATATCAAATTGAGGAATCAATACAATTGTCAATCCCTGCCACAATGCTTGATGAACTTTTTGCAACATTACAATCATATCTTCGGTATCATATTGAGTCCGTTAGAACTTTGAAATCACTTTCTATGTTATATAGTATGAAGTAAGTTTGAATCATTAAGGAGAAAAATAATTTATGAAACGTTCCATTCTTGCAGCATTCTTTTTTATCACCATCGGTATTATTTTTGGTGCCGTTTTGGTATCTGATTTTGATGGGGTTGATCTTGGGTTCGCACAACAAAAACAGATCAAACTTGGCTCTGATAAATCACCCGCAAAAACTGATTTGAATCTACAAGCAGCGAATGATGCTTTTGTTAAAGTGTCAAAGGAAGCTACTCCCGCGGTTGTTTCTATTGTTGTCACAACTAAGGCCAGAAAACGGGAAGGTCGTGAAGAAGAATTTTTCAAATATTTCCCAGATTTTCGTTTCCATCAGCCTGATGAACAGTCGCAAGGTTCCGGCTCCGGTGTGATCATTACCAAAGATGGATATATCATCACGAATAACCATGTTATTGAAAATGCTGCCGATGATGGAATTGAAGTTGCACTAAACGACACACGTCGCTTTAGAGCAAAACTTATTGGAACCGATCCGTTGACCGATGTTGCTGTGATAAAAGTTGAAGGAGATAATCTTCCCGTTGCTATGCTTGGAAATTCTGATGATGTTCAAGTTGGACAATGGGCACTCGCGATTGGAAATCCGCTTGGGTTGAATTCAACTGTGACTGCAGGAATTATCAGTTATCTCGGAAGAAGTATCCGGATCATTAATGATAGTTATGGAATTGAAAACTTCATTCAGACTGATGCTGCCGTTAATCCAGGAAATAGCGGTGGAGCATTAGTGAATATTTACGGAGAAGTTATTGGAATTAATACAGCTATTGCAACAACCAATCAACGCTATCAAGGATATTCATTTGCAATTCCGATCAATCTTGCAAAATCCGTAGTAACCGACCTGATACAATTTGGAAAAGTAGAACGTGGATATATCGGCGTTCAAATAACTCCGGTCGATGAAACGCTTGCAAAAGCTAATGGACTTGATAAAGCAGAAGGAGTGTTTGTACAGGATGTAGTTGGTGAAGCAGCAAAAGCTGCCGGAGTAAAAGCCGGGGATATCATTTTATCCATCGATTCCAAACCGATGAAAGCACCGAATGAATTGCAGGCATACATTGCTTCGAAACATCCGGGTGATAAAGTAACACTGGTTATTTGGCGCGATGAAAAAAAGATTGAAAAAATTATAACTCTAAAACCGCGTTCTGATTCTGGAACATTATCTGCAAATAATGGCAGTACCGAGAGTGATGAATCTGATGCAGAAGAAGCAACATCACGAGCTGTTGAATTTAGCTCACTGGGGTTCTCAGTTAAAAAAGCTGACGGTCGAACTGTAAAGGAAAGAAATGTAACGAGTTCGGTGTTGGTATCATCTGTTAAGAATTTTAGTGAGGCAAGTAAACGGAATCTCAATGAGAACGATATTATTCTTCAAGCGGATAAAAAACCGGTCAGTACTGTTTCAGAATTTGAGAAAATTGTGAAATCCAAAAAATCAGGAGAAGCATTATTGCTGCTTGTCAAAGGAGCGCAAGGAAGTCCTCGATTTGTTGCGGTGATGATACCATAAATAAACTAATCGGTAATTCATATGTGACCTGGTAAGAATAAAATCTTATCAGGTCTTTTTATTTTATTTCGTATATTACTTAAACAATTTTCTCACCATTAAATCGAAGTTTTATGAGCTTTTCATTTACATCAGAACACAATATGTTGAGGGAGATGGCGCGTGATTTTACGAATGCTGAGATTCGACCCATTGCTGCATCTATAGATAAGAACGAGGAAATCCCCAGAGAATTATTAAAAAAAATTGCGGACGTTGGATTAATGGGAACTGCAATACCTGAAGAATATGGCGGTGGAGGTTTCGGAAAAGTTGGATTTTGCATAGCACAGGAAGAAGTTGCACGCGTGTGCGGATCTACTGCTGCTACAATCGGAGCTCATCAATCCATTGGAGCAGAGGCAATCATGGTCGGAGGTACCGAACTTCTAAAGAAAAAATATCTGCCCAAATTAGCATCGGGTGAAATGATTGGTGCATTTGCCTTGACGGAAGCAGATGCTGGTTCAGATTCATTTAATCTCTCAACGAAAGCTGAAAAAAGGGGAGATAAGTGGATCCTTACCGGAGAAAAAGTTTGGATTACAAATGGTTCACTTGCAGATGTATTTTCTGTTTTTGCTCGAACGGATAAGGGAATTACAGGGTTTGTTGTTGAGAAAAAATATAATGGAGTAAGCGTTGGGAAAAATGAAAAGAAACTTGGGATCAAAGGAAGTGCAACCAACACCATTGCATTCGATCAGGTCGAAATTCCCGAAGAAAATATGATCGGTACGGATGGTCGTGGATTTTTAGTAGCAATGGAAACTTTGAATTCCGGCAGGCTTGGTTTAGGCGCAGCCTGTTTTGGTGCAGCAAAAGAAATGCTGGAGATGTCTGTAACATACTCAAAACAGCGGAAACAATTTGGGGAGCAGATTTCAAAATTTCAAGCAATACAATTTATGATCTCAGATATGGCTGTACATATCTATGCAATGGAGAATATGGTCTACAAAGCGGCATTCAAACATGACAAGAAAGAGGATATTTCTCTGGATGCAGCGATTGTTAAATTGTATTGTTCCGAAGCTGTATCTGAAATAGCTGATCAAGCGTTGCAGATCCATGGCGGTATGGGATTCTCAGCAGAACTTCCGCTTGAACGGTTCTATCGTGATGCCCGTATATTGAAAATATTTGAAGGAACGAATGAAATTCAAAAACTGATCATAAGCAGACAGATTCTTAAACAAAACGGGAAATGGAACTCATAAAATGATACGATATTTTACTGCAGGTGAATCTCATGGTCAAGCGTTAGTAGGAATTATTGAAGGAGTACCTGCTGGTCTTGCAATCTCATCCGAATATATCAATCATCAGCTTTGGAGAAGACAACAAGGATATGGACGCGGTGGAAGAATGAGGATTGAATCCGATAAAGTTGAGATTTTATCTGGTGTTCGATTTGGGAAAACTCTCGGTACCCCTATTGCATTAATTGTTCGAAATAAAGATTGGCAAAATTGGACTGAAAGAATGTCTGTTGAAGGAAGTGGAAAAGGAATTGATAAAATTACTTTACCTCGACCCGGTCACGCAGATTATGTCGGTTCCGCAAAGTATGGATTTGATGATATTCGTAACGTTATCGATCGGGCGAGTGCAAGGGAAACAGCAATGCGTGTTGCATGCTGTTCTATTGCAAAAAAATTTTTGGAGGAATTTGGAATTCAAATTGGGAGTCATGTTCTTTCAATTGGTTCTGTTGCGTTGCAAAAACGATCCGGTGTTGAAACACTTATAAAAAAATATTCAAATGAAATTTCTAGACTTTCAATCGATGCAGATAAATCCGAAGTACGGATTTTGGATACGTTAACTGAATCGAAGGCTATAGCAGCTATTAAAGCGTGCAAGAAAAAAGGGGACACTCTTGGCGGGATATTTGAAGTATTGGTTTCTGGTGTACCAATTGGACTTGGTAGTTATGTTCATTTCGATCGTAAACTGGATGGTCAACTTGCACAGGCAATGATGTCAATCCATGCGATAAAAGGAGTGGAAATTGGTGAAGGATTTGAAAATGCACGCCGTTTTGGTTCTGATGTTCATGATGAAATGCTTTCGAAATCAGGTTCAATTATTCGCCCAACAAACCGTGCTGGCGGACTAGAAGGGGGAGTGACAAACGGTGAACTGCTTGTAATTCGAGGAGCAATGAAGCCGATTTCGACTCTGGCAAATCCATTACGAACGGTTGACATAAAATCAAAAGAAACGCAAAAATCACGCTATGAGCGATCAGATGTTTGTGCTGTTCCTGCAGCATCGGTCATTGGAGAGGCAGTAGTAGCCCCAGTAATTGCAAATGCATTGTTGGAGAAATTTGGTGGAGATTCGATAAAAGAGATACAAAAGCGATTGAAGTAATAAATTTTCGATAAATGGATTAAAAACCCAAAAGTTTGACTATAAACAGACTTTTGGGTTTTATTATTTAATTTGCCTCCCCAATTGATATTAACGCCCCCCCTTGCTATATTTCATTTATATGTTGCAGATTGTATCAAAAGGTTTTCTCGAGAATAATTGGTAAAGACGTTACTTTATTGAAGGTTAGACAATACTTAAAAGCCCTTTCATAGTGCAATGAAAGTTGCAAAAGGAGGATAGTAATCTTCAGTTCATTATTCCATTCAAAAAGTATTCACGGTAGGCTCAACAGTAAAGTGCTTGTTTTGAATCAAAACTACGAGCCTTTGAGTGTCTGTAATGTAAAAAAAGCTATTATGCTTCTTTTTTTGCGGAAAGCAGAATTAATTGAAGCGAGTAACGGAAAAGTGATTCGGTCTGTTTCATTGACTATGCCGTTCCCGAGTGTTGTTCGTCTTTCTTCATTTGTTCGGATTCCGTACAAGAAAATCATCCTGTCGAGAAAAAATATTCTTCGGCGTGATGGGCATCGTTGTCAATATTGCGGACGAGGTGATGTTCCATTAACACTGGATCATATTCAACCAAGATCAAAAGGCGGAGAAGATTCTTGGGAAAATCTTGTTGCAGCGTGTGTAAAGTGTAATAACAAAAAAGGAGACAGCACTCCGGAAGAAGCAGGTATGCCGTTGTTGCGAATTCCAATGAAACCAAATCATGTTACATTCCTCCGACATTTTGTTGGTAATTTGGATGACCGTTGGAAACCATATTTATTCATGAACTGATCATTTACTCATTACATTAACATATATATTTGTAAGGTCTCATTGGAAAAGAAGAAAAAAAGAATATTAAGCGGTATGCGTCCTACAGGGAAATTACATATCGGACATTTAGTAGGAGCTTTAGAAAATTGGGTTTCACTTCAACATGAATATGACAATTATCATCTCATTGCCGATTACCATGCATTAACAACAAATCTGGATACGACTGAACTATATCGAAATTCAATTGATATGGTCATAGATTGGCTTGCCGCAGGAATAGATCCGGTAAAGAGCCCGATCTTTCGTCAATCTCAGATAAAAGAACATGCTGAATTGCATTTAATTTTCTCGATGTTGATAACAGCTGCTCGACTGGAAAGAAATCCAACACTCAAAGATCAGATTCGCGATTTGAATATGGATTCAGTCGTTTACGGACATCTGGGCTATCCAGTTCTTCAATCTGCCGATATTCTATTGTACAAAGGTGAAGTCGTACCAGTAGGCGAAGATCAAGTTCCTCATATTGAGATCACTCGTGAGATTGCTCGCAGATTTAACAACCAATGGGGAAATGTTTTTCCTGAACCGGAACCGAAGCTGACTAAATTCGCCCGTCTCGCCGGACTTGATGGAAATCAGAAAATGAGCAAGTCACTAGGCAATACAATTCTACTTTCTGATTCTGCCGAAGAGATTCAAAAGAAAATGCGCACAGCAGTGACGGACACTCTAAAAGTCCGGAAAAACGATCCTGGTCGCCCGGATGTATGTGTTGTTTTTTCGTACCATCAAAAATTTAATCCGAGTGAAGTTCCGGAAATTAGAAATGGTTGCGAATCCGGTGCACTTGGATGTGTTGATTGCAAAAAGAATTGCTCTGCAAAGATCGCAGACACGCTTGCTCCGTTTCGTGAAAAACGTGCTCACTTCGAAAATAATCCTGTCGAAGTGAAATATATTCTTCATGATGGGGAATCACGTGCAAAACGAGTTGCCGAACATACCATGAATGAAGTTCGTGAAGTGATGAAAATTGGATAATTCAACTTACTGATGCCCGTTGAAAAAACATATCGAGTAAAGTTATCTGATTTTGAAGGTCCGCTTGATCTTCTTCTTTTCTTTATTAAAAGAGATGAATTAGATATCTATGACATTCCAATTGCAATGATAACGAAGGAGTTTTTGGAATACCTTCAGTATCTCAAAGAATTAAACCTTGATATTGCCGGTGAGTTCATCGTTACTGCTGCAGAACTGATGCAGATAAAAGTACAAATGCTTCTTCCACGTCCTGAAGGTGAAGGTGAAGAAGAATTCGATCCTCGCGCAGAACTAGTTCGTCGTTTATTGGAGTATAAACGATGGAAAGAAATGGCGGAATTGTTGGAACGCAAACAATTGCACCAACGGAAATTGGCATATCGCGGAAATTTTGAGAACGATCCAAAAATAATGGAAGCTGAAACGGATGAAGATCTTCTTCGAGATGTAACACTGTTCGATCTGATCGCATCCTTCCAGCATGCCGTGAATAAGATGCCTCGCAAACATGTTCATGAAATAAACAAATTGAACGTGTCGCTTGATGATCAGATGGCGTTCATCGTTAATCTGTTCAAAGAAAAAATGGAAGTATCATTCTATGAAATTGCTCTGTTGATGACCGAAAAGATCCGTATCGTAGTGACATTTATTGCCATTTTAGAATTGATGAAACAGAATATCATAGCGATCAGTCAATTCGATTCGTACGGCGACATAACGATAGTAAAATTACCAACTGAGGCATAACGAATGAGTGATGAGCAAGCCGAAGTAAAAACGGAAGAGATTGTAGTCTCCACCGAACTGAAGAACATCATAGAAGCGCTGATCTTTGCAAGCGATGAACCAATGACTGTACGCTTCATTCGTTCGATTATGGATGATGTCAATAAAGACCTTCCACCGGAAGAACATTATGTAGTGAATGCGGATATTATCCGCAAAGCGGTTGGCGACCTCAATCGAGGATATGGACGAATGGGGAGTGGATTCCGTATCATTGAGGTTGCGGGAGGATTTGTCCATGCAACTCAAGAACAATTTTCATCCTGGGTTGGGAAATTGGCCAAAGAAAGAGCGCGTCGTCGTTTATCACCAACCGCAGTAGAGACACTTGCAATTATTGCCTATAAACAACCGATCGCAAAAGGGGAAGTAGAATTTATTCGGGGCGTGAATGTTGATTACATTATCAATGCATTGCTTGAAAAAGATCTCATTCATATTACCGGAAGAGCGAATACACCTGGACGGCCGTTGTTGTATGGAACAACGCAAAAATTTCTTGAACACTTTGGATTGAACGAGTTATCCGATCTGCCAAAACCGCGTGAGATCGAAGAATTGATCGGCGAGACGGAATTGGAAGTGGATCGTCGATTACTTGCAGAACAACAAGAACTTGAGTTCAAAGAAGATCTCGAAAAGAAAATGGACGGGAATGAAGGATCAAAGAACAAACCACAGCGCGGATCTAAAATAAAATTGGAACATGAAGCAAAAGCTGAAGCGAAAGCAGAAGAGCGGCGATTAAAGGATGCACAGAAGGCGGCTGAAAATCAACCGGCTGTACCTGAGCAGGATGGATCCGGAATCCAAATTCCGGACGAAAAGAATAATGAAGAAGGAGTGATACTATCAGAAATCAATCAACAAACAGTCGAAGAGAGGGCGGAGATCGAAAACGTACCGACAATCGACGCGGTGATGACCGAAAACGAACAGGAAAATTCGGAGATAAAAGAACAGGATC
>CAYPEM010000001.1:76674-119864 GCA_964409765.1 uncultured Chitinophagaceae bacterium
GACGCGGTGATGACCGAAAACGAACAGGAAAATTCGGAGATAAAAGAACAGGATCATTCGGAGACAAACGAACTGGATCATTCGGAGATAAACGGACAAGTTCGTTCGGAGAAAAACGAGCAGGATCCTTCGGAGATAAACGGACTGGTACTTTCGGAGATAAGCGATCAGGATCGTTTGGAGACAAACGAAACAGAAAACCAGGTGAACGTTCAGGATCGTTTGCAGGGAAACGAAGTGATAAGCCGTTCAAAAAATTCGGAGCAAGTTCTGAACGAAGCGGAAAACCAAGAGATGAACGATCAGGATCATTTGACAAGCGACGCAGCGACGGAAAACCGCGACGCACTTTCAGATCGGAACCTGACACCAATCGATCAGGATCATCTGACAACAGACGCGGCGGTGGGTCATTCGGTTCAATCGACAGACGACGCACATCACGATCACGGACAGCAGATGGAATCAGGAAGCGGCCAAGCGTCAGGGTGGAGCAAGTGGAAGAACAAAGTGAAAACGTTCTTCCAGAAACTCTTCGCTTAAACAGATTTCTGGCGATGGTTGGTGTTGCTTCACGTCGAGCAGCAGAAGAAATGATTGCCAATGGTGAAGTGGAATTAAATGGTGCAATCGTTACTGAACTTGGTACAAAGGTTAATCCTCAATCAGATGTTGTTAAAGTAAACGGTCAGACCTATTCGCTTGCGCAAAAGTTGGTTTATATCCTTATGAATAAACCAAAAGATTTTATCACGACAGCCAGTGATGAAAAAGGACGTCGAACTGTTTTAGATATAGTGAATATTCGCGAACGTGTTTATCCTGTTGGTCGGTTAGACAGGCAAACGACGGGTGTGCTTCTTCTTACCAATGATGGGATGCTTGCCAATAAACTGATGCATCCTTCCAGTGAAGTAATCAAATCGTATCACGTTTCCATTGACAAAGGTCTCGATCAGGTTCATGCAGAGAAACTTGCTCGAGGTGTTTTTCTTGAAGACGGAAAGACTGCTCCTGCGGAATTGGAAATCATTCCAGGGACAAAAAACCGCGAGATCATCATGCATATTCATGAAGGGAAAAATCGTCAGATCCGGAGAATGTTCGAATCGTTCGGTTATGAAGTAGAACGGCTTCACCGCGTTGAATATGCCGGATTGAATGTTCATGGCTTGCAGCGTGGAATGTGGAGAACATTGACAGATAAAGAAATTAGAAATTTGAAAGCACTTGCAAACGGTGAGCTGAAAATAGAGCAACCTCGCAGTGAAAAAAATATTGAAGAATAAATAATTATCATGGGAATAAAAAGGAATACGGGTATATGAATTTTGAACGTAGTTCGGGAGTTTTATTACATCCAACATCGCTTCCTGGTCCATTTGGATCTGGAGATTTAGGTGCTTCATCATATCATTTTATTGAGTGGCTTGTAGTTGCAGGTCAAAAACTTTGGCAAATGCTTCCGCTTGGTCCAGTAGGAATGGGGGATTCTCCCTATATGTGTCTTTCTGCTTTTGCTGGAGAACCATTATTGATCGATCTGGAAGAATTAGTGAAGAAAGGTTGGCTTGGAAAGAATGAATTGGAGAATCTTCCGCCGTTCAATCCGAAGAAAGTTCATTTCGGGAATGTTAAAGAATTTCGAATGAGCAAATTAAGGATCGCCTCGAAGAATTTTTTCGCAAAAAATTCAAAATCAGAGATGGAAGATTTTCAATCCTTTTGCAAGAAGCAGCGATTATGGCTGGATGATTATTCTCTGTTTATGGCGCTTATCCAAAAATACAATGGAAGCGAATGGAGCACATGGGAAAGCGGTCTTGTTACGCGAGAATCTTCAGCACTGAAAAAAGTCCGGAAAGAATTGGAAAACGAGATTAATTTTTGGCAATTCACACAATGGTGTTTTTTTCGCCAATGGTTTGCTGTTAAAAAATATGCCAATGAACGTGGAATAAAAATAGTCGGTGATATTCCGATTTTTATCGCTTATCAAAGTGCTGATGTGTGGGCTAATCCCCATTTATTTCATCTTGATAAAAACATGAAATCGAAAGTTGTCGCTGGTGTCCCTCCGGATTATTTTTCTTTAACCGGACAACGATGGGGAAATCCGTTGTATGATTGGAAAGCGATGCACGAGGAGAATTATTCTTGGTTTATCAATCGTATTAAATCGACGCTGGAGCTTGTTGATATTGTACGCATCGATCATTTTAGGGGCTTTGCAGGGTATTGGGAAATTCCAGCAACAGAAGCTACTGCTGTGAAAGGACGATGGGTTAAAGGGCCCGGTGCCAAACTTTTCGACGCAATTGAAAAAAAACTCGGAAAGATGCCGATCATTGCTGAAGATCTCGGCGAGATCACACCTGATGTTGTGGAATTACGGGATCGATATGATTTTCCCGGAATGAGGATTTTACAATTTGCATTTGCCGGCGACACGAAGAATATTTTCTTACCTCACAATTATATTTCGAACACTGTTGTCTATTCAGGGACACATGATAATGATACGACAATCGGCTGGTTCAAGAGTGCAACAGACCGCGAACGTGAATTTGTCAAAAAATATGTTGGAACCGATGGCAGAGAAATTCATTGGGATCTTATTCGTCTTGCAGCAGAATCCGTCGCGGTGATGGCGGTATTTCCATTACAAGATATTCTAGGTTTGGGAACCGAAGCAAGAATGAACATGCCCGGTCAAGCATTAGGAAATTGGTCTTGGAGATTTGTCTGGGAAGAAGTACAACATTGGCATGCGTTAAAATTATATGAAATCTCTGCGTTATCCAATCGGACAACTACAGATCGATTGAATTTGCCTGAATATCCATCGGGGAAAGTACAGCCATAATATTTCAGTGAAAATGTGTGGACCACTCCCAATAAAAATTAAACCGAAAATATTCATATGAAAAAACAGATTTTTTTCTTTGTCTTCAGCGCAGTGTTGTTATTTGCAGGCTGTTCATCTAATCGTGGTTTGCAATACGATCCGAATAATCCTCTTGAAAAACTTCAGTTTGATATCGCTCAAAAATTCGAAGATTCAAATTTTGTCAATGCTCATTGGGGTGTTCTGATAAAATCTTTGAAAACCAATGAAACAATCTATGCACGAAATGAGAAGAAGATGTTCATGCCTGCCTCAAACATGAAACTTTTTACATCTTCATCTGCAATGATTGCTCTTGGGCCGAATTATCGTTATACGACACGATTGGTAACGAATGGCGAGATAAGCAATGGAGTATTGAACGGTGATCTCATTATTATTGGAAGCGGTGATCCGACGATCTCCGGAAGATTTGACAGTGGAAAAGTGACGATCACATTTGAACAGTGGGCAGATAGTCTTAAGGTTCTTGGAATTTCGAAGATCAATGGCAATATTATCGGCGATGATAATTGTTTTGATGATGAATATTATGGCGCCGGTTGGTCAGCAGATTATGAAACTGATTACTATGCAGCGCAGATCAGCGGACTTTCTTTTAATGACAATTGCGTAGATATTCGAATCGCTCCGTCTGCTTCGATATCTGATTTGTGTTCGTTAACAGTCTCCCCAAATACCCGCTATGTAAACGTTATTAATCTGACAACCACCGCTGCAGAAACAGATTCGGTGAATGATATTTATTTTGAACGTAAACGCGGCACAAATACTATTTTTGTTCGTGGAAAAATGTCTGTTGGGAAAAAACCGTTCATAGAATCTGTGACGGTTGAAAATCCTACCGCATACACTGCAGCCGTATTAAAAGAAATTCTTGAATCAAAAGGAATTTCAGTTCTCGGATCTGTTGCCGATGCCGATGATTTTTCCGACACCATTCGATATGACAATTCCAAACAACTTGCATCATTCACTTCGCTTCCATACTCAGAAATAATTAAAACAATCAACAAGCCAAGTCAGAATTTTTATACGGAACAAGTGTTTCGGACCATTGGAAAAGAACGCTACGGTGTGGGATCAATGGATAATGGTCGAGCAGCAGCATTCCCAATTCTTACACTGTGGGGAGTAGATACAGTTCGATTACGATATGCTGACGGTTCGGGATTGTCACGACAGGACCTGATCACTCCGAGCGATATTGTTTCAATTCTATCAGGAATGTCGAAAGAAAATAGTTTTCTTCCGTTTTACGAATCGTTGCCAATTGCCGGTATTGATGGAACGATCAAAAATAGAATGAAAGGAACAAAAGCTGAAAGCAATGTTCATGCAAAAACCGGATCGATCGGATATGTTCGATCTCTCTCAGGGTATGTAACAAGTTCCGATGGGGAACAATTTGTATTTTCAATGATCGCGAATCATTATACTGTCCCAACGCGATTGGCAGAAAGAATTCAAGATGCTGTCTGCGTTATGCTTGCAGATTTCAAACGATAAATCACTATTAATATTACGAATGAGAAAACTGGAATAATGGAACAAAAAGATCTGAATCAGGAATATCACGAAGAACTCAATGAACTAATGAAACGCCGGCGTGAAGAGTTGGATCATTTACGCGCTGCCAATATCAATCCGTATCCATATGAATATGAACGGAATGCGACGGCAAAAGAAATCCTAGGGACTTATAAAGATGAAATGCCGCAATGGATAGTTTCTGTTGCCGGAAGAATCATGTCAATTCGACGAATGGGAAAAGCTTCCTTTGCTCATATATTGGATATGACCGGAAAGATTCAAGTATATCTAAAAAAAGATGATCTCGGTGAACCCTATGATCATTTTAAACTGTTGGACATTGGAGATATTATTGGTGTAGAAGGATATGTCTTTAGAACGAAGATGGGAGAAATTTCCATACATGCACAGCGGTATCTATTGCTCTCAAAATCTCTTCGACCGCTTCCGGTCGTGAAAGAAAAAACCGATGAGCACGGCAATAAAATTACATTTGATCCATTTCAGGATAAAGAACTTCGGTACCGTCAGCGATATGTTGATCTGGTAGTGAATCATGAAGTTCGGGAGACATTCATCAAACGATCGATGATCCTGAGACAAATGAGAAGATTCCTTGATGAAAAAAACTTTCTTGAAGTTGAAACACCGGCTTTGCAGCCCATTTATGGCGGTGCTAGTGCTCGACCGTTTGAAACACACCACAATGCATTGGATATTCCTTTATTTTTAAGAATTGCCGATGAATTGTATTTGAAACGTCTTATTGTCGGCGGATTCGACGGAGTGTACGAGATCGCAAAAGATTTTCGAAATGAAGGAATGGACCGCACGCACAATCCGGAATTTACAATGATGGAATTGTATGTTGCATACCGCGATTATATATGGATGATGGAATTAGTTGAACAAATGGTTTTCTCTATCGCACAATCCTTGAATAACAGTGCAACAGTGAAACTTGGAGAGAATGAGATCAATTTTACGCCGCCCTGGCAGCGATTGACGATGTTTGGAGCAATTGAAAAATATTCGGGCAAACAACTGCGAGGTAAAACCGAGACTGAACTTCGAACAATTGCAAAGGAGTTGAAAATAGATCTTGATCCGAAAATCGGTGTCGGGAAAATCATTGATGAAATATTCAGTATTGTTGTCCAACCCCAGCTTATTCAACCGACATTCATCATGGATTATCCCGTAGAACTTTCTCCTCTTGCCAAGAAACATCGGTCAGAAGAAGGGCTGGTTGAACGGTTTGAAGGATTTGTCAATGGTCAAGAGATCTGTAATGCGTTCTCTGAATTGAACGATCCTATTGATCAGCGTGCACGATTTGAAGAACAAGTTAAACTGCGTGAACGAGGAGATGATGAAGCTCAAACAATGGATGAAGATTTTCTTCGTGCGTTGGAATACGGAATGCCTCCGACCGCCGGACTTGGAATCGGAATTGATCGTTTAGTGATGCTTCTTACGCAACAAGATCATATCCGTGACGTTATTTTCTTCCCGCAAATGAGACCGGAGAAATAGCAATCACTTTTTCCATGAATTGTAAAGCGCTATTTCAATCAAGAGATAGCGCTTTTTTATCTTTATAAAATGGAATATCATGACGACTTTTAAAACTACACTATTGATCGTGTTATCGACCCTGTTATTTTTTGGCTGCGACGAAGAACTACCCCCGCAGAATAATCCGACAGAACTTTTCACAAGTAAAACTTCAATCGAATATAAATATAATTCCGAAAGTCGTCCTACTCAGTCTGCAATGGATATTTATATAGTCTATAAAAATTTTTACGATGAATCGTTGGATGATTTTGCTTCGATGAAAGGGATTATTTCTATTGAATGGATCGCATCACCGGAAGAACGGGGTGACATCGATACAAAAAGAACGGATGTTCTGACCCTTGATAATCTTTTTTACGCAAGTAAGTATGATTTTAGTTCAAATAAAATTATCATCGACGCAGGAGATTCAATTATTCTACGATATCGTTGGAATTTGAAAACAGACGATAGCTCAAATATAATGTTCCATGCAAAATTTTCTGCCGATAGGGATTGTTATGTTGCCTATCAAGACGGTGTTGGTCCAAGAGGTGTTTCGACCAAACAACAATTCCGAATCAGTGCTCGATTTTCGATCTTTCAACGAGGGGGAACAATTATTACTTCTCCCGATCAATTCTCTTCATGTTGGATAGCTCCTCATTATGGAGAATTGTCCCCTTGCAACCAACCAAATCCTCTGAATCCATGCAGTGTAATAATAGAACCATAACTATTGTGGCAAAGAATAAAATATTTATCGTTGCTGTGTTGTCATTCGTTTTTTGTGAAACTTTGTTCTCACAAATCACAGTTCAAAATAGTGGTGTGAATTGGGCACCTATGACAGTGAACAATTTTTCTGCATGGTATGCAACAAATGGAAGTTTAGAATCGACTGATCCAATTTTAAAAACGGTTGGTGCGACATTTCCCAGAAAAACATCACAGGCAATTTTTAGTTCCTCGTTTATGTTTTCTGCCAATGCTCCTCAACCGATTGTTAATGGAGCATATTATTCGAATAACCTACAACAGGGTTCAATTCTTGGGATACAAACTGGGATTGCGGAAAACAAATTCAATGCTGGAAATCGTATTTGGCGTATCAGAAAAGATTTTATGACTGCTGACCTGCGTCGCGATGCTGCTGATACTTATCGAATATCAGAAAAGAATATCAGTATAATGGATATGCAGCGATTAAGGGCTGAATACAAAAAAGATTGGATGGAATGGCCTGTTGCTAAAGGTGCACCATATTATGATAAGAATAATAATGGAGTTTATGATCCAAAATTTACGGTAAATGAATTCAATGTTGAAATTCCAGATTCAGCATCAGATTCACCAGGAGTTGCAGAGGCAGATCAGGTAATTTGGTATGTTTGTAATGATCTTTCCGGTAATTCTCCATGGGGAACACCTGCCGTTGGATTGGAAATGCAGATCACCATCTGGGGTTTCAACTCTTCTGATGCACTGGCAAATGTCCTCTTTCGTCGGTGTAGAATGGTCTACAAAGGCATTTCTACGACCCTATCAACGGATTCACTCAAAAATATGTATTTGGGAATTTGGTCTGAAATCAATCTTGGTCAAGGAAATGATAATCTTGCCGGATCAGATTCCGTGTTGGGGTTAGGGTATGTTTATAATTCAAAACTACAAGATGTTGAGTATGTGAAATTCAATACTGTTCCACCTGCAATCGGCTATGATATCTTACAAGGTCCAGTAGTTAAAGGATCGAGTAATGATTCTGCAATTGTTAATTTCACTTTTAGAAAAGGGTGGAAAAATATTCCAGTCTCTTCAATAACATATACGGGACAGAACAACCAGCCATTGGTTTATGGTAGTCAAGGATTATCCCAACTTTCAAATGCACTACAAGGATTACCAACTCGTACTAATTCTTTGAGAATTGACCCCATTACTCAAAAACCAACAAAATTTTGGGCGACCGGTGATCCTGTCTCAAAACAAGGTTGGGTTGACGGAGTGTTAGAAGGTGCTGGGAGTCGTGAAGTTTTTATTTCATCAGGTCCATTTGCGATGGCTCTTGGAGACACACAAGAAATTGTCACCGCGATGATAGGAGCCCATTCTCAAGACAGATTGGCAAGTGTAAGTGTTTTGAAATATTATGATAAGATCGCACAAAAATTTTTCAACGAGGGATTAATACCTTCACCAAAACTTCCCCAAACCAGTGCATCTGCAACAGAATTTGATCGAAGTGTTTTGATCGAATGGGAAAAAGATACTGCAGTGTTGAATCAGACAGAACGGTTTGCTTCGCAGGGTTTTATTTTTGAAGGATATAACTTATTCCAGCTTCCCTCGGCAACTTCTGTCCGAAGTGAATGGAAAAAATTTGCAACGTATGATCTTAAAAATGAGATTATGCAAATAGTCGAAGAAGATGTCAATCTGTTAACAGGAAGAATCGAACTTCAAGTGAAACAAGAGGGGAAAAATTCAGGAATAAATAGATATGTCCTCCTTACCTACGATTCCATACGAAATAGACCGTTGATCAACGGTCAGGAATATTACTTTGCGTTAACATCGTATGCGTACACTAATAATCAAAACTCACTTGTGCGCACTATTGAAAGTGAACCTCAAATACTTACGGTTATTCCTCACTATGCAAATCCTGAAACTGTCGTGCCATATATGATCAAAGATTCTCTAATCGATATCGGCGAAAATATTATTGGGCACAACGATGGACGAATTGGTTTGAGAATACTAGATCCATATTCTGTGATAGGAGGATCGTATGATATCTGGTACGGAATTTCAGGATCGAGCTCGACATGGACCATGGTGAAGAATCTTCCGGGGACTGATCTTGCAACAATTAAGACCCAATTAACCTATGGAAATTTAGCATTACCAAGACCAAATCCTATTTCATCTGCGAGCGGTTCAGCATCATTTACGATCAATGATGCAATGGATAAAATTTTGTTTTCTGTTGAGACAAATACTGCTACAAATGTAACCTCGATAGAACTTGCACGAGGACCGAAAACACAAAATGGATACTTAGTTAAGACTTTGTCAACCGGAAGTAAAAATGCAACTGGTCTTTGGACAAGATCAGATGCAATACAGCCGTTGACAGATTCTGTGATCAAAGACCTTGCTGCCGGTTTTCTTTATGTGATAGTGAAATCAACTGCCTATCCAAATGGGGAAATGCGCGGGCAATTATTTGATGGGACAATTCCCCGAGTTTTGCTTCCAATCCCTGATTTTGCAACAAGTGCACGTTCAGTTTTATCATTCCAAGAGAATAGATTTCCATTTGAAGGATTTTCTTTATTTGTTTCCCCGGCTCCAGTCGGTTTTAAGTCCGGTGAACAAATCACGCCATCACGTTCGAACATCGTGAATGAATCAAACAAAGAAGGAACATATTATTTGATCGGACCAGGAATTGCCTGGGGGGGGTATAATCTTTCTGAATCATCGATCGAAATCCGTTTCACCAATGATATTAATTATGCAATAGTTACGGCGGCAATTCCTGCCGAAACAAAATTTATCAGGGTCCCATTTCAAATCTATCAGGATTCTGTTCGTGTCTGGCCTGTTATTTCCAATACGATCAATACCGACACTGCGTGGGACATAAAAGGGAACCCATTCCAAAACGGGAAACCAACATTTGATAAGATAGTGGGTATTGTGAACAAAACAGATTTTGTTGGTAACGATATTTCTTATAACACCACTACTGCAGGCGGTACATTTCCAGTTGGTAATTCTTTGAAGGGTAGATTGATCAATGGAGTGAATCATATTGCAAAGAATATCGTTTTTGTGAATGTTTCCGAAGACGGTAAACCTCCTTCCTCTGGAACGAGTATCGTATTAAATCCCTACAAATCAATTAAATATGGTGATATAAAAAGAATTTCATTACGTCCATTACAAAAAGGAAATACGATCTCTGCAAAACAACAATTGAGTTCAATTAATATATACCCAAATCCATATTATGGTGTGAATATACATGAAACATCATCAACGGAAAAGTTCGTAACAATTTCTCATCTTCCGGCGAAAGCAACAATCAAAATTTTCAATCTTGCAGGAATTCATGTAAGGACTCTACAGAAGAACGATCCAGGTCAATTTTTTCGATGGGATTTACGGAATGAAAAAGGGTTCTTCGTTGCCAGTGGTTTATACGTTATTTATATTGAAATGGAAAATGTTGGTGCAAGGACCTTAAAACTTGCGGTTATAATGGAACAACTGAATCTGAATACTTTCTAATTTGAAATTAAAATTCAAGATTTAGGAATGTGCCCTCATCGTTTAGGAAAAAGACACTTAATAAATTCTATGAGAATAATAAATAAACTGTTTTTGATTTTTCTTCTTTTCTTCCAAAACTCTTGTATTGATCGGGATACGATCGCAGGCACTGGAAAAGAAACTCCGGAAAGTATGATTGGTGCGGGTGGAAATTTACAATTTGGAATTGTCAACAGTAAATTATCAACGCCATTAAAAGTTCGAGTCCTTGCCGCAAATGGACGTCCAGTAAGAGGGATCATTGTTGAATTCTCAGTTGAAAATAGTAATGCCATTTTCAGTGATACGAATGCGACAACGAATGGTGATGGATATGCACAGACAATTGTTACATTGGGACCCAAAGCTGATTCTGTTCGAATTTCAGCAAGCGTATTGGGATTGAAGGGATCACCTGTCAAATTCACTTTATTTGCTGCTTCCTCTACAGCGGCGAAATTAGAATTGACTTCAGGAAATAATCAGACTGGAATGGCTGGAAATTTTTTATCAAATCAAATATCAGTATTCGTTACTGATTTCTACAGCAATCCTGTTCCCAACGCATTGGTGTACTTCACCACAAATAATGGATCATTTCAACAACCATCATCACTGACTGACTCTTTGGGATATGCATTTAGTACATGGAAATTGGATACAATTGTTGGTAGTAAAAAAGCGCAGATTGTTGTTCCATCAATCACGAATGGCATAATAAATATCGATGCAGTTGCTATATCACAAGTACCGGCATATTTTTCACGCGTATCAAGTGATACTTTTATTACATTACAAGGAACTACTGTCAGCAGTATTATGAGGGTAAAAGTTTTAGATAAATATAAAAATCCTGCATATAGGTCTCCCCCAGGAGGTTTTTTTGTACAGTTTGGTGTTACTGATGGTTTTGGTTCGGTTTCTCCTCCTTCTGGTGCTACCAATGTAAATGGTGATGTTTTTGCAGGAGTTACAGTAGCACCGAATGATTCAATATTAAAAATCTCGTCGACAGCTGGTTACGGAATTGCACCAATTAATTTTACATTCTTTGCTTATAAATATTCACAGATTGATTCCTTAAAAAGTAGTGGGGGAATAGTATCATTATATTGGCAAAAAAATCTGAATCCCAATTTTGCAAATTATACTCTTCAGCGCTGCAATAATTTCAATTTTGATAATTCAACAATTAATCTTAAGGTTATCACCGATGAAAATGTTCTGACAACGGATGATAATACTGCTGTGGTTGGTAGCTCTCCTTTCTATAGAATAAGAGTCAACTACACAAATGGTTTTTATTTCTATACTAACCTAAGGGATGTAGTTGTAAACCCATAATGAATACAAAACAATCCCTACGATAGTTTTCTTAAAGATGATAAGTATGCATTATTGTCAAAGGTAAAATGGTTTGTTATATTAAAATCAGGGAAATATTTTAAAGCAATTGCAACGAAAAACATCATCATGCTGATTGAATATTTTGGATAATTATTTATCATATGGTGCAAAACATTTATCGAAAACTTTAAGCGTAGTTATTTTTTGTACTCTCTTCAATATTTCGTGTATTGATCGTGAAACTATTGCCGGGACAGGCAAAGAAATTCCTGATAGTATCATTGGTGCAGGAGGTGACTTCCAATTTGGATTTGTCAATAGTAAACTATCAACACCATTAAAAGTCAGAGTCCTTGCTGCCAATGGACGTCCCGTAAGAGGAATAGTCGTTGAATTTTCAGTTGAAAATAGCAACGCAATATTCAGCGATACGAATGCAACGACCAATGGTGATGGATATGCGCAGACCATAGTAACCTTGGGTTCCAAAGCAGATTCTGTTCGAATATCAGCAAGTGTATTGGGTCTCAAAGGATCTCCGATAAAATTTAGTTTATTTGCTGTATCATCTTCAGCGTCAATAATTGAATTGGTTAGTGGGAACAATCAGGTTGGAGAAGTTGGTGAAATTCTCCAAGCCCCTCTTATAGTCAAAGTGACTGATTTTTATAATAATCCTGTTTCAGGCGTAATAGTTTATTTCACGACAAATAATGGAACATTGCAACGACCATCAACCTTTACTGATTCATTAGGAATTGCTTCTAGTGATTGGAAGTTAGATACTATTGTTGGCAGCAATATGGCCCAAATCGTAGTTCCTTCAATCACCAATGGAATAATCAATGTCAAAGCAGTTTCACTATCATTATCAGTTCCATCATATTTTTTTCGACTATCGAATGATACATTTTTCTCGATTCAAGGGACAACAATCAATAGTATTTTGAAAGTGAGAACATTAGATAGATATAAAAATCCAATCTATAGGCAAGGACTGTTTTCCGTAAAATTTAATGTCACTGAAGGATTAGGAAAAGTATCACCAACATCCACTGGAACGAATACTAAAGGTGAATCTATTGCTGGAGTTTCGATTGCAGAAGGAGATTCAATATTAAAGATCTCATCTACGGTGGGTAATGAACTCCAACCGATTAATTTTACATTCTTTGCCTATAAATATTCTCAGATAGATTCGTTAAAAAGTAGCGGAGGAATAGTATCACTGTTTTGGCAAAAAAATCTGAACCCTAATTTTGCAAATTATACTTTGCAACGATGTAACAACTACAATTTTGATAATTCAACAATTAATCTGAAAGTTATCACTGACGAGAACATTGTAACAACTGATGATAACACTGCAGTGGTTGGAAGTTCTCCTTTCTATAGGATACGGATCAATTATTCGAATGGTTTTTATTTCTATACAAATTTGAGAGATGTAAAAGTTAATCCATAATGGTATTGAGTTGAAGAATTTCAATTTTCAAAGCAAAAAAATGTTTTTTCTTGAACAAAATATTTTGCGCAATATTGTCATCAACACATCAAATAAACTAGTGATTGTGGTGAGTGTTGTTATAGGAACACTTTTTAATCTCTCATGCATTGATCGTGATACGATTGCCGGGACGGGAAAAGAAACGCCCGATAGACTCATCAACATTGGTGGAACTTTACAATATGGTGCTGTTACTGCAAAACTGCCGGAGCCTCTTCGAGTACGAGTTGTTGCTGCCAATGGTAAACCGGTAAAAGGAGTTGTTGTTGAGTTTTATGTTGAAGATCAAAATGCAAGCTTAAGTGATTCAAATAAAACAACTGATGGCGATGGGTATGCACAAACCTATGTCACTCTAGGAACGAAAGCTGATTCAATCTATGTCTATGCAAGTGTTTTGGGACTTAAAGGATCACCTGCAAAATTCAGTTTGTATGCATCAGTATCGTCGAATACAAATCCAAAACCAATAAAACCGTGGATGAAGATTATCGATGGAAATAATCAAACAGGTGTTGTTGGAAGTAAACTACCCATCCAACTAAAAGTTAAAGTGTTAGATTTATTCGATAATCCGGTGCCTCAAATGATGATGCATTTTTCCACAACAAATGGAAGTCTTAGTACTGATTCAGTATTAACAGACGCACAAGGATTGGCCGCCACATTCTGGACATTGGATACAACGGTAGGAATTCAAAATGTTCAAGCAGTTTGTCATGAAATTCTTGGAGGAACGGTTAATTTCCATGCATTTGGTACTGCTTTATTAGTGCCAAAATATTTTACAAAACTTTGTTCAGATACATTTTTCACACTGCAGGGAACCACGATCAATAGAATCTTACATGTCAATGTATTAGACCAATATAGAAATCCGATTTATACTCCAGGTGTTCCCGGCTTTAGAGTAAATTTTTTTGTTACCGAAGGATTTGGAAGTGTTGATGACGCTATTACAGAAGTGAATGGAGACGCCTTTGCTGGAGTGACAGTGGCACCTAACGATTCGATTTTAAAAATCACAGCAGATGTTGGCCACAATGTACCTGTATTGAAATTCACATTTTTTGCATACAAATACTTCCAAATTGATTCCCTGCGAAGCGGAGGAGGGGCGGTGACATTATTTTGGCAAAAAAATGTGAACCTTCACTTTGCAAATTATACACTTCAGCGAAGCACAAACTTTTCTTTTGATGGAAACACTGTTGATGTAAAAGTGATCACTGATGAAAATGTGATCTCAACCGATGATTTGACAGCAGCAGTGGGTAACACGTATGTCTATAGAATTAGAGTGAATTATACGAACGGATATTACTTCTATACGAATATGCGTGATATTAAAGTTAATCCATGACGACAAACGAGGGGAAAAAAATATTTTCGATTTTAGTTTTCTGGTTATTTGGTTTGACGGCATGCAATGAATCGTTACCATTACGAGAAGAAGTATCGGATCTAGTGACGATACAAGCCCGATCGATGTATTTTACAACATCGCATTCAAACTATCCTGGGCAAATCAGGATATTTATTACGGTAATTAATCATTCTGACGAAACTTTAGATGATATATCACCGATGTCCGGCTCATTGGAAATACGATGGAATCCACCAAAGGATGAAGAAGGGCAGTTTCGGATGACAAAGACATTAAAACTTACTTCAAACAATATATTCCATGCAAAATATAACAGGTTTACAAAACGGCTTACAGTTGATCCAGGAGATTCTGTAGTACTGAGTGTTGACTGGGATCTTGTCACAGACGACGGAACAGATCTCTTTGAACACTTTGCATGGAAATATGATACTAAATGTTTAGTGTATGTTGAATACCTGGGTGATTTCGTAAAAGTAAATCGTAAGATATCGGTGAGTCAGAATTTTTTGGTGAAAGCCAATATTAAATTATTCGATCGATTGGCGGTGCTCTATGTCCAAGACATCATGGTATCTCAATGCTTTATGTTTGGGCATGTCGGTGAAGTAGCAAAAGGGGCATGTTCCGATTTTATACAATTTGATCCATGTTCGGTGATAGGACAATGATCGATGAAAATCAATATCGTGGAGAAAAATAGATGTTATTTTTTTATTATCTGTTCGATTTTTTTATTTTCGTGTAATGAACAATTCCCATTACGAGAAGAAGTGTCCGATATTGTTACAATAAAAATTTGGTCGTTGTATTATACAAAATCACATTCACCATATCCCGGACAAATTCGGACCTACATTTCAGTAATGAATAATACGGATGAAACGTTGGACGATATTTCTCCATTGATTGGAAGTGTTGAGATAAATTGGACGCCTCGGCAAGAGGAGGGACGGCAGTTTCGTACGTCAAAGACATTAAAATTGAGTGCGGAAAATATTTTTCATGGTACCTATAACAAATTCACAAAACGATTAACTCTTGATCCTGGAGATTCTCTTGTGTTGAGTGTTGATTGGGATCTGGTGACCGATGATGGCACGGACCTTTTTAAATATTTTCACTGGAATAGCGATTTGAAATGTAGAGTCTATTATGCAGAAGATATAAACGTATCTCCAAAAAAATTAATAGTAGGATATCGAAGTATTTCAGATCAGCAAAATTTTATGGTGAAGGCAAATATAAAATTATTTGATCGATTAGCTATGCTATATATCCAAAACATTAAAATTTCTGAATGTTTTATGTATGGACATGAGGGCGAAGGAGATCTCAACCAATCGCCATGCACGGATTTTACACAGTTTGATCCTTGCTCAGTTATAGGACAATAATTCTATGCAAAAACAAATAAAAATATTCAATTGGGTGATTTTTGCAGTATTCTCTGTTTTTTGCACTTCCTGCAACGAGAATATCCCTTTGCGGGAAGACCTTTCAAACTTGATTACGGTTAAAGTGACTTCGACGTATTTTACCAAATCTCGGTCAAATTTTATTGGAAGTATTCGAACATTCATCATTGTTACGAACAATACTGATGAGACGATTGATGACATTGCAACAATGGCTGGATCGATGGAAATTGTTTGGGAACCGCCCAAAGAAGAAGAAAGGAGATTTAATAGAACTCGATCATTTAAACTCGGGACCAATAATATATTTTATGCAAAAAACTTTAATCTTCAAACGAAACGGTTAACCCTTGGTCCTCAGGATTCGGTGGTTCTTTTTGTCGATTGGAATTTAAAAACGAATGACAGCACATTTATTCCAAACTATTTCAATTATGTGAATGATCCTAAATGTTTTGTTTCTCAACCCTCTATTCCATATGGAGTTCCTCGGAGAATATCGACCCGTCAAAAATTTATGGTAAAGGCTAATGTAAAAATGTTTGATAGACTTTCAGTTTTATATATTCAACAAATAAATTTGAGCCATTGTTTTATGTTCCCTCACAACGGAGAAGTAAATGAACTATTACACCTTCCTCCATGTGCTGATTTTACAATTACCGATCCATGTACTGTCATTGAGTAAATATATTATGAAAAAATACTTTTTTGCATTATCCATTCTTTGTTCTTCTTGGCGATTAGTTGCAGGCACCAATGGAATTTTAGAAGGAAAAATTCATGATTCAGTGACGAAGGAGAACATTGTTTCTGTGACCGTTCAAATTGTTGGAACAAACCTTGGAACGGTTAGCAATAGTGATGGGTATTATACAGTTTATAATATCAGAGCGGGAGTGTACGACGTTAAATATTCTTTACTTGGATATAAATCGGTAATTATGAAGGGTGTATCGATCAATGCCGATATGCGAACACGAATTGATATTTTGATGGAGCAAACTTCAGTAGAATTAGGAGCTGTTGAGATCGTTTCACAAAAACCTCTTATCCAAAAAGATCAACCGTCTACGGCCTTTTCTATTGGTGAAGTGAAACTGGAGAAATTGCCGGTAACTACATTTCAGGAAGTATTATCTTTGCAGCCAGGCGTAACTTTAGAAGGAAATGTTCGAGGCGGGAAAACGAATGAAGTGATCTATTTGATCGATGGAATACCGGTGCAAGATTTTGTCGGTGGAGGTCTTGGAGCTGAACTGCCAAAGAGTTCTATTGGAGGAATGACGATTTATACCGGTGGATTTGAGGCGGAATATGGAAATGCGATGTCTGCGGTGATCAATGTTATTACTAAAGGTGGAGAAAATGTTCATCGATTTGCACTTCGTTTCGAAAAAGATAATTGGATTCCATCCAAATGGAATAAACAAGTTGATAAACATAATGAATTGGAATTAAGTGCAAGCGGTCCGGTCATTGTCAGTGAATTATTTTATCTTTCTGCTTTGACTGTTCGTGCATCGAATACACGTTGGTGGCAGGATATGGATAATTATTTTCAATCTCCGAATAATAAAGAATTGAGCGGTATGTCTAAACTTGAATATATACTTTCACCCTCAATTCGATTGACTGCACAAGGTTTATATTCATACCATGATTGGCACGACTACGAGTATAGTTGGCGATATAATTTAGATGGGTTGCCGGAACGTCAAAAACTTTCAATTCGAGGAGTTCTGTCTCTATCGCATACATTATCGGATAGAACAGCTTATACACTTAGCTTTACTCATTTTTATCTCCAAAATAGATTTGGTGAGACAACAAAGCAAGATCTTGAAATCACCCCATATCAATACGATCTATTTTTGCGGTATGTGACAAGGGGAAATAAAAGTTGGTGGGCAAATGTGCAGCAGTTGATGCAGGTGGTTAAAGGTGATATTTCATCACAAGTGGATGAATCACAATTCTTTAAAGCGGGATTTGAATTCAATTTTTATGATATTTTTTATGATCTGGTAAAATTCGAACCACAACGAACCTATTTCGGGAAACCTATTGAAAGTGCACCGTTGTTGAATTATAGCAACTTATACGAATATTTTCCTCGGTCAGGAAGTATTTATATTCAGGATAAGATACGATTCACACTCGATGGCTCTATATTAAGTTTAGGCCTGCGTTGGGATTTTCTTGATCCAAGAGCAGAACGCCCAGTGGTTGAATTTATACCAAACACGAATAAAGAATTTACACAAAAGATCGTCGGGTATAAAAAAGCTTCCATCAAACAGCAATTCAGTCCGCGTATTGCATTTGCTGCACCAATGGGACCCAACAGCATGTTCTTTATGAATTTCGGCTATTATTTTCAGTACCCTTTATTTGAATATTTATATACCGGTGTTAATCCGCCGCAGATACAAAGCGGTGCACGAAGTGTCCTCACGGGAAATCCCGATCTCAATCCTGAAAAGACAATCGCATGGGAAATTGGTTATAAACATGCCGTCACAGAAAATTATGTCGGTTCGATTACATATTTCAAAAAGAATGTGAAGAATCAGATAGATTCAAAAACTTTGATCCCGTTTGATAGTAAAGCAGGAGGCGATTTTGGTTTTGCCCAATATGTGAATAATGCTGAAGCTGATGCTGAAGGAATCGAATTTATTCTCAGCAGAGAGCGTGATGAAAAGCTTTCAGGAAGTATTTCGTATACGTATATGGTTACGGAAGGAACGAGCGAAGTTGCAAATCAATCGATCAATCTTGCTCAATGGGGTTTTCCGATTCAGGCAACGTCATTTCCGTTAAGTTGGGATCAACGTCATTCAATTAAAGTTGATGTGGAAACAAAAACTTTCTATGACATAGTCATTAATGGAATCATTTGGTTTAATTCTCCAAAGCCATACACTTTTTTCCCAACTCGGGATGGTTTTACTCCGATAGATTCATCAAAAGATTTTGTTCCCAATAATTCCAGAATGCAAAATATTTTATTCGCTAATGTGAAGCTATCAAAGGAATTTTTATTTGACAATCTGCAAGGTTTTTCATTGACCATCTATGCCGATATCAGAAATATTCTTAATACTAAAAATGTCAAATGGATTGATTCTAACGGCAGAATCGGAGGAGAACTGAGTGACCCCAGTGCATATTATGATCCTCGAAGGGTCAAAATAGGCATTTCAATGACGTACTAATGAACGCTTAACTTGCATTTCTTTGCATTTTCTCGTTATTTAGTAATAAGATTAAGTAGTTGTGCACAATATCAACGCATTATATCCGTCAATTCGTATATTCATTAATAGTATTTTAATCATTCATTTATGAGAGAAGATTTTAGGAGCGTTATTATGAAGAAGAGATTCTCGATTCCACTAATTGTAACTGTGTTCTTAGTTGCTTTTATTGGAGGCACTCAAGTTAATCATTTAATTTCGGGCGACAATATCTATGAACAGCTTTCAAAGTTTAAAGATGTGTTGAGTTATGCTGAGAAATATTATGTGGAAGACATCGATACACAAAAATTGACAGAAGATGCAATCGTTGGTATGCTTGCAGATCTCGATCCTCATTCAGTATATATTAAAGCACAACAAATGAAGCGGGTAACAGAGGATTTTCAGGGACGATTCGAAGGAATTGGTGTTGAGTTTTCTTTAGTAAATGATACCATTACTGTAGTTCAGCCGATAGGAGGCGGACCAAGCGCATCACTTGGTATTATGTCGAACGATAAAATTGTTAGGATCGATGGTAAAAATTCTGTCGGATACAATACTGAACAAGTAATGAAAAGTTTGAAGGGACCGAAAGGGACTAAAGTCTCTGTCAGTATAGCTCGTTCAGGATCAAAAGAGTTGTTGGAATTCGAAATTGTCCGTGATGTCATTCCGTTGTATAGTGTTGATGTTTCAACGATGTTGAATGATAGAGTAGGATATATTAATGTCACTCGATTTGCGGAAACAACGAATAAAGAGATGATTGCTGCGCTTGAGAAATTGAAATCACAAGGTATGAAAAAACTCGTTCTTGATTTACGTTCGAATCCCGGGGGATATCTCGATCAAGCGGTGAAGATGTCAGATTTATTTTTAGATTCCGATGCTAAAGGGAATCCACGCAAAGTTGTGTATACCATAAGCCGTCGCCCCGAATTCAATGAAGAATATTTTGCATCAACAAATAACAGTCAATATGAAGATATGCCGTTGATAATTTTACTTTCCAATGGCTCAGCATCAGCTAGCGAGATTGTTTCCGGCGCAATTCAAGATTGGGATAGAGGATTGATTGTTGGAGAAACAAGTTTTGGAAAAGGTCTTGTTCAGAAGCAATTTCCTCTTTCGGATGGATCAGCATTGCGTTTAACAATATCCCGCTATTATACACCAAGCGGTAGATTGATCCAGCGTTCCTACGATAATAAAGAAAAATATCAGGAAGAAGCGTTTACTCGAAATGAAGAAGAAGGTGAGAATATTGAACACAAAGAGAGTGCATCAGATTCTGCCAGACCGCGATTCAAGACATCTAAAGGAAGAGTTATTCTTGGTGGCGGCGGCATCACTCCGGATTATATTGTGAAACCGGGAAATATTACAAAATATTCCATTCAATTGAATCGACGGAATATGTTCTATGAATTTATTACAGGATATCTGACACGAAATGGAGATCAGATAAAGAATAAATACAAAACTGATTTTCAATCATTCAACAAGAATTTTATCATCGACGAAATGTTGATGAATGAGTTTATAGCATTCGCAAAAGAAAAGAAGATCGAGTATGTTGAGGATGATTTCAAAAAAGATAAAGACTACATACAAGCACGATTGAAAGCGTATATTGCTCGAAATTATTGGAACAATGAAGGATGGTATTCTGTGTTGCTTGGAATTGATACTCAAGTAAAGAAAGCCATCAATTTATTCCCCGAAGCAGAGAAAATAGCCCGGCTTAATTAACGAAAGTGAATTTGTTTGTGACTTATCAATGGTTTAGAAAAATATTCATAAGCAGCGCTTGCTTAGCGCTGTTTTTTATTGTTATCGCTCCAACGACAACTCAAAATCCACTTGAAGCAAAAGAGATTGGAACAATACAATACGAAATTCCATCAGAAAACTTGATGTTCCAAGTCGGTGAAGAATTGCAATATAATGTCAGTTATTCAGTGTTTGATATAGGACTTGTAAAAATGCAAGTCATAGACACAGCAGTAAGAAACGGTATTAAAATATATAAAGCAAAAGCATATCTTGACTCATACAGCGGAATACCATTTGTAGACCTTCATCAGGTCTTTTACAGTGAAATGGATGGTGATGCTTTAGCACAATTATTTGTCACTCACACAACAGCTAAACCACAGGAGATGCCGTTTGTTAAATATTATTTTGATTATAAAAATAATAAAGTAGCATATCAATACGGCGTAGATCCAATCGGAACAATAACAAAATCTGGAGATGTGCCTATCACAGAAAAGCAATTGGATGGGTTGGCACTTTTTTATTACGCTAGAAATAATTTCCGACAAGCGAATAAATATTCTATGCCGGTTTTTGTTTCCGATAAGTCCTATAAAACGCATTTCAATTTTATGAATAAATTGGGATCTCAGGAAATTGATGCAGTAAAATACCCTATTGAAATAATCGAATTCGATGGATCTTCGGATTTTACCGGCGTGTTTGGTCTGACCGGTTATTTTAGAGGTTTTTTCAGTAATGATGATGCCGGAGTTCCAATTGTTGCAAAAATGAAGGTGATTCTCGGAAGCGTCCATATTGAACTGATAAAATGGACGCGGTCTGGATGGATACCGCCAAAGGCAAAAAATTAAAATGGGAATAGTTACATACAAAGGAATCACTCCAAAAATAGATGCTTCTGTATTCATCGCAGAAGGAGTACATATCATTGGGGATGTAGAAATTGGTAAAGATTCAAGCGTATGGTACAATACTGTTATTCGTGGAGATGTAAATTTTATTAGAATAGGTGAACGCACCAATATTCAGGATAATACTGTTGTTCACGTCACCAACAAAAAGTTTCCAACACACATTGGATCAAATGTAACAATAGGACATAGTGCGGTGATTCATGCATGCACTATCAATGATTATTCTCTCATCGGCATGGGTGCAATTATTCTGGATGATGCAAAAGTTGGACCATTTGCGCTTATAGCGGCAGGTGCGGTGGTAACAATGGGAATGGTCATACCGGAAGGGATGTTAGCTGCAGGTGTTCCGGCAAAAATTGTTCGTGCTTTAACAGAAGATGAAAAAAAATTTCTAGAAAAATCTGCACAAAATTATATTGATTATGTTGCGACTTATCGATAGATCTATTTTGAAAATGAATACTCCCAAAGGATTGGAAAAATGAAATTAAAATTTTGGGGAGTACGCGGTTCAATTCCCACTCCGGGAAAGAATACTGTAAAATATGGCGGGAATACGCCATCACTTGAACTTCGGATGGATAACGGAGAATTGATCATACTTGATGCCGGGACAGGAATTCGGAATTTGGGTGATCAACTTATTGCGAACGGCGAATCAATTCAAACTTATATCCTTATCACTCACCCTCATTGGGATCATATTCAAGGATTTCCTTTCTTTAAACCTGCATTCATTTCCGGGAATGAAATTACTGTTATCGGAACTGATAGAGAAGAAATAGATCTGCAGCATATTATAGCAGATCAAATGAAAAAGATTTATTTCCCAATTCAGTTGAATGAATTAAAAGCAAAGATACATTTCCGAAGTATTGGTGAAGAGGAATTCAATATCTTTGGTGCACGAGTGAAAACATTATATGTAAATCATCCCGGATTTACAGTGGCATATCGGATTGATTATAAGGGAAAATCATTGGTGTATGTCAGTGATAATGAACCGTTTGACAAAGAATCGGCTACTCGGATGACAAACTTTGAACCAATTGTTTTGAAAAAATTTCTTGATCAAAAGGGTGATCCAAATCAGAGGATCGTTGATTTTATTCAAGGTGCCGATGTGTTGATTCACGATGCAACGTATACACCTGAAGAGTATGTCGATAAGGTAGGATGGGGTCACTCACACTATTTATTTACATTAAAACTGGCAAATGAAGCCAATGTAAAACACTGTGTGCTGTTCCACCATGAACCAAATAGAACGGATGAAAATGTGGATAGAATTCTCGAAAAATGCAGACATGAGATAAAACAAAAGCGATTTACCTTTGAATGTACCGCAGCATACGAAGGTCTTGAAATTTCGTGGTAATTAACGAAAAACTTGACTTCCATACTAACCTCTCTCTATATTTGTACAGACCTGATGCTCATTTGAACATAATTATAACACATATTGCTGTGAGACATCAAACCCCAATCAAAGATTATGGGGTTTTTCTGTTTGAAGGATATTTCGTATGAAATCAACATTTGGAAAAGCTGACATAACAAAAATAGGGAATGTGTTGGGAGTAAATGCAAAATTAAAAGGGAATAATTTCCGTTTTGAATTGACGAATATTAAAGAGAATCGTCAATTAGCATTAGAGATCTATCCAAACATTTCAATCGGCAAAAAAAAGGGAAATCTTATTTCTGCATACACACATAATACCCATTTCCAATTGCAGTTTTGCAGTGGATATGTTGTAAGTCAAGATGTTGGTGAAGTAACATTTATCGGTGAAACAAAAGATAAAGTCTCTGCGATTGTCATTGAGAAAGAGGGGGGTTGTACTTTTTACGCAAATGTTGATCGTTCGATCCTATCAGGAGATTATCGGATGCTGAGTATTGATGTAATGTTGGCCGGCATCGCTCTTTCGCTGACTCAAGAAGAATCAAAACCGAAAAAGAAGAAATGATCAGTGTTGAAGTAACAAAAGCATATTCTGAGATTCCTTTTGCAGTCTCTGAAATAAAACGCATTTCCGAATTTGTCTGTAAAAAAGAAAAAATAAAGAATGCAGAATTGTCGTTTGTAATAGTAAATGACAGGACAATTCGAACGATCAATAAAAAATTTCTTCAACATGATTTTGTTACGGATGTCATTACATTTCCAATGGAACAAATTGGCGTTAACGCCGAAATTTATATCAATACGCAACAAGCAAACCGTCAGGCAAAAGAAAATGGTGTAACTATCAAGAATGAGATTACACGTCTTGTTGTTCATGGAACTCTCCACGCGATAGGATACGACGATACAACAGTGAAAACGAAAAAGATGATGGACTCTGTTCAGGAACGATACGTTGGGGAATTGAGTTTGATATAGTGAAGGAAGGAAAAGAATGCAAGAGAAAATAGTTGAAATTTTGATGTATCTGATCGGCGAATTGCGGAACAATATTCCTATCCATGATATTGATTTAAGTGTTCTTTCAAAAAAAGGATACTCTACAACGGAGATCAGCACTGCCTTTAATTGGCTTTTTGAGAAAATATCAGACGGTAGTAATATCATTACCGATATTGCCGCAAGTTCACCGCACTCTCACAGAGTGCTTCATGAAGTTGAACGATCAGTGATCAATGCGGAAGCATACGGGTATCTTATTCAATTACGGGAACTTGGTATTATCACTGATATGGATATCGAGGTGCTCATTGATCGTATAATGATGAGCGGATATTTATCGGTTGATGTCGGCGAAGTGAAATCAATGGTTGCACAATTAATGGCAGAGAATGATGATTCATTTAATACGGGAAGCAGAACAATGCTTGGCGGAAAAGATACAATCAATTAAAAAGGAAAAGTAGTACAGACAATGGGAAAATCGTTAATCATAGTAGAATCACCTTCAAAAGCAAAGACAATCAATAAATACCTTGGTAAGGATTATATTGTTGAGGCATCGGTCGGTCACATCAAAAACCTTCCGAAAAGCAAATTAGGTGTTGATGTTGAAAACAATTACGCATCGGTTTATGAAGTAATTGCTGGGAAAGAAGACGTTGTTGCAAAACTGAAGAGTTATGCAAGCGATGCAAAAAATATCTATATCGCAACTGACCCTGATCGTGAAGGCGAAGCAATTGCGTATGATATCCTTGAAGAACTTGAAGATAAAAATAAAAATATTTACCGCGTTCTGTTTCACGAAATTACCCCAACGGGTGTTGCGGAAGGGATGGACAATCCGCGAAAAGTTGATACCAACCTGGTTGATTCACAACGTGCCCGACGTGCAATGGACCGATTGGTAGGATACAAAGTGAGTCCATTTTTATGGAAGACTGTTTATTATGGACTTTCAGCTGGCCGGGTACAATCAGTTGCTTTGAGAATCATTTGTGAACGCGAAGATGAGATCAAAAAATTTATTCCCGAAGAATATTGGACGATCAGCGCTGAATTCAAAACAGAAAAATCAGATCCCTTTTTTGCTCGACTTGCAAAAATATCGGGTAAAGACCCTGTCATTGGAAATGAAATAATCTCATCCGGACACGCAGAAGAAATCCGAAAAACACAATTTCAAATTTCAGATGTCGTAAAAAAGGAAGTAAAGCGAAATCCTAATCCTCCTTTTATTACCAGTACATTGCAGCAAGAAGCTGCAGGCCGATTGAGACTTTCAGCAAAACGAACAATGATGCTTGCTCAAAAACTCTATGAAGGTATCGATCTGGGAGACGAAGGAACAGTAGGTCTTATTACCTATATGAGAACGGATTCGACTCGGTTGAGTGAAGATGCAATTGCGGGAGTGCGTGATTACATCTACACAAATTATGGGAAAGAATACCTTCCTAAAGAAAAACGTGAATATAAAAAAGGAAAATCATCTCAGGATGCTCACGAGGCAATTCGCCCGACTTCGATTAAATTCACGCCAAAATATGTAAAAAAATATCTTGATAAAGATATGTATGCTCTTTATCAATTGATCTGGAATCGGTTTGTTGCTTCACAGATGAGCAATGCAACATTTGAACAATTGACGGTCGATATAACCGGCGGTGTGTATTTATTCCGTGCAACCGGTTCTGTACCGTTGTTTCGTGGGTTTTTGCAGGTATACGATGATGTTCTTGAAGAGAAAGGTATTGAAGCTGAAGAAGAAGATCCTACTTCAAAGATACCTGCAAATCTTGAGGCAGGCCAAAATGCCAATCTTGAAAAACTACTACCAAAGCAGCATTTTACAAAACCGCCCGCAAGATATACTGAAGCAAGTTTGGTAAAAAAACTGGAGGAACTCGGTATAGGACGGCCTAGCACCTACGCGCAGATCGTTTCAACAATCCTTAATCGTCAATATGTCGATCAGCAGGATAGGAAATTGTATGCAACCGGATTAGGTCAAGTTGTTATCAAAATACTGATGAAATGTTTTCCGGAGATTGTAAATTATAAATTCACTGCGCAAATGGAAGATGAACTGGAAACGATTGCCAGCGGTGAAAATAATTATGTTAAAGTTCTTGATGATTTTTATAAACCGTTCAGCCACTCATTGGAACATATGAATGACGAAGCCGGAAAGATCAAAAAATCGTTGCAGCATGATGCCGGTGAAGCGTGCGATCTTTGTGGTAAACCAATGATCATCAAATGGGGTCGTTATGGTCAGTTCAAAGCATGTTCTGGTTATCCGACGTGCAAAAATCGCAAACCGCTGGAAGATGAAACTGAGAAATATGCGCATGTTACAGGATTGATCTGCAAGTTATGCGGCGGTGAAATGAAAGTGAAAGGTGGACCGTTTGGAACATTCCTCGGGTGTTCAAACTATCCTACGTGCAAAAATACTCAACCAATTTCTACCGGTGTAAAATGCCCGAAGTGTGGAGATGGTGAGATTGTGCAAAGTAAAACTCGGAAGAAACGGATCTTCTTCCGTTGTTCCAATTCCAATAATGAAGCAAAACCATGCGACTTTATTTCATGGGAAATGCCGGTGATGCAGCCATGCAAAAACTGCGGTAATAATTATCTGACGAAGAAATCGACAAAACGCAAAGGTGATTACCTGTTGTGTCCGAGTTGTAAAGAGGAATACTATCTGGACGAGCAGGAAGTACAAGCATTAGCCGTCTAAATGCATGCAGAAAATTATCAGTGAATATCTTTCGTATCTTGAAAACGAAAGAAATTATTCTCAGCATACAGTGATATCGTACGCGAATGATCTCGCACAATTTTATTCTTTTCTTAAAGAGGCGTTTCCCGAATTAATCGAACGACAGAATGACACCGACACCGGTGTCATTCGTGCTTTTTTGGGATTACTTCTTGATTCCGGTCTCTCCAAAAAAAGTGTTGTCAGAAAACTTTCTACGTTGCGGTCATTCTATAAATTCTTGGTCAGAAAGAAGATCATAAAGAATAACCCTGCACTCAATATCATCACTCCAAAACTTGAAAAAAAACTGCCGCAGTTCATTGATAAAGAATCAATGGAGAAAATATTGAGACTCCCTGATGTCACTACGTTTGCCGGTGCGCGGGATTCGGCAATTTTAGAATTATTTTATGGGAGCGGAATTCGCCGTGCGGAATTACTGGATTTAACGATTCGTGATATTGACAGACATAATCTCACGATTAAAGTGACCGGAAAAGGGAATAAGCAGCGTATCATTCCTTTTACAAAAAACGCAAAGCAATCAATAGATCACTATCTTGAATTTCGTAAGAGCATTGCCAAAAATGATAATCGTAAAGAAGATATATTTTTCCTCGATGAGAAAGGAGATCGATTAACCCCGTCAAAAATAAATACTCTTGTAGGAAAATACCTTGCTGGAAATACAGAAATTCAAAAGAAGAGTCCCCACGTTTTACGTCACTCGTTTGCGACCCACTTACTTGACAATGGAGCTGATATTCTAGCCGTCAAGGAATTATTGGGACATGAAAGCCTATCGACAACACAAATATATACGCACGTTACCGTTGAGCGTCTTAAAAAAATCTACCAACAAGCTCATCCTAAAGCCACATCGTGAAAGGAATATTCTATGAACATTTATATCACTGCCAGACATTTCAAAGCACACGAAACTCTTCGTGCGTACGCGTTTGATTCTTTAAATAAGCTGGAAAAATATTACGATGGGATTTTAAGTGCAGACTTAATCTTAAGTTTTGAAAAATCCAAGAACAGTGTAAAAGCAGCCGAACTTGTTGTGAAAGTCCGAGGATCGGTTCTCAAATCATTGGAAAAGACAGATGAGTATATAAAATCAATTGATGCAGCAGTAGAAAAAGTTGAGAGACAGTTACAAAAATATAAATCGAAGCATCAGCATAAAGATAAAAATGTGATTCGCAAAACCCGTGAAAAAATTTAAGAGGTGTTATGGCGCTGAATATCGGAAAAGAATATCGTAAGCAGCATATTACCATTGGGTTTCTCTTTGAAAAAAATAAAACTCGATTGAAACTTGAAACTCTGGTGAATGTCGGCATGGATAATAAGGTGAAGGAAAAAAGTATCCATCGTCCCGGGCTGGCTCTTGCAGGATATGTTGGTCTTTTTACCTATGACCGTGTGCAAGTATTTGGGAATACCGAAATACGTTATCTTTTGAGCATGCCACTTGAACAACGGATAGAAGCTTTTAATACACTGTTTAAATTTGAAATACCATGCATTGTGGTTACGAACAACAATGAAATGGATAAAGAACTACTTAAAATTGCAGAAGATCATAATGTTCCCGTATTCAGATCTCCTTTTGAGACAACAAAGTTTGTGTACCTGCTCAGCGATTTTTTAGATGATCAATTCTCTCAACAATCCACGCTTCATGGATCATTTGTTGATGTCTATGGTATTGGATTATTGTTTATTGGCCGCTCCGGAATCGGTAAAAGCGAGATTGCCCTCGACCTCATAGAGCGAGGACATCGCTTGGTCTCTGACGATGTAGTCACAATCACTCGCAAGGGAGAAAATATTCTAATTGGAACTGGCACCGATCTTGTAAAACATTTTATGGAGATTCGCGGCCTTGGATTGATTGATGTGCAAAGTATTTTTGGCGTTCGATCTATTCGATTTCAAAAACGAATTGAAGTTGTTGTTGAACTAATGGAATGGGAGCCAAACGGAAACTTCACCCGCACTGGTTTAGATGAGGAAAAGATTACAATTCTTGATGTAGAAATACCACATGTGAAACTTCCTATTCATCCTGGAAAGAATGTAACTGTGATTTCTGAGGTCATAGCATTGAACTATCTTACAAAACACTATGGTTATGATGCAGCTCAGGAATTCTCAAAAAAACTTGAAAAAGTGATACAAAGCAAGTCTAAAGGATCGGGAAAGCGAAGTATTGATTATTTTGAGCATGATTTTGAATGATTTGAACGTTTTTGATAGTTATTCTTGACAAACCGCTCATATTTTTATATTTTCTTTCTGCACAAATAATACTGATAGGGTCATGACAAAACGAAAAAAACTTTTTTTCTATTCGAATGAACACGTTTCTTATATAGAAGCGAAGGGGTATCGTTTAAGGATGACAGCAATTGTAGCCATGTTAACAATTGCAGTTTTATTTATTACGGGATTTGTTAATAATTCCTATGGGGATTTTCTAGGATTGGGGTTCAAGACAACCCATGAATTGACAACCGAAAATACTATCCTCAAACAACAAATCAAAGAGATGAATGATCGGATGAATAGCTATTATTCATCAATAAATTCATTAGCCCAAAGTGATAATCAATTGAGATCAATTGTAAATCTTCCCAAAATTGATCTTGAAACGCGACAATTAGGAACCGGAGGCGTCGCAATTGAATCATTTGGTGGATTACTCTCTAGAGATGCTGACGAATTGATTGGAACATCGAAAGTACTTTTAAATAAATTGGACAAAGAAGTAGAATTTCAACGGTCAAGTTATGAACAGATCTATAAACAATATGAGCATAACAAAGTAGTTTTTGCATCAATGCCTGCAATAAAACCAATGGTTGGAACGTATTCATATCACGGTTTTGGCCTTAGAAACGATCCGTTAATTGGTAGTTTGAAGAGACATGAAGGTGTTGATATTCATGGCGATGTTGGAACACCAATCTATGCAACAGGTGACGGAGAGATTGAATTTACCGGTCCAACTGGTAGCGGATATGGAATAGCATTAATGATTAATCATGGGTATGGATATCAAAGTTGGTATGCTCATTTATCAAAATGTGTGGCACGATCCGGTCAAAGAGTAAAACGCGGAACATTAATTGCATATTCTGGTAATACCGGTCGTTCTACCGGACCGCATTTGCATTATGAAGTAATTCGTAATAATGTGAAGCAGAATCCTGTTGAGTATTTCGTAGATGATGTGGATTACGAAAAAATTCGTGCTCAACTTGTAGATAACAAGTAATTGTAACTTTAGTGTAAGGGCAAAGACGTTATGATTTGGACTATGGAACTGGCTTCGTATCTTGATGATGCTCCGTGGCCTGCAACAAAAGAGGAATTAATTGATTATGCAATTCGAATGGGCTCACCCCCAGAATTATTGGAAAATCTGAATGAATTAGAAGATGCTGAAGAACCGTACGAAAGTATAGAAGATATATGGCCAGATTATCCAACAGGTGATGATTTCTTCTATGAAGATGAAAATGAGTATTAATCCCGTTGTAGAATGTATAGCTTACAATAACCCAGCATAATGAAGCTGGGTTTTTTATTCAATCTGCTTCTATTCTCCCTTTGACAATAAAAGTATTATATCTTTTTTTATTCCTAACGATTACTATCATCGTTGCTCCTCAATATTGTTTACCACAGACTCCTCACAAAGCCGAAGTAAATAGTCTTGATATAATTGTTGATGATAATATTTCTGAATATGAGATTGCAAGCCAAATTGCAACGTCTGAAACACCATGGGGAATATGGATATTCCTTAATGAAACTATTTACCGAGGAATCGGTGCCCCGAGAACATATTTTGATCCGAATATTTTTTATCAGGACATCATTCATCTTCATGATTATTTAAAAGATAAGGGATACTTTCATGCTGTTGTCGATACATTGGTAACTTATAGCAGTGACAATAAGTATGTTGATATCACTATTGGAATCAACGAAAATGAACGATCGGTAATTGATACTCTCCAAATTCAAGGATTGGATGAGATTGCCGCTGATGTTCGGGAGGAAATATTTGAAAAATCATTGCTGAGACAAAATGATCCGTACAGTAAAAGCATTATTACAACCGAACAATCTCGCATTTTAAGACAATTGGTCAACAGTGGTTATTCGAAAGCGTTTGTAGACAGCAGTGCATCTGTTCGATATGCTTCCACAAATAATATCTCTGTTCTCTTAAAATTCGAGACAGGAAATAGATATGTTTTTGGTTCTACGACATTCGACCATAATGATGATCGAATTGATAGTAGTGTAATGTTGCGTCAACTAGACTTTCAACCCGGCGAAATATACAGCGAAGATAAGCGTATTGAAAGTGAACAAAATCTTAACCGATTAGGGATTTTTGAATTTGCCAGTGTACGTCAAAACTCTATTGTTAGTTCGCTTGATAGCGTTGAGAATGTTATCCCTTTGATCATTTCATTTCGCACACTTGAGTTGCAGGAGATTACACCTGAATTTTTAGTAGAAAGAGCGGATGATTACAGTCTTTCGACAGGTTTAGGATTAAGTTACAAACATCGTAATCTATTTGGTGGTGCTCAGAATTTTTCGATATCATCCAGAGCTCGCACAAATAGTATTGAAAAATTAAATTATTATGGCGCATTTACAAGAGGACTTCAAGAACCAACCTTATTTGGCAAAGCGGATATTCAATCGCAATTAGTATTCCCATATTTTTTGAATAATAAGACCAGTGCATCAATAACCCTTTCCGCCGAAGCAGAAAAACAAAAAGAATACGATCTTACCACATTGAGAGCGAAGGTAGGATTCATTACAAAACTATCGACATTCACTATTGGTATTACTGAATTCAATATTGAACGAGTTGATCCTGCATATAAAACATTAGATGTTTCAGGTATTCGTCCTGAGGATTCAACTAAACAGTTCAATTTCATCGAATCGTATACTTTGCAACGAGATAAAACAAACAATATTTTTTCACCAACATCCGGTTTTTTCCATTCCGGTACGATTGAAGAGGGTGGTATCTTTTCAAAAATTGCTGATGGTTTTGGATTACCGTTTTCAGAGTATCTAAAATTTTCATTCTTGGTGAAACATTTCTTTAGCAGTGAGTATAATCAATCACAAGTGTTTGGGCTGAAATTTAAAGCCGGCATTGCACATCTATATAATCCTGATAATTCTACCCCAGTACCATTACCACGAAGGTTTTTTGCAGGTGGAAGTTCTAGTGTGCGGGGATGGAAAGATAAACAACTATCGGCGCTTCCTGGTTCTATCTTTGGTGGTAACTTTACATTTGAAGGAAGTTTTGAATCACGCACCCAACTTTCTCCTAATGGCGGAAAAATTTTTAATGTCGTAGAAATTCCGCGATTTTGGATGGTAACCTTCCTAGATTATGGTAATACGTGGAACAAGATCAACAATGTTATGATTTCAGATGTCGCTCTTGCTGTAGGAGTCGGTTTGCGGTATGAAGCTTTTTTTGGTCCCGCTCGAATTGATCTTGCGTGGAGGTTATATGATCCTAAAGAACAGAATGGCAGACAATGGCTTTATGAACAGCAATTTTTCACTAATTCTTTCTCAATTATTCATATTGGTATAGGACATGCATTCTAATTGGGATAAGATTATTGGACAACAGCGAGTTAAAAAAACGCTGCAGACGGCAATTCGTAATAAACGGTTATCCCACGCTTATCTATTTTGGGGAAATGTCGGTGTGGGCAAAGATGCTCTTGCTATAGAATTTGCCAGAACCTTGTTGTGTCATACACATAGTGAAACATCCTGCGGTGAATGTTCCAGTTGCCGTAAAATGGATTCTCTTCAACATCCAAACGTGAAACTTGTTTTTCCTTTGCCCGGCGGTGACAATGAAAAAAACGAAGATCCCGACTCGATGGATTCGGATATTCTTGAAGAAGTCCGCAAGCAGATCGGAGAAAAATCACTCAATCCATATTTCCATATCGATATTCCAAAAGCAAAGTTCATTAGAATAAAGACGATCAGAGAATTAAAAAAAGAATCATCGATGAGTTCCGCAGAACCCGGGAAAAAAATATTCATCATCTTTGATGCTGACGCAATGAATGATGCTTCTGCAAATTCATTATTAAAAGTACTAGAGGAACCACTTGATGGTGTCCATTTTATCCTTATCTCTTCTCGAAAAGAAGCAGTGAAGCAAACGATCTTATCCCGATGTCAGCTGATCCAATGCTCAATGCTGTCGGACGAAGAAATTCAATCTGCATTAGAAGAACGTAATTCGATCGAACCAACATCGGCACATTTTATTTCTCGTTTAGCAAATGGTAATTATTCCCGGGCGCTCGAATTAATGGATGATGATATTGCTAAATATCGAACAGACACTGTTCAATTTCTTAGAAGTATTCTCGGTCCATCGGCTATAAAACTCTTTGAAGATCAGGAAGAATATTTGACCGGGAATAAACGTGATAATGCGGAACAAATATTAACGATGCTTCTTGTTTGGTTCCGTGACACAATTGTTGTACGTGAAAATTCTGCTCATAATATCTTAAATATAGACCAAGAAAAAGATTTGGGGAGTTTTGTTGGAAGATTCGGCACAAAAAATCTTGAGGCATGTATGAATTCGATCGAACGAGCACTCGAACTTCTCCGAAGAAATGTGTATCTTCCACTTGTTATGCTTTCGTTAACGGTCAACTTACGAAGAATTTTGAATGCAAAATAAATTTAAGAGAATTTTAGTCACGTCAGCACTTCCATATGCCAACGGTCATATCCACCTCGGGCATTTGGCTGGATGTTATATACCTTCGGATATTTATACGCGTTATCAGCGATTACAACAGAGAGATGTGCTACATATTTGCGGTTCGGATGAACATGGTGTTGCCATTACGATCTCAGCGGAAAAAGAAAAAACAACTCCGCAGGCGATTGTAGATAAATACCACGAAGCGAACAAGGAATCCTTTAACAGATTTGGAATCAAGTTCGACAACTATTCACGCACATCGCTTCCCATACATCACGAAACATCAAAAGAATTTTTTCTCGATCTTCTGGCAAAAGGTTTTCTGAAAGAAAAAGAAGAAGAACAGTTCTATGATGCTGATGCAAAAATGTTCCTTCCCGATAGATATGTTGAAGGAACTTGTCCGAATTGCGGGAATGACAAAGCACGCGGAGATCAATGTGATAATTGCGGAAAATACTACGATCAATTGGAATTAAAAAATCCAAAAAGTTTGATTACGGGAAAAACACCGATCGTAAAAAAGACAACGCATTGGTATTTTACCCTTGGAAGTTTTCAAAAGAAGCTTGAAGAGTATACTGAGAGTCATTCAAAGGATTGGAAAGATAATACACTTCAACAAACGCGAAGTTGGCTGAAAGAAGGTCTACAAGACAGAGCTGTAACACGGGATTTAAACTGGGGGATTCCGGTTCCAATTGACGGTGTTGAGGGTAAGGTGCTCTATGTCTGGTTCGATGCTGTTCTCGGGTATATTTCAAGTACAAAGGAGTGGGCGATTCAACAGGGGAAACCGGAGGGATGGAAAGATTATTGGTGTGATTCTTCCACTCGATATATTGCATTCTTAGGTAAGGATAATATAGTATTCCATACGATTGTTTTTCCGGCTGAGTTAATGGCTAAGGGAGGATATATTTTGCCGGATAATGTTCCGGCAAATGAATTTTTGAATTTAGAAGGTGGGAAATTTTCTAAAAGCAGAAATAATGCAATCTATCTTAAAGATATTCTTGAAAGATATCCAGCTGATATTTTCCGATATACATTGGCGACCAATCTTCCTGAAACAAAAGATTCTGATTTTTACTGGAAAGATTTCCAGGCAAAGAATAATAATGAACTTGCAGATATCTATGGTAACTTTATTAACCGCACAATAACATTTGTTGCAAAAAACTTTGGGAACATGGTACCCATTCAAGGGATTCTGAATGAACGGGATAAAGAAGTACTTTCGTATGTTCAATCGGCACCGCAGAGAATTGGGGATCTGATAGAGAACTTCAAGTTCCGCGATGCAACAATGGAAATGATGAATGTTGCTCGTGCTGCTAACAAATATTTTAACGACAGTGAGCCGTGGAAATCATTCAAAACAAATCCGGAGAACTGTGGAACAACTCTGAATATTTGTTTGAATATTGTCCGATCACTTGCAGTGTTGTTTTCACCGGTAATCCCATTCTCTTCGCACAAAGTGTTTGCAATGTTAAATCAAAATTCTACCATTGAAAATGAACAGTGGATGAAGGCAGGGGAAACACAGTTAATTGACGGCCACCCATTAGGTCATTCGGAAATTTTATTTACTAAAATCGAGGATACGACAATCGAACAGGAATTATCAACGCTTGGAGTAAATGCCGAAGCAAAAAAAGAAAATGAAACACCGGTGTCGATCTATGCACCTCTAAAACCACAAATTACATACGATGATTTTGCAAAAGTTGATCTTCGCATTGCAAAAATTACAGAAGCAGAAGCTGTTCCAAAATCCAAAAAGTTAATACGGCTGCAAATTGATCTTGGATTTGAAAAACGACAGATTGTTGCCGGTATCGCAGAGAAACTTTCACCTGATCAATTGGTCGGAAAAACTATAATTGTTGTTGCAAACCTTGCACCTGCAAAATTGATGGGAGTTGAATCTCAGGGAATGCTGTTAGCGACTGCAGCGGACGGTGCTAATTTTGCCTTACTTACTTCTTCAATCACTGTAGACCCGGGAGTTGGAATAAAATGATCGTTGTTACCGGAGGTGCCGGATTTATCGGAAGTGCAATGGTCTCCAAACTTAATGAGAATGGAGAAACAGATATTCTGATTGTCGATGAACTTTCTACCTCAGTCAAATGGAAGAACCTTGTCGGAAAACAATTCACCGACTATGTACATAAAGATAATTTTTTAGAAATGTTATTGAATGAACGGCTTCCGAAGATCGACGCAATGATTCATATGGGTGCAAACTCTTCAACGACTGAGAAAAATGTCGATCACCTGATGGAGAACAATTATCGTTACACTCGTGTATTGGCAGAATGGTCTATCCGAAAGAAAGCACGATTCATTTATGCGAGCAGTGGTGCGACATATGGGGATGGTTCACTCGGTTTCTCCGATGATTATGAACTTGTGCAAAAACTTTCACCGTTGAACGCATACGGTTATTCCAAACAAATATTTGATATGTGGCTTCTTCGAAACCAGTTAGAGAATAAAGTTGTGGGAGTAAAATTCTTTAATGTCTTCGGTCCGAACGAATATCATAAAGATGATATGAAGAGTTTAGTGTGCAAGGCATATTACCAGATACAGGAGAACGGAAAAATCCGATTGTTCAAATCGTACAAACCTGAATATAAACATGGCGAACAAGTGCGGGATTTTGTTTATATAAAGGATTGCACGGAAGTATTGTGGTGGTTCTTAAAAAATCCAAAAGTGAATGGTATCTTCAATTTAGGGACAGGCAAAGCACGCACATGGAATGATCTTGCTGCGGCTGTGTTCTCGTCGCTGAATCTTCAAACCAATATTGAATATGCAGAGATGCCGGAATCGATCCGCAATGCGTATCAATATCACACCGAAGCGTCTATCACAAAACTGAAGCAGGCTGGCTGTCCGGTTCAATTCCGATCACTGGAAGATGCTGTCAAAGATTATGTCCAAAATTATTTGCACCCGGAATTACGATATCTGTAAAAATCACTGTTGTAGCAACCATAAAAAAATAGTATTTTAAAAGCGGAAATAAACCAACAAACAATCAGTGAATAATACCTTCATAACATTACGCTTCTTAGAGACGATCTACATATCGTCTTTTATCCTCTCGGACAGTTCCGCATCGAACTAATTGCAGCATTTCCATTTCTTCCTTTTTTTTGATCTATCATTTTAGTTGAACAGATTTCCAGCGCAGGTATTTTCTATGAATTGGGTTATTCTTATTATTGCAGGACTTTTTGAAGTTGGATTTGCATCTTGTCTCGGGAAAGCGAAAGAAACTTCCGGTTCAACCTCAACATTATGGATGGCGGGATTTTTTCTCTGTTTATCTGTCAGTATGACATTATTGTATAAAGCAACACAAACGTTGCCGATAGGAACAGCGTACGCAGTCTGGACCGGAGTTGGAGCAATAGGAACGGTGATCGTTGGAATTTTGATTTTTAGGGAACCTGCGGACTTTTGGAGAATATTTTTTTTAACAACATTAATCGGATCAATTATCGGTTTGAAAGTTGTTTCATCACATTGAATTTAATTTAACATTATCATAATAACATTACAAGGAGAAACAGCATGAAGAAAAAAGATCTTTTAAAAGATGTCGTAAAACAGGTCGATGCGACAAAGTTCAATTCAACACCAATCATCGATGCAATGCGCGACATGTCGTTCAGTTCGCGTGATACAGCGCGTGCAACGGATATTTTCAAAAAAATGATCGAGCACAAAGGATGTACAAATGCATTAGTTCTAGCAGGCAGCACAAGTGCAGGGGGATGTATGAATGTTTATTCGGATATGGTCAAATACAATATGGTGGATATGGTTGTTGCAACCGGAGCATCGATTGTTGATATGGATTTCTTTGAGGCATTAGGGTTCAAGCATTATAAAGGGACTCCATTCATCGATGATAATATGCTTCGTAATAATTACGTAGATCGAATTTATGATACTTACATCGACGAAGAAGCATTACAAGTGTGTGATGGTGCGATCAAAACTATTGCGGATTCCTTAGAAAACCGACCATATTCTTCGCGTGAATTCATTTATGAAATGGGAAAATGGCTGACAAAGAATGCCAAAAAGAAGAATTCACTTGTTCAGCTTGCGTATGAGAACAACGTTCCGATTTTCTGTCCGGCATTTACTGATTCTTCAGCAGGTTTTGGTCTGGTAAAACATCAGCATGACCGAATGAAAGCTGGTAAGCCATATATGACAATCGATTCCGTTAAAGATTTTTATGAACTGACTCAGATCAAAATGAATGCAAAAACTTCTGGATTGTTTATGATCGGCGGCGGTGTTCCAAAGAACTTCATTCAAGACACGGTTGTCTGCGCTGAAGTGCTTGGTGTTGATGTTCCAATGCACGAATACGCTATTCAGATCACTGTGGCTGATGTTCGTGACGGAGCCTGTTCTTCTTCAACATTAAAAGAAGCAAGTTCGTGGGGAAAAGTAAAAACAACGTGGGAACAAATGGTCTACGCAGAAGCAACCACTGTTGTTCCTCTCATTTTCAGTTATCTTTACCATAATGCAGATTGGAAAAAGAGAAAGAAATATGAATGGACTAAAATGTTCCAGAAATAATGATTGTCCATTCTCATAGAAACGGAAGCCCGAAAATCAAACCTTCGGGCTTTTTTTTATTTTAAAAATTGCAAACCATCCATTGCTTTTATAAAAAGTGGTCGCTATATTTTCGCAGTTTTTTACATCACAATTCAGCAAAGGCCTCTCCAATGGAAAAAATTCTCTCATATATCGAATCAAACAAACAGCGTTACCTTTCAGAGTTAAAAGATTTGTTAGCCATCCCCAGCGTTAGTTCTCAATCAAACCATAATGGTGATATTCAACAGTGTGCTCAATGGATTGCAGAGCATATGAAATCGATTGGAATGCAGAACATCAACATCATGCCAACTGCCGGACACCCGGTTGTTTATAGCGAATGGTTGGGAGCACCAGGAGCTCCGACTGTGTTATTGTACGGACATTACGATGTGCAACCGGAAGACCCCGTTAATCTTTGGACATCGCCACCATTCGAGATGTCGGTACGGGGGGAGAATATTTATGCGCGGGGTTCGGTCGATGACAAAGGTCAGATATTTATTCATTTTAAAGGTATTGAAGCATTGATGAAACATCACGGAAAACTTCCCGTGAATATTAAAATGCTCATTGAAGGTGAGGAGGAAATCGGCAGCAAAAATCTTGAAAGTTTTGTCAAACAACATAAAGACTTATTGAAAGCTGATCTTGTTCTGATTTCAGATTCATCAATGTATGCAAAAGGAGTTCCCTCAATTGCATACGGTTTACGCGGTCTTGCATATCTTGAAATTGAAGTGACCGGACCAAACCGAGATTTGCATTCCGGAACATTTGGAGGAGCTGTACATAATCCCGCTCAAGCTTTAAGTGAGATCATCACTTCACTGCACGATAAGAATAATAAAGTGAATATTCCCGGATTCTACGATGATGTTCGACCACTTACCAAAATAGAGCGAGCGGCATATAAAAAACTTCCACACAGCGATAAAGCATATGCAAAAGATCTTGGTGTTAAAGTTTTGTGGGGCGAGAAAGGATTCTCGACCCATGAACGAACTTGGGCACGTCCTACTTTAGAGGTGAATGGAATATGGGGTGGTTATATCGGAGAAGGAGCAAAAACAGTTCTGCCTTCAAAAGCTTTTGCAAAAATATCATGCAGGTTAGTGCCGGACCAAAAATCTTCAAAAATTTCCAAATTAGTGGTCAATCATATAAAAAAGATTGCTCCAAAGTCTGTTGATATAAAAGTAAAATTACATCACGGTGGCGAAGCTGCAATTACACCCATCGATTCTCCTGGTGTAAAAGCCGCTGTAGTAGCATTGGAAAAAGGATTTGGAAAGAAACCTTTGTATCAACGAGAAGGAGGTTCCATTCCAATTGTTGTTCAATTCAAAAATCTTTTAGGACTTGATACCGTGTTATTGGGATTTGGTTTGCCTGATGAAAACGCTCATTCACCTGATGAGCATATCAATATCAATCACTTCTTCAATGGAATCAAAACATCTGTTCATTTTTTCAATGAACTGCCTGTGTATTGGAATTCAAGATCTAAAAAAAAGAAATAATCAGAAAGCGATACGTGAGTATCGCTTTTTCGTTTATGAGTATTTGTTTTTTAATGTTTTGATTCCTTAATAATTTCGTAATAAAAAATAATTAAGTTCTTCCACCTAAAAAACAATCATTTATCCACCATAAACCAAAAGAGGTTTATATGAAACAAGCGATACGCCTTCTATTGCTTTGTGCTTTGGCAACATCAGTAGTATTTGCGCAAGGAACAATTAAGGGAAAAGTTATAGATAATGGAACTAAACAACCGATACCATCCGTAAATATTTCTATTGTCGGTACTACTAAAGGTACTGTTACCAACGAAAACGGGGAATTTTCGATAACTGTAGAAGGAGGTTCGTACACACTAAGAGCTTCTGCATTAGGTTATGCTGCATGGGATAAGCAAGTGACGATTACAACTGGTGAAGCAACTGTCAATTTTACTTTATCCGAATCAGCAATACAAGTGGGAGAAGTTGTTGTCGAAGTAAATAGAGCAAAAGATCGAGAAACACCGGTGGCATTTTCGAATATTGGCGGCAAAGAAATTAATCAGAAAATTCATGCACAGGATGCTCCATTATTATTAAAAGGGACACCCGGTGTTTTTTCTTATTCAACGGACGGAGTAGGTAATGGTGAATCTCAATTATTTGTCCGTGGATTCAATCAAAACCGTGTTCAAGTGATGATCAATGGAATTCCTACAAATGATCCTGAATCGAATGCAGTGTATTGGAGCAATTGGGGTGCGGTGAGTTCATCTGCAGCGTCAATTCAAGTTCAACGCGGCGCAGGTTCTTCTCTATATGGATCAGGTTCATTCGGCGGATCATTTAATATTGTTACACAAGAAGTTCCTGCAAAATTTGGTGCTGAATTGCATGGCACATTTGGCAGTCCTTCTCTTACAGTAATCGGCGGTACCATTCAATCAGGATTGTTATCTGATAATCTACTTGCAGCATCATTGATGTATGAATATAAATCTGGTCTGGGAAATAGAGCAGGTTCGTTTTATACAGGAGCGAATTATTATACAACACTTGCAGTATACCCAAGTGAAAAATATAATATGAAACTGGTGTTGCACGGTGGACCCCAAGAGCATACTTATTCTTTCAATGCACCGGTTGCATTCTTTAAAAAATACGGGTATGACGCAAATCCGGCAAACTTTGTCCAAAAAGATGTTCTGACACAAATGCTCGGATCAAAGACCTTACAAGATTCTCTCAATTTAGGTGGAGATGCTCGGTTTATTAGTGATTCAAAATATTTGGGACTCTCTCATAATTTTTATCACAAACCACAGCTTGAACTCCATCTTAACTATGATCTTGATCAGTTAAATAGCCTCCGAACAACTGTTTTCTATAGTGTTGGCCGTGGAGGTGGATCATCAGTTAACGGTGTTTCAACATTAACGAATGCTACATTTGGTGCGGACACAACTGGATTATTTTTGGGAACCAGTGCTTATCAAAATCTTGATGCTGATAACGGCGCGATAAAAAGTGATGCAGCGGCAGCAGCATTCATTGCAAAACGATTCCTTTCCGGAGCGTATCAACGAGTAAGTTACAGTTTTCATCGACAATGGGGTATTATATCATCGTGGGATACAAAGATTAACGATGATCTAAAAATTACATTTGGCGGTGAATATCGCGATTGGTTTGCAGATCATCCTGGACATTTCACGAATTTATTCGGTAAAACTTCTGTGAATGGACAAGCATATGGATATCGTGCTAATGGAGTTGTTCGATCCTCTACATTTACCCGACGCGCATATCAAGGTGATCTAGATTTTGGAGGAAGCGATCGTTTGGATGTCAATTATTTTAATCCATTTGCTGACTATACTTTATCAGACGATAATGGAACGTACCAATCGCAATATCGAAACTATGTGGGCGAAACAAGTCAGGGAACATTATTTTTACAAGCTAATTATCAATTGATACCGAACTTGACGTTGTTAGGCTCACTCCAATATGTTTTTTATGATTACCATATCTACGAAAATATGCCGAGTGAAAGTGCTATCGCAGATTCTGTTGCAGCACCCGCTAATGGAGTAGAGGGAAATGATGGAAGCAATAATTTCTATATGAAAAGTAATGCAACAACACCAACGTGGTATAAATTCAAATTGGTTGATGTGACTCGATCGCGAGGATTTTTACAGCCTAAAATTGGAGCAAACTATAATGTCAATGAAAATATCAACGTCTTTGGTAATGTTTCTCACGTAGAACGTTTGGTTGATCTTAGTGTATTCTACAACAGTGGAAATCCGAATCCCGATGCAGCTGACGAAAAGAGTAATCAATATGAAGCAGGTGTTGGATATAAGGATGAAATGTTGAACACTAAACTTAATTTGTATTTGATGTCGTGGGAAAATAAAACGGCTTCAATCCAAGATGTGAGCAAAGCAGGACAACCGGGTTATGATCGAAACGGATTCCGTTATGAATTGATCGGTGAAAGCCGAAATCAAGGAATCGAATTTGAGATCAGTTATAAGCTCGACGAAATTTTGAACATGTCTGGCTTTGTCGTTAACGGAAGTTTTGCTGCAATGGATAATCAATGGACAAAAGTTCTTGATGCTGTAAAAACAGATCCGACCAAAGGAACATTGCAGGAAGACAAAAATCTTAATGGTAAAATCGATGCTGGTGAAGATCAGAATGGAAACAATGAAGATCTCAATTTTAATGGCAGAATTGATGCTGGTGAAGATCTTAATAGTAATGGAAGATTAGATGGTTTTGATGAAAATCGTCGTGTTTTTGATGCAGGGGCATTACTAGCGAATGGAACAGTCAATGCTTTATACTATACTGAACTAGAAAATACGGTTAATGCGAGCACACCGTTCACGACGATCAGCTATGGAATTTCTTATTCAAATGAAGATTGGTTTGCTTCACTCAGCGGCTTTACTACAATGAGTCATTATGCATTGGATGGAGGGACATACATAGCCGTTGACGGTTCATTTGATAACAGTACTCCGCTAAAAAAATTTGTGTCGACCTATGATAATAAATTGCCAAGCGCAACAATATTTGATGCTC
>CAYPEM010000001.1:119964-158011 GCA_964409765.1 uncultured Chitinophagaceae bacterium
AAATTTGTGTCGACCTATGATAATAAATTGCCAAGCGCAACAATATTTGATGCTCAGGCAGGTTATTTCTTCAATATGGAACCGGCAAAGTTTAGAGTTTCGGTTCAATTAACAAATATCTTTGACACAGAATTTTTAGTCTCAGCAAATCGTTCTGGAGTTCTTCCGGGAGTAGCTCGGACATTCCGAGTAAATCTAGGAGTAGGATTCTAATTATTGATGTGTTTCTCAAAAAAGCCCCGCATTCAGTGGGGCTTTTTTGTTTTGGAGTTCGTCTAAAGAAGTTGTAATTTTAGTATAGGACAACGACATTCGTTGTCCTTATTTTTTGGAGTCTGGCATATGAAAATTTATACAAAAACAGGCGATAGAGGAGAAACGGCATTATTTGGGGGTGAACGAGTCCCTAAAGATGCTTTACGGATTGAAGCATATGGTTCGGTGGATGAGCTGAATTGTGTTGTTGGCGTTATTCGTTCCCTCAAACCACATCGATCGATTGATACGATCCTTGGAAAAATCCAATATCAATTGTTTGAACTTGGTGCTGATCTTGCAACTCCCATTGCACACAAAAGTCCTTATATCACCCGGATCAAGAAATCTCATTCGACTCAGCTGGAAAAGATCATTGACAAACTGGATGATCAATTACATCCTTTGAAATCATTTATTCTTCCCGGCGGATCTGTGGTTGCTTCTCATTTACATCTTGCACGGACAGTGTGTCGTCATGCAGAACGAAATGTTGTTCGTCTTTCCAGAAACGAAGATATTGGAGAAGCTGTGATAGTATACCTAAATCGCCTGTCAGACCTTTTATTTGTAATTGCACGATATGCAAATTATCTTGATGGTAGTGAGGAAGTTAAATGGGTCAGTGGTAAACGATCGGTGAAAGAATAGTGAAAATTTTGTATATTTCAATGAAATTAATCATTAAGGGCAAACGATGTTAAAGTTTTTAGGCAGTTTATTTGGAAGTAAAAAAGAAAAAGATGTTAGTTCATTGCAGCCATTGGTCGTAGAGATCAATGAACAATTTGCTTTATTACAATCATTAAATGATGATGAATTGCGTGCAAAGACACAGGAGTTCAAGAATAGAATTGCTGACGCTGTCAAAGAGATCAAAGAACAGATCGTTGAAATTCAGGAACAATTAAAGACTGAAAACGATGATGTCAAACGAGAGGAACTGTACACTTCATTAGAGCAATTAGATAAAGATGAACTTGCAACCATCAAAGAAACACTGGACGAACTTCTACCAGAAGCATTTGCTGTCGTTAAGGAAACATGTCGCCGACTTGTCGGCCAGGAGTTTGATGTCGTCGGTTATAAATTGAAATGGGAAATGGTTCCATATGATGTCCAGCTGATGGGCGGAATAGTACAGCATCAAGGGAAAATTTCCGAGATGGCAACTGGTGAAGGAAAAACACTTGTTGCGGTTGCTCCAATGTATTTGAACGCTCTCGCCGGGAAAGGTGTTCATTTGGTGACGGTCAATGATTACCTCGCTCGTCGAGATAGTGAATGGATGGGAAGGGTTTTTCAATTTCACGGAATGACGGTTGGCTGCATCGTTACGAATCAAAATCCATTTGTCCGCCGCGAACAATACAATTGTGATATCACGTATGGAACGAATAATGAATTCGGTTTCGATTATTTACGTGATAATATGGTTCATACTGCAGATGAGATGGTTCAGCGCGGACATTATTATGCCATTGTCGATGAAGTCGACTCTGTTTTGATCGATGAAGCCCGTACACCGTTGATCATCAGTGGACCGGTGGAAGTTGACGACCATAAATTCAACGAGATGAAACCCCGTTTGGAACGATTGGTCAGTACACAAAAGAATTTGGTTGCACGGATCACATCTGAAGCAGAAAAATTATTCAATGAAGGTAAAACAGAAGAAGCCGGAATTCTTTTCTTCCGTGCTCATCGCGGAGATCCGAAGAATAATAAATTGACGAAATTATTCTCGGAAGGAGCACAGAAGAAATTGATGCTTCAAACGGAATCCGTGTACATCGCAGAACAGAACAAACGGCTTCACGAGATCGATGATGAATTGTATTATTCCATTGATGAACGGAACCATTCGATCGATCTAACAGACAAAGGTCGTGAATTTCTTGCAAGCGGCGGTGATAAAGATATGTTTATTCTGCCTGATGTTGGAACAGAGATGAGTATCATCGAAAATGATTCATCACTGTCGTATGAACAGAAACAGCTGAAAAAAGACGAGATCAATAAATTATATGCAGAGCGAAGCGATCGAGTGCACACGATTCGTCAATTATTAAGAGCATATTCACTGTATGAAAAAGATGTCGAATATGTTGTCAGTGATGATGGAAAAATACAAATTGTCGATGAATTTACAGGACGTGTGCTGCATGGTAGACGATATTCAGATGGTCTGCATCAAGCGATCGAAGCAAAAGAAGGTGTTCACGTTGAACGCGATACCCAGACACTTGCAACAGTAACGCTGCAGAATTATTTTCGTTTGTATAAAAAATTAGCGGGGATGACGGGAACAGCTGAAACTGAAGCGGCAGAATTCTTTGACATCTACAAACTTGACGTTGTTGTTATCCCAACGAACAAAGAAGTTATTCGTCAGGATTTGAATGATCTGGTATACAGGACAAAACGAGAAAAGTACAACGCTCTTCTAGCTCACATAAAAGAATTACGGGAGAAGAAGCAACCGGTGCTTGTTGGTACAACAAGTGTTGAAGTATCTGAAACTCTCAGCAGAATGATGACGCGAGAAAAGATCCCTCATAATGTATTGAATGCAAAACAACATCAGCGCGAAGCTGAAATTGTGTCGAATGCAGGTTTGCCTGGCGCGGTTACAATTGCAACGAATATGGCGGGCCGTGGAACTGATATTAAACTTGGTCCCGGAGTTCGAGAAGTTGGTGGGTTATCGATTGTCGGTACAGAACGTCACGAAGCTCGACGTATCGATCGTCAGCTTCGTGGTCGTTCCGGTCGTCAAGGTGATCCCGGTACAACAAAATTCTACCTATCGCTTGAAGACGACCTCATGCGGTTGTTCGGAAGTGATCGCATTGCGTCTATTATGACCAAAATGGGTGCGGAAGAAGGGGAAGTCATCGAACATTCGATGATCACCCGGATGATCGAACGCGCTCAGAAAAAAGTGGAAGAAAACAACTTTGGAATTCGTAAACGGTTGTTGGAATATGACAATGTCATGAATCAGCAGCGAGAAGTTGTTTACTCAAAACGTCGTCATGCACTACTTGGAGAATATCTGGACGATGATATCCATGAAATGTTGGTTGACTATGTTGATGATGTCGTTGATCGACATTTTGAACCGGGCACACTGGAGGAAATGCGCGATGAACTCCGTTCAAATTTATTGATTGATCTACAAATGTCTCCAAAAGAGTTTCAAACACTTGGGGCGGTTGGAGTTAAGGAACGAGTGGTGGAAACTGCAAAGGAGTTCTTGAAAAGAAAACGCGAATCGGTGGGCAATGAAGCAATGAACTTTATTCAAAAAGTTTCGCTGCTGCAAATAATTGACACACGATGGAAAGAACATCTTCGGGAAATGGATGATCTGAAAGAGGGGATCTATTTGAGGGCGTATGGTCAAAAAGATCCGGTCCTTGAATACAAATCGGAAGCATACAAAATGTTTGTTGAGCTTCTCGGATTGATTAATCGGGAAGCATTGAACATGGTATTCAAGCTTTTCCCTGAGAATCAGCAGCAGATTGAAGCACAACAACAGCGACGCGGGCTCAATCGTGAGAGACTTACATTAACACATAGCGCATCAACCGGAATGGGTCTTCAGGGAGGAATTGAAACTGAAGAAGGAGGTGCAAAGCAACAGGAAGCACCAAGAGTTCAACAGATCATTTCAGGAGACAAGGTTGGTCGAAACGATCCTTGTCCCTGTGGCAGCGGGAAAAAATATAAGAATTGTCACGGTAAGAATTTATAGCAGATACAATAAATCGCCCCAAATCTTATGGGGCGATTTTATTTTCATTATAAAATAATCGGTAAGCATTTATCGAAAGAGTTTTTTGCAGATTGTGAAGATTAAAGAAGCCTAATAAACATTGATTTGATGTGGATAAAATCTCTCCTATTTTTGTGAATCCAAGAAATAAAATCATATTAATTCATTGTCTATTATTGCTTATTACGTTCATTTCTTTTTATCCAACATTAGAAAATGGTTGGACATCGTGGGATGACGATGTTTATGTTATTGATAATCCTGCAGTTCAACAGTTATCAAAACAAAATATTAAGGAAGTCTTTTTTACCGCATATAATGGTTCATATCTTCCATTAACCATGATTTCTTATATGGGTGATTATTCCATTGATGGATTTAATCCTGCCATATTCCACTCTACAAATCTGATATTTCATCTTAGTAACACATTATTAGTTTTTTGGTTTTTATTTTTACTGTCTGGAAATATTTTGGCATCGGGTATTTCAGCATTACTATTTGGAATACATCCAATGCGGGTAGAATCAGTTGCATGGATCGCAGCGAGAAAAGATGTTCTGTCAATGTTCTTTTTTTTAATAAGCCTGATTAGCTATGTCCATTTTGTAAAGAAACAGCGACCGATGCTGTTAGTGTTGTCGTTTCTCCTTTTTACTTGCTCATTATTCTCAAAAATTATTGTCGTCACTCTTCCATTAATTCTGTTACTTATTGATTTTTATCTTAAAAGGGAACATTCCAAAGATATTATTGTTGAAAAAATTCCATTTTTTTTGATAACTCTTGCATTGTCGATTATAGGCTATCTTGCACAAAAATTTGAAAATGCCATCAGGCCAACTGTCAGTATTATGGATTCTTTTGTAATATCGTTGAATGGAATTATGTTCTATCTCCAAAAATTTTTTTTACCGCTCAATTTATCTAGTTTATACCCGTATCCTGAAAAAATCAATGGTTGGTTTCCTTTAGAATTTTACATTTTTGCGATATTGGCAATTATAACAATGTCAACAATCATCATTTTCCGGTTTTTAAAGAGTAAAACAATTTTATTCGGAGTACTGTTTTTCCTTATTTCATTACTGCCGGTTTTGCAATTTATACGATTCAGTAAAATATTTGCTGCAGACCGGTTTACATATTTCGCATATATCGGATTATTTTTTATTGTTGGTCATATATTTGCTATGACATGGGAACGGAGAAATCGTTATCTGAAAATATTTATTTCATTTTTACTTATCATTATTATCGGTTCTTTTTCTGCCACTACTTGGCAACGCACAAAGATCTGGGAGAATAATAAAACTCTCTGGAAAAATGTCCTAACTCAATATCCAAACGCCTTAAATAATTTATAAACTTACTTTTCCCAATTGCGAAATTATGTTTGATTCAGTATTTACTAAAAATCGAATTATCCTTAGTGTATTGTTAATTCTCTTTGTTGTTTCCACTTTTGCCTCATTAAATCAGTTTTTTCTTTACACACCGGATAGCGCACGTTATGTCGCCTGGGCAAATTCATTAGCTCAATTTAATGGATTCACTGACAATACAGCCCCAGAAGCGAAACGCTATATGGTGCACTCGCCATTGTACTCGTTACTGATTTCACCGATAGTATTTCTGTTTCCGGCAGATATAATAAAAATCAAACTAGTGAATATTATACTTTCATCTGCCATAGCGATATTTTTATACATGTTAATAAAAAATAAAAAAGATGAATTATCGGCATTGCTGATGGTTACCATTTTTATATTACATCCAATGGTATTTATCTTTTCAACTCAGATCTTGACAGAAGTTCTATTTGGGTTAGGTTTTATTTCATTATTATTTTATTTACAAAAAGAAGTGCAGGATAATTCTCCCGGGAAATATTTCATACTAACAATGATATCATTGTTAGTATGTATGTTCTCGCGGGAGATTGGAATTCTGTGCGTACCGATCGTATTCTTTTTTTATGCACTGAGAAAAAATTATACAAAAACAATTCTTGTTTTTTTTATTCCCCTGATACTTTATAGTATATGGTTCATTCGAAACGAAATATATTATGCTAATATTGAACAAGCAGAGTTCAAAAATTCATTGATTTATTTCAGTAATACAATGACCTCGTCAGATACAAATTTCGGGATCGAAATGATCTCTAGAATTGTCAATAATGCAGAATTTTATTTAAAGGAAGTTGCCATTCTGATGTTTACTCCTGTGTACGATGTATTTGAGCGATCGTTAAATATTCCATGGATGGCACTTGTTGATTTCCAATCTCCAATCATGAAAAATATGATCGCATTGGTAAATCATACATATTGGATATTGAGTATTTCTAGTATTTGCATGATCGTTTATGGTATAATTATTGAGTATCGTCAAGAGAAATCATTCTATATCAAAATAATATTTTTCACTCTCTATGTTGGTATCATTTTATCATATCCTGTATTAGACACAAGATTTCTATATCCAATATTTCTCATTTTCTTATTATGGTTTGGGTCGGCATTGTCGTTTATACGGCAAAAAACCAATAGAATTCAAAATATAGGGCTTGTAATCTTAATTATGATTTTTTCACTACCAAATCTAGTATGGACTCTAAATTTTGTCACTACTCAACATCGATTGATAAATGACCCATTAGGATCATTTTTTGATCCAAAGGATGCATCAAACAATGTAAAACATTTTCAAATAGTGTTGCCAATAACCGGTGAGTGGTTGAACAATCAGCATGATTCATCTGATGTAGTGCTTACGCCATATAAAGAGCTTTCACTATATATGAAGGATAAAAAAGTTTTTGTTCTTAATAGAATTGCCCCCACAAGTACGTTCAACAAAGTAGTACAGGATTACGATGTGCATTTTGTCGTTTTGAACAAAGATATCTATGGATGGAGGGACTATGAAATTCAATTTGAACAAAATGACAGATATGCTTTTCAACGGGTGTTTGACACTGGTGCAATTGAAATCTATAAGATACTGCCAAAATCATCTCAAAATTATTCGGCAGGGAAATATTTTCCATTGTTCTCCGAGATGAAAAACAAAAATTATGTCGGTGCTGATATTTATTTTACTAAAAATAGAAGTATTGTAAACAATCATGCGGATTTGTTGTATCTCAATGTTTTGAATAAACATTATCAAGACCAATTGGACAGCGCTGCAAATTTATTGGAACGATTGTATTCAAAACCTCAAGGACTTTCTTATACCAAACTTGCCTCTATTCATAAAACATTGATTTCTCGGAGAGAGTTGTTACAGAATATACCGTTCTCAGAGTATCGTTCAAATCTGTTGATGAATCTAGGAATAACCTATTGGCAGATCGATATGAAAGATGTTTCGTTAAAATATTTTCAACAATGTATTGATGAAGATAGTACGGAGGCTTTAGCGTATGTTTATAAGATTATTTTTGCAATTGAGAATGGTGATACAACTTCTGCAATAAAAACTCATAAAAAATTAAGATCAGTTTTCCCAATTGCTGAGTTAACGCAGAAGATTGATTCATTGATGGGATTACACGAGCGGTATCGAAAAAGTATTATTTCAAAAGAACAATCCTTAATACTTGAAGGACTTTTCGATCTATATCAATATCTTGGATTTACAGTCACTGCGACAGAAGTGGGAAAAACAGGTCTCCTATTAGATCCGGAACGTATCTCATTGTACAAAAAACTTGGAGTTTTATATGAAAAAGAATTTGAATATCTCCCTTCATTGAAAAGTTTTATGCAATTTGAAATACGAAATAGTGATGATCCTGATATAAAAGCACGGATAAAAGGCATAAAACATAAACTATACATTAATAATTAGAAACATTGGCATTTTGAGGGTTTTTCTAAATTGTTAGACAAATCACTACAATAAAAAAATGCTTGTTTATCCTTTTGTGAAAAGCTATCTTTGCAGAGTAGAAAAATGGTAAAATGGGACTTTGACAATTGGAATTATTTATTTCAACGGAAAAAATAAGGTAATAATTTCTTTAAATCGGTATAAATTTCCGCCTAATAATTGGAAGAGCAATATTTAAGAAAAATACAGCATTTTTAGTTTGGCATAGTTTGTGCCATAACTAAGGTATGATTTGTAACAGACAGTAACTAATTAACAATCATCTCTAATAACAATATAAAGGGTAAACATTATGGGACAACAACAATTGCTTCTCATCATTCTTGGTGTAATCATCGTCGGTATTGCAGTTGCCGTAGGTATTACAATGTTTCAAGACAATGCTATCAGCGCAAATAAAGATGCTGTAGTCAACGACTTGGTTCAATTGGCAGCAAAAGCACAACAGCATTATCGAAAACCAACTACACTTGGTGGTGGTGGAAATAGCTATGCAGGTATTGATTCTGTTGGTAGTCTTGTTTCCAGTGCTTTCTCAAACAATGACAACGGTAAGTATTTTGTTCAAACTACCGGAACAACTCAAATTGTTCTTCGTGGTTATGGCAGAAGTCAAAATGCAGACGGTACATTTCCTCAAATTGACATGACCGTTAATCCGACAGGAAATGTTTTAGGATCATGGGTTAACACAGCTACTGCAATTCCTTAGTTCTTAATTTAGTTAGAGGCGATTCAATTAATAATTGATCGCCTCTTGCTTTTTATCTTAATAATTTTTTAAAATTAACTTATGGGACAGCAGCAGCTTTTATTAATAATACTTGGTGTGATTATTGTCGGAATAGCGATTGCTGTCAGTATTGTTATATTTAAAGACAATGGACTTAGTGCCAATCGTGATGCACTGCGGGCTGATTTATTACTGATAGCTTCAAAAGCAAAACATTATTATAAAAGACCTATTTCGATGGGTGGAGGTGGATATTCATTTAATGGCTTAACACCGGATCCTGCAGGAATGTTAAAATTAGTGACGACACAATTTTCAGACTCAAATGCCAACGGAAGCTATACCATTGAATCTGTTGCTGCTGATGGTAAATCGATTATCTTTCGAGGAACAGGTAATATACAGTTAGATGACGGCACAAGGCCAATTATTGAGTGTACTGTTACTACAGTTGGCCAGGTAATGACTACGGTAAATTAACCAAAATTATACTTTTGATTATACAAAAGCAGATATCAGGTTCAACTGATATCTGCTTTTGTATTTTAATCCATAAATTGTCACTATTATTACTGTAGTTGATTTTAAGTAGATGCGATTGTATCTTTAGGTAAAGAACGAAAGGAAATGAAATACCATGCCAGAATTTCGAATTGATGGAGTATCATTAGGCGGGAAAGCTGTTCAAGGAGTGATTAGTGCCGATAGTATGAAACTTGCTAAAGAACGAGCGCAACAAATGGCTCGTGACCGTAAGTTCAAAATATCTGGGATACATTCTCGTGCGACATTCCTTTACCGCGTAAAAAAGGGGAATGAAAAACCGATAGACGGAGAACAGAAAGCATTTACAAAACAAGAAGTTATTGATGCGCTTGGTAAAATGGGTTACACTATTGTGTATGTTCGAAAACGGTTATTTGAAGGAGGGGGAAAAGTTCCTGATATAGAAGTAGTTTCTTTCGTTCGCGTTAGTGCGGATTTGATCAGACAGAAATTGCCTTTCAACGATATGATGGCAATGTTAATCAATGATATCCAAAATAAAAATCTTCGAGAAGCAATTCGCGATATTAACCAGGAATTGAAACAAGGGAAAGACAGCGAACGAGCTTTTCAAAAACATGAAAGAGAATTGGGAAAATTTGCTGCTCATATGCTTGGGCTTGCTTCAAAGAGCGGAAATATGGGTGAGATATTTGAAAGCACAGCAAAATTTTTGGAACGGAATGCTCAATTCAAAAAAGATTTAAAGAGTGCACTGATAATGCCGGTTGTTACACTTGTGATCTTGTTTGGTGCCGTTGGTTATTATGTAGCTTATATTTTTCCTGCAACGGCAAAACTATTCCAAAAATTCAAGATGGAATTGCCGCCGATGACAACTGCAACTTTGCAACTAAGCGATTTTATCACTTCAAATATTGTTTGGTTAATGTTGATTGCCATAATCCCTACTGTTGTCTTTACTCGATTTGCTACAACAGAACGGGGAAGGTTCTTAATTGATAAGTATTTGTGGAAAGTCCCTGCGATTGGCGATCTTTTACATAAAATGAGCATTGAAATTTTCTGTAGGGTCTTTTATGCTTTATATTCTGGTTCCGGAGAAAATATTGAAGTTATTAAAATGGCGTCGGAAGCTTGCGGTAATAAATATATGGAGCATCAGATAAAATCGATTGCGTTACCCATGATGGTAGAAAAAGGATCGGGGATAACCGAAGCGTTTGAAGCAACCGGAGTATTTACAAAAACTGCATTATCTCGTTTCCATTCTGGCGCTGAAACTGGTAATGTAAAAGCAACGGCTCTTCAACTTGCAGAGTATTATGAAAAAGAGACTGGTTATCGAATGCGAAATGCAATTGATCTTATTCAATTGGTAATTTCGATGATCATCATGCTTGTTTTAACGGGATTGACACTTGTTTCCTCTGAGACTGCAACAATAAAACCAAAAGCACCTGGGGGCGGTTGGATAAATTTTTTTATTTTCTATTTATAGCTCTCAACTAAGGATTAGTCCATGGCAGATATCGATATTACTGATAAGATCGGATATACTCTCCTTAAAAAAGGTATCATCGATTTTGAAACTCTTGAAAAAGCCCTGCGGATCAAAGAAACTGAAGTATCGAAGAAAGAACGTCGTAATCTAGGTCAAATACTAGTTTCAGAGTTCAGTGCTGATCATGATGCAGTTTTTAGAGAAGTAGCGAATCTTTACGCATTCAGGGAAGTCTATATTGCCGACGAGAATATTGAAAAGGGCAGGATCGATTTCATCAAAAAATTTATTGATGCGCTTTCGGAAGAAAATAAAAAATTAATGATTCAGACAAAAATGCTTCCGTTGAAGTTTGATGAGAAGCAGGCGGACAAACTTATCATTATTTCAGCCGATCCCACCGACAGAAATATTCCACTGATATCCAGAAATTTTAATGTTAAAAAATATGAAGTAACATATTGTCGATTGAAGGATATCCAAAATTTAACCGAGCAGGTGATTCCTCCGCAAAACGAATTTTTAAAGATGCTGGAGGATAATCACATCAGTGTTGAAAGTGGTGATGAAGAAGCTAATGTTGATGAAGATGCATTAAATGCCGAGATCAATAAAAGTGCATTGGCAAATTTATTCGAAGGATGTTTAGTTGAAGCAGTTCGATCGGGAGTGAGTGACGTTCATATTGTAGCATCGGAAGGCAGGAAAACTTATTTTTTAATGCGTGTGGACGGAAATCTTCAAGTGTGGCATTGCCAGGAAAATACGATGCCGGAAGCTGTAATGGCGGTTGTCAAAGATAGAACAAAAAATGTCGATCGTTTCGAACGAGAGATGTCGCAAGACGGATTTATACAAAGAGTTGTTGATGGACATCAACTGCGTTTTCGTGTTTCAATCATGCCGATTGTGACTACCGAATTTAAGAATAAATTTGAGAGTGTTGTAATTCGTGTTCTTGACGACCGAAAAGTAATAACAGATCTTAATAAACTTGGACTGCAAGGTCCTGCGAAAAACCTTTTCTATAAAGCAATCAATAAACCACAAGGGATAATAATCTTAACCGGCCCAACCGGATCCGGTAAATCAACTACCCTTATCGCTGCATTATATCAAGTGATCGATCCAACTGTTAACGTGTTGACGATTGAAGAACCTGTTGAATATATTATTAAAGGGGCTAGGCAGTTAAAGATTGGTCCCAAAATGTCTTTTGAGCAGTCCATTCGTGGTATTCTTCGCCACGATCCAGATATTGTTCTTGTAGGTGAAATGCGTGATAAGATTACAGCGGAGACTGCGATCAAACTTGCAAATACAGGTCACTTAGTATTTTCTACACTTCATACAAACGATGCGCCCAGTGCTGTAGCTCGTTTGTACAAAATGGGTATTGAACCATTCTTGATTGCGTATGCAATCAATATTATTGTTGCACAGCGTTTAATTAGAACACTCTGCAAAATTTGCAAAACACCGATTGAAGATGGAGAAAAGAGTGACCTGCTGAAATTTGGATTTACAGAAGAACAACTGAAGAGTCATACCTTCTATAAAGCTGTAGGTTGTGATAAATGTAATGGTGGATATAAAGGCAGAGCAGCAATACATGAAGCATTATTTTTCACCAAAGCCATTAAAAATATTGTACTGAATGCCGGTGAGAAAGTGGATGAAAATTCAATTCGTGACCAAGCATCTAAAGACGGCATGTGGACCCTGCGAAGATCAGGAATGGAAAGAATGATGGAGGGAGTAACATCGTTAGAAGAAGTTATTTCATCGACCGTTGATGATGATTAATACTTTGTAGAATGCACAAATTGGAAAATTTGAAGAAAATAATAAACTCAACATTTTCGAAATATATAATTGGCATTGTCATTGCTTAAGATGATACTGTGTCGTCTGCCACAGGTTGTTACAATTCAAAAATGTAAGTTTTAGAGTAAGTATTAGGAAAAAATATGGGATTAGGTCAAACGTTATTGACAATTATGGCATTAATGTTAATGGGCAGATTGATTCTTTCCACGAACACACTAACTCTTGATACTGGAATGATGAAAGATCTTGCAGAGTATAGAATTGCAGGTACGTCATTCGGAATTTCGCGTTTGGAAAAAATTGAGAGTAAACGGTTTGATGAAAGTTCAACAGATTCACTTGAAGTGTATACTCCCAATGAATTGACTACCTATGCTAATTTTGGTCCCGGAATAGAAACTGGAGAAATTGCCACGGATGAAACAACATTTGACGATGTTGATGACTTTCATGCAGTCGTCAATCGAGATACTATTAATGGAATTCCTTATCAGGATTCAGTGTCGGTAGAATATGATACACTGTTTTATGCAGCAGGCCCTCCAATTGTTGCACGTATTGACAGAACACCAAATAGATCATTTACTAAAAGAATAATTGTTCGGGTGACTGGACCGTATTTAATCGATTATACTTCATTGATTGATGCTGATGGTGATGGTGAGGAAGATGATCCAAAACCTGATACACTCCGTTTTGAAAGAATAATAGGCTATTGGTATATGCGTTGATTATCTTGGTTATTGTAATCTCAAATTAATTGTTGCTACGGAAAAAAGTAAATGGGCTCTCAGGTTGTATTGGATTTAATTAGTGCTACCATCATCTTTGGATCATTATTGGTCATTGGTATGAGGATGAATGCGTTTACTAGTGAAAATATGCAGCGGATCAGAGGTGATGTTATTGTTCAACAAAATCTCGTTGCTGTTATTACTTTGGTTGAATATGACTTTCGAAAGATTGGATATTTTGCAAGTGCGGATAGCGCATTAGATTCTGAACATAGTTCCATTATTGAAGCGGATTCAAATCATATTAAATATTATACTGACTACGCTCCTTTGACTACCGACGGTGGGGGGATAGATTCAATAGAATATAGATTTGGATTAACAAATGATGATTTAGTTTCTTGGACACCTAATCCAAATGATCGATATCTGTATAGAAATTTTAATGGTACAGAAATGGCCAATCCCGCTAAAATTTCTTTAGGTGTCACACAATTTAAATTAACTTATTTTGATTTTGATGATAATAATATCACTCCTGGTTTTAGACCAACACCAATTTCACCACCAAATCCGCCATTTAATGGTAACTCAGTTTATGCAACTAATCCAACAACTCAAATCAATACTATTCAGATCGATATTGAAATACAAAGTTGGGTGAAAGTTGAAGTAGATACAGCTTTATATGGTTTAGACACAAAATCTGATACTTTAACATCATATCAAACCGCATATTGGAGACAAATCCGGCTTGCGGCAAAAAATTTAAGGAATAGATAGAATTCAGTGGTAAGGTGAAATTATGGGACGTACTGCAATTTTCATGGTTATTGGCTTCAGTATGATTTCATTATACTTTGGATCTCAAGCGTATGATGTTAAGTTTGAAACAATGAATAATGCAATAACTTATTATGAAAATGTGCAGCGAACTAGCATTGGGAATGCCGGTGCAAATTTTGCCATGACAAAACTGACTGCAGATACTGGTTGGAAACCTCCCGGAGGTTTAAATACAAAGTATCCTTTTGCCGGAGGAACATTTGCAATTCAAGTAAAAGATTCAATTCATGCACTCACTGTTTATAAAGTGGTACATATTGAAACTATCTTTCAAGGCTCCAATCTTGATGGGTCAGGTACGAATATTACTGGGTATACGAAAATTATACTTAGCCCAAGCAGTTTTTCGAAATTTGGTTATTTTTCATCTAATGATCCCTCTAGTATAACATGGCAGACTAATGATACAATTTTTGGTCCGTTTCACTCAAATACATATGTATATGTAAGTGCCACTAATTCTATTGATCAGCCTGTCTTTATGGACAAAGCAACATCGAGATTTGGTCTGAATCCTGCATCCGGTTCTCGGCCAGTTTTTAAGAAAGGTCATTATTCTCCTGTAAATATTACAATGCCCTCATTTGCTGCAGCATTCCAACAAATAAAAATTGCTGCACAAGCTGCTGGTCATTATGATTCTGCTGGTAAAAGGAATAGTCCACGATGGTTTACAGGAACACCTTGGTGGAAAAGTTCTCCAGGACCATCGGTATTGGATCCAGGCTATGATACAGTTTTCTTAAATTTTCGTGCAAATGGATATCTTAGAATTGGATTGTCAAGCACATATGCATCACGTGCAGATTCTTTAAAAGATACTCTTTTATCAACTTTTGCACCTAACGGTGTTATGTTCTTTGAAAGATTTATTGTAAAAGTGCAGGGGCGTGTAAATGGAAAATATACTATTGCATGTGCAAGCGTTGGAACCGGAGCAAGTAAACGTGGTGGTAGTATCATCATTGATAGCAGTTTAGTATATGTTGATACTACAACATTAGGTGTTAGTACCTCAAATGATATGCTTGGTTTGGTAGCAACCGATAGTATTACTATAGCATATAACGCAAACAACAATCCACTGAGCGGAGTTCAACGTGGAGTTGATGTTCATGCTGTCGTTTTCTCCTTAACTAATGGTTTTGGTGCGGCAAATTATGCATCTCGACCAAGAAATGGACAAATTCGGCTTTTTGGAGGAATTTGTCAATATTCAAGACAGGCTGTTGGTACAACAAGCCCTTCAGGGTTTTTTAAAAGCTATCATCACGATCCTCGATTATTACGCAGAATAGTTCCGCCGTTGTTTCCAAAAACAGGTGTATTTGAGATACTTTCTTGGCTTGAGTAATAATCATTTTATAAAAATGAAAATAGTACGTATACAGCAAATTTCAATATCACACTTGACATTCACTTTACCTTTCAATATATTCACACAAACATTTAATGTAACACTTTAGAATTTTTTCTAAACCCTTTACATCGAGTAATTTACAGTAAAATAACACTAACGTAAATTTATGCAGGTTGTTCCGACAGCTTCATTAGTGATTCCAACTGAAATTCTCGAGAATGCTCGTGTGATTCTTGATCAAGTTATTACTCAGATCCCTCAATCGACACAGGGTTTAGAAAGACAGATTTTTATTGGCGATTATGTTGAGAAACTACCTCTCGAAAATCGCCAGATGTTGAAATTTTTTGTTGAAAGTTTATTACTCCGAATGTCTCTTATCAATGCCTCCGATATTGATTTCGGTGGTTTTGGCGGACATGAAAAAGTTTGGTACAGAATTTTTGGTGCGAAGAAACCAGATCCAACAATGGATCCACTTTCAATCGATGATACAAATATTCTTATTCAATCTTTGATCTCTTCACGGCAACGACAATTTTTATATGAGACAAAGAATCTTGATTTCTCATATATGATTATTGACGGTGATAAAATGCATCGTTTCCGAGCTGATGCATATATGGATCTTGACCAGCTTGCTTTAAATATGCGAGCAATCAATGCAACAGTGAGACCATATAAAACTCTTGAATTACATCCAAATGTCACAAAGATCGTCAGTTTAGCTCATACTAAAGAAGGACTAATTCTAATTACAGGAATCACCGGCTCTGGTAAAAGTACAACTCTTGATGCGATGATTGATCTAAATAATCACACTGTAGATGGTCATATTGTTGTAGTTGCATCACCAATTGAATACGTTCATAAATCAGACCGATGTATAGTACGTCACCGAGAAGTTGGAAGAGATGTCTTATCTTTTAAAGAAGGAGCTATTCAAGCATTACGACAAGATCCCGATATTATTATGATCGGTGAAATGCGTGATCCTGAAACGATAATGACGGGTCTTGAAATTACTGACAGTGGTCACAAAGTTTTCTCTACGTTGCATACGGCATCAGCTGTTGAAAGTATCGATCGTATCATTGGTGAAGTTCCACATGTTGAACAAGAACGCGTTAGAATGAGATTTGCTGATGTCTGCAAATTGGTTCTTTCCCAGAAGTTGATACCGTCATTAGATGGAAAACGTGTTGCAGCACGAGAGATTATGATTATGAATCCATCTGTTCGCGCTGCAATTAAAAATGGAAATACGGGCGAAATATATCAGATGATACAAGAGTCAAACGAAATAGGTATGCAGACTATGGAGCAAGACCTAAAGAAATTATACCAGCAAAAAAAGATCTCACTTGAAAATGCAATGAACTATGCGAATAATAAAAAACGAATGCAGCAAATCATCAATACATAAAAACCATGCCGTATAAAAAAGGTGAAGGTAAAACTGTTATTAGTATGTTCGTTGACGGACTTGATGTTAAGTTCGTCCATCTTTCGTTGAAAAACAAAAGAATCATTTTGCATGATGTTGCCACAGTAAACCTTGTTAAACGTTTAGAAGAGCGTACTGGTGGTGAATCTGGGGGGAATACATCAGTAAATTTTGACCTTATTGATGAGACAGGAAACGCAAAGGATGAATTTTCTGAAGGTACAGGAGGCGCTTCTAATGGCGAAGTGATGATCGGATTGCTTTCAGAGTATCCGACTGCTATGTACGATTTTGTTTATTCAATTTCGGAACCGAGTGTATATTACCAGCAGTTTGAGGATAATTTTGGTCTCTCTGGGATGAAGTTGAAACGTAGATTAGTTGATGAACTTTCTGCCACAAGATCTGTAAAACCTACAATAGATTCAATTTCCTACATTCCTGCTGCAGACGGTCAAATCTTGTCGGCAATTCGAGAAGGTGGACTCGGATTATTAGATGTAATTTCAAGCGTCCAAGATTTTCTTGATAAAAGAGTCCCTCGAGTTCAATTCATTGAAACATCTGATATATCACTAATGAATTTAGTTCGAGCAAACTATGAATTAGGAGAATCAGAGATTTCTATTATTGTATATGTCGGGAGTGAATTTAGTCGCCTCATTTTTATGAAAGGCCAATATTTCTTCCACTTTGCACCTGTAATTAGTGAGGGAAGACTCACGCCTAATATCGAGAATACTATTTATTCTCGGATCCTTTTAGAACAAGATAGTGCTGGAATTATTCGTGTTGACAGAATATTTTTAGCGGGTGAAGCAAATAAGATCGATCTAAAACAATTCCTTGCACCTCAATTTGCTGAAGCTCCAATTGAATATGTTAATGCTCCTACGCTTGATACTACGGAATTTGCTGATAATCCCGAAGCAATAATCTCGGAATATGCTATTCCAATTGCATCAGCTATGAGAGCATTGGAACCAAAAAATTCATTGTATTATCAAGTTGATCTTCTGCCTGTTAGTTTTCGTGAAGGTCAAAAGACATTTAAGCTTGCTTGGCATGGGTATGTTCTTTTGGTATTGATCTTCCTTACTACTTTGTTTTTTACATCACGATATGCAGAATTGAATCAAGAGGTGCAACGGTCAAGAGCTGAACTAACGAAGAAGCAAGAACAGCTCGCAGAAAATCAACGTCTGCAATCTATTCTGGATAGTTTGACCGGTCAGAACGCACAATTCGAATCTGCACTAAAAATTTATGACCAGGTAATTCCTAATTATAACCGTTGGAGTAAAGTATTTAATCACTTGACCAATGGTGTGGATGGTTTAAATTCAGTGTGGATAAAAACTATTGAAGCAAAAGGTGATTCATCGATAGAGCTCATGGGATATACTCTCTATCGACAACGAATACCACGGATCGCCAATATGTTTGAAAATGCTTCACTCCAAACTGTTGATATGGAAAAAATCAGAGAAAAAGATGTGTATAGATTTATTGTACTAATTCATAGTTTCGATGCTAATAAATAGGTAGGCCGTGTCATTTAAAATTAGAAATAGTATAGCGCTTGCTGTTATTGTGTTCATCGTTTCAATTATTGGATCGTATGGCACTTTTATCTATCAACCGAAAAAAATCGATCAGAATATAAAAGAAACGAAAAAAATTGAAGCACAGCTCCAAGATAACAATGAACAATTAAGCGCGATCGAACAGAACCAACTAAAATTAAGAGAAACCTTGCACCGGTGGAATAACCGAATCAAGGAGATTTCTGAATCCGATGTTTCATCTCAAACCTATGGATATCTAAGCGAGATCATAGATGAAAGCGGTGCTCAACAATTGAAAATGAATTTGAGTTTGAATGGAACGTTTGACAGAGGAGTAATAGGTTATAATACTTATAAAATCTCCGGAGAATCGGAATTCCCGAATATTTTCAGGTTTTTATGGCTTCTGGAGAATGGCAGAAAATTGTATAAAATATCAAAAATTTCTATTCAAAGCACTGAAGTTGCCAGTGATTCATTAGAAGCACCGTATATTGAATTACGATATGATATGGAAGTCAATGCATATTTTACAAAAGAAAGTACTCTCGGCATGCCAGTGATGAAACCAGATTCGACTCCGCAGCCGATTACATCAAACCCATTCTTCCCGAATATTTTGGCGCAAACTCCTGCAAATGTTCGAAAGCTGATTAATATTGACAAGATCTCAGTAAAAGCGACTGCGAATGGTAAAGCGTTGATTATGAACGATGACGGAAAGATTATCACATTACAAGTTGGTGATGAAGTTTATTTGGGTAAAGTTTCGAATATCATACCAAAAGATGGAGTTGTTGAATTTACATTGAATGATGGCGGTATCGTAATCGTAAAGAAGAAAAAAATTGATTTTGAGAATGATAACAATTAAGGATATAGTGCAATGAAACGACTAACAATTTTATTTACTTTTACCCTTATCCTCGGAACTATTTCATTCGCTCAAAGCAATCGCGAAAAACGTTTGTTGCTGAATGAATATGTTTCTCCTGAAGAATTGGTATCAATGTCAAAAACGCTGCAATTTGATAAGGCGGTTTTATTGTTCAGTGATTTCAGCAAAAAATATATGAATAAAATTATTGTTGATGTCAGCAACAATAAAAAAGCGATCGGCGTTGATGTTGAAAATATGTATTGGTTTCAAGCTTTTGAAAATGTATTGCGATCAAATGGGTTATGGTACGATGAACGTGAAGAATTCTTTTATGTCTATTCGCCAGCTGATTCACAAAAGGTGGTTACAAGTTCAGGCAAGGTTGTAAGTGCCTCTGGTGTACCTGTGCTAGTTGATACAACCGGTAGAGTTCTATTGCGTCAACGCGATGTAAGGATTTCTTCAGTTTTTTTTAACGTTGATGTCGTGAAATCTTTGAATGCCGGAATAAATTGGAATTATTTTTATTCTGGTGATTCATCAACTTCAAAACCAAGCAGATTTGGTGCACAATTATCAAGCGGTCTACAAGCACCTATTGCAGGATCAACAACAAATCCCGCAGGTTTTTTCGGTACTATCGTTCCTGCGATTTCTTTTACAAACCTTACTGCACTTGTCTCTTTCTTTTCGAGTAACCAACTTGGTGATGTGCTTTCCGGTCCTTCGATCTCTGTGTCTTCTGGGAAACAAGGGAAAATTCAGGTTGGTAAAGACATCTTCATTACAACAAGAGATTTTGCCGGCAACACTATTCAAACTCCCATATCGTCAGGAATTATCATCGATGTAAAGCCTACGGTCTATGAAGAGAACGGAATAAAGTTTATTAATCTAGAAATCAAAGCTGAGAACAGTTCTGTGAATACTGATGGAAGTATTCAAAAATCTACTGCATCAACTTTCAATGTTGTTTTTGATGGTGAAGAAACAGTTATTGGCGGGCTGTATTCGAACTCACAAGTTACTTCGAGGGGCGGTATTCCTTTCTTGAAAGATCTACCATGGTGGGTATTTGGTCTTCGATATATTTTTGGTTTTGAGAATGAACAAACGGTGACTTCTGAACTTATCATCCTCATAAAAGCTGATATCATACCGACATTGGAAGAAAGAGTGGCAACGGCAGTGCAAAGAAAAGGAGTCAATCTTATTGAGGAACGCCGCCAACACAATGCCAGTGAAATTGAACGATTAAAACCGAAAAAATAATAATGAGTATTTGAATACAATGTTTTCGTCTTTTCATTTTTCAGGTTAAGGCGAAAACTTTTTTTTGATTATTGCAACCGTTTGGGTGAGTTATAAAAACTTTACATAAGATTTTTTTTACATTGTCGCTTATTTTGATATCAGGGGTGTTCTCTTGTAAAGACCCAACATCTCCAGCTATTGGGTTTACTGTAACAGTATCGGGTCAAGTATTTAATATTAGAGGAGCTTACCAAGATAGTATTCAACTTACTCTTTTCAATCCCTTCAGAAATACCGATACTACGGCGACGGATGGCACTTTTAATTATTCATTCTTGTCGGAAGAAAGGAATGAAGTAACTACAACGCTGCGATTTCATCACATCAACAACTCATTTTACGACACCTCTGTTTCCGTTACTTATAGTTACGACAAAAAAAATGTTGCAATCGGTGAAATGAAAATGAGAGGGGTTTCAAGTTATTATGATAGTCTATTCCCGGGACAACCTTCGACACGTGCAAAAAAAATTAAATTTATCAGTTCCTCCTTAAAAACAATCTCTATTCGTGGGGCAGGTGATGATGTTTCGAAGCTGACTTTTGAAGTAAGAGATTCTCTTGATGTTCCTGTCGATCAGAATAATTCTGTCTCTGTTTTCTTTAAACTAATTGCAAAACCTGATGATCTAGTTCAACTCAATACTACTACTACCACCACAAATACGCTAGGTCAAGCTGTTGTTCAATTATCCTCTGGAGAAAAAGCCGGACAAGCACAAGTTCAGGCATTTACAACTGTTAAAAATGTTATTGATACTGCAAAAATTGACACGATAAAATCTGATGTTGTTTCGGTAATAATCGCTGGTGGTTTACCTGTTGTAAGCAGATTTACACTAGGGGCTGACAAAGTGAATGTCCCTGGTTTAGGGAGATTTGGAGTTCGTAATACTATCATTGCAATTGTTGGTGATACTGCCGGGAACCCAGTGCAAAAAGGGACGCTGGTTTCTTTTAAAACAACAGGTGGAATAATTCAATCTTCTGCGCCGACAACTGAAGATGGTATCGCGTCAGTAGTATTGATTAGTGGAAATCCGTTTCCTGCAAATGGTTTTGTTTCCGTTACTGCACAGGTCGGAACGCCCGGATACATAAATGCAAAACAAAATGTAAATAATTCAATTGTTGATGAATCTGTTATCATTAAAGGGATACGTAATACAAACAGTGTAAAAAAATCAGAAGGACTGAATTCAAAAAAATTATTTAAATCTCCGTCAACATTTGAAAAAACAATTGGTATTTTATTTTCGGGTGAGCCAAAAATTACATCTAGTGATTCAGTTTTTATTGTGCCTTCTCTCGGATCCAAGCAAGTTCAATTTACCGTTGATGACATAAACGGCAATCCAATGGCTGGTGGAACTTCAATAAAAGTAAGTGGCGTGGGTATCGATACTATGGGTATACAGCTATCCGGTGATGTTGATGTGGTTCTTCCCGATACTTATGATAATGCATTTACCAAATTCAAAATTAACGTTATAGATAAACGAGTTAAAGATTTTGATAAGTCCATTCCATTCTTATTGAATATTGACGTTGTAGGTCCGAATGGAAATATCAAAAAAACATTCAACGGGGTCTTAACAGCAGCTTCTTCAGATACTTCAAAACTCGGTAGTTTATTATTGGTTAACTCTGCTGTCGATTCAATTGTTGTTAATGGAGCAGGTTTTCCTGTCTCGAATGCTGTTCAAGTGAAAGCATTAAACACAAACAATAATCCATTAACAAATGTCCCTATATTATTTACGATTGTAAAAACAGTTGGCGGTGGTGAATATCTTTCATCATTTGTCGTCCCAACAAACGCGAGTGGAATTGCAACAGTTACGTATCATTCAGGTATTCGTCCTGGTCTTGTTCAAATTCAAGCATCGGTGAAAGAAAACGAATCAACGATCTTTTCAGATTTAAAATCTATTTATGTTAAGACAGGTTCAATTGCATATCTTAGTTTAGTATCAGCATCGAGTACTTCGCTTACGGCAAAAGGCGGGGGCGGTAATGAAAATGCAGTGTTGATTTTTGAAGCAAAAGACTCTTTGGGAAATATTATTGACGGTTCGAACCAAACGAACGTCAATTTGGTGTTGCAAGGTGACACCCTTGGCTCACGAATCAATCCAACAGTGATGAAAACAGATCCGAATACAGGTCGTATAACATCTTTTCTGACAGCAGGAGTCCAGTCTGGTATAATTCAGGTTATTGCAAAATCCGGTTCTATTTTGTCACCTGCTGTTCAGATTGCGGTTTCCGGTGGATTGCCTGTTCAGTCACAATTTACTCTTTCATTAACTAAAAAGAATTTTTCGACGCTTACCGATAAAAGTACATTGGTTTCTGTAATTGCCGGTGATGCTAATGGAAATCCTGCTAAACCCGGTACTTTGATTAATTTTAAGTCAAATGGTGGTTTGATCGATGCATCAGGAATAACAAATAATTCAGGTTTTGCATCTACAAATTTGCAAATTGTAAATCCACAACCCCCTTTGGGAATTGCAACAATTGAAGCTAAGACATTTGGTGTGAATGGAAATCCAATTCGGGATACACAGTCCGTTATATTTTCTCGAGATGCAATTATTAGTGAAATTGCCGGTCCGTACTCAAATTTTGAGATTGAAGACGGACTTTCAAAAACTTTCCAATATAGTGTTGCCGATATCAATGGGAATCCCTTGGCGCAGGGGAATTTAATTTCTGTGCAAACGAATGGTGCAGGATCGTCAAGTATTGTTTTGACGGGAGATATCAATGTTTCAACTAGCGACACAAAACTTCAAGGAGTAGGCACAACGCTGTTTTCCTTTACGGCGAGAGATACTGTAAAAGGTGAGGGACAGGGTTCGAAACCAATTTCATTCAAAATTTCAGTAGTGGGACCAAATACTTCTGGAATTGTATCGCGGACTTTGTCTGGGACACTGAAGAGTGGAGGAAGTGCGGACCAAAATCATTTCACAATGGTTGCGGCAAAATATAATTTTCCGGGCTTGGATTTAGCTTTTACTACGAGCAATATTATTGTGCAAGTGGGTGATGAATCAGGTAAACCAGTAGTCGATGGAACGATTGTCTATTTTAGCTCCACCCATGGTACAATGACAAAAGATTCACTTACAAGTAATAGTGGATTTGTTACAAACACATTGTATTCTGCAAATCCTTTTCCGCAGAACAAAGACACCTTATTACCCGACTCTCAGATTTTAAGTTATTATCCTTCCACAAAAGGTTTTTCACGTGTCTATGCCAGTACCTTAGGGAAAAATGGATTGCCGGTAAAGGATTCTCTTTTGTTCTTGTGGACAGGGGCGCCAATTGTCAGCAAAACTGGAATAGATACATTTACGATATCTAATGGTGGATCTGCAGGTCCTTTTAACTTTAAGATAGTGGATCGATTTGGTCACCCTATGTCAGCAGGTACGACAGTTACGGTCACCGCATCAGCAGGAAAAGTTTTAGGAGATGTTTCACAAGTTATTCCTGATACTTATATCGGTGGTTCGCGAGTAACAACTTTCTCTGTTACATTAACCGACAATGCTCCAATAGACACTGATCCACCAGTGAATGCTGAAATATTAATTACTGTCAATCATCCGGTTTATGGAATTACTCAGTTTACCCTTGCAACTGGTAAAATTGATTAAGACCAGGAGGTATCTGTTAATAATACAATCGATTAGTTTTTTTATCCTTGAGTTCAATTAAAAGATTCGACATTTTAACAAAAGCAAAGAGATCGTATAAAGAATCGGAATGATAAAAAAATCGTTGCAATCGATTTTTGATGTTGTATTGAGACATGTGTTAACTGTCATAGTTTCTCAATTTCCTAATTAATATGTTACGACAATATTATTTGTATTTTTTTAAACTTTTTTTAGGTGAAGTATGAAGAATTTCAATAAAAATTATTTTTTCGTAATTCTACTACTCCTTTTGGGAATATTTTCCTGCCAAGATTCAAACTCGTCTGTGGCGACTTATTCGGTCTCAATTTCCGGACAAGTTCTTAATCTTAGCGGAACGCCTCAAGATAGTGTTCAACTTATCTTAGGTAATCCATTTCGGAATACAGACACATCAAAATCGGATGGTAGTTTTAACGTTTCATTTACTTCAGAAGAGAAAAATGAAGTAACGACAACGTTGAGGCTTCATCATGTCAATTTTACCTTTTTTGATACAACCTTATCAGTTACCTTTGGCTCAACTAAAAAAAGTATTTCAATTGGTGAAGTGAGAATGAGGGGTGTGTCAAGTGAAATAGATAGTCTTCTGCCATCAACTCCTTCAGCTCCAGCAGGTGCAATCTATTTCTTAACTTCCTCTTTACCGTCAATAGCAATCACCGGGAGCGGGGGAACGGAAGTAACAAATTTGAATTTTGAAGTTCGTGATTCTTTAGGAATTCCGGTAGATTCTAAAAATACTGCTACAGTAATTTTCAAATTAAAGAGCAGTCCAACATTAGGAGTTTTTTTAAATTTGGATTCTGCAAAAACAACCGGTGCAGGGCAAGTCTCAGTTCAATTACGATCTGGAACTAAAGCTGGATTAGCTCAAGTTCAGGCATATCTTAAATCTGATACAACAATAAAATCTTCAATAGTTTCAATTCCGGTTCATGGCGGAGCACCAGACAGTGCACATTTTTCGATTGGAGTGGGAAAAGTTAATCTACCAGGCGGTGTAAAAACAGGATTAACTACAAATATCGATGTTGTTGTTGCAGATAAATTTGGGAATCCTGTGCAACCTGGTACACCAGTTCAATTTCAAACGACAGGAGGAATTGTCGAACCCTATGGATTAACTTCTCCTAACGGTAGAGTGAATGTTTCTTTGACGACAGGAAATCCGGTGCCAAGTAACGGTATTGCAAGGGTTACAGCTGAAATTCCTAATGGATTGAACCGTACAATTGTTCCTCCAAACAGTGGTTCCGTTAAATCGCCAACACTTTTGGATAAATATATCACACAGAAAAAAACTCCTGCAAAAGCATTAAGTTCTTTCTCACGTTCTGTCGATATTATGTTTTCCGGTGCATCCACAGTAACGTTTGCTGACAATAATTTTGTCGTGCCGCTGCAATCAGAGCGAACTCTTAACTTTACCGTCAGTGATCCATTGGGTCACCCGCTTTCCGAAGGAACGATCATTAGAGTAATTGGATTTGGGTTCGATTCAACAGGAGTTGTACTTAGCGGTGATGTCGAAAAAGTTTTGCCCGATACAAAAGATCCGGCCTACACTCAATTTTCTTTTGTTGTAGCAGATAAACGAACCATCAATGCTTCGCAATCAAAAACACTTTCATTGGCCATTGAGGTAATAAGTCAAAATGGAAATGTCAAAAAGAGTATTACCGGATATCTTGGTTCCGCACCGATTGATACAACTGGAAAACCTATAACATCCAGACAACCGGCGCAAATTGCATTTGTAAATTCAACAACTAGTGATATTTTTGTTTCCGGAGTTGGCGGTACGGAAACTTCGACGTTAACGTATGAAGTAAGAGATTCACTTGGTTTTCCGATTGATCTTACTCGCAGAGTTGGTGCTACTTTTTCATTGCAATTCTTTCCAAATTCATTTGCCGGTGGTGGTACAGCTCCAACGATTATTCCTGCGGTTGACAGTTCGGATAATCAAGGAAGAGTTAGAGTTACTATCGTGAGTGGAACTCAAGCAGGCGTTGTTCAGGTTGTTACAAATGTCAAAGTGAGTTTGATAAAAACCATTACATCGCAGCCTGTTAAAGTTACTGTTTACGCTGGATTTGCTGATCAAAACCATTTTACAATGGCAGCTCCTGCATATAATTTCCCCGGTTTAGATGTTGCGTTTAACACACGGACGATAACAGTTCAAGTCGGTGATAAATATAGTAATCCGGTTATAGAAGGAACTGCAGTGTATTTTAATTCAGCACATGGTACTATGACAACGGGTGGTCTAACTGGTAAAACTGGATTTGTGACAAATACATTATACTCTGCAAATCCTTTACCGATTGGGAAAGATACCCTTTTACCTGACCCAGAGATTCTTAGTTATTATCCATCAACAAAAGGTTTTTCAAGGATCTATGCTAGAACAATCGGTAAAGACGGACAAAACGTGATGGATTCACTTTTGTTCCTCTGGACCGGTTCGCCGCGATTTACAAATAACGGATCAAGTTCGTTTACCGTTGCAAACGGTGGATCAGCAGGACCGTTTACATTTACAATTGATGATCGGTTTGGACATCCGATGTCGGCTGGAACTTCTATTACTGTTTCTGCATCAACTGGAAAAATTTCCGGCGATATTTCCCGAATTATCCCAGATGCGTTCGTTGGTGGACCGGGAATAACCACATTTTCAGTGTTCCTAGGTGATGCAGCATCTACAGATATTGATCCACCGGAAAATAGCAGCATACTTGTTACTGTAAATCACCCAACATACGGTCAATACCAATTTACTCTGGCAAGCGGTACTGTAGACTAAGAATGTTTTAGAGATGAAATATCTGAAGCCATGTCAAAACGACATGGCTTTTTTATTTAGATTTTTTTTTGCGGCAGTGAATATTGAGTCAAACATAAGTTCAGTAAGTTTACCGGTGAATGTATTTTGCTGGCTTGGATGATAACTTCCAATAAGTATAAGATTTGTATTAAGTTGAATGATGGCGCCATGAGAAAATTTAGGTCGATGGTTTAAATCTGTCAATCCTGATTCTTTTATACAATCAAATGCTGCATCAAATCCTATTTTTCCTAATCCAATAATCACACGCAATTTTTTTAATAAGTGCAGCTCATTCAATATATACGGTCTGCAATTTTGAATCTCTTCGTTTGAGGGTTTGTTTTGCGGTGGTGCGCAGCGGCAGGTTGCAGTTATATAAACATTATACAGTATTAGTCCATCGTTTTTTGCAACTGATTCGACTTTGTTCGAAAATCCGTTTTTATACAATGCACGATAAAGCCATTTCCCACTTTCATCTCCCGTAAACATTCTTCCGGTACGATTTGCACCATGAGCAGCCGGTGCTAAACCAATCAATAATATTTCTGCATTTGGATCGCCGAATCCGGGAACCGGCTTTCCCCAATAGCTTTCCTCTGAAAATCTACGAACTTTTGTTGCAGCAATTTCCTCGCGCCATTTGACTAATCGTGAGCATTTTGTGCAATTGATAATAATTTTGTTCAACGATCCAATTGTTGGCATACTATGAGAGTCTAAAGAAAAATAGGCTGCACCAATTCACAAAAAATATTTTCCGTTAAAAACCTAAGCAGTAATAATTTCTTGTTTTATCTTCGCAACAAATTCAACAAGATGTTTATTGAATTCAATCGGATTCTCCATATTGCTGATATGACCGGCTGAAGGAATAACGACTAACACCGATTCAGGAATAGCTTTGTTCATTGATTGTGATGCTGAAAGAGGGGTAACATTGTCTTTTTCGCCGACCATGATTAAAGTCGGGCATTTTATATTAGACAGATTTGATGTTGTGTCAGTACGTGCAGCAAGTGCTAATAATGTTCCAAAAATGGAAATCGATGCAGTTCGTTCAACGACACTTTGAATGGTTTTTATCGATTCAGGATGTGATTCAAAAGAAGAAGGTGCGAAAACAATCTTCACATAATCTTGCGCATAAAACTTCATTCCATTTGCTTGAATGAATTTCATCCCATTGGCACGCCGAATCTTTGCCTCATTACCATCAGCTTCACTTCGAGTATCGCATAATATTAAACCGAGGAAACGTTCGGGATTTCGCTCTATGGCTCGCAATGCAATATATCCACCCATCGATAAACCGCATATGATGGCTTTTGAAATATGGAGATGATCCATCAAAGCAAATAGATCGTCTACAAATAACTCGACTGAATAGTGTCCGGTTCCAACTTCGCTCTCACCATGACCACGAATATCGTACGCAATGACGCGGTTTGTTGACGATAATGCATCGATCTGTCCGCCGGGAAAAGTCCACATTTTATGACTGAATGGAAACCCATGAATGAAAATTACCGGAATGGCATTTGGTGATCCTACATCAATGTATCTGGTTAAATAATTATTGATCGTTGCTTTCATTGGTTTCTTTCAAAAATAAAAATAGCGTACCGTATTATCGGAACGCCATTCATAGGAAAATATTATTTACGTTTTTGGATCGGCACATAATCACGAGAATCATAACCTAAATAGATCTGACGAGGTCTCGCAATTTTTTGATCTTCATCAAGGAGCATTTCCTGCCAATGAGTGATCCAGCCTGACGTTCGCGGAATTGCAAACAGCACCGGGAAGAATTCCATCGGGAATCCCATGGCTTTGTAGATCAAACCTGAATAGAAATCCACATTTGGATATAATTTTCGTTTTATGAAATATTCATCACTCAATGCGATTCTTTCCAATTCGAGTGCAATCTCCAATTTTGGGTCAACTCCCGTAACCTTAAAGACATCATCTGCCAGTTTTTTAATAACGGTGGCTCGCGGATCGTAATTCTTATATACCCTATGCCCAAATCCCATCAATCGACCTTCGCCATTCTTTACTTTTTCGATAAACGCCGGGACATTCTTAATGTTTCCAATATGGTCCAACATCCTTAATACTGCCTCATTCGCTCCGCCATGTAATGGGCCATATAGTGCTGCTGCAGCGGCGGCTGTGGCGGAATAGGGATCGACCTGTGAACTTCCAACACTTCGCATAGCACTGGTTGAACAGTTCTGTTCGTGGTCTGCATGAAGGATAAACAGAATGTTCAATGCTTTTTCAAAGATTGGTGGTACTTCATAATTATGAGTACCAATGCTGTACATCATATTCAGAAAGTTCTGAATAAAACTTAAATTATTGTTTGGATACACATACGGCATTCCTTTGATATGCCGGTATGAAAAAGCAGCAATTGTCGGCACTTTGCCTATCAATCGAAGAATTTGTTTTTGCCGTACTTCCTGATCGAATACTTTATTTGCTTCGGGATAGAAGGTTGATAGTGCAGCAACGGTGCTGATGAACATCCCCATTGGGTGAGCATCGTACCGAAAGCCTTCCATCAATTTTTTTACATTTTCATGGATATAGGTATGTCCCATGATATTTGTTTCCCATGCAGTCAATTGGTCGGACGTAGGAAGATTGCCATAAAGAAGCAAATATGTGACTTCTAGATAAGAACTTTTCTCTGCAAGCTGTTCGATAGGATATCCGCGATAACGCAAAATTCCTTTGTCGCCATCAATAAATGTCACTGTGCTTTTGCACGAAGCTGTATTCATGAATGCAGGATCGTACGTCATCATTCCAAAATCATCATCGTTTGTTTTTATCTTTCGAAGATCGGTTGCGTGAATGGTGCCGTAGGTAATCGGAAGTTCATAACTTTTGCCTGTCCGATTATCTGTTATAGTAAGTGATTCATTTGCCATAGTACTCCAAAAAAAGGAATTGTTAAAATACTGATTGTGCCATTGTGGTAAGTTCTTGTCCTGATATTTTTTCAACGTCGGCATGTAAGCTGTTACCATGAGCATCCATGGTTACAATTGCAGGGAAATTTTTTACAGTGATATGCCACATTGCTTCCGGCAGACCAAAATGTTCTAGATCAACCCCATCTACCGATGTGATGCATTGTGCGTAGTATTGAGCAGCGCCGCCAATCGCATTGAGATATACAGCTCCATGTTCCTTCAATGCTGCCAGCGTTTTCTTTCCCATTCCGCCTTTTCCTATCACTGCACGCACGCCAAATTTTTTGATGATATCTGCTTGATAAGGTTCTTCACGGCTGCTTGTTGTAGGTCCGGCAGCGGTGATCTTCCATTGATTATTTTGTTTGATGGTGACCGGGCCACAATGATATATGATCTGTCCATGAAGATCAACAGGAGGGTCATTGGACATTAAATGTGCATGGATTGCATCTCGGCCCGTAAACATCTTACCGTTAATTAAAACTACATCTCCGACTTTCAGTGATCGAATTTTTTCTTCTGAAATTGGAGTATTGAGTACTATTTCATTTCCGTTTAAGCCAACTCCGCCTTTTTTACCCATTGTTATCGGCGGAGCATCTTCTTTATAGATCCAGCGTTTGATCTTACCGGATTTAGCATCTAGGATAACACCTTGGCGTCGAAATGCCCAACAGTCATATGCAATGGAGACAAAGAAACTTGCCGGCAATCGGTTTTGAATGCCAACCTTGCAGCCAATTAGTGTAGAATTACCACCGAATCCCATAGTGCCGATTTTTAATTTATTTGCGTTTTCTAAGATATAATTTTCCAATTCTTCTAATTCCGCAATTGGATTAATATCATCGAGTTTCCTAAACAACTGCATCTTTGCGTGTTCGTACCCTGAAGTTCGATCACCTCCGATACACACGCCAACGCCACCAATCGCACAACCATGTCCTTGTGCCTGCCAAACTGCATGAAGAATACACTTTCGAATTCCATCAAGATTCCTTCCGGCTTTTCCCAAATGCTCGAGTTCCATTGGTAGGGAATATTGAATATTCTTATTCTCACAACCGCCGCCTTTAAGAATCAACTTTACTTCAATTTCGTCATTATTCTCCCATTGTTCCCAATGCATGATAGGCGTACCGATTCCAAGATTATCTCCGCTGTTTTTTCCTGTTAATGAGTCAACAGAGTTCGACCGAAGTTTTCCTGATTTTGTAGATTCTGAGATGGCTTCACGAATCATTCGTTTCATCTCTATTTGGTTTGAACCGACCGGGGTGTGTATAAAAAACGACGGCATTCCAGTATCTTGACAGATTGGACCAACGTTATCACACGCCATATCAATATTCGTTGCAATAGTTTCAAGTGCTAATGCAGCGCGTGTTCCTTGTGTTTCACTCTTTTGTGCAGCTTTTATTGCTTTTCGAACATCGGGGGGTAGATTGCTAGATGTATCCGTAATAAGATCAATAATACTTTGTTTAAAGTCAGTCATACAACCCTCAGTGAATATCATCGCTCCAATAGGTAAATTTTTCGTTTTGATCCATTAATGAAATTTTTGTCGGTTTAATTTGCAATTGTATTTGATTGGCGGCTTCGTTGTAAGTAATATCGAACACAAATACTAATTTGAAATAAATACTTCCTTCTTTACTTTTTGCTTCTATGGCAGTTTGTTTGTTGACAAACCACGTAAATTCAGGTTCAGTAGTAAGATGTAAAAAAGCTCTGCGGTAACCGCCTGAATTTTTTTCCGTAACAGCAGCATATTTGTTTGGAGGAGTAATAACTGCAATTTCTTTTTTCTTCGGCTGAACTAAAATTTGAGTCGGCGATTTTATGCTATAGGTCTGGTTGTCTGCATCATATTTGATCAGATCAGCTTTCATCCAAACAGAGTAGATCCTTGTATTCAACTTATTATCACTATAGAATTTAGCTATCTTGCTTATATAATCGTCCTTCGTTTTCCTTTTACGTTCATTAAATTCTTGAGTTGATTCAAATTCGCCTTTTGTTGAATTATTAGAATCATATTCTTCAGATAGTTTCTTCAAACCATCCCAAACAATTTTGACGACATCAAAACACTCATCACTTGTGAGGGTCTGATTTTGGTCAAAGGTGTCCAAATTGCCTTGAGAAAATAATGTTGATGAAAACAAGGCAAACAAAAGAGTTAATGATGCTATTTTCATATATATTATCCTTTATATTTTCTTTGAGAATATACAAATATTTTCGTGATTTTGTAGTAAAATCTGTCCAAATTTATCGGAGAAATCGTATCAGAACTCCCCTTATAGATAGTAAATTTATCATATCTTTGCTTATATTTTTAATATTTTACCATTGAAGATTCTCAGAGGTTCTTTTTGAACATACTACAGGTCCTTTCTCAATTTGAAGTGACTGGTGCAGAAACATTTGCCGCAACGCTTGCCGATACTCAGATAGTGAACGGCCATAACGTTTATATCATTTCAGATAATTTCTATACTAAAACCAATGCAAAAGTCATTTTATATCCAATCGGTAAGCGCGACCTGAAACAGCGATACAATAATGTATCATTCTTAAAGAATTTCATCAAAGAAAATAAAATAGATGTTGTTCACGCTCACTCCCGAGCTGCAAGTTGGGTTTCCTACTTTGCAACACGAAAGGGGAGCGTACCGCTTGTATCCTCAATTCATGGTAGACAACATCTGCATTTTTCTTCTAAAATTTACTCTATCTACGGTGAAAAAAGAGTTGCAGTCTGTAAATCGATATATTCTCACCTTAACCGTGAATTAAAATATCCTCTTGATACTCTTGCGTTGGTTCATAACGGGATTGATCTCACAAAATGGAAATTCGAGAAACATACCCCCCCTAAACGTGAGAAGAAGATTGTCTCTTTTGTCGGAAGACTTTCAGGCTTTAAAGGTGATACGTTACTGATCATTATTGAAAAAATATTCCCGGAAATACTGAGAAGATATAAGAACGTTGAATTTCATATCATCGGAGGAATGAATGAGAAGAGCAATATCATTCCGGCGATCGAAGAGACTAATAAAAAAATAGGATCTGAATTTATCATTGCTAAAGGATTCAGCAATAACGTTGAAATGATTTATCGCAATTCCGATCTGATCGTTGGGTCCGGAAGAGTTGCAATGGAGGCACTTGCTTGTGGAGCACCGGTAGTTTCGATCGGTGAATCAAATGTTGTCGGGGTCATTTCTGAAGCAACAAAAGAAATTGCTTTAGTGACAAATTTTGGAGATTTAGATGCGCGTCACCCAATTGATGTCGAACTGTCGGTGAAATCAATCGTGAGTGTACTTGAACATCCGGAAAGTATTTCCGGAGAGTGGGGAAGGCGATTCATTGAAGAAAATTTTGAAATCAATACTGTCTCTGCGCAAATGGACAGAGTGTATACCGAGGCAGCCGCAAAAAAGAAAATGATAAATGAAATCCCTGTTCTTTCATATCAACGGATCACCAATAGTTCCGGCAGTGAACGTGTTATCACTGAATCTGAATTTGAATGGCAGCTCCAATATCTTCGAACTAAACATTTTACGTCGATCAATTTTTTTGATCTTGAAAAAATTGCTCAATTTAAGAACCATCTTCCACTGAGACCCATTATCTTGACATTTGAAGGTTACGAAGACAATTATAGGATCGCCGTTCCGTTATTAAAGAAATATGGATTTTCCGGAGTTTTTTTTATCCAAACGAATTTGAGTTCTTCTGATAGCATGCCGTTGATGTCTTTCGATCAGATCAGAACGTTGTCTGCAGACGGGTTTGAGATTGGCTCCGCATCACACAGCAACCCAAAGATGAATTTGATCTCTGAAACCGAACAACAGAAAGAGATTGGTGACTCAAAATCTATTATAGAAAAAGAGTTAAAAACAAAAATCATATCATTTGCCTATCCGTTTGGTTACGTCTCTGAAAAACTGAAACGAATGGTTCTAGATTGCGGTTACAGTTTTGCAGTTGCACTTGATGAAGGAAGGCGGAATATTTGGATTGATCTATTGAAGATTAAGCGGATCCAGATATTTCATGATTCTTCAAAATTTTCATTTTGGAAAAAAACATCAGGAAGGTATTTCTGGTATAAAAGTGTTTATTGATTCCCATTGCCACCTTTTTTACGATGATTTTAAGGACGACTTTGCTGAGATGATTGCTCGAGCACACAGCGCCGACGTCCAATATTTTATTGTGCCTGCAACAAATCATGAAACTGCAAAGCAGGCTATTGCTTTAGCTGAACAGCACCCCTCAATTTTTGTTTCCGTTGGTTTCCATCCGTTAGATTTGAAAGAATTCTCTGTTGAAAGGATGGCTCAAATCGAATCAATGATTTCACATCCCAAAGTTGTTGCAATCGGTGAAATTGGAATCGATTATTTTTACGACACTTCACCGCGTGAATATCAGAAAGAAATATTCTCCCTTCAGATAGAATTGGCAATTCATAATAATCTTCCCATTATCGTCCATACAAGGGACTCTGTGCAGGATGCGGTAGATATAGCTGTTCGCTATGCAAAGAGCTATCCTGAGTGGAGAAATGAAGGAAAACGAGGTGTCTTTCACTGCTTTACAGGAGATGCAGTTCAGGCGAAGGAGCTGTTTGACAATAATTTCCTCATTTCATTTCCCGGTCCAGTCACATTTAAGAAATCGATTATGCCAGATTTAATCAAAGAAATTGGAATTGATAATGCAATGGTGGAAACTGATTCCCCATATTTAACGCCAGTACCATTTCGTGGAAAACGGAATGAACCGAGTTACATTCCTTTGATCGCACAAAAGATCGCGGATACTTTAAATATTTCAATTGATGAAGTTGGCAGGATTACAACAGCGAATGCAAAAAAACTTTTCAATCTTCCAAGTTGAAGAAATTGCTACGAAAGCACAAAGGCACAAAATTTTATTCTATCAGTATGATTAAAAAAATACTTTTCATTCTTTCGCTCATTTCATTTATTCAAGCGCAGGATTCCAGCCTAACTATTAGAATCCTTCAGGATAAAAGAGCAGAACAATCAGAGCAGTTGTACTCATTTCTCAATTCGGATAATGAACGAGATCGCGAATTATCATTACTGGCGATTGCGAATATCCAAGATACAAGCGCAATTGATGTCGTTGCTCCATTATTGAATGATGAATCCTCAAAAGTACGATCAATGGCTGCGTTTGCTCTGGGAATGATCGGTAAACCACGCGGAGCAACAATCCTGTTCAGAAGAATAGCAGTAGAGCGTGAAGAAAAATGTATTGGAGAATTATTCAATGCAATAGGATTGTGTGGAACTGCGGATGATTTGAAAAAAATAATAACGCAAACAGAAAGTTTTCAATCAGATTGGAAACCATATGTTGCTCAAGCGATCTATCGTTTTGCCAATAGAAGAATCAAAGATCCCGGAGCAACAAAATATCTCTTCTCATTACTGGATGACAAATCCAGCATCACCAATGCTGCCTATGCACTCATGCGAATCAATGATTCTACTCTCATTAAAAATTATCGTTATCGTATAATTGAAAACTCAAAAAATCCTTCGCCATTGATCAGAATGTGGACTGCGGCAATGCTTGGCTCGGTAAACGATGAAGAATCACAAGCAATATTATTGAAGTTTGCTCTAAGCGATAAAGATTGGCGTGTGCGAACCACTGCAGTCAGAACATTAAGAACTAAACGAAATTTCAAAAATGAGATATTGAAGTTGACTGCCGATGTAAATGAGCATGTTGCCCTTGCTGCAGTTGCTTCATACGGTGAAATGGTAGAGAACGACCCTCTGTTGAGTGACAGTTCAGTGGTGATTGCTATGGTACAATCGACAAGAAATTTAATTTCTGTTAAAGAAGAAATGCGAAAGATCATCGCAAAAAAGATGGGTGAGCGCGCAATTCCGATTATAGGAAATTGGAAATCTGATAAACCGTATATTTCAGCACAGCGAGTTCGTGCATATGGTGAGACTCGTTCGGTGAAAGTAATTCCAATGATCAAAGAAGCGATTCAACAATCTAATAATTCGTTGGTGATGATTGCAGGACTGGAAGCATATGAAGTAATTGCAGCACGATCTAACGAGTATGTTCAAAAAGAATTTCTAAAAACGGCGGTTCTACAATTTGGCAAAAGCGATGCAGGGTTATCATATTCTGCTGCAATTGCATTTCAAGATACGTCATTCAGTAAAGAAATCAGACAGATATATCTTTCAGCGTTGTATTCAGCATATCAAACAATGAATGCAGCGACCGATCTTGAACCAATGGTAGAATTGTTGAATGTCTTTGCGGAGATCGGTGATTCTACTGCACTTCAAGTTATTAATAGTGGATTAGCAGAACAAGATAAAGTACTTCGGACTGCTGCAGAGAAAGCATATACTTCGATTACGGGAGAAGATTCACCCGTTCGTTTTATAAAGAATCCCGATGAGTATAAACCATTTTATAAACAAGGTGACTTGGCATTACTCAATAAATACAAAGGTGCAGAGATTTTGACCTCCAAAGGAACGATTAAGATTACATTTGAGAAAGAAGCTGCACCTTTTACGGTGTTGAACTTTATTCTTTTAGCACAAAAGAAATTCTACGATGGGCTTTCATTTCATCGCGTAGTGAGCAACTTTGTTATTCAAGGGGGAGATCCGTTAGGGAATGGAAGCGGCGGACCGAATTATGCGATCCGTTCTGAAGTTCATCCCAATGCAAAATATCGAACGGGAGCTGTTGGAATGGCGAGCGCAGGAAAAGATACTGAAGGTTCGCAATGGTTCATTACGCATTGTCCCACACCGCATTTGGATTTTCGCTATTCGATCTTTGGATATACTAAGGATGTCGCGATTGTGGATAAGATTATGGTGGGAGATGTGATTGAGAAGGTGGTGTTGTTTTAAATATTTAAGTTCAATTGATTTGTTTGGATCAAAATGTATATATAAGATCTAAAATATCTTTTGCTGTATTTAGATGAAAAAATCTCCCTTACTTTCTTTCCGAGAAAGAAAGTAACAAAGAAATCTTTCCGAAATCGTAATACACAGAATCAATCGCGGGCGCACAAGCCCGGTAATCACGCCGATGGCGTGATTAAATTCGCTTCGATTGATTCTTTCCCATTCGCTCACTCCTCCGACGATTTCGGCGGCTGACGCACTATGATTTTTAATTTTTAATGATCTTCTTGTTACCAAGCTCTGCTTGGTCTACGACTCGTTGAGGACACAATGAAAGTTCAATCCCCACTGCGGCGATGATTTGTGCGATGGAGAGAGGGGGCTGGGGTGTGTTCTATAGTATTGGAAAATCTTTAACAGTGGCGGTGAGAGAAATTCTTTTTTAGAAACGAAATGTGAAACCTTGTCAAGGTTTTTATTAGAAGCAATCTCAAAAGTTTAAGAAAAAAACAAGATTGCTTCGACAAAAAACGTCTCGCAATGACAATGATTGGGTATTTTTGTGATGGCTTGTTGATCTAAATCGTTACGCCCCCCGGTGCAGTGAACGTATTGTCTGCAACATTGCCGGTGTTGCGCGTTTCTGCCGGTTCGAAGATGAGCGCTTCAACTTCTTCATCGGCGACAGTGCGATGCTCAACTCCTTTAGGAACGACAAATAATTCTCCTTGATGCAATTCCACAATGCGGTCGCGAAACTCAACTCGAAATTTTCCTTTCCAAACAAGGAACAACTCATCCTGATCTTCGTGATGGTGCCACACGAATTCTCCTTTGAATTTTACCACCTTCACTTCCTGACCGTTCAG
>CAYPEM010000002.1:0-72818 GCA_964409765.1 uncultured Chitinophagaceae bacterium
TGTTGAAGTTCCCCTTTGCCGATCGGCTGAAGTTGGAAACAATCTATTTGATAATTTCCACGCGGTTCATAGACGGTAATATTCCCCCGGACCATGACCTTCATTCCATCGTTTGGCCTGAAGATCAATTGAGACGCCCTGCTTCTCCACATCACCGCTGAAATTTGTGAACCGGCATCTTTTAAAGTAAAATAAATGTGTCCCGAAGTATGTAGTTTAAAGTTCGATATTTCACCTTGAATCCAAATATTGGAAAACCCAAGTTCCAGCACCCCCTTTATTTGCTTTGTTAACTCAGTAACCGATAGGATTTTTTCGTCGCTCATACTTAGAATATAACGTGAAATGGTGCGAATATCAAAAACCTTCTGTATATTTAAAATAAAAAGCTATGAATAAACTTGATGTTCTTGCAATAGCTGCACACCCGGATGATATTGAATTATCATGTGCGGCAACGGTTGCAAAACTAGTCCGTGAAGGAAAAAGAGTCGGCATCCTCGATTTAACCGATGGTGAACTTGGAACCCGAGGCACCCGTTCAATACGTTTTAAGGAAGCTGAAAAAGCAACTAAAATATTAGGAGTGTCTGAACGCATTCGATTTCGTTTACCTGATGGAAATATTGAAGTAAATCAATCAAACATCAAAAAAGTGATTCAGGTGATTCGTTTGTTTCAACCGACAATTCTTCTATTTCCTCATTGGCTTGAACGACACCCAGACCATGAACATGCTCATAAACTCTGCCGTGAAGCGTGGTTCTACAGCGGGTTAGAAAAGATTCAAACAAAGTATAAAGGGAAAAAACAGGAGCCGTTCCGTCCTAAAAAATATTTCCATTTTATGCAGAAGTATGAGTTCGAACCTTCGTTTATAATTGATGTGTCAGATTATTATGACATCAAAAAACAATCACTGCTGGCATTTCGTTCACAGTTTTATGATCCAAAGAGTAAAGAACGTGAAACGATATTGTCGTCAAAGATATTCCTTGAATCGATCTTTGCCAGGGATCAACACTTTGGAAGTTTGATTAATGTGCAATATGGAGAACCATTCTATAGTATAGAACCGTTAGGATTTGATTCTTTGTTTGATATCAACAGATAGCTTTTCTTCACAGATTTACACAATTAGTAAAGGAATGAATATGGTTTGTCCTCAATGCGGCAATACGTTATCCGATAATGCGGTTGTGTGCGTTCAATGCGGTAAAATTCTACAAACGAATATTGCTGCTCAATCCATTTCAAAAAAACAACGGAAGATAAAAATCATTTCCGCAATTGTCATCATTCTTGTGTTATTTTCTGGCATAGGATATTTTGCGGCTACGATCGGAAGAAGTTACCATCCGGTCATTGATAGTCAGCCCTCCGTTGGTTTTGGAATTAACGCTGCCCCTGGAAAAATAATGAGCAATAAGATCATTGCGATAATTGATGGAAATGATATAGTTATTCCTTTGGAAACAGTAACAAGTTATCGAATTGTTCGTTTCGATGATCCTGAGAGTAAACAGAACGTACCAGTTATTGCATATATAACTCCTCGTGGAAAAGTAGTTACCGCAATGAGTATCAGCGAATCGTGCAGATCGAACGATTTTTACCTTGAAGGAAATACAATTCATTGTGCAAATTGTCCTTCGAATTGGAATATGGAAAGTATGGAGGCTTACGCTTGCTGCCAAAAGTATTATCCTGAGCCTATCCCAAGCAAAGTGATTGATGGACAAATACATATTGACAAAACTGTTGTGCAAAACTGGCGAACTCGATTATAGTAAAAAAAAGCCTGTCAAAATTGACAGGCTTTTTTTATGCGTATAAATATGACTTATTTTTTCTTATTCACTTCCTGAACTCTGCGGAAAATTGTAATTAAAAATCCGCCGATCAAAGCAAAGGTTCCAATCCAAACCAGATTGATGTATGGTTTAATACTTGCTTCAACAACAAGAGTGTCAACCTTTTTTGTTTGCTGTACTGTCTCTTCGTGCATTCCATCAACCGAAAGAGTTACGCTTGCCTGTTCATCATCTCCCGGTTTCATTCCTTTGATTCCAATAGTAATTTCGGTTCCCGTAATAGCAGCATTTTCATATTTTGGCTGACCTCCGGAATTGGTCATTGTTGGCTTGAGGAAATACTTCTTTCCGTCTTTCAACACTTCAAGATTTACGACAAGATAATTCCCTTTTTCTTTCGTCTGAGTAAAATCATATCCGAGATACTTTATCTTTAAACCATTATAGGTTTCAGTGTTTCCTTTATTGATTGTTACCTCATGATTATGTGATGTTTGTTCGCCGGATTCAAGGGAAAGTGGAGAAACATAAAAATCTTTGGTGATCATGTTGATGATATCGGGATTCCGAATCAAAGAAGCATTTTCACCTTCTTGAAACATAACCGGAGTAACAATAAACTTTTGTCCATCTTTTTCAACTTCGACATTAAATCCAAATCTGCCACGTTCCATTGCTTCATAACCAACATATTTTATTTTGTATCCTAATGCTTGAACTTCTTTTCCCTGTTCTAGATTCAATGTCTTTACATCGTCATATTTTGCAGATGCAACGAATCCCAAGAACATAATTGCAATTCCCACATGAGCCAAAGCTCCCCCAGCCATTTTGGGATTACCCTGTACAATTTTATATCCTACAATCAGATTAGTAAATAGTGCAAAAGAAGATGCAAAAATGAAAATGAGCATAGTAATATGTACTGCTCCCATAAAATAGGTTGCAATTGTAAACACTGCTGCAAGTATAACCGGAGCGATCAGCTGACGAAGCAATGTCTCCGATTTGGAATTCCCCCACCATAACAATTGTCCAATTCCGGATAAAAGCGCAATTGCAACTCCTAAGGGTAACGTTGTTGTAACATAAAAAGAAGGGTCAACTGCTGATATTTTCCCTTTAAGAATATTGGTAATAATCGGGGATGAAGTTCCGATCACGATGAAAACTGAAGCGAACACTAACGATGCTGCACCAAGAAATAATGCAAATTCTCTTGACACTAAAGAATGTTGCACCGGAACAATCGGCATTTCTTTCCAACGAGAGAACAATAAACCAAATCCCAATACAATGAAAGCAACAATCCCTAGAAGTAACAGCCAATAGACTAACATTCCCGGTTCAACAAACGAATGTACAGAAGTATCTCCTAGAACTCCGCTACGAGTTAAAAATGTTGAATACAAAACCAAAACAAAACAAAACATACTTAAAATAAAATTTGTTTTTATGTATGTACCGTTTTTGCGTTGTGCAAGCATAGTATGAATGGAAGCCAAGCAAACTAACCATGGTACAAGCGAAGAATTTTCAACCGGATCCCAACCCCAGTATCCACCCCATCCAAGTGTTTCATACGCCCAATAACCGCCTAGAATAATTCCCGTCCCGAGCATCATTGAACCGAAAACTGTCCATGGAGTTGCCACACGAATCCAACTTACGTAGTCTCTTTTTAACATCCCGGAAACTGCGTACGCAAAAGGAATAGACATAGAGGTAAAACCGATGAATAATATTTGAGGATGAATTACCATCCAATAATTTTGAAGAAGTGCGTTCAAGCCCTTCCCTTCCATCGGGATTTGAGACCATAATCCTCGTGCTTGATCAATCCAAATATAATTTGTTGTTCCCGGCGGAATAATACCGACATGAAGCAATTCACTTGGGAACTGATCCCAAATAAATTTGAATGGATTTTTTACTACCAACATCAGAATGAGAAATGTAAATATTGCGGAATATACGAACATAAATTCTTCTTCATACCCACGTTTTGCCGTATAGCGTAATAATACAAGACCGATAATACCGGTATACAACGCCCATAACATGAAACTTCCTTCTTGCCCGGCGTAAAATGTAGAAATTAATAACGAGAGAGGAAGGTCGGTCGAACTATAATTCCAAACATAGTAGTATTGAAATTGATGGTTCAGGATAAAGAACAATAATAATGCAGCGCTTGTTACAATACATGAAACAGCAACATGATAAAAAATCCGTGCATATTTTTTTACAACAGAAGAGTTTTTCTTATGCGTAATAAAATATAAAACTGTTGAAAGAATAGAAGCCAAAAATGCAATCTTGATTATAGCCGCACCGAACATAACACCTCACAATGTTTTTTTAACTGCTTCTCCATCACCTTCATATTTTGAAGGGCACTTGGTTAAAAGTTCGTTTGCATGGAAATATCCATCCTTAAATCTGCCTTTTGCAACGACTTCTGTCGCCATCTCAAAATTATTTGGTTTTGCGCCGTCAAGCACAACTTTTACTTCCTGTTGATTATCATCTACCATATAGAAAGAAAATTGTGATTTAGCAGCGTCAAATTGTGAATCTTTTTCTTTGACCCATTTCCCTTTTACCTGAACTTTTTTGCTCACGGATTGAGCTTTTGCAAAATCCATATATTCAATGTTGCTTTCCAAAAATGTAGATGCTCCGAAGAACAAAGCTCCAACAATGATAACAACTGCCACTATAACTTTCGGTTTCATATTAACTCCTATTTCTTTATTTGTTCTTCTAATGATTTTATTTTAGAATCAAGTTTGAACAGATATCCCAAAAATCCAAACCAGATGGAAAGCACTACTACTAATACAACATACATTTGATTTTGCTCAAAAAATTCCACGTTGTCCTCGTTAATTAATATCTGTTTGTTGTTGAATTTGACGTTCAATTCGCATTGTGCGAATTTTCAATGAGTACATCCAAAAATACAGCACTGTGAACCCGATCAAAGATGCAAAGAAAACCATAAGCATGTTTGGAGCCATTTTAAATTCTAAAACAGGACCTTTTCCCTGTTCATCTCCTAATGAACCAGGGTGCAAACCGGACATAATTCTCGGCATTACAAATATAAAAAATGGAACGGTCACCCCTGCGATGATAGAGTAAACAGAAGAAAGTGCCGCGCGTCGTTCTTCTTCATCGATTGCAGATCGTAAAACAAAATATGCTCCGTAAATCAGAAGAAGTATAAAAATTGATGTTTGTCGAGGATCCCAATTCCAAAAAGATCCCCAGTTAAATTTTGCCCAAATAGCACCTGTAAGGGTAGCTAAAACGCAAAGCAATAAACCCAACCCTGCTGAAGAAACAGAACGAAGATCATAATCGATATCTTTTTTTCGTAGATATAATATCCCATAAATCATTGACATAGCAAAAGCAACAACTGTTGCCCAGGAAATTGGGACATGAAAAATAATATTTCGTGCTTTTTCCTCAAGACCGGGAATCAATGGAAATTGCCACCATGTTTCAGGAGCTCGTACCATTGGGAATGCGATTCCAGCAATAATAATTCCCGTTAACCAAATTGAGACTGTAATTTTCAGCCAAGTTTTCATTTTAATCTTTCCAAACGAAATCAAAAACCAGAAGAGAAGTTGTTACCATTACAATTGCAAAGGATATCAATATTTGGAACTCCTTGATTCCTTCAATGAAAAAAGCACCGTCAACAGATAATTTTGTCGCATTAATGCAAGTCAATAGTAACGGTAGTAATATAGGAAATGCTAATACCGGAAACAAAGTTCCCTTTGTATTTGCTTTAGCAATAATTGCAGCCAAAATAGTAGAAGCACTTGCCAATCCGGCACTTCCCAAAAATATTGTGAGCCAAAAGATTGAGTAGTTTTTTACTGAAAACTCTTTAATTAACAAGAGATATGCTATGGCAATAATGATAGAAAGAACAAGTATCAGAATGAAATTATAGATCAATTTTCCGGTATAGACTGAAGTCGAGTTTGTCAATAATCGTAGTGTTAAGGATGTTCCTCTTTCCTCTTCAGCGACAAAGGTGCGAGATAATCCCGACATTGCGCTAAAAAAAATAACAATCCATAAAGTACCTGAAAGGATTTCGGCTGATGGAGAATCATGACCAATAGAAAAAAGAACAATAGAAAGCGTCGTAATAACGAACATCAATAAAGCATTCAGCGCATAACGGGTCCGGAACTCTGAAATGAACTCTTTAATGAAAATATGATATGAAGATATGAGTATCACTTGATATTAAAATACGATATTATTCTCCGGAATACAATTGACCAATCTCAAAAATTGTATCCGCAAAGCGTAGATCATCTTTATCATTGGTCGCAAACAACAAAATCCCTTTTTGTTTTTGCAATACCATCCTATTTCTTACTGCAGCAATTCCAAGTTCATCAAGATTTGATGCGGGTTCATCAAGTACTAATAATGGCGGTTGATGTAATAAAGCAGCACAGTATTTTAGACGTTGTTTCATCCCAGAAGAATAATTCCGTACTTCTTTCTTTCGATGATCATAAATTCCGAATTCTTTCAGAAGTTCTTCTGCAAAACTATCCGCCGTTGAATCAAGTCCTCGTATTTTTTTTATAAATTGCAAATTTTCTTCTGCGGAAAACTCTTCATACATATTAAGGTAGGGCGATACTAATCCTATATGCGGATAATAATCTGGGTATACAACCTGCTGTTCATTTACCGTCAATGATATCGATCCTTTTGTTGGAGAAAGAACACCGCATAGAATTTTTACTAATGTTGATTTTCCTGAACCATTTTTTCCTGTAATTGCAAAAGCAGTCCCTTCACTTATATCAAATGTAATATTTTTGAAGATAGTTTTTCGATTGTATATCTTTGTAATATTTTCAGATTTTAAAGTTATTTTTTTCATCGAATTACAGCGAATTTACCTTTGATGAGTTGAGAATCTTTTGTTAATAAATAAAAATACACTCCTGACGGTACAATATTTCCATTTTTATCTCTACCATTCCATACCGCAAATCTCTTGCCATAGATACTTGTAAATTGAGGAGTTGAGGAAAAAACAAAATCTGAGACCGAGGAAAATATAGATAGTGTTATATCATTATTTCCATCAGGAAATTCATCTAAAGATAGGAATAATAAATTATTTGTTATTGGCTTAAAAGGATTTGGAAAAACAGTAATATTGTCAAAGTTTGATGGCTTTTTAATTCCCGTTGTATCGGTAGATAATAAATAACTCCAATTTTGAAAATCATTTACTGAAAAATTTGCATAGATGGAGTTATTGATTTTGGTCAAATTATCATTCGAAAATGGAGATACTTGTAATTGAAACGGGAATATTTGTCCTGCATTTGTTTCGGCATCGCTAAGATTTGTGTTTGCGATGATAAAAAAAGCGGTGTCGAGTTCATGGTCTATACGAATATAATGAGCAACAAAACTTCTGCTTGTCTTTTGTAAAACAACTGCAGTATTACTCAATGATAATCGTTCGGAATAATTAACTATCGGAAACAATTTTGCATCCAGAAAATACTTTAGACTATCATGTCGATAATTTGTATAAAACATCCATAATGAAAAATTTGAAAACTCTTTTTCAATAGTGGATAAATGTAATGCAAGAGTGTTTTTTAAGGCGGGTACAGGCCGATGTATTTTGACTTCGTCCCATATTTCTTTCATTATTACAGTTCCATATTTCTTTATAAGAAACATCCCCCAAATTGCTCTTTCATATCCTGCTGTCGAAAACCCCTGGCTTTGTTGAAACAATGATGTAGTAGAAATATTTGTAAAATAAGTCTTTACATCAAAAATGTAGTCTTTAGCATCCTTAAACACAGTATTTTCCATTGCTTCAGCGCATAATTCATAAAAATAAAAGTGCTCGTTCTCCCAAACTCCAGACCCACCTACTTGAATAGCGTGATGAAATTCGTGTGCACAAGTTGCCATAATAGCTTCAACGCCTTTTGTCCGATATCCTATTCCAAAGTCATTATCAATTTGGATAAATGTTGCATATTGCTGGTTTGTTTTTGTAGTCCCGTACGGTATATCCGTTTCTATATTGGTTACCCCAAATGTTCCATCATTAAAATTGGTGATATAAAAATCATATTCATCACCGCCCCCTCTTCCATTATCCGAAGGTGGAATTGGAAAATTGAACATTTCAATTTCGGCTTTCCACACTGAATCCAAAATCTTAGTTAAAGTGTCTATAAATTGCTGAGTTGAATTTGGAATTCCAATCCCTGCAGTATCAACTAGTACGGGTTGGTTAATACCAGAAGTATCATAATGTATCCTAAATTTACCGGAAGGGATTAATACGTTCTTGTGCAGAGAAGGCCGTACCTCTTGGATGTGAGTAATTTTTTTTAATTTCTTATTCCACTGTTGTTGCACTTGGGAAAATGTTCCGCATTTTTCATTTTGCGCACTCAGGGCGAAAAATCCAGAAAATAATAAAGAAATTAAATATAATTTAATGTTTCTGGCCATAAACAATAGTTACAGTATGTCCTTCAGGATTTGTATAAATAAGATCTGTCAAGCTATCGCCGTTAAAATCTCCACAACGAAACACAGATTCTTTTGGTAACGTGGTATGTTTCAACATAGGTAAAAACTTCCCATTATTTTTTCCTTTTAGAACGTTCAAGGTATAATTATCTTTTTCGGTGTATAGAATATCATTGATACCGTCATTATCAAGATCCACAATTTGCAACTGTTCAGAATTACGAATGCTGACACTCTCTGCAATTTTTTCAAACGGACTTAAAATATTTTCTTTAGAGCCAAGAGACAATTTTACAATATTCATTGGAGAAGTATATATAACACAATCGTATATTTGATCTCCATTAAAATCATCAAAATATATAAAAGCTTTACGTGCATTTGAATCGGCTATTTCATAATGCAATATTCTCCCCTGGTATTCACCCGAAGAATCATTCATTATAACACTCAAGAAGCATTTTTTAAGTTGATCATTATTATAAGTATATAACAGGTCAGTTTTCCCATCGTTATTCAAATCGGATATAGTTGCATCAAGAATCTTGGATTGTATTTTTGGAACAAAGTTTTTCGCAATGAAACGAGTACCCTTTACTTGTTGATAAAAAACAATTGAATTATTTGTTGACGACATAAACGCATATAAAGAGATTCCTTTTTGAATATAAGATATATCAGGTAAAACAGTCGTTGGTTTTCCAGATAAACTGATTGAAAATTGTTCAATATCTCCAAAAACCGAATATGAAGAGTCTCCCCCTTTATGCATAGTAAACAATGAAATTTGTGGGTTTTCCTGGTGTGTGGTATAAAACATAAGTGTGGAATCAGTTTTCTGATAAAAAGAAGCAGAATATGGTTTTTCCGGTGATTCAACAGATATTTGACCGAAAATCTTTTGATCACTAGACATGAAAAATGAAATGGTCGATGATTCAAAATTACTTACAATAATATCATCGACGCCATCTCCATTTAAATCTGCAGTGGTAATATTATTTGGTTTTAAGCCTACCGCTAAAGATATTTCATTTTGTGTTGGTAGATCTTTTGTTTGTGAATTCCAAAATACTGAATAATCTTTACAATTATTATCAATAACAATTGCGTCGGAGAAACCATCTGAATTTAAATCACCAACTATGGTTTCCGATGCTCTTTGATTCTTTCCAAAAATAATTTCATCATAAAAAAATCCATCACCCTTATTGATCAATATTGAAACTAAATTTGAAGAATTTGTATTGAGTAGGATATCCTTGATATTTTTCTTATTGAAAGTTCCTATTGCGATCTTATCGGGCGAAATTGCTGTTGGGATTGTTTGAACAGATAAGAAATTCCCTAATCCGTCGCCATGGAATATTTGTATCGTCTTATTTTGTGCGGAAGAAATTGCAATATCTGCTAAATCATCATTATTAAAATCATCAAAGGATACTCGAACCGAGTCTTGAGCAAATGAAAGTACAGTTTGTTCGGAAAATTTCATTTTTCCAAGTCCTAGAAAGAGAATTGTCTCGTTTGAAAGCCAATTATAGACAGCTGCATCAGTAATATTATCCGCATTTAAAGCAACAACAGCAAAATCTCCTACAGGAATATTATCAAACAAAGTCTTTTTTGGTTTGAATTTTCCTCCTCCTCTTCCCTCAAGGACACAAACTCCCGTAGACAATTTCCCATAACTTATAATGTCAGGAATTTCATCGTTTGTAATATCTGAGACAATGACTTTTTCAGGGTAGAAATTGACCGATGCAAAACTTGATGAGTACGATGAATCACTCTTATCGCTCATTAATATTTCAATTTGGTTTTGATCCCGATGTACTACAACGATATCATCAATTCCATCGTTGTTCAGATTTCCAACAGTCATGGATGAAACATGATTTGTTTTAGCAATAACCTTATAATCATTAAAAACACCGCGACTATTATTTCGCAGAATCCCAATACTAGCAGAATCTTGATTGTAAAACACCAGATCGGAAAAAGGTATTGAAGAATACGTTATTAAGGAAGGGTAATTGACGGAAATTGGAAATGAAAACTTTTGAACTATTCCCAAAGACTTAATTTCAGTGAATTGACCATAAATTATTTGCGTAAGAAGAATATTCAGTACAAGTACAACATGGTACGTTCGTATCGTAATTCGTACTTCCCCTATTAGAATATTCACGATCAATTATTTTTTAAGTATTTTTTTGCGACGTGCTAAACGAAGTTCTCTGCGTGATAAAGCATCATGAAATCGGCGTTGCTCTTCATCGGACTCAACAACAACCTGTGGAACCTGCATCGGTAAGCCAGTTGAATCAAGCGCAACAAATGTTAGATATGCGGTATTTGCATGTTTCATATTACCAGATAATAAGTTTTCTGAAAGCACCTTAACACCAACCTCCATCGATGTTCTAAAAACCCGATTAACCGATGCCAGTAAAGTAACAACTTCACCTAATTTAATAGGATGAAGAAAATTTAGATCATCGACTGAAGCAGTTACACATATATGGTGTGAATGACGAGCTGCGGCAATTGCAGCTACCAAATCGATCCAATGCATTAATTGTCCGCCCAACAAATTTCCTAATTGGTTTGTATCATTTGGTAGAACCAACTGAGTCATCCCTGCTTGATGAGGTCGTAACGGTAGTTCGTTTTCCATACTTATTCGTTAGTGCCTAATTTACGAGTTATTTGATCTGCATCGTATTCAGCTTTGTCTTCCTTGATTTTCTTCTGAAGTTCAGCAATGTCATCTTTAAGATCAGTTTCAGGATATTTTACAAACAATTCATCCAGTGTTTGAGATGCACCGGCAAAATCTTTCCGTTCATTTTGGCATTTTGCTTTCCAGAACATTCCATCATCAACAAAAGGAGTGTCGTGATAATCCTGAATTAATTTTTCAAAGTATGAAATTGCAGCTTTGAAATATTCCATTCGATAGTATAATTTTCCACCATCGATCATTTTTTTTGCTAGTTTTTGAGTGAGTTCGGTTATCTTTGTCTCAGCATCCTTCACTAAACTATCAGCCGGAGAATATTCAATATAAGTCTGAAAGTTATCAACAGCATATCGAGTGTATTTTTGATCTAGCTGTGATTTTGGTGATAATTGATAGAATGATTCTGCGCGTTTATACCGTGCAAGAGTAGTAAACTGACTATTAGGCATTAATCGTATAAGATTATCATACTCTGCAGAAGCTAAAATATATTCTCCTCGAATGAAACGGCATTCAGCAAGATAGAATTGTGCATCATCACCATAATCACTTCCCTGGAACTGAACGGTAACGATTTTAAATTCTTCAATTGCTTCTAGATAATCTTCATTATCAAATAGTGCCTTTGCTTTTGCATATCGTTCTTCGACAGGGATTGACTCGATTTCTTTTGTTGATGAACATGATGTGATGAATAATGAGATGATGGATGCAACAACAATGATAGATACGCTTTTCACTTTAATTCCAATATTTTGTTAAATCGATATTTGATAAATTTTGGGTTCTGTTGAATAATTTTATTATTTCCGTACTGTCGTCTAATCGTTTAGTTTGCAAAGAAACATTGAGAGGATAAAATTTTTGGATATCAATAGTTGTTGAAGAGTCATTCTTCTCAAATGTAAATTTTAATCCATAACTTCTTTGTGTCCAATAATGTTGAGGTTGATAAAAAACAAAATTTCCAAGAGAATGGACGATAAAACTATTGCCTTTTTTTTCTACTCCATACGTTACGTGTGGATGATGTCCAAGAAAAATATCAATGTCATTTTCAATACACCAATTAGCAAAATCCCGTACTTTTTTGATTGAAGTATCGATATATTCAACGCCACCATGGTAACTAAGTATGATAACATCAACAGAATCTCGAATTTGTGCAATCTTAGATTTTAAAATTACCGTATCCGGTGATGCTATTGATTTTTTCCAATCTTTTAGAGCAATATTGACAAAAGATGTTACTGCAAAGATAGCAATTTTTATGTTGTTTTTCTCGATTATTAAGGGATTAAACAATGTTTCTTCATCTTTAGACGTTCCAACAAACAGAATGTTCGCCTTTGAAAGATTGTCAATTGTCTCTTGCAATGCTTTAAATCCATAATCCAAAGCATGGTTGTTTGCCGTTGATACTATAGTAACTCCTGAATTTTGTAATGTTGTAGTTGCTTCTGGAGGAGCTGTAAAAACCAAATTGTATTTGGGATGTCCGGTCTCACCATTCTGAAATGACACCGGGCATTCAAGATTTGCAAATACAATATCTGCAGAATCACTTCTAATGTTGTACTTCTCAAATGGATAATTCACATTAATTTTCAAAATTTTTTGTCCTATAGATCTTCCAAGATTAATATCTCCAAAAGCAAGAAAACTAACTTTTTTGATGATTCGAGTTTGAATTTGTTCTGGTTGATTATCGTTTGAGACTGGAACTTCTCTTTGTACTGATAATAAGGTAATCTCGATTACAATAAGGATTGTAATTACAATAATACCTACGATCACTTTTTTGTAGTTCTCGATCAAAAAAAACCTACCTTTTAGTTACGATTAACTTCGGATGGTGAAGAAGAGATAAATAGCTATCCCGGTTGAGAAAATAACAATTGCAGGCTCCAAGATTGAATCAAAAAATGACAACATCGGCTTTTGATAGTTTGTCATTGGAAGTGAACTATTATTCATTTGCTCTATAGTTGCTAGATTAACTGTATCGACTTTCGTCTTTGTGAATTGTTCAGAGAAAAGAATATTGCCGTCAATAGACGATTTAAGAGTTGATAGAACCGTTAATTGAACTCTTCGCTCCGATTTTTTATTTCCAAGGAATGATTCGGTAAATGACTCGCCAAAAAAAACAGACGATTCTTTTACAGATAGTTCGAGAATCGGCTCAGGTGTTGTGGTATTCTCAGATATCGACTTTTTATTTGAAACTAAACTGTTGATGAAATGTTGACGGAAGTAATTTGTAAATGTGTCGTTGGATGTTTTAAGAGAGATCGACGAGTGCTGTTTCAATTGCAGTATTGTAATGGAATTGATAATTGAATCACTTAGTGAAAAAAATACTTCTCTGTTTGAAACGACAGGAATTTCCTCAGCTGAAAAACAGAGCGAAACATAAATTAGAAAAATAAATATGTTCCGCCCTATTGATTTCATTATGCGTAGATTCCGCGGATCTTTAATGTTCGAGCAACTTTATCGATAGCAACTATATAAGCACCAATTCGAAGCGGTACTTTATGTTTTGATGCAGTTTCATAAACATTATCAAATGATGCTTTCATCATTCTTTCTAATCGACGATTAACACGATCCAACGACCAGAAATATCCAACTCTATTCTGAACCCATTCAAAATAAGAAACAGTTACTCCACCGGCATTTGCAAGAATATCAGGAATAACAATGATTCCTTTATCATTCAAAATTGGATCTGCTGCGGCAGTTGTGGGACCGTTTGCGCCTTCAGAAATAATTTTCGCTTTAATCTTACCTGCATTTTTTGGAGTGATCTGATCTTCTTTTGCTGCCGGAATCAAAACATCACAATCAAGTTCCAGCAATTCAGATTGAGTGATCTTTTCTGCACCGGTGAAACCACCGAGTGTTTTATTCTTTTGAACAAATTCCAGTGCTTTTTCAATATCAATTCCACGTTTGTTGAAATATCCTCCGGTAACATCGGAGATACCAACAACTTTACATCCTTGCATTTTCATTAATTGTGCTGAAATTGATCCGACATTTCCGAAACCTTGAACTACCACAGATGTTTCTTTAGGTTTCAAACCAACTTTTTCCATTGCGCCCATCGTTACGATCATGACACCTCGGCCAGTTGCTTCACGTCTCCCAATAGAACCGCCTATGAGAAGCGGCTTACCAGTGACAACACCGCTGACTGTTTTTCTCATATGCATTGAATATGTATCCATGATCCATGCCATTGTCTGTTCATTGGTACCCATATCCGGAGCCGGAATATCTTTATCATCGCCAAATACTTCCATCATATTTGCAGTATACCGACGAGTAATTTTTTCCAATTCTACTTGAGTGAGTTTAGTTGGATCACACTTGATACCGCCTTTTGCTCCTCCAAAAGGAACATTTAACAAAGCGCATTTCCAAGTCATCCAGGCTGCTAATGCTTTTACTTCATCAATATTCACGTCAGGTGCATACCGAATACCGCCTTTAGAGGGTCCGAGAATATCATTATGAACTACACGATGTCCTTCAAAAATTTCTACATTGCCATTATCCATTTGAATTGGAATAGAAACTGTCACTTGCTTTACTGGAGTCTTTAAATATTCATAGACTCCTTTTTCCAATTGCAGCACTTCGGCAGCTTTATCAAATCGCTGCATCATTGATTCAAATGGATTATCCGGAGGAAGAATTGGTCCGGGTTCTTTGTATTCTGACATAATTTTTACCTCTTTTTAATTAATGTATAATTACAAAAATACCTACTTCGAGTTACGAATCAAAGAGTTTTTTAATTGTTGGAGCGTAAATTCTGGCGAGTCATCAATAAAATGACGTGAAAACCGACGAGAACGTCGTGTTTCATTAGTATCAATAGATGCAAAAATCAAATCTTCTTCAAAGAGTTTGGCAGTGGCTATTGAATCTCCAGACGGAGAAACAACTTGAGAACCACCCCAAAAATTTACTCCATCCTCAATTCCAACTCTGTTAGCAAAAATAATGTATGTTGACAATAAACGAGCATATGCGCGATGTTGCTCATGATTCACAGTAGCAGTTTTCAGTTCTTTACTTGCTCCGGAAAGCCTGGTAGGACTGGCGGTTAGACTAATAATTACGTCTGCTCCATCATGAGCAAGGATGTATGGAAGAGTAATGTGCCACATATCTTCACAAATCAATATTCCTAATTTCCCAAGTTTTGAATTAAATACGCGAACATCTTTCCCTTGACTAAAATACCGCATCTCTTCAAACATTCCGTACGTAGGAGGATATATTTTTCGGTGCGCGGAATACACTTTGTTATCTTCAAATAATAATGCAGAATTATAGATCCCATAATTTTCTGCTTCTTCAATCGCGCCAATAATGATCGTAATTTGTTTGGATAGTTTTAAAAATTCGGAGAAGTATTTGTTCGGTTCTGCATGGAGTGCCGTATCCCAGTTCAGGTCCTTAATGGAATAACCAGTTAAACTTAATTCCGGAAATACAACGACATGAGATTTTTTAGCAATAGCTTTTTTTACATACTCGATATGGTGTTTTACATTCTTTTCTAAATTTCCTACCACAGAATCAATCTGTGCAACTGCAATAGTATATTTCATATTACGAGATCACTACATCGTTTGATAATTCGTTCGTGTCACCGGATTTCATTGGAAATTCTTTTTTAAGAACTGTTCCAACTTCTCTTACAGTATTACTGATCCCTTCCACAAATTTATTCTCTCGGAAGTATTCAGCCATTCTCATTGCCAGGACATCCCAGAATTCTTTTGAGACTTTTTTATTAATTCCTTCGTCACCAATGATCTGGAATTTTTTATCGCTCAAAAGTAAATAGATAAGCACACCAGTTTTGTCTTTTGTTTTATCCATTCCAAGTTTGTAAAAATTCTGAACGGCAAGTTCATAAATCGATAATTTCCGATCACCAAAAGATCTTGTTTTTTGAATGTTCACCCTGATCTCTCCAATTGTTTCCTTCTCAACGGAAGAAATTACGGTGGCAATTTCATTCATTTCCCCTTCTGTCAATATATTCTTAGAAAAGAAACTCATCGATTTCTCCTACGTTATAGTTCGTTCAAGAATCGGTTCATATTTCTTTAATTGCTTCATCATCAAAGAATATGATGCTGGTGAAAGAGATTGATATCCATCCGATAAAGCATTCTCCGGATGAGGGTGAACTTCTATCATCAATCCATCCGCACCAGAAGCAATTGCCGCTTGTGCCATCGGTGAAACGAGATCCCACGCTCCAGTGCCGTGACTAGGATCTACGATAATTGGTAAATGGGATAATTTTTTAATCAATGGAATTGAATTCAAATCAAGTGTGTTTCTCGTGTATGTTTCAAAAGTTCTGATACCACGTTCACAAAGTATGACGTTATAATTTCCCTTCGAGACAATATACTCTGCAGACATAAGTAATTCTTCTATGGTAGATGAGAAGCCCCTCTTAAGAAGAACAGGTTTTTTCAATTCTCCAATTTTCTCTAGAAGAGAAAAATTATACATGTTTCTTGCGCCAACCTGAAGTAAGTCTGAATATTCCGCAACAATTGAAAGAGTTTCAGTATCCTTCACTTCTGTTACAACTTTAAGACCGGTTTTATCAGCTGCTTCTTTTAGATATTCCAATCCTTCAAGTTTTAATCCCTGAAATGCATAGGGAGAACTACGAGGTTTAAACGCTCCGCCTCTTAATAATTTTGCGCCAGATGCTTTAACAATTTCAGCAATCTCGAATATTTGTTCGCGGCTTTCAACTGAACAAGGTCCTGCAATAATTTGTATTTCATTCCCGCCAAACTTTATGCCTCCAACATCTACTATAGTATTTTCCGGCTTAAAATCGCGGCCAACTAACTTGAATGGCTTTGAAACGGAAATGACATCTACTACACCTGGTAAAACAAGGAAATTATCAGAAGATACTTTTGCTTTATTTCCTGTAATTCCAATAGCCACACGTTGAATTCCAGGAATTTCATGAGCGGTGAAGCCAAATTCAGAGATTTTTGATTTTACATTTTCAATTTCTTGACGAGTTGCGTCAAGTTTCATCATTATCAGCATAACATCTTTTTCATTTTTAAGGAATAATTACTTACCACGAACCGCTAGCACCACCACCGCCAAAACTGCCTCCGCCACCAGACCAACTTCCTCCACCACCACCGCCGCCAAAACCTCCTCCACTTCCGAAACCACCGCCGAATCCTCCACCCCACCAATCATTATGCCTGCGGTAACCGCTGGAAGTAACTCCATATTGTCTTCCGCGGGAGGCTCCGAAAATAGCGAATATAATTACAGCCAGAACAATCACTACTCCAAACCATCCATTTTTTTTTCCTTTTTTCCCCTCTGCAGTGTATTCCCCCTTGGTTACCAAAATTATTGTTTGGATTGCAGCAGAAATTCCCTTGGTATAATTACCATCCTTAAATTCTGGACGAATCTCATTTCGAATAATCTGGTCGCAAATTGCATCAGTAAGAACCCCTTCCAATCCATAACCGACTTCAATAGAAACTTTACGGTCATCTTTTGCAATCAGTAATAGAATGCCGTTATCTTTTCCTTTTTGCCCGATCTTGTTCAGTTCCAATGTTTTAATGCCAAATTCACGAATATCATTCTCACCGAGTGTAGGAATCATGAGCACCACGATTTGATTTGATGTTGAATCTTCAAATCGTACAATTTGTTTTCGCAGTTGCACATAATCATCACGATCAATCGTGTTCGTTAAATCTGTGACCGGATCGATGATCTTTGGAATGTCTATCTGAGCGAAGGCAGTATTTAAAAATAAAACGCAAAGAAGTCCGAAGATGATTTTCGCTGAACTTCTTTGCATCAATATTAATGAGGTCATAAAATTTAGAACTGGACTTTCGGTGCCGTTTCAGCACCAGCTGTAGCCTGAAAATATTGTTTTTGCTGGAATCCGCCGAAGGATGCAATCATATTTGTTGGAACTTGTCTGATGTGTGCATTGTAACTTTGCACAACTTCGTTGAATCGTTTTCGTTCAACCGTAATTCTATTTTCTGTTCCTTCTAATTGAGATTGCAACTGCAGAAAATTCTCATTTGCTTTTAAATTGGGATATTGCTCAACAGTAACAAGTAATCGTGATAACGCCGACGACAATTGTCCTTGTGATTGCTCGAACTTTTGAAATGCTTGCGGGTCATTCAGTAATTGGGGTGAAAGAGTGACCTGTGTCGCTTTTGCACGCGCTTCAATGACGGCAGTTAATGTCGATTTTTCAAAATTAGCAGCGCCTTGAACCGTTGCAACTAAATTCGGAATAAGATCCATTCTTCGTTGATATTGATTCTGAACCTGAGACCAAGCTCCATTCACACCTTCATCCATTTGCACAATTGCATTGTATTTTCCAACTCCCCACATTATTACTAAAAAAATTACTCCAACAATACCTAATGTAATGATCAAACCTTTTTTCATTGTGATACGCTCCCTTATAAATTACTGTATGAATATAGGTGAAATTTGACAGAGAAACATCCGTTAATTAATCTTTCAGCATTGCTCTTGATATAACAATACGTTGGATTTCAGAAGTTCCTTCATAAATTTCGGTGATCTTTGCATCGCGTAAATATCGCTCAACATTATATTCCCGCACATATCCATATCCGCCGTGAATCTGAATTGCCTCTAAAGCACATTTTACAGCAATTTTCGAAGCCCATAATTTTGCCATTGCCGCTTCTTTTCCGTAAGGCTTTCCAGAATCCTTCAAAACAGCAGCCTGATAGACTAATAATCTTGCCGCTTCTATATCCGTTGCCATATCCGCTAGTTTAAATTGTATTGCTTGTAATTCTGATATTGGCTTATCAAAAGCTTTTCGAGCTTTAGAATATTTCAATGATGCATCCAAACATCCTTTTGCTATCCCTAATGCTTGAGATGCAATGCCAATACGCCCGCCTTCTAATGTCATCATTGCAAATTTAAAACCGAACCCTTCTTCGCCGATTCTATTTTCTATTGGGATTTTAACATTCTCAAAAGTCAACGAAACTGTATCAGAACTTCGAATACCAAGCTTCCGTTCTTTTTTCCCATGGGAAAATCCCGTCATTCCTTTTTCAACGATGAACGCTGAAATACCTTTATGCCCTTTTGTTGGATCAGTTTGCGCAATTACTATCACATAGTCTGCATTAATTCCATTGGTGATCCAATTCTTAATCCCATTGAGCAGATAACAATCTCCATCGCGAACAGCAGTCGTATGTTGATTTGTTGCATCGCTTCCAGCTTCCGGTTCAGATAATGCAAATGCTCCAAGTTTTTTTCCTGTCGCTAAAGGAATAAGGAATTTTTGTTTTTGTTCTTCACTTCCATATTTTGTTAAACCGTAACAGACCAGAGAGTTATTTACGGACATGATCACCCCGCACGATGCATCCACGGCAGATATTTCTTCCATTGCAATAGCATAACTCAGAGCATCAAGACCAGAACCACCATACTGTTCCGGGACCATCATTCCCATAAATCCAAGCTCGCCAAGTTTTTTTATTTGTTCATAAGGGAAGAGTTCTTTTTCATCACGTTCATCAGCGGTAGAAGCAAGTTCATCCTGCGCAAATTGTCGAGCAGTTTCCTGGATCATTTTCTGTGTTTCATTGAGTTCGAAGTTCATTCATTCCTCATAAAAAACACCAAGGTGCAAAATTAGATAATGTTTTTATCTGATCTGCGTTTTGGCGAGTGTGTAAATTAATTGATTATTTTTGGATGTAATCGTAGAATCCTTTTCCACTTTTTTTGCCAAGATACCCAGCAGCTACCATTTTTTTTAATAGCGGACATGGACGATATTTTGAATCTCCCAACCCTTCATGCAGAACATTCATAATTGAAAGACAAACGTCAAGACCGATAAAATCAGCAAGTGCCAACGGACCCATAGGGTGATTCATACCAAGTTTCATCACCGTATCAATCGATTCCGGTGTCGCAACTCCTTCCATTACGCAATACATCGCTTCGTTCAGCATTGGAAGAAGGATACGATTCGAAACAAATCCGGGGAAGTCATTCACTTCAACTGGAGTTTTTTCAATAGTTTCTGATAAATGTTTTATTGCAATATATGTTTCATTTGATGTTGCGATACCACGGATCACTTCAACTAATTTCATGACAGGCACCGGATTCATGAAATGCATACCGATTACATTTGCCGGCCTTTTGGTAATCGCCGCAATCTCCGTAATAGAAATTGAAGAAGTATTCGTAGCAAGAATTGCAGTCATTGGAGCATTTGCATCAATTGTTCTAAAAATATCTAACTTCACATTCTTATTCTCAGTAGCAGCTTCAATAACTAAATCTGCAGTTTTTACAGCATCTGTCAGAATTAACGATGTCTTGATGTTTGCAAGAGTTTTCGTTTTTTGTTCTTCAGTCAACGTACCTTTTTTTACTTGACGGTCTACATTAGAGGAAATAGTTTTTAATCCACGGTCAAGAAATTCTTGTTTAATGTCATTGAGAATAACAGAGTATCCATATTGAGCGAACACGTGAGCAATTCCATTACCCATTGTTCCCGAACCGATTACCGTAATATTTTTAATGGACATATTTTTCCAAAATTTTATAAATGAAATTACAGCATTTCAACGATCACACTTGATGCTTCTCCGCCTCCGATACAAATAGCAGCAAGCCCTCTTTTTAATTTGCGTTGTTTGAGGTTGTTTAATAGAGTGACCAAAATTCTAGCGCCGCTAGCTCCTATCGGATGTCCAAGTGCAACAGCACCGCCATTAACATTTACTTTCTCAACAGTGAGACCTGCTATTTTATTTACTGCCAAACAAACCAACGCAAAAGCTTCATTGACTTCAAACAGATCGATCTGATCAATTGAGAGATTTGCTTTTTTTAATATTTTTGGAATGACATCAGCAGGAGCGGTAGTAAATCGTTCCGGGTTTTTTGCAGCGGAAGCTTGAGCAATAATTTTTGCAATTGGTTTTAATCCGAGAGATTGTGCTTTTTCAGAACTCATTAATACTAAAGCAGCAGCACCGTCGTTGATCTTAGAAGAATTTGCCGCAGTTGCAGTTCCTTCTTTTGAAAACGCTGGTTTCAATTGCGGTATTTTATCAAAATTTGTTTTAAATGGCTCTTCATCATCTTCAACAAATGTTATGTCGCCTTTTTTCCCGGCGATACTAACTTTAACTATTTCTTCTTTGAATCGACCGGTTTTGACAGATTCTTGCGCTCTTGTATAACTAAGCACAGCAAACTCGTCTTGTTCTTGCCGTGAAACTTCACATTCAACAGCCGTTGCATCAGAAAAATTTCCCATCGGTGAATTCTTAAATGCATCGAGTAAGCCATCTCGCATAATCACATCGTATAATTCATTGTTTCCCATTCTATATCCAAATCGCGCTTTGTCTAATATGTATGGTGCATTGGACATCGATTCCATTCCTCCGGCAACAACCACATCTGCATCTCCGACTTGAATTGCCTGTGCACCCAGCATTACGGCTTTCAAACCTGAGCCGCAAACTTTATTGATTGTAGTACATTCTACCGAGGTTGGCAATCCCGCATGAATAGAAGCTTGCCGTGCCGGTGCTTGACCAACTCCCGCAGCAAGTACATTTCCCATAATAACTTCATTAACTGAATCTTTCGAAATGTTTGCCCTTCTAACAGCTTCTTCTATGACGACTGCACCAAGTTTCGGTGCAGTTAGAGAACTTAATGTACCGCCAAACGATCCAATTGGCGTTCGACATGCACTAACAATGACCACTTCATTCATAATAATAATTTCCTTTTCTTTTTTAATTGAACAAATTTACACTGAAAATGCTCAAGTTCCAAAACAAAAAAGCCGTCTTTAAGACGGCTTTTTTGTTAACTATTCATCGATTTCAGGAATTCTTTATTGGATTTCGTTCCTCGTAGTCTTTCTAACAGGAATTCCATCGCTTCAACTGAATTGAAATCGCTCATAAACTTTCGAAGGATCCATATACGGTTCAGTTCATCTGCTTCAAAAAGAATTTCTTCTTTACGAGTTCCTGAACGGTTGACATCAACTGCAGGGAAGATTCGACGATCTGCAAGTTTCCGATCAAGAACAATTTCACTATTGCCTGTTCCTTTGAACTCTTCAAAAATAACTTCATCCATTCTGCTTCCAGTCTCTACCAAGGCTGTAGCAATAATAGTCAAACTTCCGCCTCCTTCAATATTTCTTGCCGCACCAAAGAACCGTTTTGGCCTATGAAGTGCCATAGCATCAACACCGCCGGAAAGAATTTTTCCTGAGTGAGGAACGACAGTGTTATGTGCGCGGGCAAGCCGGGTAATACTGTCCAAAAGTATGACAACATCATGTTTTGCTTCAACTAATCTCTTCGCTTTTTCAAGCACCATATCGGCAACTTGAACGTGACGCTCAGGTGGTTCATCAAATGTGGATGCAACAACTTCAGCACTCACACTACGTTCCATATCAGTAACTTCTTCAGGGCGTTCGTCGATCAGCAGCATTAATAATTTTACTTCAGGATGGTTCCTTGCTATGCTATTTGCAATTTTTTGCAGTAGAATTGTTTTACCGGCTTTAGGGGGAGAAACGATCATTCCACGTTGTCCTTTTCCTATAGGAGCCAACATATCCAACACACGCATTGCATATTCTCCAGGCGCTGTTTCCAACTTCAAACGTTCTTCTGGATACAAAGGAGTAAGGTTATCAAATAGAATTCGTTCTCTAATTTTTTCCGGATCGTCTTCATTCACCGCTTCAACTCGAAGGAGAGCAAAGAAACGTTCTCCGTCTTTTGGAGGGCGAACTTGACCACTGACGGTATCACCTGTTCGTAAACTGAATTTCTTGATCTGAGATGGTGAAACATAGATATCATCCGGTGATGGCAAATAATTGTAATCAACTGAACGCAAGAAACCATATCCATCAGGCAAAACCTCTAGAACACCTTTGCTGAAGGTTTGTCCATCCTTTGCGCTTTGCGCTTCCAGGATTTTAAATATAAGTTCTTGTTTTCGAAGATCACTGTATCCGGCAAGACCAAGTTCGCGGGCGATTTTATTCAGGTCGGAAATTTTTTTGGACTTGAGTTCAGAAATGTCCATTGGCATATGAGAAGACTACCCCCTTAGAAGTAATTAGATTGATAATTGTATTGTAATGAAAATTCTACGAAAAGATTGTTCGTTGCAGTTGAAGTTATTTTGATCAGTTGATTGAATGATTGATTGACAAAGTGTGGAAGTACGACAAGGATTATTACATTGAACTACACCAAAAGTATATGAATTCACCTTTATTGTCAAGCCTTTTTTTTAATTGATTCCAGTAAGGGGATAATTTCCCCTACGAGAAAATGAGATCCGGTTATCACCAGCAATCTATCGTGACCGGCTTGTTTTAGACCTATTTTAACAGATTCTTGAACAGAAGAAGAAAGAATGCATTGGATTTTTAGCAATTTACAAGTTGAATAGAGGATTTGTGACGATTGAGCACGTTCTACCGATGGCTGAGTTGTTATGATAACTGGCTTAACCTTTTTAAGATGTCTTAAAGATGATTTAAAATCTTTGTCTTTCATTGCCGCAAAAATTATAAAGATCTTTTTATACTTCAGTTTTTTAATTTCTTGAGTAAGGACTTTTATACCTTCCGGATTATGAGCAACATCTAAAATGATTGGTTGTTTTGAATGAACAAATTCAAACCTTCCACGCAATCCTGTCAATTTAGAAATGTTTTTTAATCCTTCTTTTATGGCTTTGTCGCCAATTACATATCGTTGGCTAATAATTGTAATCGCACCAACAGCCGCTTTTGCGTTTGCACTCTGATACTCTCCCTTTAACTCGATTTCATAATTTTTTGGTATTGTAATTTTTGAAGAGAATAAAATCGGAGACTTTTTACTTCGGGCATGTTGAACAATTGTTTTTAATGCAATTCCTTTTATGTCTCCAATAACAACCGGGATCAAAGGTTTTATAATACCCGCTTTTTCTGTTGCTATGGAAGTAAATGTTTTGCCGAGTATTTCAGTGTGCTCTTTCCCGATTGATGTAATGACTGAAACAAGAGGACGAATGACATTCGTAGAATCTAATCTTCCACCCAACCCTGTTTCGATAACAGCAAAGTCAACTTTGTAGTCGGCAAAATATTTAAAAGCAATTGCTGTTGTTGTTTCAAAAAAAGTAGCTTTTGATTTTTGAATCTCCTGCTTCAGCAAATTTGTATAACGAACAATATTTTTATCAGAGATTGGTAATCCATTGATTCGAATCCGTTCATTAAATTTGACCAGATGCGGTGAAGTGTAAAGTCCTACCTTATATCCTGCCGACGTTAGGATTGCGGCAATCATTGATGAAGTAGAACCCTTTCCATTTGTTCCTGCAATATGGATTGTTCTAAGAGAAGTATGTGGATTGTCAATGGATCGTAAAAGTCTACGGATATTACGCAAACCGATCTTCATGCCAAATTTTTGAAGCGAGTACAGAAAATCGATGGTGGATTTCATGCAAAGAAATTATGCTGCCAAACTATAACCAAGAATCAACAATGGATATAGTCTTGTTCGTTTGAAGAGATTTAATTAATTGGTCAACACTGTCCAAACCATTCTTTATACAATACTGTTTTACTCCTTCCGCAACCGTAATTCCAGTTGCAGGATTAATAAAATTAGCAGTTCCAATCTGTACCATAGAAGCACCGACTATAAAGAATTCAACAGCATCTTCCCAACATCCTATTCCACCAATACCAATCACAGGAATTTTAATTGCATTACATGTTTCATACACTTTTGCCAACGCAATTGGTTTAATTGCAGGACCAGATAGACCGCCCGTTGTTGTCGCTATTTTTGGTTTTCGAGTATTGATGTTAACAGACATTCCAATAACAGTATTAATAACAGAAACAGCATCAGCTCCTTCTGATTCACATGCTCGCGCAAAATCCGAAATATGAGTTACGTTCGGAGTGAGCTTTATGATCAAAGGTTTCTCAGTTCTCTTTCGTAGTTCTTTCGTAATAAGAGAAACAAGTTTTACATCGGTGCCAAAACTCAGTCCACCTTCTTTCACATTCGGGCAAGAAACATTAATTTCAAAACCATGAACATCAACTTGTTTATCCAACAGTTCAAGAACATTGCAATATTCTTCCACACTGCTCGCCGCTATATTTGCAATGATCGTAGAGTTTGTTTTTTTTAATACGGGGAGTTTTTCATTGATGAATTTGTGCACACCGATATTTGCCAACCCAATCGAATTCAACATACCGCTTGCGGTTTCGGTGATCCTGGGATTTGGATTTCCATCCCTCGGTTTCATGGAAAGAGATTTTGTTACAATACCGCCAAGTTTGGAAATATCAACTAAATCAGGAACTTCATCGCCGTATCCAAACGTTCCAGATGCAACAAGAATTCGATTCTTAAACTCTACATTACGAAGTATAAATGATTCTTTCATGTTACAACCGGACAATCTTAGTTTCGAAAATAGTACCTTCTTTACACACCAACTTATATTTCTTTTCACCGCCTACTACTTCAATATTACAGCCTTGACACAAACCAATTCCACACGCCATATCGCACTCAAGCGAGGCATAACATTCCTTATTATTCCCATTTGCAAATTCAGCAACTGCTTTCATCATTCTGGAAGGACCGCACACAAAGAATCGAATAGTCCCGTAATCATTTTCATTAAAATCTTTTTTGATAAGGTCTAAAACAGTCCCTTTATACCCTTCACTTCCATCATCAGTAGAAATTCTAACATTCTTTAGACCTTTTGTTATTATCAATTCCTTATGTCGTCCGCCAAGAAAAGTAACTATTTGTTTATCAACAGGAAAAAGATTTGTGAGGAAAGGAAATGGTGCTACACCTATTCCACCGCCAACAAATACTGCAGTATCAAATGAAGCATCGACAAATGAGAGAAAACTGTTGCCGCAAGGTCCAAGAATGTCAAGTGTATCTCCTTTACGCTTTCGGGCGAGGACCTTTGTCCCGGTACCTATGACATTGAATACGATTGAAACCTTATTCCCTTCGATATTAAAAATGCTAAATGGACGTCGTAATAACGGGAAGTTGTCCCCCACACGAATATTGATAAACTGTCCTGGTTTTGCAACCGTTGATAGATAATCTGATATGAATGTAAGTTCTAAAATTTCATTTGTAAGACATTCGAGAGAATGAATTGGGACGATTTCCTGCTTCATGGTTTATTTTGAGGAGTTGAAAGTGAATCGGTCGGAATCAGTTCTGATTTTTTTTCTTGCAACAGTTTTTCTTCTTTTTCTTTTTGTTCTTTTAATTTTGCTTCTTCAATTTTTTGTTGTTTTTCAGTTTCAATTCTTTTTACTTCATTATCAAACTCAGTGATTTTTGAACGAACACTCACTGCAAATGCAGATGCTGGGAACTTTGACAATAATCTGCGATAGACAGCGATTGCACTATCATTCTTCATCAAAGAATTTTCATAGTGCCATCCTGCAGAGTAGAACGCTTTTGGAGAAAGACTTGAAACAGCATATGTTTCTGCAATATTTTTAAATAGTAAGATTGCTTGATCATATTTTTTTGCATCCGCAAGGCTTTCCGCTTTTTCATACATTTCCAAGACCGAATCTTTTTCTGACTCAACAATTGGCAATCCAATATTCTTCCTGGCTTCGTTTGCATACGGTGAAGCAGGATATTGAACAATAATTATATTATATATAGAATCAATGCTGCTTTTTTGTTTATCTCCTCGATAGATTTCTGCAATTGTATACAATGCACGGGGCGCAAACTCACTCTGAGGATTGTATGTAACAATATTATTAAACCAAAATAATGCTGAATCAGCATTTTGGAGTTCAAGGAAGAATAAACCGGCAAGATCGAATTTTGTTCGAACAATCGATCGTTGAAGTGAATCGATCAATCTTGTGTATAAGAGTTCGCGAAGTTTTGATTCTTTAATTTTCGTGGAATCAAATGATTGAATAGTGTCTTTTTTAATTTCCTGTTTGCCAGGTTTGGTCATCTTCTTGATCTTTGGATCTTCTTTCACAATGGTCAGAGTATCATTTTTCATCTTGATACTATCACGTGAGTTCTCAATCCCCGAATCAAATTGCGCTTTAACAAATACTGCACTGGTAAAAAGTGAATCGTATTTTGATAGATCTGATGATAACAATGAATATTTATTGAAGATATCTGCCTTCAAAGATGCTTCCTTATTGATCTCGGATGACGGAAATTCAGTTCTTGCTTTGTTATATGATATGCGGGCTGAATCATAGTTCACTTCAACGGATTCATAATACTTTGCAATTGCAAAATATGAACGCGCGGCTTCGTCAGTTTTAGCAAAAGCAGTATCAACATATCGATATCGTTCTAACGATTCCGTTATTTTCCCTTGTATTTCCAAAACTGTAGCAATTTCAAAATGAATCACAGAAAAGAACTCAGTATTCTTAGTGTCGTCAAGTAAACTATTTAATTCATCCAATGCACTGTCATATTTCTTTTGAAGTGCATGCATCTTAATCTGTTGAAGCTTTGATTGAAACAACAATGAGTACAAAGGAGCAGAGCCTGCAGCTTTAACATAAGCTTGTTCAGCAAGTTCATATTGGCTCAATGCTGTGTGGCATTTCCCGATTTGAAAATAGATTTGAGTCAACAATTCCCCATCACTGACTAATTCTGCAGATGTAGAATAGAATTTTATTGCATTGATAAAATTATTGACAGAAAAATAATACTGAGCTAATTCATACGATGCTTCACCAGAAATATCATCATCAATCTCTGTTCCTTTGGAAAGAATATTTTCAAATTGTTTTATTGCTAGATCAATTTTTTTCTGTCGTAACAGCGATTTGCCTAACCATAATTGTGATTCAGGAATTAAATCACTGTTTGGAAATTGCACTGCAAGTTCTAGAAATTTACGTTCTGCCCTTACATCATCCTCCATATAGAAATAAGCTTTGCCGATCATCAAAAGAGCATCATCAACCCATTTTGAATCCGGGTAAAAGGAAAGCACTTTTGAATTTTTTTCAATTGAAGCTTGGAATTTTGTACGAGCAGATGCTGGTATTGTAAATATACGAAGAGGCTGGTTTCGTTCTAAAAAATCTCTTTTTGCAATAACTACTTCATCTTCACCATCTTCAAATAGCTGCTGCGCATTATAGAAGGTATTAAAATACGAGACAGAATTTAGATATCGCTGCTTTGTAAAATCAGCGACAGGATTATAGACAATACAACCCGAAAAAATAAAGGCGATTATCAGCGTACTATAAAATGATTTATGATGCATAATTCTTCCTATAAAATAATTAAACGTTTTGTGCAATACAACGTTAAACTTTACAAATATCGAAGTGTCAAAGGTTCATAATCTATAAATCACTCAGTAATAAATTATCTAATCTTCAGGAGGAGTCATGAAAGTAAGAGTTTCAATCATCACCGTTTTATCATTTCTCGTAATATTTTCTACTTTTGGTCAGCCGGTAGAACGAAAAAAAATGATGAAAGAATTAAAACTGACCGACCAACAACAGGAACAATTTGAAAAAGTTACCTTTGACACTCAAAAAAAAATGATCGAACTCAAAGCAAAAATAGCAACATCAAAACTTGAACTTCGACGTTTAATGGATGCTGAATCAATTGATAAATCTGCAATTGAAAAGAAAATGAATGAAATTGCCACAAACGAAGTTGCAATACGAATGAATCATATTAATAGTTGGTTTGAAAAGAACAAATTGTTGACTCCTGACCAACAAAAGATCTGGAAAAAAGTACTTGCCCATCGTCCTGAGCAAATGAAACGTAAAATGATGATGAAGCGTGAAATGCATAAGGATATGGACTCCCCAATGCACCAAGAACGTGAAGTTACCATCGAACGACGAATGAAAAAATGATTGTTTAAGTATCTCAAAGATAAAGTCAGGCAAAGAATAACATTTGTTTGACTTTATTTATTTTAAAGCGGTATCAAGGTTGGATAATGTTATCTCGGTTTCAGTGTAGGACGAATATCTATTTCACTAATGTTTACTCTGTTTGGCATTGTCAATGCAAAAAGCACTGTTTCTGCTACATCTTCTGGCTGTATAATTTGAGATTCGTTTCTTTCTTTATCAGCAAAATTTGTGTTTACAGACCCCGGTGAAATGGTTACAACTCGAATATTATGTTCCCGAACTTCAAGCATCATAGAGCGTGAAAATCCTATCAGTCCCCATTTAGTTGCAGAATAAACCGAACCTCCAGCAAATGAGTTCTTTCCTGCCAACGATGCAATATTGATGATCTCCCCTTTTTGCTGTTTTATCATAGCCGGTAAAACAGCCCTGCTGCATAAAAAAACACCTTTCAAATTTACATCCATCATTGCTTCGTATTCCTGCATCTTGAGATCGACAACATTAGAAAAAATTCCAACACCTGCATTGTTAATAAGTATATCAATTTTCCCCAATTTTTTTTGAGTCTCAATGATAAGATTCTGGACAGAGTTTTCTGATGTAACATCCGTAGCAATTGAAATTGCTTTTCCACCATTCTCAATTATCTCTTTCTGAACCATCGAAAGAAGTTCGGTATTTCTCGCAGCAAGGACAACGTTAACACCTTCTTTAGAAAGAGCAAGCGCAACCGCCCTTCCAATACCTTTGCTTGCACCGGTAATAATAGCAACGGAATTCTTCAATTCCACTTAGAGGTCTCCTTCAACAGGTCGAAGAACAATTTCGTCCGTTGTCATTCGTTGCGGCTGACAATACACAGAAACAATTGCATCAGCAACATCTTCTGGCTGCATCATTTTACTGTGGAATTTTTTTCGAGTGCTTTTGTCCCACATCTCTGTTTCCACTGCTCCTGGCAAGATATCGATCACTCGGATCCCTTTTTTTCGGACTTCAGCCCGAAGACATTTTGATAACGCAAGTGAACCAGCTTTTGATGCTGAATAGACTGCAGAATTATAAAATGTTGTTGCTGCCGAAACAGAATGAATATTAAAAATGTGTCCTTTTTTTTGTTTCAGCATAGAGGTCATTACGGATTTAGTACAGAGAAAGTAACCTCTAAGATTTGTATCAATTATTTGATCGAATTCTTTTACAGTAGTTTTTTCAAATGATTCAAAGACAGTAACTCCGGCATTATTTACCAAGACATCAACTGCGCCGAGTTTTTTAGTGATTGTCGCCATTGCAGAACGGACTCCGGTTTCAGATGTAACGTCGCAAACCAATGGTAACGCAAAACCACCTTGATCAATAATTTTTCCTGCATTTATTTCTAATTGAGATTTATTTCTTCCAGTAAGAATCACCTTACAGCCTATTACAGCAAAAGCATTTGCAATTGCCAAACCAATCCCTTTTGTCGCACCGGTTACCCAAACAACAGGAACATAATTTTTTTCTAATTCAATCACTGTGTTATCATTAAGAAAGTTTGTTGGTAATTAGACTGAGAAACTCAGTCCTGGTTTTAATATTATTTTGAAACACCCCCAGCATCGAACTGGTCGTTGCAAGTGAATGCTGTTTTTCTACACCACGCATCATCATACACATATGTTTACCTTCACACACAACTGCTACGCCTTCCGGATTAAGAACCTCAAATAAGGTATCTGCAATTTGACGGGTCATTCTTTCCTGAACTTGTAAACGGCGCGCAAACATATCAACAATTCTTGGAATTTTGCTCAGTCCCACAATTTTTCCATTTGGAATATAGGCGATATGAATTTTTCCATAGAACGGTAGTAAATGATGCTCACACATTGAAAAATAATCAATGTCTTTTACAATAACCATTTCTTTATAATCTTCATTAAATACCGCCCCATTCAAAATGGTTTTTACATTATCAGTATATCCTTTGGTGAGAAATTGAAGTGACTTACCGACTCTGTGCGGAGTCTTTATTAATCCTTCACGATTCGGATCTTCTCCGATCAGTTTCAATTGTTCGTAAATCAGCTTTTCCAACTTCATCGTATTTATATGTAATTTCCCTTTCGGCAAAACTATTCTCCTTTGTATTCAGCATAATTATTTTCCGTCTCGTAGAGTCGGATCGAAAATAATTTTCCTTCAGTAATATGCGGTTGAATTTGTTTCCATGCAGCAATAGCAATATTCTCTGTGGTTGGCATAATCCCTGCGAGAAAATCGACGTCAATATTCAAGTTTTTATGATCAACTTTGTTCAAAAAATAATCTTGCAGAATTATTTTTACTTTTTTAAGATCGATAACAAATCCAGTTTGAGGATTTGGTTCTCCGGCAATACAAACTTCAATATAGTAATTGTGACCATGTCCATTGGGATTTGAACAGCCGCCAAAAATATCCAAGTTTTGTTCATTGGAAAATTTGGGATCAAACAGACGATGTGATGCACTGAAATGAGCTTTGCGATATACGTATGCTAATGCCATTATGCTGATACTGCTTTTAAAACTTCCTCAATATGATTTTTTAGTCTTACATTGGAAAAGATATGAGATATTTTTCCTTTTTCATTGATAATAAATGTACTACGAATAACTCCCATATATTTTCTGCCAAACATAATCTTTTTTTTCCAAACCCCATATTTTTTCAGTACATCTTTATCTTCATCGGAAAGAATAAGGAAATTTAAATTATATTTTGATACAAATCGATTATGCGATTTTGTACCGTCAGGACTTATCCCCAGAACAATCGCACCTTTAGTATTTAGAATACTTAAATTATCTCTGAATAAACAAACTTGCTTTGTGCATGTCGGAGTATCATCTTGAGGATAAAAAAAAAGAATAATTTTTTTATTTTTAAAATCTTTTAATGAATACCCTTTTCCATCATTTGCATCCAATGAAAAATCAGGTGCATCATCTCCAATGTGTAAAACAGTCATTAGCGAGTCCAATTCTGCATTACGCTATTGCTTTCTTTACCTCTTCATATGGAGGTTCGACTCCTGGAGTTTCAGAAATCCAAACGTATGTTACAATTCCATTTGCATCGATCACAAATACCGATCTATTTGCAACAGATAACCCAACCATATTCGCAAAATTGTTAGTCAGTCCGCAATACTGTGCTGAGACATAGCGCGTATAATCGCTCAATAATGGAAATGTTAACCCATTCTTATCTGCAAACCCTTTGTTTGCAAAAGGAGAATCAACACTGATACCCAATACTTGTGCATTGACAGAGTTAAAGTCTGCAATTGAATCACGCAATGTACACATTTCTTTTTCGCAAACTCCGGTGAATGCACCGGGATAGAAAGCCAAAACAACTTTCTTGCCTGCAAATTGGGAAAGTGACGTATATTTTCTTCCGGTATCAATCAATGTGAAATCCGGTGCTTTTTGTCCAACGCTAACAGCCATGATGTTTCTCCTAAGATTGTTTTAATAAAAACTGAATTGATAACAGTTAAAATTTGAATTGTGTTCCGAGGTTTTACAACTTAATATAATTAAAGTAAATAAATGAATTACTATAGTCAAACAGTTATCAGAGTGTAAAAATTTTGTACATTGAATTAGGAGGTTTTATGAAAACTAATCTTTTCAAAGATATCACAATTCAAAAAGATGCGATCGTAAGCAAAACGATTCTTAAGAATGATGGCGGCACCGTGACACTTTTTGCTTTTGACTCTCATCAATCTTTGAGTAAACATTCTGCACCATTTGATGCTCTTTTTCAATGCGTTGATGGAAAATTTACAATTACAATTGATACTAATGTGCAATCTCTTATCAAAGATGAACTGATTCTGCTTCCAGCTAATATTCCGCATTCGGTTGAAGCTGAAGAACCTTCAAAATGTCTTTTAACTATGATTAAAGTGGTGAAATAAGGAAATTTCACTTTGTTTGAAATTGAAATTTCAATATATTAACGATGTAATCTGTCAACCATACGATTCTCGGAGAGGTGCAAGAGTGGTTGAATTGGCTACCCTGGAAAGGTAGTGTACCCGTAAGGGTACCGTGGGTTCGAATCCCACCCTCTCCGCAGATTTTCAATCCTAAATTCAATTCGTATTCTTTTGAATTTAGGATTTTATTTACACTATAGTTCTTCCAAAATTCAGCCGGAGAGGTGGCGTGAGTGGTTGAAACCACCAGTCTCGAAAACTGGTATAGTCGAAAGGCTATCGAGGGTTCGAATCCCTCCCTCTCCGCACCAACAAAAGCCATCCAATTTTAGGATGGCTTTTGTTTTTTTTGAACCTAAACAATGAATGCGGTGTTTTAGATTAAAATTTTTTAAGCAACTATTTCGTCTTACCATTCGTAAACACGATCGTTCTAAAGACATTTTTATTAAGAAACATGAAAGTATACCGATGATTAAATATTTGATTTTATTTTTTTTTCCTGTTACTACGTTATTACTTAGTCAAGAAAAAGCAATCCTCAGCGGTTTTGTAAGGGAAAAGTCTGATCAAGAATCACTCCCTTATGCAAATGTGGTTATCAAAGAATTAAAAATTGGCGCATCTACAAATATTGAGGGATATTATGCCATTCCAAATATTCCCGATGGAGAATTCACGGTTGTAGTTTCGCTTTTAGGATTTCAATCTTATACATTTAAAATTGACACAAGACAAAACAAGAAGATTATCCAAGATATTGTTCTATCAGATCAAGCAGTTCAAGTCAATGAAGTAATAATCAGTGCTGAAAAAGAAGAAGAAAAACGTAATACTCAAGTTGGTAGAATTCAAATGCAGGCAAAAGATGTAGCCGCATTACCTACCATCGGTGAGGCAGATGTTTTTAGAGCATTACAAATGATGCCCGGTGTAAAAGCCACATCGGAAATATCTAGCGGTTTGAATGTTCGCGGTGGCAGTACAGACCAAAATTTGATTTTACTTGATGGTACTGTCGTTTATAATCCCTCACACCTTTTTGGCTTTTTTTCCACTTTTAATAACGATGCAGTAAAAGACATTGAATTGATGAAGGGTGGTTTTCCGGCTGAATTTGGCGGAAGACTTTCTTCAGTTCTCAATGTGACAAATATTGATGGAGACCAAGTCAATACTCACGGTAAAGCATCAATAAGTTTGTTAAGTACGCGTTTAACAGGTGAAGGACCTGTGGGAAATGGTTCCTGGTTCCTTTCTGGAAGAAGGACGTATTTTGATACATTTATTGCAGCGGCAAAACTTGATACAGGTAAAGATGCACTCCCTTTATATTATTTTTATGATGCGAACGGTAAAATACATCAAGATATCGGAGAGGATGATAAACTTTCGTTTGTGGGATATCTTGGGCAAGACGATCTTAAATATAATTTGGGTAATAATGAGATAAAATTAAATATGCGCTGGGGAAATAAAACCGGTGCTATTAAGTGGACACATATTTTTAGTCAAACATTATTCTCTAATTTTACAGCTTCATTAAGCCATTACTCAGCTGGAATCGGCGCAACATTTGGCGGTGTAAATATTTCTCAGGATAACAGTGTTGATGATTTTTCTTTGAAAGGTGATATAGATTTTTTTGCATCAAACGATCATCTAATAAAACTCGGAATTTGGTATTCACAATATGATATTGGATATATCCAAAGCGGCGATGGAGATCCTTATAAATTTCGTGAACGTCCAGCACAAATATCTTTTTATGCTCAGGATGATTGGAATATTAATGAGCGATGGGTAATAAAATCCGGATTACGTTTCGAATATCAAGATGCATCTAAAGCTGCGAACATTGGTCCACGCATTGCAATTCGATATAATATCGATGAATATTCCTTAATAAAATTTGCTTCAGGATTGTACTATCAATTTTTAAATGCTGTTCCAGCCGGAACTGATAATGGCTTCTCTCCTTTTGACATTTGGGTTCCTATCAATGAAAAAATGAAGCCCAGCAAAGCAATTGATATAGTGTTGGGATATGAAACCAAATATTTTGAGGATTACAATTTATCAGTCGAAACATATTACAAGAAATATTTTGATATCCTTCAATTCAAAAATGAGATAGTCCAATCAACAAATACTGAAGATCTTTTTTATGTCGGAGATGGCCGTGCATATGGCTTAGAAGTATATCTCCAAAAACGTTTTGGTCAAATTACTGGATCAATCGGTTACACGTTAGCATGGACACATCGTACATTCTCAGCATTGAATAAAGGTGAAGAGTACCATCCAAAATACGATCGGCGTAATGATATTACACTAGCAGGAAATTATCAAATTAACGAGAATTGGAAATTCAGCGCAGTATTTACCTATGCTACTGGACAAGCTTATACATACGGAGTTGCACGAACTCAGTACATAGTTCTTGGAAATCCAACTGATGTAACCATACCAGGGAAACTCTATAATCGACGCCTCTCACCATATCATCGTTTAGATTTAAGCATTACAAAACAAACAATATTTCTCGGTTTACATGGTAGTTGGTATTTCCAAATATTCAATGTTTATAATCGAAGGAATGTTTGGTTTAAACAATTTGATACATCAAAAAATCCAACAGACATTACAGACGTTAAACTATTACCGATTATTCCAACTTTCGGTTTCGATTTTGAATTTTAATTGACAAGGATCTAAAAATGAAATTACAGATATTTATATTTACAGTTGCAGTATTGGGTTTATCATCTTGTGAAGAATCATCGCTCACTGCGGAATATCAAAAGGAAGTCGTTGTGAATGCAAACCTTGAAGAAGGACGATCCATTGATACCGTTAAAATTCAATGGACTGGAGAGGTTGACAAAAAATACATTCCGGAAAACCTAGCGATAGTTGGTGCACTAGTTATTGTTAAAAGCAGTGACAATAGTTTTATCGACACACTTGTCTATGACCCTTCAAATCCAGGTCGGTATTATTCAAGTGACTCAAATAAAAAAATTAAAGCATTACAAACTTACCAACTGTATATAAAAACCCCTGCTCCTGATATTCGTATTGTCACTGGTATTACCACTGTACCAGATACGTTCAGTATTGCAAGTTCAACTATACAAGCCGGCGATACACTTAAATACAATCCATTAGCACCTGCTAATAATTTTACATGGACAAGCAGTAATAACCATGCAACATACTTGCCAACAATTTCAAGCTTAGATGTTAATGCGGCTGTAATTCCAAAATTTTTCATCCGTGATACATTAAGCAAAGATTATCGCCGACCGGATAAGGTTGGATATAGAATCGGACTTCCAAAAGAACAACGGAACACCGAACTTCCTTGGATTTTTTTGAATTATTTTGGGAATACACGATTTGACGTTTACGCTGTCGATTTTAATTACAGTGATTTCCTTAATCAATTAGTAGGTCAAGGGGGCGAATTAAAAGAAATACGATACAATTTAAAGGGTGGGATTGGTGTCTTTGGCTCACAAACAAAGGCAAAAGGTGGTTTTACAATTTATCTGAGACCTTAATAATTTTTTGGTAAAAGAAAGGTCGATTTAGGTCGACCTTTCTTTTTTTAAACCAAGAGTTTATATTGAGTTATGAATCCCATTCTCTTCGGTGACGATAACGAGTCTAACATTGTAGCTGTACAAGCACATAGCAATTCACTTGTACGTATTTATAAACGAACTGACGATCGTATTGAATACCGTGATGAAGAGTTCTTCCCTTTCTTCCACATCTCCGATAAACGATTCATTGAAAACTTCCCTGATAAATACTGGATCAAAAAACTTTCCGGCAACAATTTTTACCAATATCTCTGCGCTTTCCCTTCTGTCCCGATACTTTGGGATGCAGTCAATTATGTGCTGCGAAAATTAACAAAAGAATTTAAGACAAATTATAATTCGCACCAAGATACAGAACATATTTTTCTACGACCTGATATGAATACACAATATCTGTTGCAAAGCGGAAAAACATTGTTCAAACAAATGAAATTTAATGATCTTCATAGAATGCAGCTTGACATTGAAACGTATTCCAAAGATTATCGTTTTAGCCGCTCTGATAAAAAAGATGATAGGATTATTTTAATTTCACTTTCAGATAACCGGGGATTCGAGAACGTTATTGGCGGCAAAACCATTTCTGAAAAAAAATTATTACAGCAATGTATACGAATTATTAGAGATAAAAATCCTGATATCATTGAGGGGCATAATATTTTCAATTTTGATCTTCCGTATATTCTTCGCCGTTGTGAATTACAAGGTATTGAATTCAACATTGGACGTGATGGTTCCGCTCCAAGTGGATTCAAAACTAGAACCTCATTTGCAGAAAGCTCCGTTGAATATATGAGTTATGATGTTGCCGGCAGACATATCATCGATACTTGGCTTCTTGTCCAATCATTTGACATGACCAAACGAAATATGGAAAGTCATGGCTTGAAGTATGCAGCAAAATATTTCGGACTTGCATCTCCCGATAGAACATATATCCCGGGAGAAAAGATTTCATGGTACTGGGATAATGACCCGGATTCATTAAAAAAATATGCACTGGACGATGTTATCGAAACACGCGGCATTAGTGATAAGCTTTCAGGAAGCACTTTTTATTTAACTCAACTGCTGCCATTTAATTTTGGAACTATGGCAAAATTAGGCTCAGCGGCAAAAATTGAAGCGATCTTTCTTCGAGAATACATTCGACAAAAACATTCCATTCCTAAACCACAAAAAGGTTCACAAACTTCAGGTGGGTACACGGATATTTTCTACACGGGAGTATTCGGTCCAATAGTACATGCTGACGTAGAATCACTGTATCCTTCAATCATGTTGTCAAAACAACTACAGCCAATAACCGATGATCTTAATGTTTTTCAATCAGCCCTAGCATTCCTTACTTCGATGCGGTTGGATGCAAAACGTTCGCTGGGACAAACTACAAATGAACAAGATCATAGTACGCTTGACGCAATGCAATCTTCTTTTAAGATACTGATAAATTCTTTTTATGGATACTTGGGATATGGAAAAGGTTTGTTCAATGATTATTCTCAAGCTGATGTTGTCACTACAACAGGACAAGAACTATTGAAGAAATTGATCAAAGAAATTGAAGCCCATAATGGGACAGTTATTGAAGTTGATACCGATGGTATTTATTTCATTCCGCCGGATAATGTTATCGGAGAAGAATCAGAACGCAAATTTGTTTCCCACCTTTCTGAAACACTACCTACTGGAATCAATCTAGGATACAATGGTAGATTCAAACGGATGTTGAGTTATAAAAAAAAGAATTATGCACTGCTCGATTATCAAGAGAAAATTACCATTAAAGGATCTTCGCTCATTTCACGATCGATGGAGAAATTTGGACGAAGTTATGTTCATCAATGTATCGATTGTCTTTTGAATGATCGAATTCAAGATCTGCATAATCTTTACATTGAGCTCGAAAAAACCATTCGAGAACACGGGTTGGATATTGCTGATTTTGCAAAAACTGAAACTTTAAAAGACTCATTGGCTGAATATAAACGTGATATTGCAGCTGAAAAACGCAACAAAACAGCTGCATATGAATTAGCGATTAATTCCATTCGTTCATATAAACAGGGAAACAAAATTCAATTCTACATCACAGGCAATGATGCCAACGTAAAAGGGTTTGAAAATGCAAAAGAAGCATATCAATGGGACGTTAACTTTCCCGATGAGAACACTCGATTTTATTTAAAACGACTAGATGAATTTTCAAATAAGTTTGAGATATTCTTTGATGAACGAGATTATAAAGCAATCTTTTCTACGGAAGATCTTTTTGGATTTGATCCAAAAACGATTATGGTGGTCAATAGAAAAGAAAAGAGAGTTGAGGAGAAAGAATTACTTGATGAACCCTATTCTATACAATTTGACGATGGAATTTCTGATGATCTGAATTGATCAAATGTTTTTGGGTTGAAAGACACTATTGATATAGTCAACAATTGAAAACATCGATGCCCCTGGAGTAAATATTTCACCGATCCCCAGTTCTTTCAATCGAATAATATCTTCTTGAGGAACGATACCACCGCCAAATAATAATACATCATCCATTCCCTTTTCCACCATCAATTTCTTAACTTTAGGGAAAATGGTCATATGAGCACCGCTTAAAGAACTAATACCAACAGCATGGACATCCTCTTGAAGCGCCGCCTCTACGATCGATTCTGGAGTTTTCCGAAGTCCTGTATAGATCACTTCCATGCCAGCATCGCGTAATGCTGCAGCAATTACTTTTGCACCTCGATCGTGACCATCCAAACCGGCTTTAGCAATCAACACACGGATTTTTTGATTCATATCTTTCCTTTCAAATAACCTAGGTCAAGAATAAATTTTATTAGCGCAGTATAAAATTTAGAGAGCGGCAAACCTACTACAGTATTATAATCACCATTGATCTTTTTCACAAACACTGCGCCAAAATCATCTTGAATGCCATATGCTCCTGCTTTATCCATTGGCGAACCACCTGAAACATATGAAATTATTTCATCGTCGTGCAAATCTCTGAAAGTCACGGATGTTTCATCATAATCAATATAGGATTTTTTTGTTTGGACATCAACTAAAGCAAAACCAGTATATACGGTGTGTGTCTTACCACTCAATGATCTTAACATTGCAAAAGCATTTTCTTGAGAGGACGGTTTTCCTAAAACAGTTTGTTCAATAACAACAATTGTATCCGAACCGATAACAATTCCGGCGGAATTTTTAGCAGCAATATCTTCGGCCTTATGTAATGATAGTCGTTTCACATTTTCTATATATGAAGCAGAATTATCAATCTTTTCGTCTACTCCGCTTGGCTGTACAGAGAATGTTATCCCTATTTGTTTAAGCAATTGGGATCTTCTTGGAGATCTTGAAGCAAGTATAATTGGCACAGAAGTTCGAATCATAATAAGTACAAAAAAAAAGCGATTCAGATGAATCGCTTTTTTCATTTCCTATATTCTAATTATCGGAACATTGCTTTTAAACTTCCCCATGTTCTTTTTACACTTGAAACATTGTGGGAGACTGTTAATTGACCATTTTTAGGAAAATATTCCGCTGTTAAATTTTGCAGAACTACTTTGATTCGATATTGATAGATAGTTCCAGCAGATTTAAAAGCAGATCTATCTATGTATTCGTAAAATGAATTTGATCCTTTTTTTGAAACCACTGCTATTGAAATAAATTCACCGGAATTTCCATCGCGTCGCAAAACTTCAAATTCTTTGATATCAGATTCATCGGTTGTACCCCATTGAATCGTAATATTACTTCCATCACTGCGTGCTTGCATAGATCCTTCGCGAATATTCCCCGCAAGAGACATTGCTGCAACTACCATCAACAAAATAAAAATTCGTTTCATATCGTACCTAAAATTTTGTGCGGAAGGCGGGACTTGAACCCGCACACCTTTCGGCGCCACCCCCTCAAGATGGTGTGTCTGCCAATTTCACCACTTCCGCAATGTACTTAATTCACAATTGAAAGCAAATACTTATTTTTGTACCGAGGGCCGGACTTGAACCGGCACGTCCCTTGCGAGACTCAGGATTTTAAGTCCTGTGCGTCTACCAATTCCGCCACCCCGGCAAACGTTGAGTAAAATGAGGCGCCGATCAGATTCGAACTGATGCATAAAGGTTTTGCAGACCTCTCCCTTACCACTTGGGTACGGCGCCAAACTAAAATCCCGTCACCATACTTCGGGACGGGCTCGTAAGAGCGGGAAACGGGACTCGAACCCGCGACATCAACCTTGGCAAGGTTGCGCTCTACCAACTGAGCTACTCCCGCGAAAATCTTATACAAATATAATCAACGAACAATCGTAAGTCAAGAATTTCTGTTCTGTTACCGAGAAATTTCAATAACCTCATATTTCAGAATCCCCGCAGGAACTTTTATTTCAGCAATTTCACCCACTACTTTTCCCATCAATCCTTTTCCGATCGGAGATGTTGTGGAAATTTTATTCTGATCAAAATCCGCTTCTTCTGATGAAACCATTTGGTACTGGATTTTTTTTCCAGTTTTATGATCTTTGACAGTTACTTTGGAAAGAATATATACTTTGTCGGTATCGATATCTTTGCTTTCAATGATTCTTGTCTTCGAAAGTGTCTCTTCGAGTTTTGCAATTCGATATTCCAAATGGCGCTGCTCTTCACGTGCAGCATCATACTCAGCATTTTCACTAAGATCGCCATGACCGCGTGCTTCTGCGATCTTCGCGGCAACTTGTTTGCGCCCATCGATTTTCATTGTTCGAAGCTCTGCTTCAAACTCAATGAATTTTTCCTTCGTTAAATAAACTATATCGCTCATAGGATCTAAAAACAATGTTTGTGGATATGAAAAACAAAAGCCATCGTCCGTTCGGACAATGGCTGATTTTATTAATATGAATTTATACTAATTTACACGTAGAAGCAAGAATTTTTATTTTGCTTCTGAAAGAATCAAGTGGCCAAGCTTATCGCGCTTCGTTTTCAAATATCGTTCATTGCTGCGATTCGCTTTAACCTCGATTGGAATTCGCTCAGCTACTTCAATTCCAAATCCTTTTAACCCAACAATTTTTTTGGGGTTATTTGTCAACAATCGGATTCTTTTAACACCAAGATCAAGAAGCATTTGAGCTGCAAGACTATAGTCACGCACGTCAGCATGAAAACCGAGTGCTTCATTCGCTTCAACAGTATCCTTTCCTTCATCCTGCAGTTTATAAGCGCGTAATTTGTTCATCAGCCCGATTCCTCGTCCTTCCTGTCTCATATACAACACAATACCATTCCCTTCTTTTTCAATGATCGACATCGCTGTATGCAATTGTTCATTACAGTCACATCGTTGAGATCCAAAAACATCACCGGTTAAACATTCAGAATGTACTCGGACTAGTACAGGTTTTGTTTTATCGATCGTTCCTTTGACCAGTGCAAGATGTTCTTTGTCATCAACGGAAGATTTATACATCGTGACATCGAATTTCCCATTCTGTGTCGGAAGAGTTGTCGTAACAATTTTTTCGATCAGAATTTCCCGATGACGCCGATACTCCACAAGATCTTTGATCGAAATTATTTTCAAATCAAATTGTTGTGCAATATCAAATAACTCCGGAAGGCGAGACATGGTACCATCCGGATTCATTATTTCAATTAATGCTCCTGCAGGATATAATTCAGCCAATGTACAAAGATCAACGACCGCTTCAGTATGTCCTGCACGACGAAGAACACCCCCTTCAACCGCGCGAAGCGGAAACACATGTCCCGGACGGCCAAAATCAGTCGCTTTTGTCGACGGCATGGTAAGAGCTTTAATAGTTTTGGAACGATCATCCGTAGAGACACCGGTTGTAGTTTCATGAAGGAAATCAATTGGAACAGTGAATGGTGTCTCATGAAGCGAAGTGTTATTCTCAACCATCGGTTCAAGATGAAGTTCTTCTGCTCGTTTTGCTGTTATTGATGCGCAAAGAATACCGCGTCCCTGTGTAATAAAAAAATTCACAATCTCAGGGGTGATATGCTCGGCTGCAGCGACAAAGTCACCTTCATTTTCACGATCTTCATCATCAACCACGATGATTATTTTCCCTGATCGAAGATCTCGAAGAGCTTCATCAATTGTATTTAAAGTGAATGCCATTATTGTGTTACGCCTTCGACTTCGCCTTGTTTGTTGACAACAGAAATTGAATTTCGTTCAATTTTTATTTTTACATTATCTGCAATCTCTATTAACATTGTTTTTTCATCAACTGAAATCACTTTTGCATGAACACCCCCTGAAGTAATAACTTTATCACCTTTTTTTATCTGTCCGAGAAGGGCTTCTCGTTCTTTTTGACGCTTCTGCTGCGGACGTATAATCATAAAATAGAAAATTCCGATAATGAGCGCGAACATGATAATTGTGCTGTAAATTTCACCACCACCTTGTCCTGCTTGTGGCTGCCCCATTGCTAATACTTGATTGAACATTGTAACTCCCTATTTCTATTGGTTTTATGAATGTGACTTAATTAAATTTGGACTGCTAAGGTTTCTAAAATTTCTTTTTTCCATTGCGAAAAATTATCGATCAAAATCTGTTTTCGTGCTTCGCGCATTAACCAGAGATAAAAAGATAGGTTATGGATTGAAGCCAACTGTAATCCTAAAATCTCATTCACCTGGAAGAGATGCCGTAGATACCCTTTTGAAAAATTTTTGTTTGTATAGCTCTCAAAATCTCCATCAACCGAAGAATCATCAGTTTTCCATTTTGCATTTTTAATGTTTATTCTTCCATTCCTTGTAAAAAGCATCCCGTTTCTGCCGTTTCGAGTCGGCATAACACAATCGAACATATCTATTCCTCGTTCGATACTTTCTAACAGATTCTCCGGTGTACCAACACCCATTAAATAGCGGGGCTTCTCTTTTGGCAAAAATTGAGCAGTGAACTCAGTCAATTCATACATCATATTGACCGGTTCTCCAACAGCCAATCCTCCAACTGCATAACCCTCAAAATCCAGTTCTACTAAAGCTTCTGCGCTTTGCTGTCGAAGATGTTTATACACTCCGCCTTGAACAATTCCAAACAACGCTTGAGAATGGCCATAGAGCGGATCAGAATCTTTCAACGCTTTCTGACAAAGTTTAGCCCACTTGATGGTCAGTTTATTTGATTCACGGGCATATTCTTCATCACAAGGAAAAGGAGGACATTCATCCAACACCATCATAATATCGGATCCGATAGCTCTTTGGATACCAACCACACTTTCCGGTGTAAAAAAATGGGAAGAACCATCAAGATGTGATTTGAACGTAACACCATCCTGAGAAATCTTCCGTAATTCGGATAGAGAAAACACCTGATACCCACCGCTGTCTGTCAGAATTGGCTTTTTCCAATTCATGAACTTGTGAAGCCCTCCCATTGACTGCATCACATCCATTCCCGGGCGTAAATATAAATGATACGTATTTCCCAGAATGATCTGTGCACCAAGTTCCAGAAGTTCTCGTTGTTCAACAGCTTTTACCGTTCCTTGTGTTCCGACAGGCATAAAAATTGGCGTTTCAATAACACCATGGTCTGTCTCAATAATTCCCGCTCGAGCGGCAGATTCTGTATGAACGAGATTAAACTTCATTGCATCAATTTACAACAATATGACTGTTATTTCAACGAACTAATTTAAAACAATTGTTCCCAATTTATCATCCTATTCTATCAAATCGATTAAATTGGGAACAAAACTCAATCAGATCAATGCATTTTTCAAAACTGTCTCTTTCGTGTCTCAGGAAGCTCAAAAATATTCACATTAATCTCAAGGAGACAATCGATTGATCGACCAAATTCCGTTATTTTTTCTATATGATATTCTATCATGAAGCCTGTTTGTTCTTCCCTGCCAGAATTCAAACTCATCAGGTATAATTCTTAACCCTCCCCAAAATGGCGGTAAAGGAATTTGCCCATTTTTGAATTTCTCCAACATCTCTCCAAATGCTTTTTCAAGTAAAGCGCGAGCAGAAATGACGCTGCTTTGCTGTGAAGCCCATGCGCCTAATTGACTGTCAATTGGTCTGGAACGGAAATATTCAAACGATTCCGATGCTGATACTTTTTCCACAGTACCGACAATTCGTATTTGACGCTCCAACGGTTCCCAAAAAAATAATAGTGCAGCCTGAGGATTCTGGGCAATGTCTTTCGCTTTTGCGCTTTCATAATTTGTGAAAAATACAAAACCTTTTTCATCAAATTGTTTTAGCAATACCATGCGGGCTGATGGGCGACCATTTTTGTTTGCAGTCGCAATGGTCATTGCATTCACTTCAGGAATTTCCGACTTAACGGCTTCTTTGAACCATTTGTCAAATTGAATGAAAGGATCTTTATCGACATCATGTTCGTCGAGTGTTCCTTTCATATAATCTCTGCGTATAGCAGCAAGAATTAATTTTTCATTTTCCATTGCATAAATATAATCAAAATTCTCTTGTCGTCCATACAGTTTAAAATAAAACGTCATGCCAAACAAATATTTGGCATGACGTAATGGTAGAAAAAATGTTTTCTATTTACTTTTATCCGGAAATGGCGGTGGCGTTGCGAGCTTTACCGGATTTTTCTTCATTTCTTCTTTGATCACTTCGATCGCCTTGTTCAATTGATCGTCGATCCCTTGATATTCCTTCGCAGGATCATTATCTACGACGATGTCCGGATCAACACCATGTCCTTCCATAATCCAACTTGTTCCTTCAATATCGTATCTGGAAAATTCAGGACGATTCATGAATCCGCCATCTACAAGAGGAAGTGTTCCACGAATACCGACTACGCCGCCCCATGACCGTTTACCGATCAATTTTCCGAGATTATATTTCTTAAATCGATACGGGAAAATATCGCCGTCCGATGCCGAGAACTCATCCAACAATAACACTTTCGGACCGATATGCATACCATCGGGATTAGGATTGGGAGTTGAATTTCGAGTATAATTGATCATTGACATCTTTCGATCAAGACGTTCTGTGATCTGGCCGGAAACATTTCCTCCGCCATTCCCGCGGTCATCAATAATGAGTGCAGCTTTGTTCAATTGAGGATAATAATGCTTTACGAATTCATTCAAGCCATTTGCGCCCATATCAGGAATATGAATATATCCTACTTTCCCGTCGGTTGCCTTGGAAACTTTTTCAATATTTTCTTCCACCCAATTGTAATAATACAACGATGCTTCGCTGCCAATAGGAGTTACAACAGACTCCTTACTGCCAGGTTCTTTTGGAGAAGCATTCACTTTAAGTTTTACCTGTTTTCCATCAGTTCCGACAAGTGATTCATACAGATCGTTCATTTCATTTGTGGGCATACCATCAACTGAAATGATATAGTCACCCTCTTTTACATCAACACCAATTTCAGTCAACGGTGAACGGACCTTAGAATCCCAATTTTGACCTTTCAGTATTTTTACGATCCGATAATATTTTGACGATGCATCTCGTTCAATTTTTGCGCCGAGCAATCCTAATTTTATCTTCTCAGCTTTTGGATAATCGCCGCCTCCAACGTATGCATGACCGATATTCAATTCCGATATCATTTCTCCAATCACATACGTCAGATCGACTCTATGATTAACGTATGGTAGCAATTGAGCATATTGTTCTCGTTTTGCTGCCCAATCAACACCGTGCATTGTAGGTGTAAAGAAATAATCACGCATCTGTCTCCAGCATTCATTAAAGATTTGAGTCCACTCATCACGTCTGTTCAACTTCATTTTCATGTCGGAAAGATTCAACTTTTCTTTCATCTCAACCTTACCGGACGGCAGATCGATGATAGAATATGAACCTTCTGTTCCAACGATCATTTTCTTTTTATCAGCAGAGATCTCATATCCGTTGATCTCCCCCAATTCATTTTCTTTTTGTTTATCTAATTCATACAAGAACATTTTTGGTTTCGCATCCTTCGTCCCGTTACGGATGTAATACACTTTATTTTCGATGATGCTTAGATTTCGGTACCCGGCTGGAGTTCCGGGCAATCCGACTATGCGCTGGGACAATCCATCTGCATCGACCTTAACAACGACTGCCTCTTTTTTATCATCTTTCTTTTTATCCTTGTCGTCAGTTTTTGACTTGTCATCATCTTTCTTTTCTTCTTTTATTTTTACTTCATCGCTTTTAGGTGCAAAAGGAGATTTTGTATCTTTTGAAAGAGCAATAAAATAAATCTTTGACATATCTTGATAGATATGATTGAACTCTGTTTGTCCATATGTGGGAGCAAACGTTCGAGCTGAGACGAAGAAGAGATATTTTCCATCCGAACTGAAAGTGGGACTGTTCGATTCATACCAACCTTCGGTTGCATCAATAGTTTCATTCTTATCAAGAGAATATAATTTAATGATGTTCTGTTGATCATTTTCAGGATTTGTATAGGCTATCCATTTACTATCCGGTGACCATGAATAATCATCATATTCAAATACTTTTGATTCAGCTACTTTCGTTACAGATTTTGAATCGATGTCCACAAAAAATAAATTTTGAGCCCTGTCAGACCACAGAAGTTTCTTGCTATCCGGTGACCAGAGCGGTTGGTATTTATAGTTCTTTGAGTTTTTGGTCAATTGGATCGGATCACTTAAGCCATCCTGTGATCGGAGATAAATTTCATCTTCTCCGGTGGCATCGGATACATACGAAATCCATTTACCGTCAGGCGACCATTTGGAATTGCGTTCGTGTACTCCGGAAGAGTTCGTGAGATTTCTCGTATTACCATATTTTACGGGAACTGTGAAGATTTCACCTCTGGCTCCAAATAATGCTCTATTTCCATCAGATGATATTTCAAAATTCGTTACTTGATTGCTGACATTAATAATTCCTCCGCGGCCGATATCGAAATCTTCATTGATCTGCACCGGTACTTTTGATTCCTTTTCTGTTTTGAGATCGAAACGATAAATGAATCCCCCATTCTCAAATACTATTGCATCGTTTCCTAAGCTTGGAAATTTGACGTCGAATTCTTTGAAGAAAGTTTTCTGTTCAGTTTTCTTTGTTGTAAGATCGTATGCGTAAAGGTTCAGTTTTTTATTTTTGTCCCGTCCATCTCTATCGGAAATGAAGTATATGTTGTTACCGCTCCACATCGGGAAGATATCCTGAGCAGGATCATTCGTAATGGTCTCTGTTTTTTTTGTTGCAAAGTCATAGATGGAAATATCATCTGCTTGTCCGCCGCGGTATCGTTTCCACGTTCTGAACTCTCTAAATACTCTATTGTATGCTAATTTTTTCCCATCCGGTGAGAATGAATTCCATCCTCCACGCGGCAATGGAAGTTCTTCCGGTATTCCGCCGTCAATCGACGCGGTGAATAATTTTCCCTTAAAATCATTGAATTCAATTCTTCGTGAACGATACACAATTGTTTTGTTGTCTTTCCAAGACATCACAATATTGTTGGGTCCCATTCTGTCTGAGACATCATCACGGTCAAGAGTTGCTGTGTAGGTCAGACGTTTTGGAATTCCACCTTCAGCTGGTATCAAATATACTTCGGAATTTCCATCATACTGACCCGTAAATGCAATTGATTTTCCATCAGGAGAAAAACGAGCAAATAATTCTGTTCCAACATCATTTGTCAATTTCCGTGCGACTCCTCCCGCTGATGAAACAGTGTACAGATCACCGGCATATGTAAAAACAATTTTATCTCCATAGATTGCCGGAAAGCGAAGTAATCTAGCTTCTTGCGAAAACAGAATTCCACTAATTATACAGATTAAAAAAAAGATTTTTTTCATTACTACCTCGATTAAGTTTAACGGGAATTTTGATGATTGATAATTGTTCATTGCTAATTGTTCGTTGATCTTTCGGCTTTTCCACCTTTTTCAGAATCAACTTTTACTGTAAAGGAACTCCCACCGTTAACGATCCAACGGACTGCAACAGATCCCATGCCTGGAATATTTTCAACATTGAGACGCTCCGGATTATTTTTTTGTTCTTTCATTATGCCAAGGAATCTATTTTCTAACACTCCTCCTGTCAGCACTTTCCCTCCTTGTAACGAGATCCAATCTGATCTGCTGATCTTGTTCTTTGTATCTTGGAATGTATGTGTCGGAATTACTCTATCATTTCCAATGATTGCAGTAACCTCCTTTAATCCGCCTGCAAGATTCTTTATTATGATTGAATCAACAGAAACCTTAGGAGTATGGTAGAGATGAAATAATGTGAATGCCATATTTCGATGACACATATCTTCGATCATAAAAGAAGGTGCAGTACGTGTCCAGGCTTTTTTCATCCCTCCAATTTCGATCTCACCATACTGCGGATGATTATATTTTTTCCATGGAACAACGCCTTCACTGAATAACATTATTTTATCGAAACGATAAATATCTTGTTGAGAAACATCCCTTGTTGAATCTTTTGCACGGCGGAAATAATCAAACTCACTCCATAACTCATTGGTGAATGATAAAATCCCGCGTCCGCCATAGAACCATTCAATTTCCCCACCATAGACTGTATAAAGATCTTTCCAGAGGATCATGTATTTGTAACCTGGAAGTTGTTCTTCTCCAAGTTGACCAAGAAAATCGTACGTTTGAATGTCTTGACGGCTGTATGTTCCTTCATCTGATTTTGAACCTGGGCCGCGTAGAATCATTCCACCATTATTATGGAAAGATTGTGCAGCAGCAATATTGGTATGCGATAAAAAGAGATTCCGCACAGATTGATTTTCCGGAAATGTAAACGGATAACGATCTGAACCACCTTGAATGTACCGCGGTGACCAATTCCATCCCCAATCTCGATTGGGGTCATAGAATCCGGGATTATCTTCGTTCACTTGGCCGTCGCCATCATTATCAAGGCCTTCCCATCCAAGAAAAGTATATTCTCCCTTTTCATCAGCATTTGCCTGAATCATTAAACGGCTATCACTTGGATCAACTTTGAAGCGGCCATTCGGATCTTTAATGCGCATAAAGACAATGTTACCGTCACCATCAAGATCGTCATATCCATCTTCATTATATTCGCCATCGCCATCATCATCACGTTTAGCCAAACCGCTGCGGGGTGAATGCATATTATTCGGTTTATAAATGAAGTAATCTCGTGCGTCCGGATTGATCGTTGGAACGATATATAATGTTTTATCATCGAGAAGATTTTTTATCCATTCAACTTCATCATACAATTCCGTTACATACCACGCTGTATAAAGAACTACTTCCGCTCCCTGAATCTCATTTGAATGAATATTTCCATCAATATACATTGCCGGTTTGTCATCCGGATTTCCATTCTTGAAATTTGAGATCGTCATTGCCCACATATCTTTTCCTTCCACAGATTTTCCAATGCTGGAGACCTTCGCAAGGTTTGGATATGCCTTTTCAATCCGTTTCATGATCTCATATAACTGTTTGGAATCGTAATATCGATTCCACGCGATCTCGACTTTTGGATTATTTGGTGCACCCATTGCTTTCAGCGCACTGGCTGTAAATTCTTTTGATTGCTGAGCAAAAGAGAGTGATGTCATCAATACTACTAAGAACATTTTTTTCATCGATACTCCAATTATTGACCCCGCCCTTCCCTTCCCTTATAGGGGAGGGATTAAGGGAGGAGTTTAAAGAATCATTTCAATTCAATTTTTAATTCTGCTTTTCCTGCAACCGGACTTTCAACATTAACATTTACCGAACCTTTACCAACAATGATCCATGAAACAGTTCTGTAACCACCACTTCCTTTTATCGGTTCAAGAATCTGTTTGGTTTTTCCGCTGGAGATGGTAATTCCTTTCCCTGCATCCAATACAACACGAACATTTCGGACCCACCGAGTTTTGATCCCCATTCCACTGTTTGTCGGTAAATATCCATTATTGATAACATCGATTGAAACCCGAAAAACATTATCTCCAATCTTTTCAACTTTTTGATTAGAAAGAGAAATATCCGCGAGTTGTCCGGCAAGATATGTTATGAAATTAACAAATGGTTTTGCATAAGCGTTCAAACTTTCTGCCGGTGGATTTGTCAGTACAAATGGTTTGACACCGCCGATCTCTACATCCTGATTTGGGAAATCTGGATGATTGAATTTTGTCCATGGCACAGCAATATCTTTCGATCCAATCGCATCATACCATTTTAAGATCTTAACATTCGGATCATCTGATTTTTCTTTATCATCTTTTTTAGAGTCAGATGATTTCTTTGTTGAGTCTTTTGCACTAGATGTATCCTTTGATTTTGGCAGTTCTCCTGTCCACCATGGACGAGTAGAAAATGACCAGCGTCCTGAATGGTAATATGCCCACTCACTGAATGATCCTTCGCCTTTTGATGCTTTCGGTGCATCCTTTAGTTTTGTAATTTCTCCAAATTTTTTGCTCATCATTCCAAAATAATCTTCATCCTCTTTTGTAACTGATAAGATCACCGGAGATTCTCCTTTGGATGGTTCATTTTTCCAGGCAGAATTCAGATTATCATTGGATGAAAATGAGAAGACCACACTAATATTTTGATGATCGTAAACAAAATCTGCAATTGCTTTTGTTTCAACTTCAGATATTTGATGAACACCGCTGTTCTTTCCGAAGAATTGATAATTGTAAGTAAAATTCCTGTTGAAATCCGTTCCACCAATTCCATCTTCATTCCATTCTTCATCCTTGTCGTTATCAATTCCTTCACTCAATAACCGATAAATCCCTTTTTCACCTTTTCCGGCATCCGCTTTTTTCATCAATCGCGCATCATCAGAATTTACGATCCATTCGCCTCGCGGGTCTTTGATTCGCATCCAGGAAATGATCCCATCCTTGTTGACATCATCAACATCGTCTTCATCAATTGCAGCATCACGGTCATCGTCGTATGGACTGTAATTTGTTTCACGCTCAACCATTGGTTTTGCAAAGAACGATTCGCTCGCATCCGGGTTTGCTCGAGGAATAACATACACTGTAGTTTTGTCAAGTAATTTTGTGATGCTGTCAATTTTGCCGTATGACTGCACAAGGTGTTCAATTAAACGAAGCGCATGTTCACTCCCGACAATCTGCGTTGCTTCAATTCCACCTACCACAAGGATTGCTTTACGATTTTCAGTCTCTCCTTTACCAATCGTTACAACCCAAAGATCATTCCCTTTAATTGTCTTTGCAATTGATTCATAATTTAGGAGTGATGAATTTTGGGATGTGAGTTGTTTGAGGGCTTTAGTGAGGTCGTCGTAACTGTGATATTTTGAGGGTAACTGTGCAAAGATATTGCCACAGAGAACACAGAGAAAAAGGATTATTTTTTTCATTGAACTCCTATAATTTCGATGGTAAATCAATAACGTATATGTATTTATGAAAATGAAACGGCGATTTCAAGTGATAATTGTAAAATTATTTATTTTTGGAAAGAATAGCGAAGAAAGCCTGCTTCAAAGAAATGTAAAAACCTTTTGTAACACAACCCTAAATCCTTCTCTCGCATTCGCTCATTCACACACAGAGGGTGACTTTGGTATATAATTTGCACAAGAAAACTCAACTCCCCTCTGCAGCGTTGGATTTGAGTGGTGGAGAAAGGGGACTGGTGTGAGTCACTTTTGCTCTTATCCAATGCTCAATAACTTCCAACACATAGTCAATATTCTTTCTCACATCCTGTTCGTTAAATCGTAAGAAATTTACTCCAAGTAATTCTAAATGTTTTTGCCGTGCATCATCTTTTTCTCTTGCTTCATCAGAATTGTGAGAACCACCGTCAATTTCTATGGCAAGCAGCAACTCACTGCAATAAAAATCTACAATAAACTGATCTATCGGTTTCTGTCGATGAAAATCATAGCCAAGCAATTGTTTATTTCGCAATTTTTTCCACAAAAGAATTTCGCCAAAAGTGCTATTTTTCCGAAGTGTTCTTGCAATTTCTTTTAATTTAAGATTATATGGAATGATTTTTCGTTTCATCTCGCATTTACACACCCCTATTTCCCCTCTCCCCATATCTCAATCTTGCACTCAGAGGGGAGTTGAAACTTTTAAATTGAAACTTCTAATTTTTAACTTACAACGGAATATTCCCGTGCTTCTTTTTCGGGTTCTTATCCACCTTCGTCTCAAGCATTTCTAAAGCACGAATAATTCTTGTTCGTGTTTCATCGGGCAGAATCACGTCGTCAATATATCCACGCTCGGCAGCACTGTAAGGATTTGCAAACTTGTCGGTGTATTCCTGTACTTTTTGATCGAATGCAGCTTCTTTATTCTCTGCTTTATCAATTTCTTTCTTAAAGATAATTTCAACAGCACCTTTCGGTCCCATCACTGCAATTTCAGCTGTGGGCCATGCAAAGTTCATATCGCCGCGGATATGCTTTGAATTCATCACATCATACGCACCACCGTATGCTTTGCGCGTTATAATAGTGATCTTCGGAACCGTTGCTTCACAATACGCATATAATAACTTTGCGCCATGTTTAATAATTCCATGCCATTCCTGATCTGTGCCGGGCATAAATCCGGGCACATCTTCAAATGTGATCAATGAAATATTAAATGCATCGCAGAATCGTATGAAGCGAGCCGCTTTGGTAGAAGCATCAATATCTAAAACACCAGCCAGAACAGCGGGCTGGTTTGCAACAATACCAATTGACATTCCATTCATTCTTGCAAATCCGACGATGATGTTCTGAGCATATTCCTGATGAACTTCAAGAAAATCTCCGTTATCGACAACTGAATGAATTACCTCTTTCATATCATATGGTTTTGTTGAAGTATCCGGAATGATAGAATTCAATTTTTCATCTTTGCGATTGATTGGATCGGTGCATAATTGCCGTGGAACATCATCCACATTATTCTGAGGAATAAATGATATTATTTTTTTAATATGATCTATACATTCGATCTCACTTTCGCATGCAAAATGTGCTACGCCGCTTTTACTCGCCTGGGTCATCGCCCCGCCGAGATCTTCGCTTGAAACTTCTTCGTGAGTAACTGTCTTTACAACATTTGGTCCGGTAACAAACATATAACTTGTATTCTTGACCATCAGAACAAAATCGGTGATTGCAGGCGAATAGACCGCACCACCGGCACATGGTCCCATAATAGCGGAGATTTGTGGAATCACACCAGATGCAAGAGTGTTGCGTAAAAATATATCAGCGTACCCGCCAAGAGAAACAACACCTTCCTGAATTCTTGCACCTCCTGAATCATTCAAACCAATCACCGGAATGCCGACCTTCATTGCCATATCCATGATCTTGCAGATCTTTTCTGCATGAGCTTCAGACAGCGAGCCGCCGAATACCGTAAAATCCTGGCTGTACACAAACACTTCGCGTCCATTGATCTTTCCATGTCCAGTCACAACTCCATCTCCAGGATATTTTTGTTTTTCTAATCCAAAGGCATGTGAACGATGCGTAACAAGCATTCCAATCTCTTCAAATGTACCGTCATCAATCAAAAGGTCGATACGTTCTCGTGCAGTCAATTTTCCTTTTTTATGCTGTTCTGCGATCCGTTCTTTTCCACCTCCATGTAAAGCGTCCTCTTTTTTCTTTTTTAGTTGATCGAGTTTGTTTTTCATAAATCCTTAAGTGAAGTAGATGAAAATAGTTGCGATAACAAATGCAATTAATGTGAAAATAAAAACAATTCCATGACTCAATGCCAAAAGTGTGAATTTAATAAAAGTTTTCCATCGAGATTGACCATAAACACTCTTTAATCCGGAAAATAAATACACAGGAATTGAAAGCAAAATGATATTTCCATAGAGCTTAAATCCTTTAGGAATTACCATTTCAATAAGTGTATCTATTAACAGTATGAAGAAAATAAATGAATGGAAATAGAATGAAAAAATAAGATGTTTAATATAGAGTATTTTTGACCGGATATAAACAAGACGCATTAGTACTGCAAAAACCGGTAACAATAAAAATATCATTTTGGGAAGGTGTTCTCTGATCTTATCAAAGAACATTTGAGGATTTGTCTGTCCGGATTTAAATCCTTCAATGAATTTTTTACCGAACACTTTTTTTATACTAGCACTATCTGCAATGGTAAAACTAACTTCCGAATTTGAACTTCGAATGGACAACGCTGTTGAATCATCATTGATAATTGTTTTTACTGAATCAGGTTTAAAAAGACCATTTCTGAGGTTTTTTTTTGTCTCTGAAACATTGATAGCACTAATAAAAAAATATAAAAAGCTGATGAAAAAATACAACTTGAACGGAGAAATATAATATTTCCGTTTTCCTAATAGATACTCCTGCGTAAGAAATCCTGGTTTGAACAGAAACGGTTTAAGACTACGAATCAACCGTTCGTCGAACGATGGAAGCACATCAAGAAATTCTGAGGCAAGTTCTTTAACGGGAACATGTAATTCTTTATCACGTTGACCGCATGATGAACAAAACTCGCCGTACAGTTCATTACTACAATTTTGACAATATCGTTTTTCTTCGCTCATAGAACTTCACAATGAGATCTCTTCGAGTTATATTTTGTTCATTCTAATAAAATTCTTTGAACATACCAAGAATAAATCCTATAAATTGAGTACTTTAATGCACAAAGTAATGATTAATTGACAAGGACGCCATGGTAAACACGAGTAAAGAATTTATTGCTGACTACTTCAAAGAATTCGAATTTCCATCTATTTTAAAATTTGATTTTTCCCACTTCAAACAAGATCTCATCGGAGGGATGACTTCGGCAATCGTTGCTCTGCCTCTAGCACTCGGGTTTGGTTTGCTGGCGTATAATGGAAACCCACAAGGTGCTGTAGCCGGGTTATATGGCGCGATCTTTACCGGTATTCTAGCATCATTTTTCGGTGGAACAAAACAACAGATTACCGGACCGACCGGAGGTATGACGGTTGTCTTAACTGATGTTTTTATCCATTACGGTGGAGTTGAAGCATTACTGGCTGCATGTATTGTTGCTGGATTATTTCAGGTCGGTTTCGGACTTTTAAAATTAGGGAAATATGTATCTCTCGTTCCATACCCTGTCATCGTTGGTTTTACAAACGGAATTGCGATTCTCATTTTCATGCAACAATTCAAAACATTCAACTCTGCTCCGATAGTTGCGTTAATGACAATGGTTGTCATTTATCTTGTACCGAAAATCAACAAGAATCTTCCAAAATCATTAATCGGTTTATTGTTCGGATCAATCATTGCATATCTCTTCACATCGGTTGATTTTTTACGTATTCAATTCGGTACTTTGCAAAACCCATTCACTATTGCAGATGTCATCACTACCATTGGGACAATACCATCGTCATTTCAAATTCCATCACTCCCTCACATTCAATGGGAAACCTGGCAAAAAGTAATCCCTGCTGGATTTACTATTTCACTTCTGGGTGCTATAGAAACATTATTGGCTTCAGTTGTAGCAGATAATGCTACAAATACCAGACACAACAGCAATAAAGAGCTTGTCGGACAAGGAATTGGGAATTTTGTTGCACCATTCTTTGGCGGTGTGGCAGGTACTGGTGCAATTGTTCGTACAATGGTAAACATCCGTGCAGGTGCAAAAACAAAGCTCTCAGGAATCATACATGGAGTTATTCTCATTGTTGTGATGCTGTTTTTAGGCGGACTCGCATCTCATATACCACTTGCAGCACTTGCCGGTGTTCTAATGATGACTGCCATTGGAATGTTTGAAGTGGAACCGATTCAACTGATTCCAAAATCTCCTCTCCCCGATTCCGTTGTTATGTTAGCCACAATCGCGATCACGGTGTTTGTTGATCTTATCACTGCTGTTGAAGTAGGAATGGTAATGGCTGCATTCTTGTTCATCCACAGAATGAGCGAAATGGGAATGGTTGTGCAGAGTGATCTTAATGATTCTTTCAATGCGACAATGGATGATACAAAAAGGGAACTGCTTGAAAAGAATAAGATCATTATCTATGATATCGAAGGTCCGCTTTTCTTTGGCGCAGCTCGCTCATTTGTCGACAGCATAGAGAAAAATTTTGATGTCAATGTCATCATATTGGATATCGAAAATGTTCCGATAATGGATACAACCGGTGCACTTGCATTGGAAAATATCGTTCATAAACTATACAGCGATAATAAAAAACTCCTTATTGTTGGAATCCGTCCTAAAGTTAGAGAGATCTTATATGATTTGGGTGTGACGAAGAAAATTGGAATCGGCAATTTTATTCCAACAATGGATGAAGCAGTCAAGTATTCCATTGATATTGTTAACAATAATATTGTTCATGAGCATCTTGCATCGTTCATTCCTGAGAATCTTATTATGATGGATGTTGCTGCAAAATCCAAAGAAGAATTATTCCTAACAATGATCGCGCGTGCAGCAAAAACCGGAGTGATTAAAAATAAAGCTGAGTTTTTACAAAGTGTCGTTGAACGAGAACTTCAAATGCCGACACATATCGGCAAAGGAGTTGCGGTTCCACACGGAAGAGTAAAAAGTGAAAAAGAAGAAATCATAGTTATTTTTGCACGGCTGTCTGAAGAGATCATCTATGAAGAGAAGACCGGAGAGAAGGTAAAATTTGTATTTTTAGTGTCAACCGGAACAAATGAGAAAGAATATTTGACAGCCCTTAGAATGATCGCGAAAAATATTCAAAATGATGCTATCTATAAAAGGCTCTTATCAGCAAAAAATCAATCGGAAGTACATCATATATTTTCAGAATTGAAGATTACGAGTAAATCATAAAGGATCTATTCGTTATTATTGACTGCATCAATAATTGCACCGCCGACAAGGTCATCACCTTCGTAAAATACTACTGACTGTCCCGGGGTGATCGCGCGCTTCGGTTTTGCAAAATCAATTTTGATCCGTCCATCTCCGTTTCCGGTTCCGTCTAGTTGAGTTACAAGAGCTTTTTCATCGGTATCTTTATACCGTATTTTTACAGTCAGGCTTTTCCCATCGAAAAGATCATCGTATTTGATCAGATTGAGTTTTGAAGCAAAGAGCTGGTTGTGAAACAATTCCTTCTCATATCCCACCGTGATCTTATTCTCTTTGTAATCGATCGAAGTAACATATAAGGGATCCGGATGTGCAATTCCCAACCCTTTTCGCTGTCCGACCGTATAAAATGGAAATCCATTGTGCTCACCGATCTTTTCATTATTAAGAATAACCTCACCACCTAAAAGATTCTTTTCCACAGTTGGTAATTTATGTTTCAGGAAACGTTCATAATTATTATCGGTGATGAAACAAATTTCAAAGCTCTCACCCTTAGCAGCAGTCCGAAGATTGTATTTCAGAGCAAGTCCTCGAACTTCTTCTTTCGTATAATCAGCAAGCGGAAACAATGTACGGCTTAACGATTCTTGAGTCACATTCCACAGCATATATGACTGATCTTTTTTTAGATCTTTTCCTCTCGCTATAACATAACGGTGTGTTGACTCATCAATTCGGAGTTTAGCATAATGCCCCATTGCAACATAATCAGCACCCAGTTGCATCCCTTTGCGGAGTAATTCCTCCCATTTTATTTTTCGATTACAAACAACACATGGGTTTGGAGTACGTCCGTGCATATATTCATCGATAAAATTATCAATAACTTCTTTGCCGAACACTTCAGAAAAATCCATCACATAATGAGGAAAACCTAATTTTGCTGCAATGATTCTTGCATCATTGATACCATCGAGAGAGCAACAACTCTTATCCCCTTCAATTGTTCCGCCGACATCGTCGTAATTGAAAGTTTTGATGGTAATGCCGATGACATTATATCCTTGTTCAACCAACAATGCTGCACAAACCGACGAATCAACACCACCGGACATACCAAGAACAACAGTCTTATTTTTATTTTGATTTTTCATTACCGTAATTTACGAAATATTCGTCAGAACTTGAAATCCAATTGTACAGCAATTTGATTATCCAAATTACCCTGTATTTCATCATCACCACTGCCTAAAACAACTTCATCCAGCTTTTTAGTTTCTGAGTATTTCAAAGAAAATTGAAATCCTTCAATGAATTCATATCCTGCTACTATATACCATCGAATTCCTTTCCCGTAAATAGGTGGATTTGCAAAATTCCCGGCTACATCTGATTCATATTGATACAATCGTGAGTCATATGAATGTGTATCAAAGAATATGCATCGACTTTTTAATGATAATCCATTTTTACTATTTCGATATTTTCCTTCAATAAATGTCAAAAAACCTTCCTCAGTGTACTGTGACGGGTTGTAGAATATTTTCACAAATTCAAAACGTTGAGAAAGAGAAAAATGAGAAGTCGCTTTGAATGTATATGCAATGCGATAATTTGTTTGGGTCCGTTCGTCATCTTCAAATCGAACTTCTATCTGCGATCGTATCTTGTTCCTGATCTGAAATATAAAATCCATTTTCGGTGAAATCGAATGCTGTATATTCATCAACATATCTGTTCCAACACTACCGAATCCATTGGAGGTTGAAGGAAGTATGTAATAATCCACATACGAATTAATAATAGTATTTTCGTTTTGGATTTTTATACCTAAATAATTCCCTAACTCACCATCAGCAATATTCTCACGTTCGCCAAATGGGCGAGAGAAAGGACTAGTATATCCTTTGGTATAAGCACGATGGTGATAGCAAAATGTAAACGATCGTTCGATCGGAACGATAATGCCTAACACTTTGCTGAATCGATCTGCATCATTCGAGGCTGCTTCACCAAATACAAAAATATCGGAAATTGGTAATTCCCAAGATACACTTCCGGCTGTGATTGATTTTTTTCCAGAGAGATCAAATAATGAAGATGCTAACGGTTTATCATAATCCGCAGTGATAACATTAAATGAAATAGTCTTTCTATCATCAAACGATAAATCAATTTTACCTCCTGCAACTTTCTCTTTCAACGAATATCGTTTCTGCAATTCGGTGGTTGTACGATAAATGCCTGAAGTGTAAAAACTTGTTGCAACTCCATCGTCATCAATTGAAGCCGGCAAATGTCGTTCCGAATAAAAACTTGTCAGGGTTATATTTTGGAATAAGAACTGAACAGCTGATCCGGAAAAATATCGAAACTCATCTGTAGAAACACTTGGAGAGACCACACTTCCCCGTTTACGAATTTGACCTATTGCGTCCATCCCTTTGGATGAAGTAATATTCTTGGCCATGACAAGGCCTTGACCGGCAGAAATATTATAATTCCCGAATATCAAATTTTTCAACACTGAAATATTCTTAATTGCAAGGGAGCCTGCACTTAGTCCATCTGAATATGATTCTCCCGCATCTTTTTCGACCAATCCTGCTAATTCAATATTATTATTCGCAATTTTTAATCTTTGATACGATCCGTTTGGGTCCCCACGATATTTATTTTGCCTGAATCCTACCAATGTTTGCAAACGACGTTCTAAACGAGAACGTGATTGAATTTTTAAAGGCATACTATTGAAACCAATGGAATTAATTATTGAATTATCAATGGTAATAAATGGCAGAAGTTGCTCATACAAAATGGGTGTCATCAATGAAACTCCATTGAGTTGTTCAACCGACACTATTGTTACGGTATCAGTATATAAGATTATTGATTCTGCAAGCAATGGGGATACAAAAGGAAGCCGTATCAATTCACTATAATTTGGTTTTTGAATATTAATCGGATGGTCTTCAAAATACTCAAGTTCATCTCCGTAGTTTTGCATATCTTGTTCGTCGGATGCATTACCAAGAATGGTTTCGATCACTTCCTGGCCTCGTGAGTGAAGAGTGTCTTGTGAAAACAATAAATGTGCTGAACTAATGATAAAGAAAAGTGAAAATATTTTACTCATTTCGGAAGTTTTCAGGAAACAACTTAAAAGCTAATATGAGAATGTAACACCGATTGAATGCGTTAAGCCTAATTCTGTGTGCGTTGAAATACCATATTCGATCTGGAATAAATGTACATTAATTCCCAATCCTCCAAATAGCCTTGATTCTTTTTCTTGTATTCCTGCACGGATCGTTATGACCTCAAGCGGAGAGAATTCTATGCCCGCACGATATCCAGTAGAATATCGAATATCATGAACAATATCTAATGCTATTGCCATCATTTCAAAAGGTGTATATGATACTCCCGTAATAATAGTTTGAGGGATATCATCATCAGCACCAAATGTTGATCGGCTTATATTATTGAACGATGCTCCAATGGTAAACTCTTCTGTGACAGAAAATATTGCACCGATATCGAATACAATTGAAGTTGCTGACCCGTATGTATGGATTGATAAATGATTTGTATGGATATTCAAGCCTGCTGCAAAGGATTCAGTAAAAAATGTTGCTGTTGAGAAGGAAACTGTCGTTTCTTTATACAGCGAAAAACCAAATGAAGAGAACCCTGCAGAGATGTTAATTCCGTTAAAATTATTGGCGGCAATAAATCCAAAATTTGAAAGCTGATGCAATTGAAACGGAGATGGTGAATAAAACATAGAGGTGGTAAACAGTGAGTTCTTTGCAAGAGAAGCAGGATTCAACCAAACATTGGAATTATTGAAAAATGCAGAACCACTCATTGCTCTGCTAAATAACGATGTTGGTTGTGCCGTTCTTTCAAAACTACTATGAAGAATCTGAACCACGAGAAAGACTTGAAAGAACACAATGAAAACTTTATATTGAAGCACCATAGACTTGAAAGGTTGTACAATGCTGCGTTTCATTTTCATTTATTTTATCGTTGCGGTAATAGGTTATGCTCAAATTGACTGCAATGTGACTGTAAATCTCGATCAAATTTCATCCGCAAAAGACCGTCTTCAAACCTTAGAACAAGATTTGGAAAGCTACATAAATTCTCAAAAATGGTCAAATGAAGATCTCGGGGGTGAAAAGGTCAAATGCACAATAAATATTTTTATTACCGGTGCATCTGACCCTAATTCATATACAGCGCAGGCATTTGTCGGAAGTTCACGGCCTGTCTTTGTAGGAAAAAATCCCTCGGCTAAAAGTACGCCAATGGTAAGGATCTTTGATGATAAATGGGAATTTACGTACGTCAGCGGACAACCTTTATATCGAAATGAAACACAGTTTGATCCATTGACCGATTTTCTCGATTTTTATATCCTAACGATTCTTGGTTTTGATTATGATTCCTATGAAAAGTCTAGCGGTACACCATATTTCAGAAAAGCATTCACGATCTGTAATCAAGCACCGTCTAATGCAAAAGGGTGGGAACGTGCATCAGGATCTACGTATGCAAAATATAATCTGTTGGAAGAACTATTAAATCCGAACAATCAACTGTTCCGAGAAGGATGGTATTCGTATCACTTCCGTGGTTTAGATCTTCTCGCAACCAAACCGGATAAAGGATTTGAAAACATTCAAGTAATGTTGAACAACATCAAAAAGATCAAAGAAATTTCAAACCCCCGCGCTATTCTTTTTAAATCATTCTTTGATACAAAATACGGAGAACTAGCAGATATAATGAAAGGTTTTAATGATAAAAGTGTGTTTCAGTTATTGATACAACTTGACCAGGCACATCAAACGGCATACGAAGAAGCGGCGCGAGGAAATTAGCTTTTATTCACTTCCCCATTCAACGACTTCCAATTGAACAGAAGCAGTCCCTGTTTTCATCATATCTAGTACTTCTGCGGCTCCATATGAGAGATCCATAATTCTCTCCAATTTAAAAGGACCTCTGTCATTCACCCGCACGACACACGTTTTTCCATTATCAAGATTTGTCACGCGAACTTTTGTGTTAAAAGGAAAAGAACGGTGCGCAGCAGTCAATTGGTGCATATCAAATGTCTCACCGTTCGCTGTTTTCTTTCCGTGAAAATCGTGGGCATAATACGAGGCGATACCTTTATAGACAGTTGCTTTTCCCGATGAACTTTTAGCGGGAATTTTGGAAGGATTGTATTTTGGCTCTGCGGATCTCTCTTTTGTAAAACGAGGTGATGATGCACATGAAGAAAGAGCAACAGAAAGGAAGAATAATAAAAAACAATTCCAAACATTCTTCCCGAGAAAAGAAAATTTGGAATGACTTTTCTTAATAAAATCTTCGTTATAAATATTCATTCATCTGTTTTCGTTTCAGATGATCAACAATTTCTTTGACATCCTGAGATGCCCCTTTTTTGCAGACTAAAATTGCATCCGGAGTATTGATAACAATAAGATCATCAACTCCCACCACTGCTACAATCTTATCAGAAGTATGGATATAGGTGTTTTTAGAATTGATCGCAATCGTTTTTCCATGGAGATAATTCCCCTGTTCATCCTTCGGAGAAATCCGATTCACTTCATCCCACGATCCCAGATCATTCCATCCAAAATCTCCTTTAACGGCATACACTCTTTGTGCTTTCTCCATGACACCATAGTCGATGGAAATTCCACGGATCAAGCCGTACGCCGTGTCAAGATTCTGTTCAAACAACGGAGTGCCAATCGAATGCTGCAGATTGATCAACTGGGTATGAAGTTCTGGAAGACTTTTATGAATTTCATTCAGAATTGTATCCACGCGCCAAACAAACATTCCGCTGTTCCAGTAGAAATCTCCGCTTTCCAAGAATTTGACCGCTGTTGCATAATTTGGTTTTTCAGCAAAAGTTTTTACTTCAAAGACCCCTTCAATATTAACCGGCTGTGTTTCTTCACTTCTATCCTTCACTTGAATGTAACCATATCCTGTTTCGGGATGTGTCGGATTGATTCCAATTGTCACTAGTCCCGAAGTGATATGGGCAACTTGAGATGCAGTTTGAATCACTCGTAAGAATTCAGGTTCATTTCCGATGAGATGATCCGCCGGAAGCACAACCATGATTCCCTTTGGGTCTAGCCGATCAATGAACAATGCTGCAAGACCGATGCACGGTGCAGTATTTCTTCCCACTGGTTCAACAATAATATTTTCTACAGGAACATTAGGAAGTTGTTTGATGATAGCATTTTTTTGGAGTTTGTTAGTAACAACAAAAACATTTTTCTCTTCTATGTACCCTTTTAACCGTTTCACAGTATTTTGAATCATTGTCTTATCTCCGACAATTTCCAATAACTGCTTGGGGCTCTTTTCACGGCTGCGCGGCCAAAATCGTGATCCGACTCCGCCTGCCATAATCACTGCATAAACAGGTAAATGTTGTTCCATATTATTTCTTTGATAGTAGTGATTTTGGATCGTTAATAAATTTTGTGATATTCTGCAATTCAGTTATTCCACCGGAAGATTGTCTCATCGCATTCATCAACCTATCTCCGATATCATGAATTATCTCTGCAAAAACATCTGATCGAATCTTTCCTTGTTCATCAGCATAACCAACAAGGCGAATTAACGCATCAAAAAATTCCTGCACTATGATATGATTTGAATTTTTTGCTAAATCACTTGCAGATCGAGCAGTTACTCTGAGTACTGATATCGCAACCGCTCTTTCAACAGGTAATTTTTCGGGAAATTCTACAGCAATTTGAGAAACACGCTGCGTTGCACTCCACAAATCAGCATCCATTGCATCGGACAGGGAAGGTGACGAATCATTTTGATTTGATTCTGAAGGATTTGCAGTTAGTGCAGATTCAAATGATTCTAACATCGGCGCCGACGTATCCCAGTTTGGCTCAGTAAGTTGTTGATTAACCCCGCTGCCAGTCTCTGATGACGAATCATTTTGAATTACTTGATTTAACGGATATGATGATCCAATGAATTCATCGTCGGATATCTGAATATCCTGAATCGGTCTCACAGGTGCTTCAAAAGTTCTTGAAAAATCAGGCATGTCAAACGGCTGATTAAGAAATGCTTCAAAGAGTTTCTCATTCAGAAGCAGGATATCGCTTTCAAATTGTTCCGGCGAGAATGAATTATTCGATGACTTTGTTTTTTTCAACAACCATTCCATTGCAAGTGCACATTTGGAAAATCCTTGCACATCGAACAGTGCTGCTACTTCAAGCTCAGGAGATGTTGACTTAGAGAACTTGGTGACGAGTCTTGTCAATTTTGCTCCGTGTGCAGGTATAAGACTATCTACCAAACCACCGCTTGTTCGATGTAAAACACGCAATAAATATTCTTCGTTACTTTGCATTGATATATTTTCTTGGGACGCGACTCGAAACAGCACAGGTCACTTCGTATGGAATTGTGCCGATACTATCTGAAATATCCCACGCTGAAATTCTTTTTGATTTGCTCTTACCGATTATTACAACTTCATCACCAACTTTAATCTTTGATTTACCGACATCGATCATAATCTGGTCCATACATACTGTACCAACAACAGGATATTTCTTTCCATTGATCAAGACCCCTGTTTTGTTAGTTAATGTACGAAAATATCCGTCAGCATACCCAATCGTTACGCTCGCAATTGTTGTTTTCCTCTTCGCAAAGAAACGACGCGAATAACTTATACTTGTTCCTGCCGAGACTGTTTTGACAAAACCAACCTTTGATTTAATGGACAGCACTGGTTCAATTGATACGTTTTTCAATGCTTCATGAGACGGTGTATAACCGTACATCATAATACCGGCACGAACCATGTCAAAATACGAGTCTTGCATTTGCAGAATTGCACCACTATTTGCACAATGTACTAAAGGAATATGAATACCATCTAATTCTAATCGGGTAATTATGGATCGAAAAATACTCAACTGTTCATTGGCAAATGTGAGGTCACGATCATCCGATGTGGCAAAGTGAGTGAAAACACCTTTGATAACAAGATTTGACATCTCGGTAACGGTCTTTACGAATGAAATTGCTTCGCGAGACGAAACACCGATCCTTCCCATTCCGGTATCGATCTTAATATGGACCACTGCCTTTGTTTTTTTTTGCTTTGCGATTGTATTAAGCCGTTTTGCAGTGTCCAGATCACAGATGGTTGCTTCCAAATTATTCAATACAAAAAGGTCTAATTGTTCACGAAGAGGGGCGGTGAACACATGGATCGGATAACGAATGTTCTCTTTTCGAAGTTCAATTCCCTCTTCAACAATTGCAACACCAAAATATTCTGCCGTTTTGTTTTTAATGATTGATTTGACAACTGGAATCACACCATGACCATAGGCATTCGCTTTTACTACTGCCATAATTAACGGATGTTTACCAATCTTTTTTCGAATATTTCTCAGATTGGAATTGAGTGTTCCAAGATCGATTTCAGCAAATGTTGGACGCATGAATTTGAACAGCAAAAAAAAATCTTTTTTTAATTAAAAAACAAATAGCCCACGGAAGTATTCTTCTGTGGGCTATGATAACGTTTCGTTCATTTACTTTTTTGACGCAATTTTTAATCGGTTGATCGAACGATACAATGCAATACGTGCACGATCGGGATCGATCGATTTATCTTTTGCAGCCAACCGTTCGTCGGCCCGTTTTTTTGATTTTTCTGCACGTGTTATATTGATCTCATCTGAACGTTCCGCAGATTCGGCAAGCAATATCACTTTATTGGATTTTACTTCAACGAAGCCTCCGCCGATCGCAAACAATGTTTTTGCACCGTTTGTTTCGATTACTTTTACTTCACCAACCCCAACTGCAGAAAGTAACGGTGCATGATTGAACAGTACCTGAAAATTTCCAACAACTCCCGGAGCAGTAAAACTTTGCACGTCTCCGGAGAAAACAGTTCGGGCAGGTGTAACAATATCTAATTGAAAGTTTTTATTTGCCATAAATATTATGCCGCTTGCAATGCTTTTGCTTTTTCAAATACTTCTTCAATGCCCCCGCACATTAAGAATGCCTGTTCCGGTAAATGATCACATTCACCATCAACAATCATCTTAAATCCTTTGATCGTGTCTTCCAGTTTAACATATCGACCGGGAATTCCGGTGAATTGTTCCGCAACGTGGAAAGGTTGTGAAAGGAAGCGTTGGATCTTCCGTGCACGCGAGACGGTCAATTTATCTTCATCAGATAGTTCATCCATTCCAAGAATGTTGATGATATCCTGCAGATCTTTGTATTGTTGTAGAATAACTTTTACAGATTTTGCAACATCGTAATGATGCTGCCCGACTATCAATGGATCCATGATTCGTGATGTTGAATCGAGAGGATCAACTGCAGGATAGATACCAAGTTCCGAAATTTGACGGCTCAACACAGTTGTCGCATCCAAGTGTGAGAATGCTGCAGCCGGTGCCGGATCAGTCAAATCGTCTGCAGGTACATAAATTGCCTGAACGGAAGTGATCGAACCTTTGCGTGTTGAAGTGATACGTTCTTGAAGCGCACCCATTTCTGTTGCAAGTGTCGGCTGATAACCTACAGCGGATGGCATTCGGCCAAGTAACGCAGACACTTCTGAACCTGCCTGCGTAAAACGGAAAATATTATCAATGAACAATAGAACATCTTTGCCTTCATCATCTCGGAAATATTCTGCGATTGATAATCCTGTTAATGCAACACGAAGACGAGCTCCAGGTGGTTCATTCATCTGACCAAACACGAGTGCAGTTTTTGCAAGAACTCCGGATTCTTTCATTTCCAACCAGAGATCATTTCCTTCACGTGTACGTTCTCCCACACCCGCAAACACCGAATATCCGCCATGCTCTGCTGCGATATTTCTGATCAATTCCTGAATCAAAACAGTTTTACCAACTCCGGCTCCGCCAAACAAACCGGTTTTTCCACCTTTGGTGTATGGTTCGAGCAAATCAACAACTTTAATTCCTGTTTCAAACATTTCTTTTTGTGTAGAAAGGTCTTCGAATTTCGGTGCAGGTCGATGAATCGGATATTTCGCAACTCCTTTAATCTCACCGAGGCCATCAATACCATCACCAATAACATTGATCAAACGACCAAGTGTATTTGGGCCAACTGGAATTGAGATTGGACTTCCCGTGTCAATTGCTTTCATTCCACGAACAAGACCATCAGTAGAATCCATTGCAATCGTTCGAACGCGATTTTCACCGAGATGTTGCTGGACTTCAAGAGTAAGTTCTTCTTTTACTCCTTCAATATTTGTGCGAGGAACTTTAATAGCATTTAAGATGGTTGGTGGTGTTCCTTCAGAAAAATCAATATCAACAACAGGTCCAATAACCTGAACAATAGTACCTTCGTTCATTGCATTCCTTTCACATTTTCAGATAGTTTGTTATATACTTCAAAAGTGTAGCAAAATAAGGAGATTTGAGAAGATAATCAATGTAAAACTTTAGGAATATTTATGGATGAAGTTTATTTTTGATAGACTCAATGATAATTTTACCATGAAGACGCCCATTTTCGATGAAAATTGAATTATTATTCTTCCCTGCAATAATAGAACCTGCGACATAAAGACCGGAAATATTCGTTTCAAGAGTTTCAGAATTTTGAACAGGTTTTAAATCAACTCCATTTAAATTGATTCCACAAGATTGAAGGAAACCATAATCAGGATGATATCCCGTTAGTGCAAAAACGAAATCATTCTTTATTTCAAAACGTTCACCACCTGCAGAGATTAGAACTACAGATTGTTCTTTTATTTCTTCGACAACTGTATTGAATAGCGCTTTGATTGAACCTTCTTTAATTCTATTGTCAATATCCGGCTTGATCCAATATTTGATCTTGTCAGACAGAATTTCACCTCGATGGACCAACGTCACAAATGCTCCGTGACGGTATAACTCCAAAGCAGCAATAGCTGCAGAATTTTTCGCACCAATTACCAGAACTTCTTGCTGATAAAAAGGATATGGCTCATTGTAATAATGTGAGACTTTAGAGAACATTTCACCGGGAATATTTAGATAATTTGGATTATCATAATATCCGGTTGCGACAACAACTGTTTTTGAATGATATTGAGATTTTGATGAGATTACTGAAAATATATTATTTTCTTTTTCAACGGATGATACCGGTTCAAAAAATTGACATTTTAATTTGTAGAATTCAGCAACTCGAGAATAGTATTCCAAACCTTCTGCTCGTACGGGACGCATTTGAGCAGAGGTAAAAGGAATTCCTCCAATTTCTAATAACTCCGGAGTTGAAAAGAAGGACATATCTGCGGGGAAGTTCTGAATAGAATTAACAATACTCCCTTTTTCAAGGACTAAATAGTTCAACCCATTTTTGTAAGCTTCTATCGCAACGGATAAACCGGCAGGGCCAGATCCTATAATAATTATATCGAACATACAATATTTACTGTGTATAATAAAAATCCGTCGAGTGTACGACGGATTTGTGAGTAGATTATATATAATGTATAAATTATTTTAGCATCATTCAATTTCTAGGAAGATTAAATTTTTTAATTCTATCATACAACGTTGACCGATCCACACCAAGAATTGATGAAGCTTCTTTTATATTACCGTGCGTTCGCTGCAGCGTTGCAGTGATTGCTTGATTTTCGATCTCATCAAGAGTTAGATCGGAAGGTATTGTCCATTGTTTAACTTCATTTCCATGGTTTGTAAGGAATCCAAAGTCATCTTCGGTAAGCATTTTTGTTTTGCATGTGACAATTGCCCGCTCAACAGCATTCTCCAGCTCACGAACATTTCCGGGCCAATTATGACTTAACAATATTTTTAATGCCCCTTCGGAAATATCGTTCACTTCACGCCCTAACTCAGGTCCGATGTGTTCGATAAAATTATGAACAAGCAATGGAATGTCTTCCTTTCGATCTCTCAATGAAGGGAGATGTATATTGATCACATTCAACCTGTAGAAGAGATCATCGCGGAATTTTCCTTCACGAACAGCTTCTTCAAGGTTTCTATTAGTTGCCGCGATAACTCGTACATCAACATTAATTTGTTCAGAGCCGCCGACCCTATAGAAATTTCTTTCTTGAAGTATGCGCAGTAAATTCAACTGGAGTTTTGGAGAGATGTCTCCTATCTCATCAAGAAAGATCGTTCCACCATCGGCAATCTCGAATTTTCCTTTTTTCTGTCCGGTTGCACCGGTGAATGAGCCTTTTTCATGACCGAACATTTCCGATTCAAGTAAGGATTCAGTCAATGCAGCACACGAAACTCCAACAAATGGTTTTCCGGCTCTGTCTCCGGAGAAATGGATAGCTCTTGCTATCAATTCTTTTCCTGTTCCGCTTTCTCCTTGGATCATTACCGTGCTGCGTAAGCTGGCAACTTCTTTGATCAAACCGAATATCTCCAACATCTTCGGATTCTTACTGATGATATCACAGAAAATATACTGCTTAGTCAATTTTTTTCGAAGTATGGAATTCTCTCTCTGCAAGTTCTTGATCTTAATGATACGGCTGACGAGAAGTGAAATCTCCTCTGGATTGCATGGTTTAACGATATATTCCTGAGCACCTTCCTTCATCGCAGTGATTGCAGTATCAACTGTAGCATACGCTGTAACAATAATGATTGACGTATCTGGTTGAATCTTTCGGATTTCCATCATAGTCTCAATGCCATCTTGTCCCCCGGGCATTTTAAGATCTACAAAATAGATGGCGTACGCTTTTGCTTTTGTTTTTTCAATGGCATCTTTGCCAGATTCGGCAGTATCGACTGAATAACCATCTTCACGTAGCCACGCGGCCAATGATTCTCTCATCACTTCTTCGTCATCAACCACCATGATATTCCATAATTTTTTCATTATTGCATCTCCATCCTGTTACTACGGTGTAATTGTTTATTGAATTCTTCGAAGAGTATCGAACAATTTGTACATAACTCTTCAGTTTTTTTATCGACTTGCTGTATAGCGTTGGAAAGTGACATTGCACACCGTACATCTGCGCAATGAATCAAACCAAACGTGTGACCAAGTTCATGTACCGCTTCTTTCATTACTCGATGAAGAAAGAGTTCCCTATTTTCAGGTAGGTGATAAAATTTTTGATGCAATCGTGCCAATGAGATAACTGAAACAGGACCATTCAATTGCGCATGGCCAAACACAAAACTCAGCATTGGAATAAACAGATCGCAATTTGTCACCCCTAATACTCGAACGGCGTCTTTGGGAATTTGTCCCAGAAGATTTTTGAGAAGCAAAGCAGAACTGTATTGATTCGTCTGGCGATCGTATGCAAAATCTGGTTCTGGAAGTTTCGACATTCTGCGAACCTCAAAACCGTATATCTGCCACACACATATCTCGAGTGTTGACATGACTTCATCTTCAATAATTCCAAACGGAACAAGATAGATCGCTTTCACACATTCGTTCCTGAATTTTCTTTAGCATTTTGATCAGGAACCGCTGCTTCATCAAATGGCAGAGTAACAATAAACGTTGTTCCTTTTGTTAGAACACTCTTCACATCGATATCTCCTTTGTGCGCCTCAATAATTCCGAAGACAACTGCAAGTCCAAGACCGACTCCTTTTCCTTCACCTTTTGTTGTAAAGAATGGGTTGAAGATCTTTGACAGATTTTCTTCGGGTATTCCATCACCATTATCCGATACGATAAACTCTAACTGATCTTTCTTTGCGGTACAACGAGTTGTTACAATTACGTGTCCGTTCGATTTCCCTTGTGCAGCTTCCGCACCATTCATGATTAAATTAATCACTACCTGCTGCATCTGCGACCCGTCGCAATGAACTGTCGGCAGATCATGCTGCAGATCCATTTCAATGGTCACTGCGGATAACTTTAGTTTGTGATCAAGCAGGCTCAATGTCGATTTAATCATTGAATTGAAATCAATTTTTGAACGGAATGGTTTTGATCTGCGGGAAAAAGCAAGCAAGTCTTGTACGATCCTGCCGACACGCGTTGTTTCATTCACAACTTGCGAGAGATATTTTCTGAATTCTTCTATTCGTTCTTTTGGAACTCCATCTTCTTTCATAATTCTCTGCATCAACATAGCCAAATTCAATACACCGGAAACAGGATTATTGATCTCATGGGCAACACTTGCAGATAGTTGACCAAGAGATGCAAGCCGGTCGCTCTGTAACAATTTTTGATGGGCAATCTTCAATTCATCTGTCCGTTGTCTAATCTTCAGCTCAAGACCTTCGGTAAACTGATTGATCTCTTCTAAAGCAGATTTTAAACGAATACGCATAATATCGAACGAACGTGCCAACTCGCCTAATTCTTCACTTGATTCGATGACAATTGGCTTATCGAGTTGCATCTCACTCACTGCGTGAGTTCCTGCGATCAAATGTTGAATTGGTGCATCAATAAAATGTTTTGTAAAGTAAATAATGAACAAACTCATGATGATGACAATTGAAAATGAAATTAAGATCACTCTCAGCTGCAGCTGCGCCATTTCCGCATCAACGACATCTAGCGTCATTGAAACATCAAGAACTCCAAGCACATTCTGAGATGTTGGATGCGCATGACAATCTGCTTCGGTACAGGATGGTTCATTATAAATTGGTGTGATCATTGATAATGTTCTGTGTTTATCAGCGGTTCTATATACTCTTGCTCTGCTTGGAACATCGACTTTTACCAACGGCTGTTCTGCTGAGTGACACATAAAGCATGCTTCGGCATATTTGTCTACAACTCCAGTATCCTTATCTGCAGTTGAGAACATGATCCTTCCTTCTTTGTTGAAAATTCGAATTCGGGTAATTCCCTGCTTTTGTGCAATTGTTTCCATTGTTTGATAAGCAGATTCTCGCTGATCTGCTAACATTGCATGCCAGGTAGCGCTGGAGATACTTCCCGATAGCTGATCGGCACCAAGCATCATCGCTTCCAATAACTGTGTTTCCTGTGTCTTCACATGAATATAAGACGCGAGGATTCCGACTATCGTCATTAT
>CAYPEM010000002.1:72918-154357 GCA_964409765.1 uncultured Chitinophagaceae bacterium
TTTCCTGTGTCTTCACATGAATATAAGACGCGAGGATTCCGACTATCGTCATTATAACAGTAAACGAAAGAATAAGTTTTTGAGAGATCTTTTTTGGAGGCAGCCGTAATGCTTTTTGTTTAAGATTCATCGATGTTCTTTCAACAATATTCACTGATGAATATTGCATCATTCGTGCCAAGAATAAAATTTATCATCATTTTAAAAAGCGGCGTATTCAGTAAATATTGACAGATATCTTCTCTTATATTTTTCTTAGTTTATATTCTTACTTTTTTGTCTGTTGATTATTTAAACGCCCATTTCAACTTATTTCAATGTTCAATTATTCAAACAAAATTTCCTTGTAGACATTAGTGTGATCTATCTACTATAATTTATGGCGTGTTGATAAATCCCACACACGTTGAAGGAATTTCCCACATGCAGGAATCATTATGTTATTAATGCTCTATGCTCAGTTTTCTTTTAACTCAATACTAATAAGGCACTTATGCGTTTTTAAAAAATGAGGCACAGCAATTGCCATATTAATGAATGAAACAACGCTTTAAGAACTTCAAAACCAGAAATTTTTATAAAAGGAGAATAATATGTTTGACTCATTGGATTCGGAAACCCTTTGGTTAACAATCACTAATTTCGGATTAGGAATTGTAACGTTGATTTGTTTAATCGCAGTCGGTGTTGTGGTAACAAAAGAAGTGTTAGCAGATGTACGCAGCAAAGTTCGAGTACCGCAACTTCAAGATGATCACTCATTTATGCTGCATGATCTTGGAATAACCATGGCAGACGGTGGAAAACGAATCGATGAAAAAGATAGTTCAAACAACTATCATCAAGATAATGATGAGAAAAATATCCAACGCTCCGAGAACTAATCCATTATTTTGAATTGAGAGGTATGAAATGCGATGTCCATTTTTACGTGAAGCACAGGTCAAGTTCTGCCGTGCTTCTGCGTATAGAAAAATGATCGTCCGCCTCGCAGAACAGCCGGAAAATGAACGATGCTCTTCGCGTGAATATGTCAATTGCCCAGCTGCAAAGCAGCATTTGGAAGACCGTCCGAGCATCGATCATTGTCCATTCCTCAATGAATCGCTTGTTCAATACTGTACCGCAGCATCGGTAACAAAGTATATACCCTACACTGAATCCGTTCTATCGAAATGCGGAACCGACAGTCATAAATATTGCGAGTTATATAGTTCACTCGCACAGCCGACTGAAGTGGGAACAAATTTTGAGATCAACGAACATTGTTCAAAAGGTTCACATCACAATGTTGATGACATCAAAATACCATCCGATCTCTTTTTTTCACCTAATCATATGTGGATGGAAATTGGTGAAGATGGGATTTGTCATATCGGAATCGATGCATTTTTAGCAAAAGTTCTTGGAACCGTGGAGCATATCACTTTTGTGACAATAAAAGGATTCCACCGTCCTACAATTTCATTTTCTGTTGGCGGAGTCGACCTGCAATTTATTTTTCCAATTCAAATGAATATCATCCGTGCTAATACCTATTTGCGCACTAATCCTGAAAAAATATTTGCTGATCCCTATACCGTCGGCTGGCTTTTTGAAGCAACATGTGAACAGAGTAAAAATCGTTCGAATGGAATCAACGGATTGATTTCCGGCAAAGATGTCTATCCGTGGATGAAGCAAGAACTAGAACGAATGTCTGCACTTGCACATACCATTTCTTCACAACCGGATATGCGTGGGGCAATTCTAATGGCAGATGGCGGGGATTTTCAACCGGGATTTGTGAAGCATTTAACAAGAGAAGAGCTCCTAAAACTTTACACCGATTTTTTTTCACCTCTAGCAGTCTGGACCTCACTTCAATGAAATCAAAGATTATTTTTATTATCGGCATACTGTTCGGTTTATTCATTGGATGGTATGCTTTTCCATTTGCACTCTACAAAAACAATGATCAGCCATTACAATTTAGTCATTTGAGCCATACCGGTGAAAAAGGCGGAATGGCTTGTGGTGATTGCCATACAACAAATGAGAATGGACGTTTTCAAGGTATTCCTGCAATTGCAAAATGCGCTGAATGTCATGCCTCACCGCTTGGAGAATCAGCAGTAGAAAAGCAACTTGTAGAAGATTATATCATACCAAACAAAGAAATCATATGGCACGTCTATTCCCGACAACCGGACAATGCATTCTTCTCCCATTCTCCGCATGTAACCCTAGGGGAAATGAAATGCGAAGATTGTCACGGTCCACACGGAACTTCCGAATCACTTCGCATTCAACAGACCAATAGAATTTCTGGGTACAGCCGAGACATTTGGGGTGCAAATATTTCCGGATTTGCTTCGAATAAATGGGAAGGTATGAAAATGGATAAATGCGTTCGCTGCCACGGTGATAACGGAAGACGAGACGGATGTGTTTCGTGCCATAAATAAAAATGTACTATCGTCATTAAAACGTTTCTCAACATCTGACAACAAAATTAAATCAAAACTACAATGTCAAAAATAATTACACGAAGAGATGTTCTAAAATTTACCGGTGGTGGAATCCTTGGAATGATGCTCTCTCCCCTTCCATGGAAGCTTCTTGATGATTCTTCAATTTGGACGCAGAATTGGTCGTTAACACCAAAACTTTCTCATGGTCCAATAACAACAGCATTCTCCCATTGCACACTCTGCAATGGCGGATGCGCGATAAAAGCACAGTGTGTTTCAGGTTCTCCATATTACTTAAGCGGCATTCAACAATTCCCTGGAATTAATGGAATATTATGCTCTCGGGGTTTAGCAAGCCATCATATGGCATACCATCCGCTGCGTATCGTTCATCCACACAAGTTTGTAGGAAAATCCAACAACAGTAAAATGGTTGCAGTTTCACTCGAAGAATCATTGGAGCAAATTTCAAAACGTATAAAAGAATCTAAAGGAACAATCGCAATTCTAGACCAGCAGCCTCATCGAGCAATTTCTGCGATCTATCGGGATTTTTTAAAATCAATTCCTAACGGACAATTTTTGACTACTCCTAGCAATGAGGATTCAACAGTAATAGCGTTGAAGAAAATGTTGAAGAAACAAACTGAACCGCTTGGATATGATTTTGAAAATACAAAATTGATCCTTTCCTTCGCTGCACCACTCCTTGATAATTGGGGAAATCCCGGAAGAATGACTGCAATCCGAAATTCAAAAAAGACAAAGTTCATTCAGATTGACAGCCGTTATTCACGAACTGCAATCCAATCTGATGAGTGGATCGCGATTAAACCTGGAACTGAAAAGATTGTGGCATTAAGTATTGCACATGTTTTGCTATTTGAACACCTCGTTCCTTCAAATTTTCTTCGTTTAATTCCTGATGGAGAACAGTTTAAGAATATTATCAGAGAATACGCTCCTGATAAATCATTTGAACTGACAGGAATAACACCAGGGGTTATTCGATCTATCGCTCATCAACTCATCCAATCTGAATCTGCAATAATCTTAAGTAGTGCTGATCCAGGCGGCGGTCCATTCAATAATGAAACCGAAAAGTCAATTGCATTGCTGAATATTTTGATCAGCAATGTAGGAAAAACCGGCGGTATTATTTCCCGAAAAGAAATTCCGGGATACACAAATAATTTTGACCAAATCCAATGGTCAGACATTCCAAATAATTCGATCAGTGTCCTGATTGTTGATAGTGCAGATTCTGGCTACACAATACCCTGGTCATTGATCGAGCGAAAATTGATCCAGAAAGAAAATCTTGTCGTAAGTTTTTCACCAATATTGAATGAAATTTCAGCTCATTCTGATATCCTCATCCCGGCACCAGGACATTTTGAAACGATGCATGATGTTCCTACGTCTACCGGAAACAGAATATCGACATTTGCACTTTCAATGCCACTCATTAAAAAACAGGAGTTCACTACCGAGCCTATCGACGTGATAAAAGAAATATCCAAGCAACTGTCGATGACCAATGAAATTCCGACTCAAGAAGAATTGATCCAACAAAAAGTGGAAGCAATCCATTCTCAAAAACGAGGAAGTGTTTATGTATATTCTGATCAAAGTTCAATAAAAGTGCGTGATCTTTCAACGACAGATGAATTGTATACCAAATTAACAGAAGGTGCTTTATGGATAGATGATGAATTACAACAGAAACAAATCAAATCATTTTCAATCAATTTATTGTCCTCTGCTTCACTCATATCTAATAGTGTGGGAATGCCTATGATTGCTCACGGATGGAGGGGAACAACATCAGTATCCCAAATGTCTCCAATTCTTAGTAAAGTATTCCAAGAAACAGAACTGAGAGATTGTAATGGAATCGTGTCGGTTAATCCTACAACCGCACGAAACCTTGGATTCGAAAAAAATGAATCGGCAAGTCTTACAACAAACAACGGTTCAATGAAAGTGCGTATAAAATATGATCCGTCAGTATGTCCGGATGTTATCGAAGCTTCAATTGGTCCGTTACCAAACGGGATTGAAACACCGATGAACCCGGTCGGAAATAACATTTTGAATCTCTGTGAAGTCATTGACGACGGAACCTGGAGAATCACCAACGCAACTCTTTTGAAGGTGTAACAAATGGAAACAACAACAGAAAAAAAACAGAAGTACGGAATGGTGATCGATCTGGACAAATGCAATGGTTGCGGTAACTGCACCGTTGCCTGTGCAATTGAGAATAACGTCCCTCCTGCTTTAGAGAAAATGAATAAACGAAACGGGCTTACATGGCTCAATGTTTCTACAGTATCAAATAATGAACAATTTCCAAAAAATGAATCGGTGTTCATTCCGATGATGTGTATGCAGTGTGAAAAAGAAACTCCTTGTATGACAGTCTGCCCGCAAAATGCTGTTGATGTTGACCCTTCAACAGGAATTGTCGGTCAAGTACCTCAACGGTGTTTGGGATGCCGATATTGCATGACTGCATGTCCATATCATGCGCGTTATTTTAATTGGTGGGACCCGGAATGGACAGATGGTATGAAACAGCAGCTCAATCCGGATGTTTCACCACGAATGCGCGGTGTTGTAGAGAAATGCAATTTCTGCCACGGAAGACTTCATACTGCAAAACAGAAAGCAGCTTCAGAAGGAAATCGTGAGATCAATCCAGCTGATTATGTTCCGGCATGTGTAGAGTCTTGCCCGAATCAAGCGATCACATTCGGCGACTTAAATGATTCAACAACAGAAGTATCACAATTATCAAAAAATGAAAACACATTTCGTTTCTTATCCCGCCTTGGCACGGAACCGAAAGTATATTATCATTCAGGAAAAACATGGGTTCGTGAAATGGCTGAAAAAACATTAACCCGTTCCCGTCAGGAGGAATTCCATGGATAAGAAATTAATACCCCGGGGTTTACATCGAACTTCATTCGGAAAATTTATTCTTTGGATGCTACCATGGACTGCTTTGTTAATGGTAGGTCTCTACGCAATCTATCTTTGCCTTGCAGAAGGATTATTCCATACAAACATGGATAATCGTTTTGCATTTGGTATTTGGATATTCCTCGACCTGACAGTTATTGCACTGGGTGCCGGCGCATTTTTTACCGGATTTCTACTGTACATTCTGAAACGAAAAGAACTAAAAGCAGTAATCAATAGCGCTGTAGTTATTGGTTTGATCTGCTACAGCGGAGCTGTTCTTGTTCTAGCAGTTGATGTTGGTCAACCGATCCGTGCTTGGTTCACCTTTTGGCATCCGAATACACACTCAATGCTGACTGAAGTAACTTTCTGTCTCACTTGCTATTTGATAGTGCTTTTAATCGAGTACGTTCCAATCGTTTTGAAGAATAGACAGCTTCGACAAATTCCAAGTTTTTTAGTCTTCGAATTTCAATTACATAAACTGATGCCGGTATTTGCCGGAATAGGAACACTGCTTTCCTTTTTCCATCAAGGATCGCTTGGTGGATTATTCGGAGTGCTTAGAGGAAGACCGTTTGCGTTCAGAGAAGAACTAGGGATTTGGCCATCGACATTTTTCCTTTTCGTTATATCAGCGGCAGCGGCAGGACCTAGTTTTATAATGTTGACAAGTCGATTAGTGGAAAAAATTACGAAAAAAAATTTAGTGAAACCGACCGTGTATCAATTCCTTGGAAAAGTTTCCGGAACAATGTTGATCGCATACGTTTTATTAAAATCAGTTGACACACTTATTTGGATCAACAGCACATCGCCGGGAAATGGATTTCCTGCATTTGAATTCTATGCTACTCAATCTTTCGGAACGTGGATCCTCTTTACCGAAATTGTCATCTTTGGATTGATTCCTGCATTGATTCTTCTCAGCAGCAGATTACGGCAGAACAGCAAAGTTTTATTCAGTGCAGGGTTTATGGTCTGTTTAGGAATCATGCTCAATCGATTTGTAATGACAATACAAACGCTTGCACTGCCGACATTGCCGTTCGATGATTTCTTGACTTATTCACCTAGTTGGGAAGAAGTTGCAGCATTTCTTTTTGTTGTAGCGTATGGAGTTCTACTTTATTCTTTGACATACAGATATTCTACCATTTTCCCGCAGGAACGAGAATTAGGAATGCTTCATGGAGAATTATCATCACAAGAATTTGCAGATTCATCAAAGCAGAACAGCTGGAAGCAGCCCAAGTTTGTTACAAATTTGTTAAGTAAATTTTCATTGACTAAATAACCAAAGAAAATAATCGGAGTTCGTATGCTACCCTGGGTTTATGAGTTTCACTGGACAGTTTTTCACGTCACGTTCCTGTTAATATTCTTCACAGTATTCACTGTCGTTGTTTCAACAGTTCTTCTGGCACTGCGGCGAACGAAACTCGTTCAACAATCTTCTCAAAAGACTGATGCAATTCAGTGGCATTCTGATTTTGAAGATCTTTCGCCCGCATTAAAAATCTGCAGACACGAATTAAACGGCGACGTTAAACACCGGCAATGCGACAATGAATTCGATTGTCGTTCATGCAAAGTTCATCCGTTATTGGTTGAACGACAGACAAAAACTCCAATGCTTCAATTTGAATCGTACGGATTTACCATGCCTCCATACAGATTGTATCACCGGGGTCATACCTGGGTTCAGCAGGAAAATGATGGGACATATAAGATCGGCATCGATGATTTCGGAACTCGAATCATCGGTAAACCATATTCGGTAGAACTTCCACCCATTGGATCGAGATTAGCGGTAAATGGAAAAGGAATGCTCGTAAAGAAACCAAATGTTGATATTCGTATCCTCTCTCCTATTGATGGTGAAGTGATCGAACATGGTAATGCCGAACAAGGATGGTTTCTTAGAATAAAAGCTGATAATCCCGATCAAGTCATGACTCATTTACTGAAAGGTAATGAAGTCCCTTCTTGGATCATGAGAGAAATGGAACGATTGCAGATTTCATTTTCGACAAGCGGCGTCGGAGCAACACTTGCCGATGGCGGCGAACTTACATCAGATTTTCATCGTCATTACCCAAAAGCTGACTGGGATGGCATACTTGGGCAGATGTTTTTAGAAGCATAAACTTTTTCATATAAAAAAAGCCCTGCGATCTACAATGATTGCAGGGCTTTTTTTATTTTCTACTGTATTTATTTACTTCGTCGGTTTCAATAATAGATCATGAAAATCAAAACTAAAATCTGTTGCCGGAGAAACAGCTTTCATTTTTGCATGTTCAATACTTCCATCCGGATTCAATGAGAATGTTACAAATGCATCAGCACGCATTTCCGGATCACTCCAGCGAGCAATGAATGTGTTATATTGATAATGTTCCAAATACCCACCGAGAGAAGGTGTAGGGACCATCTGCATAAACAACTTACCTTCTTTCAATTCGATTGTAATATCGCCATACCATGCATCGGAATATTTTCCGACATATTTTGTAAGCGGAAGTGATGGCGATGAAAGTGAATCTCTGGATGCTGCATTTTTTTTATCAGAAACTGCTGTCAAGGAGTCCCCTCTTTCTTTAACAGCTTTGTAAGCTGAGGTCCAATCATAATTTGTTCCCAGGTAATGATCGAGTGCACGATATCCAATTGAATAAAATGCTCCGCTTATTTCCTGATTAGTAAATACGGCGACACCCGCTCGAATTTCAGGAATGAATGCAACAAACGAAACAAATCCGCTTAATCCGCCGGTATGGGAAACTAATTTCTTCCCACGATAATCACGAACACCAAAACCACCGCCGTATCCTGCAAAATTGGATTGGAGTGGTGTTAGTTCTTTTGCAACTTTTCCTACGGGCAATGGCGTAATCACTGACCATAGTTGACGAGCCGTTGCCGGTGTAAATAATGTTGTCCCATCAGCAAGTTTTCCTGAATCGATCTGACAGATCAGCCATTTTGCGATATCGTCAGCGTTGGTGTTAATACTTGCAGCAGGGTTTGTTTTATCACTATCTGAAGCTGCAACAGGTCTCACCACACCATTGATCTCAGCATGAGGTGTTGCGACGTTCCCCTTCTTGATTGCTTCCATAAATGTCAACGTACTATTGTTCATCCCAAGTTTAGAGAATATTCGAGTTCGAACAAATTCATTCCATGGAAGACCGCTTACTGCTTCAATGACTTCGCCTGCAATAAGATAAAGAATATTATCATACGCATATGTACTTCTAAAACTTGTTGCAAGTGGAATATTTTTAAATCGCTTTACGACATCCTTTTGTTTATAAGTATTTGTAGGCCAAATAAGAAGATCACCCGCACCAAGACCAAGTCCGCTGCGATGAACTAGCAGATCGATTATCCTCATTTCGCGTGCTACGTATGGATCGGAAAGTTGAAACCATGGCAGATGATCGACAACACGGTCGTTCCATTTTATTTTTCCTTCATCGACCAGAATGCCCAATGAAGTCCCGATGAATGCCTTCGTGTTGGAAGCAACACTAAAGTTGGTTTTTGTATCTACCTTATCATTCGTCCCAACTGTTTTTACACCATATCCTTTTGTTAAAATAACTTTACCATCTTTTACAATTGCGACAGAAACGCCAGGGACGTTAAACGTCTTCAAAGTTTTTTCAACATATGCATCAAAATCTTTTGGTAATTGTTGAGCATGGGTTGTTGAGATAAGAAATGCAACTATCAGCGCTTTTATTGCTTTCATAGAAAAACCTTTCAAATGATAATACTTGGTAACTGAATATAATAAAAAATATTCCGGAGTATCGACTTATATTGACAAATTATTATTCAAGACTTTTTTGTCTCTGTAACAAGACAATTGTAGAACCGTAATATCTCTTGTCTTTAGATTTTATTTCCACCTAAATTTATTACGCTCATGGAACCCATCACCTATAAATTAGATCATTATGGCTCTGCAGCTTCCACCTATTATCCAACTGTATCTACATTCACTGACAAAGTACTTTCTCATGCAGAAAATTCAATCACTCCGATCGCAAAAAAATATCGGCAATATTTGATCGGTTATAGATTAGAAGAACCGCGTACAGTAGAAGAATATGTTTTTGAATTATTGAATCTTGGAGTGTTATGGCGAGCTTATGGCAATACCGCAATCAATGTTGAATTTGCTCCGTTCCATCTGATGTCCCAAATGGGTGAATGGAGGAAAACCCATCCGCGCTTGAAACCATTCATTGATATTGTTCGTGGATTCACATTATCGTTCTTTCTTGTCCCCAACTCAATTCAACAGTCAGAAGAAAACCCTGTTTCGCTTACAGACCTCGATCGATTAGTAACCTGGCTTGAAGCAACAGGAGATTTCCGTGAAGATGCGTTCCGATATATTCGTCTGCTTGCATATTTTGGTACATTGCCCACAGAATTTGTACCTGCAATCATGGAAAAAGTTCTTTCATTTGCAGATTGGTTTGAATCTGAAAGCACAATCCACATGGGTATGTATACCCCGAATGTTGAATCATTTGTGTCAAAAAAACAATCGTTTTATCGCTGGCGGGAAGATCGATTTTCCTGTCTTCGATCCCGTTCAGAATATCATCTGAATATGGTTGGAGCGGAGATCATGAATCGAGCGTACCGAAAACAATTCCTTGCGTGTGAAAAAAAAACAGTTTTACTTCCCGGTTGTATGCGTGCCCGTACTGCTGAAGAATGCGAAGGAATCAACGGTAAAAAAGGGATCCAGTGCACAGGATGTGAATCAGAATGTCATATTAATCAAATACGTGAAATCGGAAAACGGAATAATTTTGACGTGATGATCATTCCCCATTCTACCGATCTTTCCCAATGGAAAACCAAACCGGAAGAAGTACCGTCAGCTGTTGTTGGTGTCGCGTGTCTTTCTGTCTTGGTGCAAGGAGGTTGGGAATTACAGCGGAACAATGTTCCCGCTCAATGCATTCTTTTAAATGAATGCGGCTGTAAAAAACATTGGGATGAGAAAGGATTTCCTCCTGCCCTTGATGTTAGGGAATTAAAACGAGTGGTCTCACATTAGTCTCAATCGATGTGTGGTCTTTTCATTGTATTCAATCCTTTTTCTTCGATCAATTGACGATAATTCAGAAGTCGATATTTTGAACTATGAATTAAAGCTTGAAACCGGGGAGAAATAAGCGCATCCAGTTCCGCCTGACGATGTTTGCTCATCTCTTTTGGACCGAACACATTCAGATCTTCCATTGCTTTCAGTTCAGGATCATCTATTCCCACATGAATAACAAATAATTTCGTACCGCCCGGCTGTAATTTTTTTGTATTGAACAATAATGTATCCAATTTATTTCCCGTTGCAACAGCATACCCGTTTTCAACATTAACCTCATCAAAGTAGCGTGAAATAGCAAGGTGATATTCGTCTGCAAGTTTTTCAACAATAGCTCGTGTTTCTAACGTTTGCATTGCCGCACCCATATGATAATCCACATAATCAATACGAACTCCTGAATGTATAGCTCTTTCTATCTGAGCACGCAATTCCGTTTCGATCTCTGATAGTTTAGGATTATTGCCGAACAATTTTGCGCGTGAAGGAAAAAAATATCCATTACTGTCAACTAACGAGGGAACAACTGATCTTCCTGCAACAGGACCCCACCGGTAATTTTTCCATTCGGCATTCAATGTTAAATGAACACCAACTGATACATTTGGATATTGCTTTAACAAATCAACAGCTTCCTGATACCACGCACACGGAAACATCACTGACGCAGAAACCGGAAATCCTTTGTCCAATACTTGTTTTGCCGCCATATTCACAGAATGGCTCATTCCCCAGTCGTCGCAACGGATGAGGATAGGGATTTTTTCTTCATTAGAAATATTTTTTTGCCCATAGCAGTTGAGTATAAGAAATGAAGCTAACAACAGTGCTGAATAGTTTTTCATAAGAATTTGATTAAATTATTAGCGAGATAAATTTGTCCCCATAGGTGTGAAAAAAGTCACTGCCCAATCGGATATTGATTTCATTCTATCGATATCTTGATAAAATGCTTTATAATCTTTCAATGAAATATTTGGTTGTTTGTACGTGATCTTCCACCGTGCTGAAATCCCTGAAGAGATTGTGTTAAAACTTCTTTCGAATCGAAGAAATTTTGTTTCAAAATTGTCATCAGGAGGAATTGATTCCTTTGAAAATTCAAAAGAAGGGCGCGCAAAAAGCTCAACACCGGAAATAGAAAATGGAAAACTAAAATGAATGCTGTTATATCTCGTATCAGGGTGAGGATATTGTGCTTGATTGTTAAAAAAATCAAGAGCGAGCCGTGTATTTGATCCATACGTAAATCGGTTGAGTTTCTCCTTCCACATATCATCTAAATGGAAATAAACAACGGCCTTAAAAGGATCTTCCGGATTTTGAATGTTCGAGAGCTGCAGTGAATCGAATACCGCTTTTTTATATTGAAACACAATCAGTGATTGGAACTGTTTCTTTGATTCTTCAGTATTCATTGATTGAAACATTTGTTTCAGTCCATCATTTGCAGCTCCTTTCCCATAGAATTCAGCAATGACATCTGCTCTCACTCCGTTTCGAGTGACAGAAAAATTAAACGAATATTCATTTTCTTCAGCAGTTGATCCGGGTGTTTTTATCATCCGTCCTCCTTGTCCGTCCATCACAAATGAGAACCTGTTTTGATTATATGCATACACATTTGGAAATGCAGTAACACCCGGAGTAGTATCAAGCCATAAATCTTTTGAACCATTTAATCCATTTGGAATATACGTTATGACGTGACTGAAATAAGGAACAGGTATTTCAATAATCTCAGGATACGGCATTGGATTTATAAGTGCAGGATATGCTTCAATCCCGGCTATGTTCAATAGTGTTACAAACAACATCGCCTGATCTTTGCAATCTCCATATCGATTATTAAGAACATCTTCAGAGCGATGAGGTGCATATCCGCTCCGATCAAGATCGGCAGAAACGTATTTTATATCTCGTTGAATAAGATGGAACAGTCGGGCAATTTTTTCCTCTTTTGTTGTTGCACCCTCAAGAACATTTGTAACTTTTTTTCGGATCGCCGGTGTGATGTGGTCAGCAGAAACATATTTCTTTGATATCCAGTGATCAATTTGCTTCCAAGATTTAAGGGATGAGAGCATGATTGTCGGACTCAGATCATCAAGAGGTGGCATCCCTCCTTCGATCTTTACATCTTTAATCGCTTTCAGTTCCCAACAATATTCATCATAGCTTTTAGTTATTGTTTTGAGCGGTGCAGTAGAATCAATTCTCATATACCATAAAAATTTTTTTCCGGACGGAACACGTACAACAAGACGAGATTTCACTACAGGATCTAAACGTGGCAAGTATGGTGGGAGCAAATTTCGTAAAATATATCCAAACATATGATTCATAAACCATTCCCCATCAATCACCTGTTTAATCTCCTTGATCGTTACTTGAAATTCAAAGGCAACACCGACATCCAATCCTGGAAGCGAAAAGGATAGTGCTTTATAGTCTGAATACCGAATACCACCACCAGTTTGCGGCAATGACTGGATAATAATGGCGTCCGGATAAACTTCAGAAGATTTTCCATCCCTACTTATCGAGCGAGCAAAATCAACTGTTAGTTCTTCATAATACGAATTGAAGATGAGCGGTATTTGTGCAAAATCCAATCTACCTTTTTGATCGAGTATTTTCCCGATAATGTGAAATACTTCTGTTTTTTTTCCGTATTTATCAATAGTTAAATACGATTCTTTTAAAAGAATGACAACACCAGTTCCAACCGAATCTGAATTTGCATTCTCTTTAATTAAGCGAAGTGTTTCCGGTGAAACATTTTTTTTGAAGTCTTGTGAATTGAGAGAGAATGGAAAAATTAAACTTAGAAACAATAAAAATTGAAAAGTGTTATGTTTCGGTAAGGTATCTTGCTTCTGAAAAACGGTATTCTTATTCATTAGACCTCAGTTTTAAGATTCATTGACATATCGTTAATGTAGTAGATTAATTTTATTACATCAAACATATTTCTTCGTAAAATATACTCTGATGATATGCTTATATTTCGTATTTTGATAAACAACATCCCCCTTATCATGCTACTGTTGGTCGGGGGGATTTTTTTGAATGATATTTGAAAGTTATAATGGCAAAACCAATCAGTCCTGTTCTTATCACTGCAAAAGACATCTCCATCCGTTTTGGTGAACAGGTCGTATTAAAGGATGCAACCCTCAATATTCATCAAACTGACCGCATCGGACTTATCGGAACGAATGGTTCAGGCAAATCAACACTGATAAAGATCATTGCCGGTCTAACTCCGCCAGATTCAGGAAACATATCCCGCAAACGCGAACTTATCACCGGCTATCTTTCTCAAGACTTTACGCTTGACGAATCCAAATCGGTTTTTGAAAATATTATGGATGGTGCGCATGATGTGATCGATATTCTCCGTGAATACGAATCGCTTCCGTACGATTCAGAACGACGACATGTTCTGGAAGAACACATTCACTTATTAGATGGCTGGAATCTTGAGAACAGAGTTGAAGCAGCGATGCATTCCTTGAACGTTCCTGATAAGAATCGTGATATTACTACATTATCCGGCGGTGAAAAACGGCGAGTCGCGTTGTGCAAATCGATTATTTCCCGCCCGGATCTGCTTATTCTCGACGAACCGACCAACCATCTCGATACACAATCCATCGAATGGATGGAAGAATTTCTGGAAGATTACTCAGGCGCATGTCTGTTTGTTACTCACGATCGATATTTTCTTGATTCTATTGCTAACAGAATCGTTGAACTTTCAAATGGAGTTTGTTATCCGCACGAAGGAAATTACACGGATTTCCTTATCGATAAAGCAGAGCGACAAGCACAATTGGCAAGTGAAGATAAAAAGCGGAATAATTTTCTCCGTCGGGAATTGGAATGGGTCCGCCGCGGAGCAAAAGCACGAACAACAAAATCGAAAAGCAGGTTGAAAAATTATTTTGAAGTTGCTGATAAAGAGGGATTTGAATTAGAGAAAGAAGTTGATCTTCTTATTCCTCCGCCGCAAGGATTAGGGAATACAATTTTGAACTTGAAACATGTGGGAATGGAACTTGGCGGGAGGAAATTATTTTCTCATGTCGATCTCCTCTTTGATAAAAAAAGAAAATTAGGAATTATCGGACGGAATGGACTGGGGAAAACCACCCTGTTAAAAATTATTCTTGGAGAGCTTCAACCCACCGAAGGTCTGACTGAAACTGGAGATCGGACACAGATCAATTATATCGACCAATCACGCATTGCTCTGAATGATGAAAATACGGTCTTAAAAGAGATCGGTGAAGGAAATGATTGGATCATGTTCGGCGAGAATAAAACAACCGTATGGAATTATTTACGGCGATTCTTATTTGCCGATGACCGTATCAATACCAAAGTTGGAAAACTTTCGGGCGGAGAGCGAAGCAGGTTGCTGCTTGCAAAGATCTTAAAGAACGGTGGTAATTTCCTTATTCTCGATGAGCCGACGAATGACCTCGATTTACCAACACTTCGTGTCTTAGAAGAAGCGCTTGTTGATTTTAACGGATGTGTTATCGCAGTCAGCCATGATAGATATTTCCTGAATCGAGTCTGCAATGGAATTCTCGCATTCGAAGGAGTTGGAAAAGTCCATTTCAGTGAAGGAAATTACGATTATTATTTAGAAAAACGGAAAGCACGGCTCGCGGCAGAAGTTGAAGTTGAAAAACAGAAAAAACTCGAAAGTATTTCAAAGCCTGAACCAAAAAAATTGAAATGGAAAGAAGCAAAGGAACTTGAAACGATCGAAGCTGATATTCTGAAAGCGGAAGAAGAAGTTCATCGCATAGAAGCTATTATGGCAGCGGATGATTTTTATCTGAAGAAGGGTGAGAAACTGGAACATTTCACTAAAGAAATGAATGCAGGAAAAGAAAAAGTTGAAAGGTTATATGCTCGGTGGAACGAATTGGAAGCATTGAAAAACGGATAGAAAAAGACCTTGCGAAGGTCGTCGTTAAGGGTAATAAAACCTTCGCAAGGTAACTTGAATTACATCCCCAGCCAATAACTCAATTTCAACATAAAGATATTATCTGGTTTTACATTTGCAATTCTATCTACAGAACGACCAAATTGAAAATCTCCTGCTGATTCGATATCTTCCCTGCTTTGAGTCCACACTAAAAATAATGCTGAACCAGGAGAGTATTCCCAACGTAATACTGCATTTCCCCTTAATGAACGATAATTAAAATCTGGCTTACCGATCGTAAATGATCCGCTTGTACCGTTGCCATCAGGATCAATTGAGTATCCTTGGACTTCATTTGATGATGACAAAATCGGATCGATGGTAGTACCGTTTGTCCCATATTGATTAAAAGAAAATGATTTAGCTCTTAATAATTCTTTGTAATTGCTGTATGATCCGGAATTAAAATATGGCTGTGCATAGATCTGAAAACTTAATTCCGGATTCAAGATCCAATTCATTCTGATCGTGGCACCAAGTGATGTTTGCTTCAAATCTGCAAAAATATATCGTCGGCCATAGGTCGTATTTGCATTTGCATCTGCTACTGAACGAATATATTGCGCTTTGCTGTTATCAAATGAAATATCCGGCCCAAGCGTTAATGTAAATGTTGGTGTCAGTTTTAGCTCTGCTTCTATATACGCATTAGAATTTTGATCTACACCTCCGGATGAAACACCTCCACCGGTATAAAGAATCCACCAATTTCTATTATCACTATAGAAATTAACACTGAATGATTGTGAAGCAGGGTTTACCATCAACGGACCGCCACGAGTTCTGCGAGCATTGAATGATTCAGGATTATATTGGACTCTGGCCTGACCTCCGTAATAATTTAATAATGTCATATAGCCATTAAGCCAAAACCCCTGAGCAGTTTTATTCCCTCCAAAATCATAATTCATGAATGTTGCAATATCGAATCCCATAAAACGATAATATTCTGTCGGGTCACTCCAACGATATCCTGTAACGATATGAGAATTGATGACATCAGCGAATGACATAAAACCAAGATCGTTTGATTCGAATTTAGGATCGATCACTCCAATAGCTGCGTTCAACGTCCACTTTCCACGGTTTTTATTCAGCATCAATCGGCCTGCATATCCTGTCAACGAAGTCAATGAACTATCGACTGAAATATGAGTAACATCCGGTCGCTGGAAATAATGTCCTGAACTTCGCTGTAATGCGATCATTTTATTTTTATTTCCTTGTACATTGGAAAGTCCAGCCCATCCTGTCAAAACATAGGTCCGTTCTTCATCAAAAAATGTCCAGCCGTCAACTGCGGTTACCACTGCATCGCTATTGATATAATCTTCAAGAATTGGATTATCGAACATTCGGTTTGTATATGTTGCAAGAAGTCCGATACCTTGTTGTCCTTTTTCAAAATCGCGCTGTGCTCTAAAGACTCCATAATATGATTGCGGTTCCATTTCCTGCCGCGAACGATGTCCTGCGGAATCGATTTGAGTCATTTCCTTATTGGTGAGAGAATGAATCATTCCAATTTTCCAATCATCCCCGATTCTTCCGGATATCTTTCCCGCGCCGAGGATTTTTGTTCCATTTGCAACATCTGCATAATCATAATAAGGTAAGCTGAACTGTGGTCGTTGAGGGTTTCTTCCAATTCTTCTGCTGTAGAAAATTGTTGGATCGCTCCAATTAAATGACCAATTGTTGTTTGTTCCTCCTCTTCCAAAACGGAAAATGCTGACCCCTTCTGTAAAAAATGGTCTTTTTTCCTGAAATGAAGTTTCAACATCGGAAAGATTCACGACTGCAGGATCGACTTCTACTTGTCCAAAATCCGGATTGATCGTTCCATCAAGAGTCAAGCTTGTTCCGAGTCCTACTTTCATATCCAAACCTGCTCCAGGAAGATATTTTTCTCCGGGGTTAAAGGGATTGCTTCGATCATTCCCTATATATTCAGCTTTTCCTGTGACATAAGGAAGTACTTCTAATCTTGAAGGAGGAGCTATCCCTTCCAGTCCGACAAGATCCGGAAATCGTGAAACAAATCCGTTTTCGTTTCGAGGTGTATAGACAACCATTGCAGTTTCATTTTTCCTGCCAATATACCGTTCAAAATTGATACCCCAGACTTGTTCATTCCCCTCTTTGAATCGAAGTTGCGAGAATGGAATTTTCATTTCAACCACATACCCATCAGGATGTAATTTTGCAACTCCTTCCCACACCGCATCCCATGAAAGTTCAAATCTTCCATCATTTTCAACAAGACCATCAGCTTTCGTCCCGGCCGCGGAGACATAGAACAAGTTTCCAGTCATTTTATCATGATAAGGATCGAGATAGACAAGAAATCCATCTGAAGGATCACCGTAAACAAAGTCTCTGCGCACCAAACGTGCAACAATAGAATCTGCATTACCATCATATAATTTTCCGGCGATATATAACGCTTCATCATCATATGCGACCCATGCTTCACTTTTTTCGCTTCCCGGTGCACCTTGATCCGGTTCGCGTTGTTTAAAATCGATAAAACCTGCTCGCTGCCAGATAGCTTCTGTAAGATTACCATCCACATGAATCTGTTCGGTTGTTTTTACTGCGGTGATATTTGAAGCGGATAGAAAAGAGACTATACTAAGAAGAAATATGAAGAAGATTCTTACTTTGTTTCTTTGCATACGATCTCCTATGATCGGTGATGGGATTAGTGGCGTATAGGAGAAATGTTACGAGAGGACACGTGATCAGTTTATTACAATAGACAAGAATGTCTTATTTCAATTATTTTGTTGATAATTGTCTTGATGAAAATTGTAATGACTTTGATCGAACGATAGAACAGAATTAATCGTTGAGACTCTCAAGATATAACTCTTCAACTTTCTTTCGAGCCCAAGGAGTTGTTCGTAGAAATTTGAGGCTGGATTTGATACTGGGATTTTCATTGAAACAGCGAATTCGAATCATTACACCTAATTCTTCCCAACCAAATTTTGTCACAAGATGATTGAGAATCATTTCAAGTGTGATTCCGTGAAGCGGATTATTCTTTTGTTCTAGAGTCATCAATCTATTATTACTTTACTCTTTTCACCACAACAATTGTCTTATCATCGGAATATTTATTCTTTGCACTGTGTGTCTGGACATCACCAATGATCATCTTTGCAATATGCTGAGGTTTTTCATTCCGATATTGAATTAATTTATCGGCAAGTCTTTTTTCTGAATATTGAATTCCAAGATTGTCCATTGCTTCAGAAACTCCGTCTGTATAGAGCAGCATCATATCTCCTTTTGCCAGCATGATCCCTTCACTCCGGTAATGCTGGTCAGGAAATGGTCCCACAATATTTCCGGTTGCTTCTAGAATCTCTGTCGTTCGTGTCTGTGCACGGTACACAATGGGGCTACAATGACCGGCGTTCACATATACACATAATCCTTGTTTATCCTTTGTTAACTCTGCATAGAAAAGAGTCAAGAATCTGTCATCAGAAAATGTATGGTGCACCAACGTGTTAATATTTCGAATCAAATTACTGATTTTAGTTTGATAACTTGCTCCCATTCTTAACGCACCGGAAACATACAGTGCTTGAACCGCTGCGGAGATCCCTTTACTTGCCGCATCACCGATAACGATGCCGACTCTGTCCTCCTCTTCGCTGACGATATAATCAAAAAAATCGCCTCCAACGATTCTATCAGCCATGGATATTCCAAACATCTCATAATTGTGGAAGACAAGTTCATGAGCAGGAAGGATACTTCGCTGGATATCTCGAGCTTTATCCAGGTCTTTTTGTAGCTGGGAAGACCGATATTCGATGTTCCGGTTCTTCAACATTGAGGTGACTGCAATACTGATAATGTTCAATGTTGGAGCGATCTCTTCATGATCCAAATCGGTATTGAATGACAAAATGTAGCGATAAAAATCACTACCTTTTAGATTCACTATCTCGCCAACTCCGGTTGCAGAGAATTTTTTAATTCCTTTACTTTGTAAATACACGTTTGTTTCACGAGCAACAATAGTTCGGTGAGCAGCAAGCTGCTTAAATACTTTATATTCATCGATCTTCACAGCAAATTTCGGTTTTATCTTTTCCACTGCTCCTGCTTGTGCCACAAGCTCATAGGCAGATTTTACCGAGTCTAGTTTCCACACCCTTCCACCCTTGATCTCGATTCGATCGTTAGTGACGATCTGATGAATGACATGGGAAAGTAATTCTTCATTGCTAGAGAATTCTTTACTGTCAAAATTTTCAATTGTTTTATAGAGAGATCGTTGATTCATCATTTCCTATGAAATTGTATTTTCTTTTAAGATACAAAATTTGATGGTGAAATTATGTGATACCGATCTGTTTTATTTCATGATTTTAAGATCTTTTAGAACAAATGCTAGTGTATCCATGGACATATTCACTTCGTGGAGAGACAAACCAAGAGAGAACAGCATCAATAATAAACTCAAACCAAAGGCCCATTGAGCTGCTCCCAATAATCCTGCAAATTGAAGAAACATGCATAAAACACCTGCAAAGAAACTTGCCGATCCAAAGGCTTGAGTATTCCGTATCACTTTAAGTCTATAGTGAAGACTAATCAGTTGTTGTTCAATGACTACTTCCTTCGATAGCTGATATTGAGCATGTAAATCACGGATTAACGCCGCAAGTGCAAGAAAACGATTAGTGTATGCCAGAAGCAGTAATGAAAGTGCAGGAAATAATAAGGCCGGGGTCGTTAATGAAATATCCATTTATAGTCCTTTAAGAAAAATTCAAAATTAGACATATTTTTTAGTAAAAAATAACGTCAGACAATTATAGTCGAATGTGTCACTTTCTTTAATAAACCCAGCGTTGAATTGATTTAGATGAATTCTTCAACTCTTTGTCAAATAATTTATAGTTCGGACAGTATTTCTCAACCAAATTCCAATATCTTTTAGAATGATTCATTTCTAGAGTGTGACAAAGTTCGTGAATGAAAAGATATTCAACAAGATGTTTTGGAAGAAATATTAATAATCGATTAAGATTAATATTTTTCTTTTGAGAACAACTTCCCCATCTGGTTCGTTGTGCGCGAACTACTGCTGACCGATACGGTAAATTAAGATCACTACTTACACTTCTTAACCAAGGCAATAGTATTTCTTCTGATTTTTGGTGTATCCATTTTTTTAATAATGTAAATCCAGCATTTGCATTAGCGTCATTCAAGAAAAGAGTAATAATATTGTTCGTAACCGATATCCTATTTCGTTTGCGTGAATGATATTCTACCACAACTACATACTCCTCGAGAACAGATTGAAGGATAATTCGTGCCGGAAGTATGATCGGCGCATTTTGAAGTGTGGCACTATTCTGCACCTTGTGAACAGCACGTTTTATCCATTGTTGTTTTTCTGAAATAATATTTGGTATCCTTGATTGATCAAAATATTTTGGAACAATAATAGTCAAACCATCGCGAGCTGTTACCGACAATCGAATTCGACGAGAACGAGAACTAGTACGAACTGAGTAATCGATCATAGATTTGTTATTTGATCCCTCTTTTTTTCTTTTCTATGATCACCTGCATATCTACTGGTTCGCTGCAGACAGAACATACATATCGTTTTGTTGTTTCATTGAAGTCCGGCTCGCGTATTTGCTTGCAATTTGGACATTTAATTTCGAGAGGTTTATCGGATTGTTTTGGCATGAGTTTAAATTTTGTATGAAAATAATACTTACCGTTGAATATACTATTTTTAAAGAAGAACAGCATAAAACTAAAAAAGTCCCTTCATTAAAGGGACTTTTTTTGAGCTGGTGACGAGACTTGAACTCGTGACCTGCTGATTACGAAACACGACGACAAAATATTTTGTGCGAATATTTTGAAATTTCGAAGGTTCGTTTTAAATTTTTGGAGATTTTTTCATCAACCATCTGACAGATTGCCTGACAGTCTAATATCTCTAAGAAATGTCGTTATATGTTTTGAAATGTAGTGATTTAGTGTTTCAAATATAATGCGCGACGACGATGAAGTCAACATCATTTTTTTGAAGTTGGTCCTCTCACGTAATGCAGAATTGATTACTTTGTCTTTACGCTTTGACAAATACAACTTTAATCAATGACCAGATATTTTCCTTCGTCAGGTTCATTAAACGCATTGTGAGATTTTAAATACGTATAGAGCTCATCATACTTCTCGAAATGAAGCGACTCGCTAAATTGATGCACTCTTTTCAACATCTCAATATATGGTTTTGGATCTTGCTGCTTCGTTAATTTTTTTATTGTAAGCAGGTAGTCCTCACGAAAAACCGTTGGAATAATAATCTTACACTCGTCGGCATTCACAAACTCTGCGTTCATCATCACTCTTGCAATTCTGCCATTCCCATCGTCGAACGGATGTACTTCACTCACAAGAAACATCATAAATGCTGCACGTGCAAACGGATGCCGCAGAGCTTGATAATATTCAAATGCCCGGATTAACGTGCCGCGAACAAGTTTATAATCGACAAATTCTGTACTTCCCGCCCTGTTATTTCTTTCCTTGAATTGACCAGGGTGTTTATCTATACGGGCGGAAAGTAATAAAGCATGCCTTGATTGTAGTAAATGCAGTAACTCTTCCGGTGATTTTGGAATCTTCTTCAATTCTTTTCTATCTGAAACTATTTGATATGTACCAAGGATGTCGTGAGAATCACCTTCTCGAGCGGCAAGTGGCACTCCCGTATCAACGATTTTTTTTGCTTCGTCGACCTCAAAGACGGTCCCTTCGATATAATTGGAAAAGTATGCTTCGAAGAACGAATAATTTCTGAATGATCGAACAGAAACATTATTTTCTGACCGATCCTTAAATTCCATATTATTAAGATACGTAAACAAGTTTTGAAAAAGATGTATTCTATTCTTGTCAAACGATAATCCTACTGCCCGAGAAAGCGCCAGATCGGATTTTAAGATTGATGATGGTTTTGTTGAGAGTAAGGCGCCGATTATTTTGTCCAGGAGCTTCATCTCCTTGTTCATTCCTAACTTTTTTGCAATCGTCTTCGCATTGTCGCGGATACGGTTCAAACCATCTTCACCATTAATCCTAACGATATCATCAAGTTTCTCTTCAATTTGTGGAATGCTTAAACATTTTGAATCAGGTCCGGTTTTTTTGGTTATCTGGAGGTTCTCTAAAAATGCCCGTTCTTTCGACGAAACGTACAAACCCCATAATTGTTTGTTATCTCCTTCAAGGGGTCCTTTTCCTTCAAGAAAATTGATTGTAACACCTGGTAGTCTCACTTTCTTAGTGTATGTGTGAGTAACATATATTTGATGCGTCGATGTTGGTTTATATTCAATAGCAGACCGGTGACTTAAGACTGCTCCCGGATATAACTTGCCAAGGATCTCAAGGATATTTCGATGAATTATTTCTGATGGTTTGTCTTCAAAATTCGCTGAATAGATTCTTGGCGCTATCTTTCGAATTTTCTTTGCCTTTACTAACTTTGAATTCTTATAGTATTCTTGAGAATCCGATGTAGCAATAATAATTTCACTCATAGTGATTTATTTCCTGAATAGGATAAAATTGTTTTCATAATTGTAATTATTTTCCAGTATAAATTAGTTTCGTACGATTATTTTCCATTATATACTTATCACTTTGATACATTTCCAGAATAAGTTAAATTATGATCAAAATTATGATATTTTTCCAGTATAAGCAAGATTTATTTGATTATTTTCCATTATAAATCTGTCGCTTTCCATTATATACGAAAAAGACTAATCTTTTGGAGACAGCATTAAAAAAAAAGAAACCTTAATTTTTTATATCAAGATGCGGTGAGAAAGACTTGAATTGCTCTTAAAGCTGACAGATGGTTAGATCCAAAGTGTTGTGTTTTTTGACCTGCATGGATTATAATGTCTCCATGATAATTCAGTTTATCATTGAGTCATTATTAGAGATATCAGAAATATTTTTGCTGACGCAGATCACAGATGCGAGAAAAGTAACTAATTTGGGGATTACTGATGGGATTAAAACTTATCCCAAGCCGCTTACGAAACAGGGCGACGCGATTTTTTCTTTGATATTTTTAAATTTTTGCCGGTTCGTCTTAAATTTTTGGAGATTTTTTGATCAACCATCTGACAGATTTCCTGACAGTCTAATAACTCTAAGAAATGTCGTTACATGTTTTGAAATGTAGTGAATTAGTGTTTCAAAAATACTACGTGATGATGATGAAATCATGCTATTGTGAAACAGTAAAAATAGAATCCAACACTGTTCCATCAACCCATTGAACAACTGCTATTACTTTATCCTCAGAAATCTTCGGTTGCTGCGGAGCCCCTCCGCAAATCGCATACACTTCTTGTTGTATGTCTTTGATTGTTCGGATCGGTAATTTGCTCCCCTTGAATTTTTTTATAATGTCCTGGCGTAATGGATTTATTGCAATGCCCCGTTCAGTGATAACGACATCAATCATTTCCCCAGGACCGCAGAGCGTTGTTACACGGTCAACAATAATTGGGACACGATCACGAAAAGATGGAATCGCAAGAATGACGCATTTCCCAAACAAACAATCTTGCCATCCGCCAATACCATGCAATAAATATCCATCGGAGTGAGTAACAACATTGGCATTGAAATTCACATCTACTTCCGTCGCACCGAGCACAACGGCATCCAACATCGATGCGAAATTCCCTTTACCATGAAAATTATAACTCGTGAACGGACTTGTGTTGACATGATTTGGATTTTTACTTAAAGACTCAACCCCAGAGATATCAAATGCTTGGCCGTCAAGAATATAATCAGTCAATCCTTCTTCAAGCATTTCTGTAAGGTATTGCGTGCTTCCACCCCGAATGAATCGAGCCTTCACACCTTTAGCTTTCATTCGCTCTTTTAATAATAACAAAAACGCAAGATTGATTCCCCCTGCACCTGCCTGAAATGAAAAACCATTCTTCATGATCCCGGACTCTTCAACAAACTGAGCAATATATTCTGCAATGAGCATTCTATCTGGACTCTTTGTAACTTGAGTTGTTCCCGACACAATCTTCGATTGATCTCCAAGCGATTCAACTTCAACAACATAGTCAACATTATTTCCTTGAATGTGCCACGGTACGCATGGAAAATCAACGAGTGAATCCGTAACGACAATAACTTTGTCAGCATATTCAGAATCTCCCAGAGCAAAACCTAGTGGGCCGCACGCAGACTTCCCTGAGACACCGTTAGCATTCCCAAACGGGTCAGCGCTTGGAGCTGCAATTACAGCAATGTCGATGTGAACTTCACCATCTTGTATTGCTCTGTATCGTCCACCATGAGAGCGTAAAACTCCAATCCCATTCATTTTTCCATCAGAAGCATAACGTCCAAGCGGACCGTTCATACTTCCCTCAATATGATGGATTGTTCCATCTTCTAAATATTTGATCAAATATTCATGACATGGAAAAGAAGCGCTTGGATACCATCGAATATTTTTTATCCCCATTGATTTGATGATATCAAAAAGAACATTTGTCAACCCATCACCATTTCGAAGATGATGATGTGTTGATACTGTCATTCCATTCTTCAGCCCGGCTTTCTTCAAAGCTTCTTTAAGATTCTTAACAAGTTTATTTCCATCGGATGGAAACTCATCACAACTTTTTACTGGCGTGGCAGCGGTAAAACATTCAGGATGATATTTATTCAATCCTTTATATGGAATTGTTGGAATTCCATTAACCACTGTTGGAACATACCTTCCGGCAGCATTCTTAACAAGTTTTGATTTTAAGTCTTTCGCCATAGTCAATTTCCCAAGTAAATGTTACTTCACAAGCGCTAATATATGCTGTGCTCTCTTTACCACTGGAGCATCGATCATTTTTGAACCTAATGCGATCACGCCAGAACCGTTTTGTTGGGCTTCATAATATGCCTCCATGACTCGTTGAGCATATTCAACTTCTTTTGGTGTTGGTGCAAACGCATCGTGGATCACTTTTATTTGTCGCGGATGAATGCACCCCTTCCCTTCAAAACCGATTGCCTTTGCTTCCGCTACACTTTGACGCAAGCCTTCTTCATCATTCACATCAGAAAATACTGAATCAAGCGCCTGAAGCCCTGCTGCCTTCGCAGCATTGATAACAGCGCTTCTTGCATAAAGGCTTTCATTTCCATTTTTTGTTCTCTCAACACCAATATCCGCAGTATAATCTTCCAGTCCGATTGCCAAGCCGCAATTCCATTTACTTGCTGAAGCAATTTCAAATGCATTCACAACACCCAAAGCACTTTCAATAATTGGAAGAAGATAAATATTTCTTTTAAGGTTTTGCTTATTCAATATTGCATCGATCTCATTGTCAACTTCTTTAATATGAGATCCGGATTCACATTTTGGAATAAGAATGGTTTGAACATTATGTTGAAGGATCTGTCGCAGATCTTCCAGCCCTAACGGGAAAGGATTAATTCTTACCATTCGTTCGGATTTGGCAAAATTGATTGATATAAGTGCATTTCTAACGAGAATTCTTGCTGCATCTTTCTCTGAATGAGAAACACTATCCTCAAGATCGAGAATAATACAATCTGGTTTATGCAGACCGGCATTCAAGAAAAAATGTGGTTCGTTCCCGGGTAAATAAAGTCGAGTTCGCCGCATACGATCTCGTACATTTATTTTATCAGATGTAGTTTCCGTAGGCAAATAATTTTTCTTTATGTCTGGAAACGCTCGTTTTATTGCTGTTTCAACACGTGCTGCAATAACAAATGGAACTGCACCTTGATCAACAACTTCAATAGTGGCATTCATCACACCAAAGTACTTAAGAAGGTCGATTATTTGAGATCGAATGGAGTTTCCATATAATAATTCAACTTTGCTTTTCAAGTCAATCGTAATTCCACCGGAAGAAGTAATTGAGACTTGAACATGGCAATCTGATTTGACATTTGGTCCAATTCTTCCGGCAGATCCTGATTTTTGTTTTTGAGTTTTCATTGTCGTTCCATACTACTTGACCAATTCTGACAACTGAGAGGCAACATCAAAAAGATCCATCCCTTTTGTAAACGGAAGACAAACACCCGTTGTTAAACGTACTTTGTCAACCCATTTCGGAGGAATAGCTTCCATCCCGTTCATTGCCCCACTGATAGCACCAACGATTGCTGAGATTGTATCAGCATCTCTGCCGAAATTACCGCTGTAAATAATGCCGCGTTTAAAATCACCATTTGTTAATTTCAATATTGCAAGAGCAGATGCAACAGCTTCTGGTGAAACTGATTTGTATTCAGTCCATAAGGCATCGTGAAGTGGTTTCCATGAATCTTCAAGGGTTTTCTTTTCTTCAATAATTTTCAATGCTTTTTCAAAAGTAAACCTCATCCACGAATCTTTGGGGGTCACATCAATCGCAGCTTGATAAATTTCATCCACGTTTGCACCGACCATCGCTACAGAGACTGACACGGCAACTGCCTGAGCACTCCACAATCCATCGCGGGAGTGACTAATGCGGGAATCAATATCTGCTAAGTATGCGGCACGCACAGGATCACCAGCGCACGCAATACCAATCGGTGTTACGCGCATTGCAGCACCATCACTCATATAATGTGAATTATAAATACCGGAAAGAGGCGGTAAAACATTTCGCCGGATATTTGCAGCGGCTTCTCTCTCACTTGCTCCACCACGCTTCAATTCTGAAAGTGGAAGGACGTGAGTTTTCCAACTTTCCAGAACATCAGCATCGGTCAAATTCCCTTTTGTTTTGATAAGAGTTTGTGCAGTCAGCAATGCAAATTCAGTATCATCAGTTCCCGGTGCAGGTTTTTCAGAAAAATCCATTGTAATGCCGTACTGCAAATGATAATCAGGAGACCGTGCAATGTCACCAAAGGAATCACCGATTGCATGACCGACAAGACTCGCTCTTGCACGATCTTGTAACAATGTCTTATTTTTTAGTAGTTCACTTTTTGTAATCATTGGATTCTTTCAATTATTGAGGTAAGTATTTTGATATCGCTGTAGTCCTCTTTGCCAGTTCGCTGATCAAAGAATTATCGAAATCTTTAAGACTTGTTCTGATTCTATTATTCAAAGGAGAAATCCATTTTGACGGAAGGTTTTTTGCTCCAAGCATCGTCCCCATGATTGATCCGACAGTGGCGCCATTACTATCCGTATCCCATCCACCCATTACGACATTGCAAATTGCACGTTCGTAATCTCCTTTTGCTGAAATGAGAGATGCAACGACAAGTGCGGCATTATTGATAGTATGAACCCAATGATAGGCACCAAATTTTTGGTATAGAGACTCGACTGTCTTATCCCATGATTGTTCATGTATTGGAAGAGTTAAGACAAAACGTATTGCATCTGCAAATCTGGATTTCGGCGGAACAACTTTTAACGCTTCATTAATTATTGTAATTACATCGTTATGGTTGAATGAAGCAGCGACTGCAGCAGCGATAAAAATTTCTCCATATATTCCATTCCGGACGTGGCTTACTTGAGCATCACGACAGGCAAACTCTGCAGCACGAGTCGGTTGCCCGGGAGATACCCATCCCCACAGATCTGCCCGTATCTGCGCACCGATCCATTCCCGATATGGATTTCTGAAGTGTGCAGTGTTGGGGACCTCAATTCCAGAAAGTCTGTTTGCATAGGCTACACGTTCAGCAGTGAACGTAGTCAGAACTGGCGCCAAAGCAAGCCAAGTCTGAATAATATCTTCTGATGTAAATCCTTCACCATATCGCTCAAATACGGATAGATTAAGCATCGGATAATTCATGTCATCATCTTCCGGCATACAAACGATATTCTCTTTTAGACTTTCTTTACCATAATGTCTATTCCACGGATACTTTTTCAGCAATAGATCAGGTATTTCTTTTCCTGATATATAATCCGTAATTGGCCAGCTCTTATTTGAAGAAAGTAATTCGATCGCCCCTGAACGGGATATCTTCTCTATAGGTTTCCCCAGCATACATCCGGCGCTTCTTCCCAGCCAACCCCCAAGAGTCCGATCCTCAATGAACGAAGATGAAAACGAAGTCGGATAATCAACTGTTAAAGAACATTGAACAATGATATCTCTCCACTCTGTTGGCTCATTGTGTTCGTTTGATACTGTAATAAGTTCTTTTTCAAGATTATTGTAGAATACTTCTGCCGAAGTCTTAAAGTTATTCTCACTTAAATTTTGTTGTAGTATTTGATTCCATTCGTTACGGAATGCGTTGACATCGTTTCCCTCTTCTTCACGTTGCTGCAATTCGTATTTGATACGTTCAGATATTTCTAACCAAGAAATTCTCATAATAATATTTTTTGTCCTGACAAGTTTGATAGCGTGTCAACAATAGTAAGATATTTTGTTCCGGCCAACGAAGGAATGCAAATCCCTTTTAATGTCTGAATGGACTTCATCCAACTTTCACTCGCAACCACGGAAGATTGCATTGTCCCTGAAAGGGCGCCAACCATCGCGGGAAGTGTTTCTCCGCTCTTAGCGAAGGCTGAGGCTGTTGTTACTGCCGTTTCAAAACTATTTCCATGTAATTTTGCAATAATAAAGGTAAGTGCTAATGTTTCGGGTGCAACATTACCATAACTGTATTCACGATTCACAATTGAATTTTGTATATCCGGAAGAATCGAAAAAATTGAATCACTTCCCGTCGACAATTTCATTGCTTCATCAACAGTCCGTTTGATCCATGAAGCATCAGGAAGATATTTACACGCTTCTCTGATTGCATCATCAATACTTCTTCCCGAGCACGCTACACAGATTGCAACAGCCATTGCCTGTGCAGCCCATACACCATCTTCGCTGTTTGTTATTGATGCATCAATTTCTGCTAAACGCGCCGCTTGGTCAGGATTCCCTGTGCAGAGAATTCCGATAGGAACTGCACGCGACATTGCGCCATCGTCGAAATAGTGAGGGTTCTGTTTTCCGGACTGAGGTGGAAGTATCCCGTTTCGCAAATTATTCAATGCTGCTTGTGTGCTGACACCGCCCCGAATAGGTTCTTTGGATTGAGCAAGATCCTTCCAATTATTCAAGATCGACAAGCTGTATGAATTTAAATCAGCAGCTAATAAACCTTGAGCAGAAAAGGCTGCCCATTCAGTTTCATCCGTCGGGGAAATATCAAAGTGATGTGCCGGTTGATTCAACGAAAACGGCATCGGAGTGACTATGACATTGTTCGATTCTGACGACGTATCCATTTCACGACGTTTTCTTCTCGTCCACATAGGTAGAAGAACGCCTCTATGAAATAATGATGTCCAGCTGAGTGCGTCACCAATCGCAAGTCCATGCATTGCATTTACTGCGCGTTGTTTATTAGTTGTCATGGTTTTTTACTCCATGATTCTGATAACAGTGTAAGTTCATCCGCTACGTTGATTACATTCATGTTTTTTACTGCGTTAATACAAATTCCGCGTGAGACAGAAATCCGTTGTATCCATCGTTCAGGGATCACACTTACTCCATGAGAGGCACCACAGATTGATCCGGCGATTGCAGCGATCGTATCTGTGTCTCTGCCAATATTTACTGCTCCAAGAACAGCATCTTCAAACCTGCCACGGGCCGCAGCAATAAGTCCAAAGGCAAGTCCAACGGCTTCAGGTGCAACATCTGTCCAGATATAATAAGAACATGCTATCGATGAATGTAGTGGTTGCAATGAACTCCAAACATCATTCGAGTCAAAGCCGATCTTAACACCGCGGCTGATTGAAGCAAAAGTCCATGAATCATTTGGAATGACATCCAATGCAGCTTGAATAACTTTTTCAATCGATGCTCCGGTCATTGCAACTGAAATGGCTGCTGCAACCGCTTGACCGGCAAATATTCCTTCACCCGAATGACTAACTGATCCATCAATTTTCGAAAGTTTTGCGGCAAGTTGAGGATCACCCATGGCTGCAATTCCAAACGGGGCAACCCGCATTGCAAGTCCATCGCTCCAACTATGCAAATGTTGACCTGATTGAGGAGCATGCATTCCACGTAAAAGATTATGAATCGCTATGATCTCACTAAACCCTGCACCTTTGTAAGCATTATCGGATTTTATGATATCTTTTCTCCAAGCAACTGCTACATCTTCGGAAGTAAGCTTACTGTTTTTCTCTAATAATAATTTTGCGCTAAATAGTGCATATTCAGTATCATCACTTCCCCCTTGATCTTCAGAAAGAAAATCAGTCACACGTCCCCACTTTGAGAATATCTCATCGGGAGTTTTTCCTTCTGTTGGACTGCCGAGTGCATCGCCAACTGCAAGTCCAAGGAACGATCCTCGCGCTCTTTCTTGTATTGTAATCACCAAATATCCCCACGTTTTTTGTACCGTGATAAAACGTTATTACTTTCATGTTCAATCCGTTTTGCAGCCTCGTCAACCGATAATCTCCCGGCAAATAATTCCTGTAACACAGGATTTGCTACACGACTTTTCCATTCAACATATCCGGGTGCGCCAACCCAAGATCCTACACCAAGAGTCGATACAGCGGCGCAGGTAATATCCCAGCCTCCCAGTGTATCTTGAAATTCCGCCATTGATAAACATGATTTTCGTGCGGGAATCATCCAATCATTCAATGCTAATCGAGCTGTATTTTTTGAGCTTAACATAAAATCAATGAACATCATTGCTTCCTTAGTACGTTTTGATTTTTTGGGAACGCTTAATGTCTGAGTGCTTGCACCGTATGTTTGCGTTTGTGCTTTCAATGGCGGCATGACACCCCAATGAAATTCTTTCGGCGCATTTTCAACAAGTTGTTGTCTTCCCCATGAACCGATCCCGACGAGCATGGCATATCGACCGCTGAAAAAACCGGGAATCATACCGGCTCCTGTTTCACCGACACTTGCAGGGGAAGCAGATTTATCTTTGTATAGCATATCGACGATTGTCGATAACAATTTTTTTTCTTCCTCTTTTACTTCGACGATATAATGATTTCCTTCTTTCTTGAAAAATGAACCGCCAAAACTGATCGAAGTATTCATGACAATATTTGCAGAGTTACGTAACCCAAAACCGGTACCATACTGATCAATAACTCCATCATTATTTGAATCCATTGTCAGTTTCCGTGCAGCTGATTGTAGATCATCCCATGTCCACGGATGGTCAACTGTTGGAGGAATAATCCCTTCTTTTTCAAAAAGAGATGCATTATACAGAACAACAAGAGATTCAATTAAAAACGGTATACCGCTGACTTCCCCATTTGGCCTTGTTACAGTTGCCCATGCAACATCCAATATATCGCTCTTCATTTCGGACGAAATATAGGGAGAAAGGTCTGTCAAATAACCCCGCATTGCGTAGTCAATAATTACTGATGATTCATAGTGAAAAACATCAGGTACATCCCCCGTTTCAAAAGCAGTCACAAGGTAATCATGGGCAGAATTCCACGTACCTTGGATATATTCAACTTTCATTTCGGGATGCAGTGTATTCCATTCAGTTACTATAGATTTATTTGTTGCAATCGTTCCCTCTTGCCACGCAAGACTGACGAATCGAAGAGATTGATCCTGCTGAACATTCTTTTTTGTTGAAATCCAAAAATATACTGTCGAACCCAAAACCAATACGGATAGTATAAAAATAATTTTTTTCATTATCCCTTTAGTGCTCCGGAGACCAGTCCCGTGGTAAACCATTTACGCATGAAAACGAATAGTACAACTGACGGGATCGTTGCAATAACGCTCGCTGCAGCCAGCGGGCCCGTTCTTGCCTGTCCTTCCATTCCGGTATACCGAGCCAATTCTACCTGTAATGTTGCAAGGGTAGGGCTTTTCATCAAAACTAAAGCAAAGAAAAATTCATTCCATGATGAGATAAATGCAAAAAGTGCCGATGCACCTATTGCAGGAAGCAGCAACGGCATCAAAACATTAAAGATCACTTGCGTTCTGCTTGCTCCATCGATCACTGCGGCTTCTTCCAATTCCATCGGAATACTCTTTACGTATCCGTGCATCATCCATAAGACAAATGGTAATGACCACACAACATAAATTAATGTTAGGCCTGTCAGGGAATCAGTCAATCCGATATACCGAAGCATAACATATAACGGTATCATGACAAGAATTACGGGAAATATCTGTGAAACGAGAATCCAGCCTAATATCCCATTATTAATGATCGATTTATATCGAACCATGGCATATGCCGAGGGAACGGCAAGTAGAACAACGAGGATTGTTGAGATTGTACCGACAATAACACTATTCCACATACTTCTAAAGATCTGTTGTCCATTGATCACTGAACTATAATGATCGAATGTAATATTTTGCGGAAGTATTGTCGGAGAACCGGAATAAATTTCCTGTGTCGGTTTTAATGAACTTGCCACAACCCATAACAATGGGAATAATAAAAAAATAATATACAGAAGGATTAATCCATGAATCACAGCTTTCGAAAATACGCACATGTTCTTCATGATTCGTTCCTCTCGCGCAATTGAACACGAATATACATGAACAACATCACTGAAAGAATTATCACCATAACATTTCCGATTGCAGCAGCGTAACCGATGTATCCGTACCGGAATCCTTCTTCATACGCCGCCAGCATTGGTAATCGTGTCATACCGCCGGGACCGCCTTGTGTTAGCACCCAAATTATTCCGAACGTATTGAAATTCCACATAAACGTGAGTGAAACAATTGCTGCAAGTACCGGTTTCAATACCGGCAGAGTAATACTCCAGAATTGATCCCATATTCCCGCACCATCAATTGTACTGGCTTCATAAAGGTCATTCGAAATTGTCTGCAGGCCTGCTAAAAGAAAAATTGCCGCCTTTGATATTTCACCCCAAATTCCTGCAACAATAATAGCCGGAATTACATATTCAAAACTTGATAGCCAATTAATTGGGGCAGAAATCAATCCGGCATCACTCAAGATGATATTGACCGCACCGGTATTTGGTTCATACATCTGTCGCCACAATATCCCGCGAATGATCGGTGGCGTTGCCCATGGAATTAAAATAAGAATCGTATAGAATGAAGCAAATCGGATTTTAGTATTAAGAAGAAGTGCAAGACCTAGTCCCAATATTACTTGAAGAGCTGTTACAACAAAGGTCCATACCATTCCGATCCTGAACGAGTTCCAAAAATATTCATCATTGAATAATTGGATATAATTCTCAATTCCATTGAACGATATCGGATCGCCAAGACGGTAATCTGTAAAACCAAGATATATCCCGCGAAGCAATGGTGCTAAAGAAAATATTGTCACCAGTAAAATTACGGGAAATAATAATTGTATTTGTCCAAGTTCTTTTTTGGAATACAGGGTATGGATTTTTTTACTGTTTGTTTTCACTAAACTCAATGATCTTTTATTAAAGCTGTACAATTCTCTATCAGCGACTTCTCAAACTCACGATGTTGTTTACCTTCGCTGTTTCGACCGGAAATAATGATCAGGTCATTCTTGGGATCAATTCGGAATATCGATCCGGATGCCGCTCCGTGACCAAATGTCTCTACACTTAATCCATTCCCTCCCATTGCTGTCGTTCCGACTCCCCATTTCCTGTTTCCTTCTGTCAGTTGAACTGGAAGCATTTTTGCAAATGTTTCGGGAGAAAAAAACTGAATTCCATTGTAGCTTCCCTTATTCAACAGCATTTGACCAAATCGAGCGAGATCAATTGCAGTACAATACAATCCGCCGTATGTATTTTCCGAATATGCACTGCTCATTCCAAGCGGAATGAATAAATGTTCTTGAAGTAAATATGGAACGGCACGACCGGACATGCGTTCCATAATTTTACCAGCAAGGGCATATCCTGCCCGATGATAAGAAAATGTGTCACCAATGTTAATGGAAGGCAAAACATGGGCAATTTGATTTTCTAATGCTGGATTCCAATCGGATGCCCATTCACCAGAGTTATGCAACCCATTGGTATGATTAAAAAGTCGTCTCACAGTAAGTTTGCTATTCCCAACTCCGTCAAATTCAGTTAAATATGTACTAACTGGAGCGTCTAGATCAATCAATCCTTGATCGACAAATCTCATCATTAATGTTCCGGTGAGAAGTTTTGTGATTGATGCCATCCACATTCGGTTCTCTTTGGTTACCGGTTTACCATCTTCATCAACGCCAAATGCTTCATGAAAAATAATTTTCCCTTTATGGATTACCAGAGTGACCTGAGGAATTCCATTTTTTTCACTCCATGTTCGGCAGATGGTTCTAATTCTTTCGATTTGATTTGAATCGTATGATAATGATGCAGAAATCGAGTCTTTTATAACAGTAGTTTTTTCATTTGTATTGATTTTAGGAAATTCCAAAGGATTCCGTGCGACTAACTCCCCCTTAAGCATTGCTTTCACTGTAATCCACCACGCTCTATCCTTCAATCGCGGTGACTCGAACCAAGAAGACATTGAAGACATTTCAGAAAGTCCGGCAAGAAAAATTGCTGCATCTGGATCTCGCCGCGGAAAATACTTCATACTGCCGAACGAAAATCGTTCAACATTATTTTTATAAAGATTCCAACTTTCTTCCCGAATTCCATATCCTTTCAACGCATTCAATTGAATAGGGACATTAACACTATAATCGTCAAATTCAACATCAGAACAGAATAATGTAACAAATCGCTGAATCGTAAATCCATTTGCCGTCGTTCCTTCAATGACAGCACCATATCTTCCCTGTTGTTCTGCGCGAGTTACTGGTTTGCCCTGTTTATCAAAATACGAGACCCGTAACCGAACTTTTCCAATTTCATTTTCTACTCGTGTTTCATTTCGCCACCAGAATTGCGGGAAATCACCTCTCGAAAACACATATTTATCACACTCCAATTGCTCGCTCATGAACGAAGCAATCTTTTGATAATCCACCGGGGCAACATTATTTTTTTGTCCAAAAGCGACAAATGTAAAAAGTAGTGGAAATGTAATACGGAAAATAGATGATATTTTTTTTAGCATCATTGTTTTTTCTTTGTCAGAAGCCAATCATAGATTGCAGGATTATTATATGTCCTTGTCCATGCATCATGATACAGATCCGAATAACTTGTAAAAATTGGATTTGCGCCGCAGACTGTTAATATATTGATTACCGTTTGTGCCTTAGAAAATGGAATAATATCGTCTTTTTCTCCATGAAAAGCCCACATCGGTATGTCTTTAATTGCACAGAGGTTCCATCCATCTTCAATTCTGAATGCGATCGGAATCAAAGCGGCAAATCGGCCCGGGTAGCGAATAGCAAGATCCAATGTCCCAATACCACCCATACTTAATCCCGTCAAATAGATACGATTGGTATCAACAGGATATCTGGCAATGACACTATCGATCAACTTGTTGACCTTTGCCTGCACGCCATCATTATAGTACCATTCTGTTGTTGAAGGACATTGTGGTGAAACAACGATAAATGGAAATGTATTTTTACCATCAAGAATTTTTGGAAGACCTTCATGCTTCACTCTCCAAAGATCGGTACCACCATCTCCAATTCCATGCAGTGTAATGATCAACGGATATTTTCCATTGATGACTGCAGTCGTTTCACGAGGCATAAAAAACAAATAATTCAATGTAGAAGGATCATAAATTTCCTGTTGAATAATCGGATTACTGCCAAAATCAGGTTTACCAAAGACATAATCTGCAAATGCACCGTTCGGAAGGGATGCAGCATGGTTAAAAACTAAAATTCGACTGTTATCCTCATCGACGATATACAATCTGCCGGCAGCATCACCGAACACGCCTCGAATATTGCTTACACCATTTCGAGAAAGACTTTTCACATTGGAAGTGAAATCTAATTGTCCCAATACGCCATCCGCTGCAGAACCATTTGTTTTTGATGAAACAGAATCAAACCTGATTACCCGATTATTATCATCCTCGCAGACCCACAGGTGATCTTCGGAATCAATATACACACCCATTGGCCTGTTCATTTTTGTTGAAGAAAGACCTAAAGTTCCGGTTGTAAAATCTGTTTGTCCTAACACTCCATCTGCATTTGCTCCATTTGATTTTGTTGATGCATTATTGAACCGTAGTACACGGTGATTCAGTCTATCGGTAACCCAAAGCTTTCCAGATTTATCAACAAAGACACCAACAGGTCCTTTCATTTTATTGACAGATGTTGCTCCTGAGTTTGTGGTAAAATCTGGCTGGCCAAGAACGGCATCGGCAGGTGCACCGGTAGATTTCGAGGATGCATTATCAAATCTCAACACTCTATTATTTAAATAGTCACTTACCCACATTCTTCCAGAGCTATCTAAATGGATTCTCAGTGGGTCGTTAAATTTAACGGCAGACAGACCGCTTGTACTTGTTATGAAGTCTTGTTGCCCGAATACAGCCTCGGCAGCAGAGCCGTTGGTCATTTTTGCAGATGTACTCCATCGCAAAACACGATTATTATAACGATCGACCACAAATAATTTCCCTGTGGTAGGATCAACAGCAACGCCTGATGGTGAATTGAGACTATTTGAAGATACACCGGATGCATTCGCTGTGAAATTCGATTGTCCCAAAACTCCGGTCGCTGGCATATTGTTAATCAACGGAGATTGTGCGAAAAGAGAAAACGTACAAACTGAAAATAATAGAGCAAAATTAAAACGATATTTCATTTTAAATATTTTCCTTAGATTAAAGAACTATTTCAATAGGGACATTTTTTTAACTTCACTTCCCTCTGAAGAACGGAGAACATATAAGTACATACCGCTGGATAGGAGTGTTCCGTCAAATGCAATCGAGTATATAGTATTTGAAGTAGCAATTTCATCGAAAAGTACAGTCATTTGCTGTCCAAGAAGATTGTAAACAATTAAAGTAGCATGGGCTGTATTTTTTAATGAAAATGAGATCTGTGTTGTAGGGTTGAACGGATTAGGAAAGTTCTGCGCCAGAGAGAATTCTCGCGGTGTAGTAGAACCAAAACTCTTTTCGACAGCAGTTAGTGTTGAAACATCAAACCGCAGCACGCGGTGATTATCGAAATCAGTGACCCAAATATGTCCACTTGGCGAATCAACAAAGATAGATTGCGGATATGCAAAACTAGTTGCACTGGCAGCTGATTGTTGATCTGGAATATTTTGTTGAGAATAAATAGTAGAGTGAAGCAAAACAAATAAGAGACACAATACAAAGTGCATTCGATTGGTATTCATAAATCCTTTATAGACTCGAACAAAACATGAGAGAATATTTAATATAAAACCCTTGAAAGGTTTGAAATCGTATTCTTTTACTGAAATCATTTCAGTTATTGAATAAAACCTTTCAAGGGTCGATAGTTTGAACTCGATATTACTTCAGCAAACTCATTTTCTTCACTTCATTTCTGTTTGCAGATTGGAGTGAATAGAAATAGATTCCGCTCGATAGATTTTTTGCATCAAACGTCAGTGAATATTGTTCATTAGCATTGGCTAATCCGTTAAATAAGACCGCTACTACTTGTCCAAGCATATTGTATACTGTTACAGTTGCATGTTCATTGTTTTTCATTGCAAAGGTAATAGTGGTGCTTGGATTAAACGGATTCGGATAATTCTGTCCGAGTGTATAATCATTCGCTGTTAATGCAATTGTAGCCTCAACAATATTACTATATTCAAATTTACCATCTCGGTCTATTTGTTTTAAGCGATATTGAATTTTCCCGGAAGCAGCATTATCAGTAAATGAATAATTTTTAGGAGCATTTGTTGTTCCGTTGCCTTCTACATATCCGATCTTATTCCAGACGTTGTTTGTATTTTTCTCAACAGCAAAACCAGCATTATTTATTTCGGTTGCGGTAGCCCAAGCTAATTCAACCTTACCGGATCTGATTGTTGCAGTAAATGATACAAGTTCAACTGGAAGTGCCAAAACGTCAAACCGTACGATACGATGGCTATAGGTGTCCGGTATCCAAATATGATTATTGGAATTATCAACAAATACAGTAGAAGGATAATTGAGACCGGTCGTTGAAGTAGCACTTCCGGTTGTTACAAAATCAGGCTGACCCAACACATTTGCCGCATTGGCTCCATTTGCTAGAACTGCTGCACCGTTGAAAATCATCACACGGCTATTACCTTCATCTCCAACATACAATCGACCGAATCCATCGACAAATACTCCGCGCGGTCCATCAAATTTGGATTGTGTTAAACCGGTAGTGCCAGTTGTAAAATCTGTTTGACCTAATACTCCATCCGCAGAAGCTCCATTTGCTTTTGCTGCTGCATTATCAAATCGTGTTACACGATTATTATTTCTTTCTGCAACCCATAATCTTCCTGCTGCGTCAACATGCACGCCCCAAGGCGCGTTCATCGTTGATGCCGTTAAACCGGTAGTACCGGTCAGTAAATCCGATTGACCCAATACTCCATCTGCAACACCTCCGTTTGCTTTTGCTGCTGCATTATCAAATCGTGTTACTCGATTATTGGCTCCGTCTGCTACCCATAAACGACCGCTTCCATCAACAAATACACTTCTGGGTGCACTCATTGTACCAGGAGTGCAATTTGCTGTGCTCGTTCCAAAAGTTAGTTGTCCTAACACTCCATCGGCTGATGCACCACTGGTTTTTGATGATGCGTTATCAAAACGTAATACACGATTATTATCTCGATCTGCTACCCACAAGCGTCCATTTGCATCAATGTGAATACTGTTCGGATTGTTCATCGTTGCCGCTGATATCCCCCCAGTATTTGCAGTTCTCGTTACAAAATCCGGCTGACCTAATACCGCTTCTGCTGCCGAACCATCAACTAGTTTGTCAGCTGAACTCCATCGTAACACACGTCTGTTATCACGATCAGCAACAAATAATTTTCCTGTCGTCGGATCTATGGCAACACAAAATGGCTCTGCTAACGTTGTTGTCGATGCTGATGCATAATTCGTGTTTGTTACAAAATCTGATGCCCCTAACACTCCGCTCGCTGCCATACTAGTTCCAAATGTGACATTACTAACATCATATCGCACTATACGATGACTATAGGTATCCGGTATCCAAATTCTGTTATTTGCATGATCAATAAATACAGTAGAAGGATAATTGAGACCGGTCGTTGAAGTAGCACTTCCGGTTGTTACAAAATCAGGCTGACCCAACACATTTGCCGCATTGGCTCCATTTGCTAGAACTGCTGCACCGTTGAAAATCATCACACGGCTATTACCTTCATCTCCAACATACAATCGACCGAATCCATCGACAAATACTCCGCGCGGTCCATCAAATTTGGATTGTGTTAAACCGGTAGTGCCAGTTGTAAAATCTGTTTGACCTAATACTCCATCCGCAGAAGCTCCATTTGCTTTTGCTGCTGCATTATCAAATCGTGTTACACGATTATTATTTCTTTCTGCAACCCATAATCTTCCTGCTGCGTCAACATGCACGCCCCAAGGCGCGTTCATCGTTGATGCCGTTAAACCGGTAGTACCGGTCAGTAAATCCGATTGACCCAATACTCCATCTGCAACACCTCCGTTTGCTTTTGCTGCTGCATTATCAAATCGTGTTACTCGATTATTGGCTCCGTCTGCTACCCATAAACGACCGCTTCCATCAACAAATACACTTCTGGGTGCACTCATTGTACCAGGAGTGCAATTTGCTGTGCTCGTTCCAAAAGTTAGTTGTCCTAACACTCCATCGGCTGATGCACCACTGGTTTTTGATGATGCGTTATCAAAACGTAATACACGATTATTATCTCGATCTGCTACCCACAAGCGTCCATTTGCATCAATGTGAATACTGTTCGGATTGTTCATCGTTGCCGCTGATATCCCCCCAGTATTTGCAGTTCTCGTTACAAAATCCGGCTGACCTAATACCGCTTCTGCTGCCGAACCATCAACTAGTTTGTCAGCTGAACTCCATCGTAACACACGTCTGTTATCACGATCAGCAACAAATAATTTTCCTGTCGTCGGATCTATGGCAACACAAAATGGCTCTGCTAACGTTGTTGTCGATGCTGATGCATAATTCGTGTTTGTTACAAAATCTGATGCCCCTAACACTCCGCTCGCTGCCATATTGTCCGACAACGGAGCTTGTGCAAATAGCGAAAGGCTTATTGCCACTAAAGAAAACAAAGCAGCAAAAAGTATCTTTTTGTATTTCATAGAACCTCCAGCATAAGTGAAATTATAAAGTGAATTAAGTTATTTGTTGAAACAATACCATTATTAAAAAATCTAAAAAAATTAAATTGTGGGACACCTTAAAGGTGTCCCACAATTTAGAATTATTTCAATACCATCATCTTCTTAATTGAAGTAAATGATCCTGCTTCTATTTTATAAAAATATACACCGCTTGTAAGGTTGGCAGCATTAAACGAAGCAATATGTTTTCCCGCATTCAAGTGCTGATTCACAATTGTCTCAACTTCTTGTCCAAGAAGATTATATACCTTCAACGTTACCAATCCATCGAAAAGAATTGAAAAATCAATTTTTGTTACTGGGTTAAACGGATTGGGGTAGTTTTGTAATAATTCATAATTAGTCACAATCGCTTTTTCATCAAGTCGGACACCGGTTAAAACACTGTCATTGGTGAACCAGACAACACTTAAAGTTTTAGGAGACCCATTTAAGGTTGAATCGACTCGATCGGAACTGCTTTCCCATGTATCACCTGTCGATTTATGAATGACAAATTTATAAATGATTTTTTTCACTGAAGTGATATTGAATGTACCGGTATAGATACTATCCGTATTCGGATCACTCAACACATTGTTATTTCCACCCCAGCCATTAAAATCTCCGCGAACAACAACTGAATCATTTGTTTTGTCAAACTTTGCTGATTTCATCTGTTTCTTCATGTTTACTTGGAACGTGATGAAATTATCAGAATAGACCGATGTGCTGTCTTTACTAAACCACACAACTGGTAATGTCATTGGTGTCGATGGAATTGTGTCAATACGATCATTGCTGGTCTCATATTGATCTCCGGCAACATTAGGACTGAGCATGACATATTTATAAGTGATTTTTTTCGGTGCACCGGGTACTGAAAATGAACCAATATAAATGCTGTCATCATCGATATCTGTTAGTTTGTATGCATTTCCTCCCCATCCCTGAAAATCTCCGCGGACAACAACGGTGTCTTTTGTTCTATCAAATTTCTTAATCTTCATCTGAACACTCATATTTACTTGGAACGTTACTTTATCCGATGCGACAACAACCAGATCATTGGAATAAATTGCCAATCCGTCCCCTTTTTCAGCTACATAAATATTTTTACCATTGACGACAAGTCCTCTTGACTGAGGAACTCCATCATAGAAACCGGCTTCGACTGGAGCAGAAGGATTGGAAATATTGATAGATCGCACTCCTGTTCCTTCAGATGCAACATAACAGTAGTTACCAGAAACTGCAGAAACATATCCATACCCACCCGTTTTAACTTTTGCAATTTGAGTCGGCGTCTGAAGGTTCGTGATATCGAATACTTTCATACTGTCGCCGTCAGGCACGTATGCATAATTCCCGTCAATAGAAAATCCTTCATTACCAATTCTGAATTTTGTCGTCGTTCCTTTTTTCAAAGGAGCATTCGGATTTGTGATATCAAAAAATGTTATATAACTGTAATCAGATAATCCTGCTGTTGTGCCGTTGATCGATACATTTTCACCGTAAACACTTTTTCCTGTATAGGCTACAATGGAAGCATTCGTCGGATTCGTTATATCAATGACAACCATACCGCTGTCGCTCGCTGCAACGTATACTTTAGTCCCTGCCACAGCAATGCCTCTCGCACTTGGCATTTTTAATGATTTAATTTTGACCGGAGCATTTGCGTTTGTGACATCGACAATGAAAACACCCGAATCTCTAGCTGCCACATATGCATAATTACCGCTGACCGCTACCGCTCTTGAATCCCCACCAAGTGCAGTGGTCGATAACAATAACGGTGAAGATGGATTACCAACATCAATAATACGTAAACCGGCAGTTCCATAAGCGACATATGTTTTTCCATTTGCGTAGTATGGAACGTACGCAGTTCCTGTTGGAGCAGCTAATGCTGCTAGGAATGATGACGTTGTAGGTACTGCTGGGTTTGCAACATTAATGGCACTGACCCCTGGAGCAGGATTCCTATTCGCAACAAAGATGTGCCCGGTAGGAGTGCCGCTTATTGTAACTGCACCATAATATAAGGATGCAGCACGACCAGTTGTTTTTATTTTTGTTACATAAACTGGAGCTGCAGGGTTTACAACATTATAGATCGCCATTCCGGAATCACCAACAGCGACGTATGCATAATTCCCGTCAAAAATAACTCTTGCAGTACGATAACCGGATGGAAGATCAACGACATTTACAGGACTCGCAGGATTGGTAACATTAACAACAGATAAACTAGCATCGTAGTTACAAACATATGCGTACCCGGAACGAACATTAATATGTTGATGATACCCACCATATCCGTTAATCCGTCCTACATAAAGTGGTGCCGCAGGGTTAGTAATATCCAAAATATGACTTCTCGATCCGGCAGCGATATATGCATATTGACCGGAGATAACAACACTTTCACAATATGCCAAACTATCGATCGATGTAACTAAAACAGGTACAGCTGGAGTAGCAATATTATAGATCTTCAATCCATTGCTTCCAGCTGCAACATATGCGTACGTTCCGCTTGTAGCAATACCTTCACACGTTGCACCTGCACCAACTTCAATTGTCGATACTAAGGAAGGGATTGTAGGATTTTGAACATTCACAAGCCACACTTTGCTTCCGCCGCTAACAACCAAATGCTGTGTGCTATTAATTGAGGTTCGTACAAGATCTTCAACAATATCTGTAAGAATTACACTGCCAATTTTAACAGGTGTTGCAGGATTTGTAAAGCTTGCAATCTGTACTTTGTTGCCTAGACCATAGTACACAACAGACCCAGCCGCAAATATACCTTTTGATTCACCCTCACCTTTCCCATAATTTCCCAGGAGTGTCATATTGCTAGAAGTTTGCGATACCAAACTTTGGCTAAAAAAAATCAACACTACTAGTATTGTTGCACATAGTTTATAAGTATTCATTGTACCTCCATTGTGTTTGTGATGATGACTATTCATTTATTCAATTCAATGCTTCGGCTTCGGTTGAAATATAGGAAGCCATAAAATCTTCGATCTCTTTTCTTCGCGGAGCTGAATTTTGTGCTCCCATTCGGGTAACTGATATTGAAGCAGAAGCGTTCGCCATTTTTACAGCATTGTCTATGGACATTTCTTCTGACAGAAAGGCTGCAAGTGAACCGCTGAATACATCCCCTGCACCAGTTGAATCAATGGTGCGGACCTTAAATGCAGGGATCAACTCCATTGAGTGTTGTGAACCGATAAATACTCCTTTTGAACCAAGAGTAATCAAAACATGATTAATGCCGAATTCAAAAAATTTTCTTGAAATTAAGCGGAGACTTTCCTCATCCGTAACTTTTATTCCCGTAAGCATTTCGGCTTCTACTTTATTCGGAGTGATGATATCGATTTCCTTGAGGAATTTCTGATCCAAAGGCTGCGCAGGTGCAGGATTTAAAATAACTTTCGTACCGTTGTGATGTGCTTTCGAAATGGCAGCATAAATTGCATCAAGCGGTGATTCCAATTGAACTAATAAGACACCTGCCGATGATATTTCTTCAGTAGTTCTTTCCATGTCCGCAGGACTTAATCGTGCATTAGCGCCGGATGCGACAACGATACTATTTTCACCGCGTTCATCAACAACGATGAATGCCACACCTGTTGCAACATCGGTATCATGAAAAATATATCGAGTGTTGATCTTCTCATCGGTCAATCGTTGTATCCCTTCTTTTCCAAGAATATCGCTGCCAACCCTTGCAATAAAGCTCACATTCGCTCCTGCTCGTACTGCCGCAACTGCTTGATTCGCTCCTTTGCCGCCCCCTCCTTCTGAAAAAACACCTCCAATAATTGTTTCACCCGGACGAGGTATCCGTGCTGTTTTGATCGTGAGATCGGTATTGTAACTTCCAATGACAACTACTTTATTTTTCATAATTCTAATATCAAGTTCTGCAATGAGCATCGAGTCATTGCGTGGTAAATATTTTCAATTGCACCGTGTTAAAATGAAAATCCAAGGGAGAACATATGGACCTGGGTTAATTCTCCAAAATCTACATAGCCATAATTGATTGTTCCTACCGTCTCTCCAAAAGGATAATTGACACCAGCTCCAAACGTGAATCGCTGAACATCATAATTGAATTTATATCCCCCTCGGATAAAAAATGTCCCTTCAAATCCATAACTTGCTCCAAGATGAAATTTTTCCTTACCATCATTCGGATGATCTCCTTCAACAACAACTGTGAGTAAATGTTCGCTCTCTTCATCATCAAAGAAGTCCATCGCCATACCTGCTCGAAAATCCAGAGGCATACGCACATTATCCGATTCGGTTTGGAATTCTTCGCTCCATCCTCCAAATCGCGAATCCGGTCCAAAATTCCTTGCAGTAATTGCAATACGCAGACTCTTAAATCCGGTATAGTACATTGTTCCAAAATCCAAAGACCAATTTTTCATGGAAAGTTCTGCAATCTGCTGCTGCATCCACCGAACATTTCCGCCGACAGAAAGATTTTCAGTGATCTTTCTAGCATAAGAGATTCCTGCAGCAATATCATTCGCAGTAAACATCGAACCGGTGACGAGTGGTGTGGTTCCGCTTGTTCCTGATGGTGCATTGATCACTTCCGGTATGTCGCCATACCCTAACATTGCCACACTAACACCGAAGACACCTACATCACCGACATTGAACGCTACTGCGGCAGATTGATGATTGATATCCGCGATCCATTGTAATGCATTGATCTGAACATCGACATTCCTTACATCGGAAAGTGATGCCGGATTCCCGAATACAGCACTTGCATCTCCATAAGAAATTGCAGTATATGCCCCGCCTAATGCCGCCTGACGAGCATCTCCATTGATCTTCAAAAATTGCCAGCCGGATTGTCCAGCCCTTTCAATATCATTTGGAGAGATCCCTGTCTGCGCAACAATGTTTGCACTAAGCAATACAAATTGCGTCAAGAACAAAAGAGGATTCAATAATTCCGATAGGAATACTCGATGGTTTTTTTTCACTTGATACAATCTATTCATCAATTCACTGTTCAGAGAACACAACTGTTCAATTGTCATCATCGCACCAACACTATTTCTAAAATATGATGGCACTTGAAATATATTTTTTACTGAATACATTAGATTCGTCTCCATTACTTCACGATTGCTAATTTACCGATGAAAGATTCTCCAACGTGTCCGGGAACTAAAGATTCTACACGATAGATATATACACCGGGAGCTATACCAAGTGTCCATTTGTTCAATTGATAATCCAATTGCTTAATACTCCCCCACGCTTCAGAACCACTGCCATCATCATGCTTTATTTCCTGAATGACATCACCTGTGAGCGTATATATTTTGATGACGCACTTTGCAGGGATTCCGATGAACTCCATTCGGTACCGTTCTCCCGTTCCTGTCAGATTGCTGTGTTGACGGAACGGATTTGGAACGACGTACACATTTTTAGGGAATTGCAAATTAGGTCCACGCAATGGATAGATTGGGAATCGCGTATTGTTCACCTTGCCGCTTTCGTTACCCTCTGTATCAAAGCTAGTAACACAATAATAATTGCCGACACCAAATGGAAGATCTTTATCAACGAACCGGATATTGCCATTCACAAGCACGACAGAATCTTTTTTGATTTCTTGTGCAAGCACCCAAGGGCCGATGGTGAAATAATTTGACCGATACACTCGGTATCCCGCAACATCATTGACACCCGAAATCGGATCTTTATAGGTTGAAGGAATAGGCGGCCAATCGATGTTAATTATTCCCGGTTCAATATTGATCTTTAAACTGTTTTCGCCGTCAGTGGGAGTTGGAGGAGGATGAACTGTCGGTAGATAATTGTTAGCGTAGAGTTTCCGTGCGGCACGAACATGGGCAAGCATGGAATCCCGTGAGGCGGTTGCCATAAGATCAATGTTAGCAACTCCACCTTCAACAATTTTGGCTCTATCCATTTCACCCATGACTTCTGCAAAAACAATTTTCACTGTGCCAAAAGGAGAAATTGATAATGGTCCTACACTGACTAAAAATTCAGGGCGGCGTTCATATTTATTTCCTCCTTCACCACCAAGAACACGCGCTGAATCCCACGACATTCTTGGTTGATGATGAGTCATCACTTCTTTAACTCTTGCAGCAGATGAAGATCCTTGTATGAACATTTGATCGACAGTACTAGCACCTTCGGTCAAACCCTGTCCGGTATGTTCAAGAATATTTTGAATGACATTCGCACCTGCAGAATCGAGTACTGCCACGGTAAAATATCCTGGAGCCTCAAGTTCATGATCTCGAATTCCTTGTTGATAGATATCCTCTGCATCACCGATATCACCGCGCAACGGACCAACCCCGAAGTTATACACTATTGGAACTTCATCCTGTAAACGGAATCGCTGATGATCGTAAAAATAGAAAAGCTTTTCAGCAGGATCCCATCCGTATTTTTCGTCTCCTCTGCTTCCGGAACGTTGAGTAATTCGAAGACCATATCGCATGCCAAAGTACAGTGAATCCACCGATGATAATTCATTATTCGTTATCATAACCTCGTGAATGATAAAATCATTCAAACCCGGATAACTCCACACCATACTGCGTCTTGAAATGTCAACATTAAGATAGTTATTGTGGTGTGCACCGGTGACAATTTCCTCACCTGCAATTCCAATTTCTTTAAGATTATAATTTTTCGTCAACGTGGCTTCTTCTGTCGGAAAAATATCCTGACCCGAAGGAAAAAATCTTGAATTGATCGTATACGATGATGCTATATTATCACGCACACCATAGATCGCGTACCCCACTGCTTCGGCATAGTTCAATGCGTCATTAACATTAGTTCCTTTCGAGTATCCGGGGTAATCTATCGTGTGAAAACCATTTTGTGTTTCAGTAGGGTCACCGTATTGAAGTGAGTTCCAGACCGTTGCCCACAGTTTTCCCCTCTTTAAGGATTGTTTGCCCCAGATTACTTGTCCATGCATCATTTCGGAGGAGATCAGTATTAAAACTGTGAGTACTATATATTTTTTCATGGTCACTGTTAAACCTTATTAAAATTTGATCGAAACTTGAAAATAGATTCGTTGCGGAGCAACTTCATACGTATACCATTCCCAGATATTCGGTTCGGAGAAATCGGAGGTTTTTGGAAGTCGTTCTGTGTCGGGTAAATTTGGATTCTCAATGTATCGAATCAAGTCATCATCATACAGTAATCGTAAGAACTTTGAGTCCAGTAAATTCTTAATATCAACGCTGAACTCGGTTGTCAAACCATACAGAGTAAATCCTTTTGATATCTTCAAATCGATCTGATAATAATTGAACCATCGCATATTGTTGGGTTCTGTCGATTGATCTCCTGGACCATGATAGGTGTATTGATCCCCAGTTCTCCACCAGAAGTTGGAATACATGTTGAAATCACTGAACGGTTTGATTCCCGCAATCTCAGGACCTTCATCTTTGCCTATGTAAAGACTTGCCCATCCTTTAATGCGTTGATAATTTCCCCACGCACCTCTTCCTTGTCTCAATCCTTTGGGTACATTCACACTCTGAGAACCGGTCTCATATAATCTGCTGAATCCGACTTCTCCGTCGAATGACCAATAGATCTCATGGCTCAATCCAAAATTGAACATTCCGTCGAATCGCGAATCAAGTTTTGTTTCAATTCCGCGAACATCGGAATATCCTGAGTTACTGACCATCAATGCTTTAGTAGCAGGATGGGTTGCAGAATATACTCCGGTAATAACATTCGCTTCATGCGATGCATCCTTGTAATACCCGGTTAAGTCAAGTTTTATGATTTCAGCAATGTTATAGTCAACTCCAAGTTCGTATTGTATTGTTCGTTCATACCCCAAGTCCGGATTGCCATAATATCCCTGCCATTCATCCATATAGGTCGGTTGTTTTGCATATGGATTCAGAACACTGTCCCATGATGTTGTATAATTCACAAATGGAAGACCAAACATTTTTGTCCACGACGGCCGTTGATAAAAATGTCCATACACAAAATGTAAAACTGAATTTTCGCTCATCGGATGTGAAATTCCAAGGCGGGGTGCAATTGCAATTTTTAGTTTCGTACGCTCTCTTTCCGGTGTTCCGGGAATACCATCAGCTTCTCCCGGTACATGCCCCGGTGTTGCTAACTGGAATGCTAATGGATCGTACATATTCTTTGGAGCATTTCTGTTTTGATCGAAAAAATCCCCACGAACTCCAATGTTCACGATCAATCCCGGAAATTCAATCTTGTCCTGGACGAAAAGATTCCCTTCGTAAGGATTTCCATCAAATACATTCATTTCATTTACGCGATTGCTTTTTGCTTCAGCGGCATAATTTTCATAATAAAAATCATGAGCCTTGAACGCAAAACCGGCTTTCAACAAATGCGCCGTATGTAGCTGATTGATGTATTCACCTTTCATCTGATACGATTGAGAAAAATTCTTGGTCCATGTATGATAGTATGCCTGTAGCGTATAGCGAGGATGCATCGATACTACATCCGAAAGCCAAAGTGTATCCGAAATTCGGTTCTCTCGATCGGAACGATCCATTCTGTTATTCAAATAACTGAGAGTTAGTTCATAGCTTGATTGAGTGTTGATCGTATGTTCAATTTTAGTGTAGAGTTGAGACCAATTCTGTTTTTCCGGCCACTGTCTGAACGGAGCACCAAAAAGATTATATTTTGCCCGTGCATATTGTTCATCGATTCTCATAGGAGCCAGCCACCCCGCTTCCTGTCCCATCTCGGAGGTGTTTTGATTGGAAGAAGTATAATCGGCACTTTCAGACTCACCGAGAAATCCTCCGATGCGAAGTTTTAGCTCTGAAGAAAATTTATATTTCAAATATCCCTGGAAATTGAATTCGGGATTATACGGAATTGCCTGTGGAAAAATTCCCACCCCCTGTTTAAAGCGACCGGAAAACAGAAAACTGATCTGCTCTGTCAACCCGCCGTACAAAGTACCTTCGTATTCATATTCAGGACGATTCGCATAATTTGCAAGAACATCATTCGGTGTCGTTTGCTTACGCCATGCCTGAAGAAGTGAATCCGGATTATGCTGATAGAATCTGCTGTTTTCATCTTGTGATTCTTTTATCCAATAATCAATTCCCGTGCTGAGATAATCATTATTCTCTTTGCTGTAGATATTCCTTCCGAAATGATAGATACCGGCTGGACGCATTCGACCTAAAAGGATTCCATGAATGCCTTCCGGAGATTCTTTGGAAACAATATTGACAACAGCAGATCGTCCTTCACCATATTCCGCATTATATCCTCCGGTTAAAACAGAGACCTGTTCGATGGTCGAAGTATTGAATCCGGAATAATTATCTGAGACCAATCCGCTGTTCACTGAAAGATTGTCGATCATATAGACTGCCTGTACAAGAGAGCTTCCGCGGACATACCCCTTTGTTCCTCCTCGCTGCCAAGCCAGATTTGAATTATCACTGAATATTCCTGCCTGCGTTTCAAGAACATCTTTGATCGTTCGAACACCGGAATTCTCCAGCACTTTACTGGTAACTATTTGCTCGCTTGCAGTCAGATCCTTTTCGATAACAGGACGTTCCGCAACAATGTTGACCACTTCCCCTTCAATTAAAGTTGTCACAAGGGTGAAACTTTTTGATGTCGTTCTGTCGATATTGACCGATACATTACTGCTGTTGACTGTTTCATAGCCTAACATCGAAATCGTAAGTGTATAGGTCCCGGGAGGAACGTTCAAAATAAAATAATCGCCATTCACATCGGTTGCCGCACCAATCCGTAATCCTTTAATCGTCACATTTGCACCAACAAGCGCTTCTCCGGTTGCTTTGTCTGTCACTCGTCCGGAGATCTTTCCTGTATTCCCCGCCAAACAGATGACTGAAAAAATAACCATCACACACATTGTTGCAGTGACCTGGTTGGATAATTGTTTCAATATTGTCTTCATGCGTGGAATCTCTTTGGTTCTATAATTCTATGATTAAACACTCTGTTATTTATTATCTTTCGTGATGTGCGTAATGTTCGAAAGTCGTGAAATATGCGTCACTGAACTTCGGACATTTAATTTGGGTTCTAATAATACTTTTCTGCATTCATCATCCGGATTTCTCATTCGACGGTACAACATGGCAACCGCCATCTCGGTCATTTTCGTGATCGGTTGTTCAATAGCTGTCAAAGCCGGAGATAAATATGATGTGAAGACAGGATCGTCGAAGGTGACAAGAGAAAGATCTGTTGGAATATTGATCCCATTTTCGCGGCACGCTTCAAGTGCTCCGAGTGCAATTAGATCACCCGCAGTGAAAATTGCCGTTGGTGGTTGAGCGAGTTTAAGAAGATGTTTTGTTTCTAGATAACCATTCAGCGAACGGAAGTCATCTCCGACGATAAGTCGTTCATCGATCTTTATCGCTGCATCATTCAAAGCTTGTTTGTAACCTTGACGGCGGGTTTCGCTCGCGTACGTTCCGGGAAGTCCTTGAATGAATGCAATACGAGTGTGTCCTTCTTTGATAAGATGATTGACGGCAAACATTGCCCCCTTTACATTATCAACGCTGACCGAATCAACTTCTAATGCATCAAAGCAGCGATCAATCATTACTAACGGAATGTTCGCTTCTTTGATCTTTTGGATATGCGAAAATTCCTGACCAACGGAAGCAATGATCAATCCATCTACTCTTTTTTCTAATAAGCTTTTAATCGCCGCTTTTTCAATTCCAAGATCTTCATCAGTATCATAGACGATAAAATTATATCCCCCTTTTCGAAGTTCGCCGGCAAGACTTTTAATGACTGCAGAGAAGAAAGGGTTGGCAATATCCGGGACGATCACGCCAATCTCATTTGTCTTTTGCAAACGAAGCCCGCGAGCAAGCGTGTTGATCCGGTAACCAAAATCTTTCGCTGCTTGCTTAACTCTCACCTGAGTCTCTTCACTGATCTTATACTTTTTGGAATTATCGTGAAGAACACGGGAAACTGTGGAGACTGAAACTCCTGTCTTATCAGCAATATCTTTAAGTGTGGAGGACATAAAATATTGGTGGTTAGTTCAAATAAAGAGTGATTAATCTGAGATTGGATCGAATATCGTGCAAACGTTTGTTCTATTTAGCTACAATAAATATGATTTTATTATCATTAATCAATGCAATCGTTTGCACAACGTAGGGAATTATTACGATTGTGTCAAGTACAAAAAGCGGAAGTCTGAATATTTTGATATCCATTCTAAGAGAGGTTTATAAATTGAGGTCAAATCTGGAGATTATTCTTAAGAGGTGTGAGAAATTAATGTTTCTTCTGAAACATTTTCTTACGAGTGAATATATCGGGTGAAAACCTTGGCTATATAATGTGGGAAAATCAGTGGTCTGCTAATGACTTATTATCGGTCTCTAGCATTTTCAATTTTCTTAATAAATTCTCCAACTTCCAAACTATCCTCGCTATCGCAATGGAATCCAACTCGTAATAATCATCAAGGTGCTTCCGCACTTTTTTTGAGCATTAATTACATTCTCACAAAAAGTCACTCGATGATATTCATTGCTGCGTGGCGTTATTCCATTTTTGATATTCTATATAAAATTTGGTTACTTTATAGAGTTTATCCTTTTCAAATAACACATTGAATGTAACAATAGAACCTTTGGTTCCAAAGTGGTTCTTCAGTAATTGAAGTAATTCAGGCTTTTAGATCAAGTTTATTTTTTGCAAATCACTACACAAGACAAAGTATTCCTTAACCATTGATTTCAAACATTAATTTTATTTCTAATTATATCTAAAACTCGAAATACTCTATTCTTTCCATCCAAATTTAACACTACCTGATCATTGATGTTTGCACCAAGTAATATTTGTGCGAGAGGTCGGTCCGCTGAAATACGTCCGCTACTAAAATCGTTTGTATTTTTTGTAATATGAACATCCATTTTATGTCCACTGCCTGCTATATCACAGTAGATTACGGTATCACCTACTTTTACTACTAATTCATTTTCATCCTCTATTACTGCTCCTTCAACTTCTAATATCTCAGAATCAGATTGTTCAAAAACCAATTCTGGTTGTATATTGGGATCAACATTTATTGTTGTAGTATCCACTACACGATTGCTTGGTCGTGTAGGATGGTTAGTTTGTAATGTAACTGGTGTTGTTCCTTCCTCTATCCATTTTTCCCCAGATATTATATCGGGTTTCCAACTTGTCCTAAGATTGCTTAGAAAACTAAGTAATTTTTTTGTTTCTTGATTTGGGTTTCTGAACCAATCCGTTGACCAAATTCTCCATATTCTTCCATTCCAACCCATCGATTCAAGAATCTCTTGACGAATGCGGTCTCTATCTCTCACTGAAATTGCAGAATGGTACGTAGCACCGTCACATTCGATCGCAGCAAGATAGGTTCCAGACCAATCCGGATGTTTAACTGCTATATCGATTCTGAATCCACCTACTCCCAATTGAGGAGTTACTTCATAACCATGTCTTTTCAGTATATCCATAACTGAAATTTCAAAATCACTGTCCGGTTCATGATTTAATTCTTTTGCAACTTCAAGATTTCCCGTACGTGCATATTCAAGATAATTTCGAAGTGTTTTTGTCCCCTCTGGTGTACCAACATCGACAACAATATCTTCAGGACGCATTGAGGTAAAAATAGATATAGATTTTTTGGCTCTCGTGAATAATACATTAAGCCTTCTCCAACCACCCTGTTTACTAATTGGACCAAAGTTTTGTCTTACAACATTAGTTCCATTAGCCTTGCCAAACGTTGTCGATATTATAATTGCATCCCTTTCATCTCCTTGGACATTTTCCAAATTCTTAAAGAACAGCGGTTGTCCTTTTGATACCCAATCCTCTTTATATTGATTTGCAGTTGAATTTAAGCTCAGACGCTCTTCAAATAATTCTGCGATTAGATCACGTTGTTTTATATTTAAAGTTACAACACCTAAAGAATCCTCTGGATACATTACAATATGTTCAATCACCGCATCAACTACTCGTTTAGCTTCTCGAAGATTCATCTGATTATCATAAATCGCATCTCCCAAATATCGGGCTTTTATACCTAATTTTCCTCCTTGTCCATACGGTGATGGAAATACTATCAAATCATTGTTATAAAAATTGTGATTGGAAAAAGCAATCAAAGAATGATGCTGTGAACGGTAATGCCAACGCAGTGGTTTTGAATCAAATTGTGAACTACATACATCCAATATACTTTCCAAATCAGTTGACGCAAACTGATCATCTTCTTCATTTAGTGTTCTTGCTGAGAAGAATGTGGTTGGCGGAAGCTGTTTTGCATCTCCAACAACAACCAGTTGTGCTCCCCTTGCAATTGCACCAATTGCTTCTTCCGGTTTCAGTTGGGATGCTTCATCCATTATAACTAAGTCGAATTTATGGTAACCCGGAATTAAATACTGAGCAACTGCCTGTGGTCCCATCATAAAACAGGGTTTCAAATTTTCTATTGATTTTCCTGCTCTTGCTAACATTTTTCGAACTGGCATTCGTGGACGAGACTGGGGAATAAGATACTTTAACAATGCCATTTCAGATTTATCATTTACACGAACGCCACTTGTCCCATTAGGTAAATATGTATTTCTCATGCATTCTTTTGCTATAAATTTTCCACGTAAGCTAATGATCTCTTTATCTAAGCGTTGGTATTCACTTCTAATCTCATTATGTTTCAAACCAGTGAATTTGCCTAATTGTGGTAAATTGCGAAACGTTGTTTTTATAATTGAAGAGTATATACAGTAGCTATAAAAGTGCCCAACATCGGAAGGTGTTAATTGTTGGTCTTCTAACAATAGGACATAGTCGTCTAATCCTAATTCTTTTGCTTCTTTGCTACGCATTAGATATAAAGACCACGGAATTAATTCTTGTTTATTTGCTTCAACATGATGCACCCTATCGATGAATGTTTGAATAAAATTACAAAAATCATTTTCTACTGATTCTCCTACCCACGATTCTAAATCAAACTCACCAAATTTACTTAATAACTGTATGTAGTGTGAGATATTTCCGAAACCAAGTTCTATTTTTTGTAATAGTGATTTTATTTCAATAAGTGTTTTGATTGGATCATTGGAAAGAATATAATTTTTGATATTATCTGACAATTTTGAATTGGTTATCTTCATTCCAAATATTAATACTTCAAAAACAAGATCAACATTGAATAATTCTGTTTCCACACCTCTATAAAATGTGGACATTATTCTTTTCAATTCAGTATCAGAATCCAAATATTTGCAAATATCTTCACACTCAATAAATGCTTCACAACCATTCAGCATTTCGACGTACGAAACATGAACAGGAATATTGTTTATCAACCAGCTGCATTGTTTATCAAGTTCACTTAAATATTCTGTTATATAATACTGACTTCTCTCGATAGAATGTGAATCGGGAAAATTGTCTATCTTTTGAATATTCTGTCTAATATATAACCTTGCCTCTTTAACGATACCAAGATGTTCTTTTAGAAGTGAGTATTCCTTTTTAAGTTGTCGTGCCTGTTCTTGTGTAAATGTTTCCGGATCTATAAAATGAATCCTTAATTCCTCAGATAATGCACGAACATCAAAGTTCCACTGTGCCAATATTTCATAATCATCAATATTGATTTCTGCAGCAGGTGAAGTTATTCCTAACACATTCTTCCAGGAAGGATCGGTTAGAAATTTCTTTTTCAAAGCAATCAGAGCCAACAACTTTTCTAATTCCTTCAATCTATCTGAAGATGGTATTCTTTTTTTATTTTTTTGAAGCGATTTATGAAAGCGGATAGCTGCTCTCCACTTTGATTGGAATATACTATACCAATGGAATCCTTCTCGTAATGTAAAGACCGCTTGTCTCAAATCAGCTTCTCCAGGAATTGGATCCAGATAAAATATATTGTCAAGCTGTTCAAATACAGACAGATATTGCACCTTCAGTTCTTTAAGATGTAGTATCGACTTTATGGATCCTTCACGATTAAGCAGTGGAGATTGTAAGTGAAAATACTCAAGCGGTGGTTCTAAGACTACTTTGGAAAATCTTTCAAGCGAATCGATGAATTGCCACTGATCTTCATATTGGATATTTTTAGCTTTAGAAAATTCTTTTATGTGATTAATTGCATCATTTATCCGCACATTTGCCTGATGTAATTTTTGTCGTAATAATTCTACATCATTAATATTTCCAAGCGTCACTCCACAACCATCAGAAATGGTTAACAACTTCATCAATTCAGCATACTTTTCTTTTGACACCGAGCATCCCTGTTTCAAACACTTCCCAATTGTTTTTTGTAGTGCTTGATATCGCAGAAGTGCTGTTTTTGCATTTGAAAGGATTGTACTTGATTTAATACCTGTTTTATCGTTTAGGAATAATCCAGGTGTCAAATAAAATGGCGTAGAACTATTCTGGTTAGTGTTTAATATAGTAACGATTTGAATTTGAGAAGTAATAAATGCTTCGTTAATCCCATCCAAGGGACCACTCAACTTCATAGACAGCTCTACCGACGCTTGAAGAAGATTGGGTAACCAAAGTTTAGCCGAAAGAAATGAGTCAATAATCGTGTTTTCATTCCCTGGTATCAAATTCTCAGGTTGAAAACCAAAGAATGTTGATTCGGTACTATACCCACCAATTGCCTCATATTGTTGAGCTAGATAAATTAGACAATCCACTCGCCGTTTAAGTTCCATTAATGAAATATTACTTGCTTCTTCAACTTCTATCGGCGCTAATGATGATCCTATAGTGCTTAACGCACTTCTTTGTCGATCAGCATTCCACATAATTTGATGGATTGTTTTCCCAAAAGCATTATGGACTTTTGAATTAATAAGGTCTGCATATTCTTTTAACTCATTTCGATGGATTGACAACTGTTCTAACATCAAGGACAAATTTTGAAAAACGACCTGTTTGTAATTTATCCTATTTTCAATGTCCTCTAAGACAAGTTTTTTGTTCGATTTATTACTATGAAGCTCTAAAATAAACGGTGCTAATCCTGCTTTGGTAAGTCTATTTTTCACTACTTCTAAAGCAGCCATTTTTTCAGCGACAAAAAGGACTCTCTTGCCAGAAGCAATAGAAGCAGCAATTAAATTTGTAATTGTTTGGGATTTTCCGGTTCCTGGTGGTCCTTCAATTACTATATTTTGTTTATGAATCAATACTTCAACTAAAGCACTGTGCTGTGAACTATCTGCATCATAGACTAATGGAATAGAATTATACGGTTCTTCTTCTACAGCATATTCGTCAGATTGCTTCCATTGATTATCTTCTGTTCGTTCTGTTTTTCCTAATACTGCTTTAACTAAAGGATGGTCCGTCAATAGATTTTCAACACCTGTTGAAGGCCAATTATCTTCATCTAAGTCTCTGACCAATAACATTGTTGCGAAACTTAAAAGCGAGAGAGAAACTTTCCTTTTAATTGAAAATTGATGCTGATTTCTGATGATATGTTTAATTTTTTCAAAATAGTTTTCAATGTCGATTTGATCTTCATCGTTCTGATCCTCAACTAAATCTGGCAAAGTTAAATTATAGTCGATTTTTAATTTTTCTTTCAGCGATAAGTTATCTGTAATGTCCTCTCCGGTATACTGTAAATAGAAAGTAGTTTTTCCATTATTTGACACCTTTTTATTCATTGAAACTGGAATACTCACCAGTGGTGAAGAATATATTCTATCACTATCTTTTTGGTCTGGATATTCTAAAAACCCCAGAACCAGAAACAACATATTGGCGCCTGTTTCCTCTATTGCAGACGATGCTTCCCTTTCAATTTTCCTACAATGTTTGGCGAGATCATCTGAATACATTAATGCACGAAGTTTCGAATCTATGTTTTGTTCAGGAGATTTGTTTATTTCATAATTCACTGGAATCGAATTTCTTATAGCCCATTCAATAACGTCAGGTCTTTGAAATCGGCCATTAGTTTCAATGCAATGTCTTTTTTCAGGATCAGGAAGGCCCAATATTGGAACAGAAGTGCGCGTTGACCCTTCGACTAACCTTTCATAAAGCGCACCTGCTTGTCCTTCAACAAATTGTAAGGATTTTCCGATGGAATGCTTATAATTTATTAGTCTGTTTCTCCCAGAAAGATCCAGAAGTTTAAGACGAAGCTGAGCTAACACTTCAGAGATTGTATTTGAGGAGGGTTTGCTAATTATTTTATCCTTTTGATTAATAATGTATTACGTTCCATTAATTATTACAATACCATAATCTTAATACGCCTCATACACAAACTGATAAACATTATTGCATTTTTCTTGATATAACTCCGGCATAAATTTTTCTGGTAATTGATCAAGATAATCCTGAATTGTTAGCAAAACACCCGCTCTGGTTTGCTGTCTTTTTCTCCACTCTAATCCGAATTTTTCTCGTTTCAGTGCCTCTAACATATCTTTGGCGATCTTCTTTATCTTGTTGATCTCGCGGGTTGATAATGCTGGTGCTGGCTTCATCAGAATATCAAAGATTGCTAATTCTTCTTCGGTCAGTTCCTCTTTGATGTGCCTCTTCTCTTCTTCATTCAGTTCTTGCGCAAATTTTAACAGCTCTTCGTAGATCGCCTCAGTACTTGCAGAACCGTTATTGTATTCCTCTATCATTGCCTGAAACTTTTCAAGCAGATTTAATCTGGAACGGTTGATCACAACCATCATCAATATTTTTTCGGTGATTGCCGTTTTCAATCGTTCAATCTCTGTTCTCTTTCTCGATTTTTCAAATTGTTCCCGAAGTTTATCAAAATCAACTTTAGATAGATCTATCTTCTTTCCGTATTGTCCTTTAATATCACTGATTGCACCCTCTTGTATCTTTACTGATGCGTCAAGCAGTTTTTCAATTTTGGTAACTACTGCGGATATATCAACATCCGGCGCTGTTGATTTTATTTTCTCTGCGATTGTAAGGATTACATCACGCTGCGGTTTATGTTCGTTAGCGGACGCATCCGGCAAGATGGCTTTGAATAACCGTTGAACAAGATTCGCCAATCCCATAAACTGCTTTTTCGTTGCTTCGTTAACGATCAATGATTCTGCTGCATCATCTAACAATTTTATTTTGTGCAGTGCATCGGCAGAAATGACATCGTCAATTTTTACATTATGCTTCTTACAAAATTTATCTGTTTCAGTTAAATTCCATCGCAAAGCTGCAACTAATTCTTGTTTATCCTTTACAGGGATTTCTCCACCCGTCCCACCTGTAGCATAGATCGCCAATGCCTTTTTCAGATTACGAAATACTCCAACATAATCAACGATCAATCCATTCACTTTTTCGCCAAAGACCCTGTTCGCTCGTGCAATAGTCTGCATCAGCGTGTGGTTCTTCATTGGTTTATCAAGATAGATGGTTGAACAGCTCGGTACATCAAAACCTGTAATCCACATTGCACAGACAAATACAATACGAAGTGGATGTGTTGGATCTTTGAACTCTTCATCCAACGATTCTTTCAGAATCCGTTCACGATGAGGAAGAATATCCATTCCCTTTTTCTTAAAATCATCGATCTCATTTTGGGCGGATGAAACGATCACTGCCATATCCGTTTTTTGCATCATTTCTATCTTTGTAATAAGTGGCTCTCGTTCGGTTTCATCTCGTGCTTGTAAAAGCTTTTTCTCTAATTCCTTCTGATAAATTCCCCAATGCTTTTTCACTTTGTTATACATTCTCACCGCAGTGATACGATCAATCGATATCACCATCGCTTTCCCTTCTTGACCTCTTCCGGTGAAATGATGGACAATATCCTCGGCAATCTTTTCTAATCGGTCATCCCGCGTAATCAAATGATATTCGCGTGAAAACTCCCGTTCTAATTTCTTTTCCTGATCTTCATCTAAATCCGATTCATCAACGATCTGTGCAAGTTTATCTTCTAATCCTTCATCAAGTAATTGCAGTTCGGGAATACGATTCTCGTAATACAATGGTACCGTTGCATTATCATCAATGGATTGTTTGAAGTCATACACGCTGACGTAATCACCAAAGACCTCTTTGGTTCGTTCTTCTCCGGCAATCAGCGGCGTTCCAGTAAAACCGATGAATGCTGCATTCGGGATTGCATTACGCATATTCAACGCAAGCACGTCATATTGCGTGCGGTGTGCTTCATCGGTCATAACGATGATATCACTCCGCTCAGATAAAACAGGATAGGTTGTTCCCGGTTCACTGCGGAATTTCTGTATCAACGTAAACAGATACCGATGATCTTCTTTCAGTAATTCTTGCAGATGATTTGCACTTTGTGCCCGCGCTCTGTTCTCCGCTTCTTTTACAACTCCTGCGTTGGCAAAGTTTTTATAGATTTGTCTATCTAAGTCTTCGCGGTCGGTTACAACAAGAAATGTATAATTACTTCCAAGTTTTCGCAGCACTTTCTGCGCAAAGAAGACCATCGAATAACTCTTACCGCTTCCCTGCGTATGCCAAAATACACCAAGACGACCGTTATTCTTTTTGATCGTTTCAACTTGCGCAATCGCGGCATTCACACCAAAATATTGATGATACTTTCCAAGAAGTTTGATCGTTCCGCTTCGTGTATCGGTGTACAGGATGAAGTTTTCAATAATATCGAGAATGCGCTGACGTTCGCACGTTCCTTTGATCACCGTATCAAGGGAAACAATTCCTGTCTCTCCTTCGGAATTGATCTTTTTCCACTCTGCAAAGTGTTCAAATTCAGAACTGATAGTCCCCGTTTTGCTTTGGCTGCCGTTGGAAAGAATGATGAACGCATTATACCAGAAGATATGCGGGATTGTATCTTTGTAATCTCGGAGATTGTCGTGATACGCATTCTCTAACCGTTTATGGACCGCTTTAAGCTCGATAAATACTAAAGGCAAACCGTTGATAAAGCCGATAAGGTCTGCGCGGCGTGTGTGGAATGTTCCCGTTATCCAGAACTGCGAACAGAGCAGATAATCATTCTGTATGTGATCATTCCAATCAATAACGCGAATACGGATCGGTTCTTCTTGTTCTGTGCTTGTGTAGGTAATGCCGGATTTAAGATGCTGATAGATTTCTCGGTTGGCGTTTACGGGACTTAATGTTGAACGATCTTTAGTAAGTTCTTCAATTGCAAAATGTATTGCTTCTTCAGGCGCTTCGTTGTTTAAGTGCACCAATGCTTCGCGAAGTCGTTCAACAAGGACTATATCGCTTTTTGTATCTCTCCCTAGTGGGCTTCCCCCGGTATGATTAAATTCATCAAAGCAATCCTGATACTCCCACCTCAACGATTTGAAGAGTTCAATTGTTGGTAGTTCCACAAGAATATTTTCGGAAAATAAACTCATTATTTGGTGTATCTTATTTAGTAAAATATCCTTCTAATGTCTTAATTAATTTATCAAAACTATCTTTTCGATATGGTAATAATGCAGTATTTGGATTAGCTGAAATAAGCAATGATACATCGTGTTTAATTTTATATTCAATATTATCTGACCATATTTGTCCTTCTTTAGCAAATAGTTTCTTCACTCTATCTGACCAGACTCCCTTGTCGCCTAAAGTTTTTTCTGATATTATGATATTATATTCATTTTTAAAATACTCTTCATAAATTGAAGATGAATATAAATCCTCTATTTCCGATGATTTTAATCCATTACAAATTGTATATGTTACTTGAGCAGAATTTATAATTCCAGATTCGATTGCTTTTTTTGCACCCTCAATTCCTGCTCTATCATTATCCATATAAAAATGAAATTCAGAAAGTGTAGTCCGCAGAAATGCAGATTTTTGAGTTACATTTGAAGCCCCACCCATTGAATCAATAATCAATCTTCCTGATTCAAGATTTAATTTTAAGACTGGAGAAAAGTGTGATAATAACGTCCGCATCGGTTTTATATCTTCTTCACCTTCTAATACAAGAATAAATTCTGCAGATTGAAGATTGTCACTTAATCTTACGCCTAATATTTCCCTTATATCATTTAATTTATTCGCCGCTCTCGCTTTGTTTGTTTCAACAATAATGTTTCCGTCGATATTTTTTTTGTTTACTAAAACCGGATTATGTGTTGTAATAATTACTTGGTTTTGAGTAGACATTGTTAACAAAACCTTGCGTAGTTCATGTATTGCATCAGGATGAAGATGACTTTCTGGTTCTTCGATAGCTAAGACTAAGTGTTTACCTTTTGCAGTATTTTCAGAAGCATGTTTAATCAAAGCGATACCCGCTAAACTTTGAATTCCGTCACCTTTTAACCGTAAGTCTGTTTCACTTCCATCATCAATTATAATTTCACAATGTTGTCGCAAAGCTCGATATCTGTTTTCACGGTTCACTTGTAGATGAACTTTTTTAACATTCTTTAGAAAAAGACTGAGAGTCTTTTTCACATTGGAAGATACTTTAGCCAATATAGGTTTCTGTATATTTTCAATCGTTTCTAATGCTTTAACATACGCAGGATCACTTTCAATAATTCGTAACTCTTTTGATAACAACTCATCAACTACAGCCATAGCAGATTGAGCTGTTCTCACCGAAGGTATATATTCAAATGAAATATTTTCACGAAGGAAAGTTGCTATTTCGGCTCTTTTTTTCGAGATACTTTTTGAATGACGACCTTTTTTGCGAAATTCAAACTGAATATCTTTTTTCCCTAAACTTAATCTCACTGGCAAATCACCAGTAAGTGAGCTTTTTGTCACCTTATAAAAAGAAAGTTTTTCAGACTCTGTCAATTCAAAATTAAAATCAATTATCGTTCGACCTCTTTCTCCTTTCTTTCGTTTATTTAATGGGAAATCTCTATCCCAATCGTACGATTCAATTCGATTATAAATTTTCCCTCGCCATGCACGCCCGTATTCAGTCGACAATAGTTCTAATCCTAACACAACAGCCCTTAGAATATTACTCTTACCTTCATTATTTGGACCAATAAGTACTGTCATGTCTTTCAATGACAATTTATCGGTTTGAGAAATACTTCTATAGTTCTGAATTGAGAAAGTTTTAATATTCATATTTTTCTTTATACCTTTATCTCCCTACTCGTCAATTTTGGTAACAACTAATCAATAATACTGTGGAGATTTTTGATTTCTATAATATTTTATAATTCCAAGCTACAGGAGTTAACTTTTCTTTTTCTGCTTTCCAATTCTTTTTGATGAATACCTTTCCATGTGAAGTTTTTACTTGCTTCCTTTTCCTTTTAACTTTTACACTGTGAAGAACAAATAATTCCATTGGTTTACCGCTTTGTGCTAATTTTACCTCTTTCGGGGTCTAGGTAATACTTGATAACGATGTTTGGGTTCCTTTTACCTCTATAAATAATTGCTTTTTCCTTTTAACACAATGCAAATCATACGAACATCGCGATGAAACATCTACGATTTTATATCCTTCTTTTTTGTAATGTCGTACCGCAGAATTCATTGCTATATTTTCGATTACTTTTCTTGTACCAGTATCGATTGCAATTCCTTGCACCATTGATACCACACGATTACTCTCTGCTTGTGTTAATATTTCAGGTTCTATTTCTGCTTCGGGATTACTGACAAGATTTGAACCTTGATATGATTTGACGAAATCTAAAACAGATTTTAGCCAACTTAATTTTTTAAATTTTCCATTTGAATCTATTACGTAATAATTATTTGCTTGGCCGGGAGCATTTTCTCCATGCGGAACTACACATACTCTATTTTCTGTTGGTAACAAAACAGCATTCTTTATTTTTGTCTCTCCAATATGCCACCAAGGCTTCATTTTATACCAACTATACACAGTTGCATTACTATACCACCCAACGACAATTTGTCCTAGACTGTTCGGTCTTGGGTCTCTCGCAATAAAAATCAAAAGAACATTATCTAATCTTTCCGCATCAATCGCAGGATCAATTTTTTCTAATTTTAGTCTTTGTGAACGATGCGCAAGTGAAAAACCACCATAAACTTTTCCATCTTTTTCCCTAAAATTGTTTATTTCTCCGCCAACATCTTCAACATTATAACTTCCACCGCCAATTGGTTTTTCGTCTCCGGCTTGAGAGCCAGAATAATACTTCATCCATCCAATACGAGCAAATAAGATTCTATCCATATTATTACCTAAAGTTATTATTTAAGAATATCTTTTAGTGATAACTTACCATAACTAATTTCATCCAATATTAAATTATCTACAATAGTATCCCGCGCAAGATCATAGACAATCTTTGCAGTTTCTATAAATAATTTCATCAATAGATTTTTATGTTGAGCCTGTAAAATCTCTTCATCATTAATCGGCAACTGAAATATTAAATCTTTTCGCGGATGTGAAAATGAATAACCCAATTTCGATAGTTCTATTACTGGTTGGGATAAAAGAAAAGCTTTGTGATTTTTAGTTTTAACGTGATAATCCACTGAAAAGGATGTCCCGCCAGAAGAAGCTATTCCAAATACTGCTTTCCCAAGTGTATCCATTCCATAGTAAGCAGCATACCCATATTCTGGTTTCGGTCGGACATATATTGGTGCACATTTCATTAGTTCATTATGTAATTCATTCACAAATATTCTAAGATTTGGACTTCGCAATTTCAATAATTCTCCGGCCATTAAAGGTTTTACTTTATTCGCTGACCCAAAATATTTAGCATTCTCGTTGGAATTATTGAGAAGAGTTGTTTTTTTAATTGTGATAAGCTTATCGAATTCTATCCCAAACTGAACCCAGATTATAGTATGACTTCCGCAATCCCATGTTGTTGGAGCTTCTTTGGGTGACACAACCATTCCAATAATTCCAAAATCGTAATTGAATTTTGGAATTTCAGATATACCGAATCCCTCTAATTCTTCAAATAAGGTTGGGTATTTTTTAGATATTAACCCCAAATAGTCTGTAGTTTGTTCAATAACAGTATCACTCTTTACTACCTTTAGTTCTAAAACAACAGGAATTTTTAGAACTGGATCATAAGCAAGAATATCTGGTCTTTCTCCCTCGTGGGAAGCAATCACTTTTGGAACCTCAGAATTGATATGTTTGAGTCCCAATTTGGTAAGATGCGACGATAAGAACGAGTTGAGAATTTTTTCTGGTATCACGATATTTTATATACCTTTATTCCTTTTTTGACTTGTTCTTTTGTTAATGTCGTTTTTATTCCTGCGATTTGACCTTGATTAATTTCATCAACTGTCTTTCCGTCTAATTGCAAAGAAGTTATTTCCTCTTCGACAAAATCTACTGGTAATTCATAAGCAATATTATCACCTTTTTTAAGTGAGCTTTTTTCAAGTTTTATACTCAAAGCATTTGATTTTTCCCAATATTCATCAATTGTTCCTAAATATTTATAGTGGATTGGAATTGGATCAATTCTTCCGGATTGATAAAATAGAGTTTTGATCTGATCGTGTGCCCAATTGTTTCTAATAAACCCACGAGCTAAGCGAAATAAATCCCAGCCTGTAATTAAACCAATACCTTGTTTTTTTGCAGCTGTTAGAATAGTATCTCTAAATGGTTTTGTATTACCACGTTCTAAAGCAGGCCTGTGTCTCTCATGATTTATAATAGATAAACCAATAATATCATGACGACTATATTCTTTCATTCTTGGTGCTAAGTGCTTCCCAACTTGGAGTGCATCATCATCACTCGGCGATCCCCCTACTCCCTTGACTTCAACTAACACCATTGGTGATGTATCTTCACTAATACGGAGATCTTCATCCTTGAATCCTTCACCTGCTTTTTCTTTATCAACATCAACAATTTTTGTAAACCCAAGTAGCTCAAAGGTTTTGTGAACAGCAGAAACGAGTTTTGCATCCGTTTCCCGAACCAAATCATGCAAATAATCATCTTTTTGTCTTTCATCATCAATTTGTTTATTGAGATCAATTACTTTCTGTGTGGCCATATTTTTTACATTTTCAACTTCATCTTTTAATTCCAGTATTTTGGGAATTTCATATTCTTTCCGTTCAACCCAGCGACCACCTTCAATATCAGGAAACATTTCAGGCTTAATTGTCGGTAAATAGTTTGAGACAAAATTTAGAATAAAATCAGATATATTTTTGATTTGTGGGAGTATTACAACAAACCCTTTACGTCTGTCGTTAGGCATAATAATTCCAGCCACGTCATCTTTAAATTTATTATGTGCTAATGGGAGCCACTCTTTACCGTATCCCCATTTAATATTACAGGTGAATCTCGCATCTGAATATTTTGTATTTAATAGATTATTAATAGGTTCTGCAAATTGGTAGGGATATATCTCTTCGCCTCCATCATTCACCACCTCAAAACTATAATCATCAAAGATGGATAAAAAAGACCAGTTGTTAAATTTAAGTTCCTGAACTGTTTTTATGGAATCATAGTAACTATCATGATATCCAAAAATAGTTTCTTGCATATTTCTCGCTGCTGAAAACACAAGAAATATACCGCCATTATTTAAGATTCTGTCAAAATCATTTTGCCATGAATGCATTATTCTTGGACGTGGATCAATGAATCCCATATTGCATTTTACCCACCAATCATTATCACCGTCTGAAGTAACTTTCTCACCACTTACATCTTCCAACATTTTGGAAGACATAAGATCAATTATAATGACTTCTTTTTCTTCACAGTTTCTCAGATTTTGATTAGGAATAACAGGCAATAATTTATCACTTTTTTTTACTTTATAAGGTGTCCCAAAGGTTCCTGATGCAACATTAAAACCTGCTTTTTTTAAAACATTTTCACTATCATCTTTGATATCAATGAGCATGATTTTTGGTTTTGAATATTTCAACATATCTTTCTCAGGTTCAGTTAAGATTGCAAATCTCTTACTTGGTTTCTCTTTCTTATCAAACATAATATTTTACACCTCTATCTCCCCACTCACCAGCTTGGGCAATAGCAGGTCGCGTGTGCGGCGGAGGTTTTGATTTTTTGAAATTAAATTTATTTCTAAATCAAATAATGGGCTCAATACTTCATTAATTTTATCAAGAACATATTTTGAAGGAAGAATAATATTTATTGTACGCAAATCTTCATCGCTAAGATGTGCAACAGTTGTTCCAACAACGGTTTCATCAAAATATTTGATCGACTTTACCAAGCTATGGTATAAATAGTATTTCGAGATATTATTTTTTGGCCTAAATTTTACAATCCTCTGATTCTGGTATGCTTCCCCACCAGCCCATTTAACGAAATGAAAATCGCCATCCATCCCAACAAGTAAATCACCGTTTTTCACTAAATATTTTTCTGCTGGCGTTTCAGGTGTAAATGTATCTGAATTGTGACTTTTAAGATTTCGTATTCTGATTAAAGGTTTACCGTTAGGAATGTTTGAAAATAGTTTACTGTTAAATGCAAATCCATATATAACGTCAGATAATTCAAAAAGACTTTTAACTTCCCACCCTTCCGGAAACTGTTCTTTCCCTGTTACTTTCTTTTCCTCTGCAGTGGCTTTGCGAAGTTTAACTCCCGGCGCTTTGAACTCAACAAACCACTTGCGGTAAATAAGTTTTGCCATCTCTTCCAATATTTTTATACGACGGGTGTTGTTTTCAATCAAATCATCATAAGCGGAAAGGATTGAGGTAATGCGCTGTTGAATTAACGGTGGTGGTAGTTTAATTTCAAATTCTTCAATTTTCTCTTTAGTCAACGCTTCTCTCGTTGAGCCACCTTGTGCAATAGATAAAAGTTTCTGTTTATATTTATATGAGACAAGAGAATATGAAATAAATTTAGAGTCAGCTCTATCAGGTTTTGTTCTTATAATCATTACATGCTGATTCACTCTTGCTGGTAATACATTATCAGGAACTGTACAACACCGTGCTACAGATGCACCAGTGATGTTTAACAGAATATCTCCTTTTTCAATTGTAACATTATTTAATTCTTCCGCTTGCCTATCGTTAATATGAGCAAGATTTTCCATCTCAAATTTTAGATCATATACATTTTGACTTCTTATTAACGAAATCCCCTCGGTTTGATAACTCTCTTTTCCTCCTCGTGGAGTTGCTCCACTACCAATTTTTGTTGTTACGTCTTTTAGTTTTACCATTATTTCAATAATCCTCTAACATTCTTAGCGATTTTATTTTCTAGTTCAGAAGATTCTATGTTTAGCTTTCCTAATTCAACATTCAATTCATTTAATCTTTCGTAGAAATCAATTTCATCTGCCTGTTGTTCAGTAACTCCAACATAACTCCCTGGATTCAAACTCCATCCTTGTTTCTCAATTTCTTTTAGAGAAACCTTTTTGCACAATCCGGCAACATCTCGGTATTTTAATTTTGGGAAATGTTCTTTTAACAATTTCTCGCTATCGTTTCTATATTCCGGTTCACCCCCCCTGTACAGTCGAACAATATTAGCAAGGAATTCCAATTGCTCAGGTGAGAAGTCTCTATGTGAACGATCTAACTGTGTGTATGTTTTTCGAGCATCAATAAAAAGTACCGTGTCTTTTTGTAATGTCTTCTTTTTGTTTTTGTCGAAGAACCACAGAGTACACGGAAGGACTACAGTATAAAAGAAGTTTGGGCCTATAGAAACCATTACATCCACATCGCCACATTCAATCAACTTCTTACGAATCTCCAGTTCACTTCCCCGAGCATCCGCCGCAGCGTTTGACATTACAAATCCGGCGCGTCCTTTATTGTGCAGCGCGCTGTAAAATTGTTGTATCCATAAATAGTTCGCATTATCCGTTGAAGGAAGTCCAAACGGAAAACGTTTGTCCCCTTTCAGGTTCTCTTTGTCCACGTTGTTCACGTTAAACGGAGGATTTGCCATCACAAAATCAAACTGTCCCACCGTTGCGCGCACCGCTTCATCGTAATACGAATTTGCCTGCTTGATCTCTCCTTCCAATCCGTGTACTGCAAGGTTCATTTTACACAAAAGCACCGTCTCGGAAGTTTTCTCAAATCCCACCGCAATAATTTCATCCGCAGCCCGTTTCTTATGCACTTCCACAAAACGTGCGCTTTGCACAAACATGCCGCCACTTCCGCACGCGGGATCAAGTATGCGTCCGTGATATGGTTCCAGAATTTCCACGATCAGTTTTACAATCGAAGTTGGTGTAAAAAATTCTCCTCCCCCTTGTCCTTGCTCTTTGGCAAATTCACCCAAAAAGTATTCGTAAATTCGTCCGAACGCATCGCCTTCAATATCCATCGGGATGGAGTTGAAGATCTTCAACACTTCAACCAGCGTGGAATTCTCAAATGCCGTGTATGTTTTTGGAAGAACTCCTCTCACCGCTTCATTCTCTTCTTCAATCAGCTTCATTGCGCTGTTAATCGCCTTGCCAATATCTTTATCCTCTGCCAACGTTAGCAGATACGAAAATCGCGCCTTCTCCGGTATATACAGCACACCTTGCGCCTGATAATCGATCTTTCCCGTTGTTCGCCGGCTGGATTGTTTCTTTTGCAGCTTTTCGGTTGCTGTTGTGAATTTGAATTCAGCAAATTTTAGAAAGATCAGTCCAAGAATAGGAGTAGAATACTGCGAAGAATTAAGATGGGAATTGGCACGAAGTTCATCCGCTGCTTCCCAAAGTCGTTTTTCAAGTTCAATGTGTGGGGACATAATAAGCTAATTACTTTCTGCTGGCATAGTTGGTGGAGGGATTTTTACGCGTGGTTTTTTCTTAAATTTTTCAGTTTGCTGATCAGCCAGAAAATAGCCACAAAGAATAACAATTAAAATACTAATTATCTCAATAATTATTCGCAACGCAAATGGAACCACCTGATGAATTGAAATTAAAACCCCTGTTAATGTAGCTAAAAAACCTATATAACTAAAAAATGGCAGAACAATAAGAATAACTATTACCGGAAGAAATTTTTTGAATACTGTCGTTTTATTAGTTGGAGAGGATTTCCTTAAATAAAAATATTTGAACCAGCTTAAAAACGATATGCCAAAAGAAACTAAAATAAACAGCGCAATTATCCTTCCACCCTCTCTTTCATATTGATAATCGTCTAATATTCCCCCAATACTTGAAAGTGCTGCTTCCTTTTCTCTTCGTCCATACAAATTTTCAAGTTGGTCCCAGACTATTAGATATGCACGATGGAAGTTTTGTGGAAGTTGAATACTGCGTATTCCATTTATGATTTCTGTAAAACTCTCACGATATGTTAAATAATTATGACTGTCATATAAATATTCAGTTCCTGCAAGTGCAGGAAAAGCTACATAATGTACATCTTCCATCTTACTGATTAATTGCATTAAGCGGCCAACGGCCGTTCGAACGTTAATACTTAGGCGATACTTTTTCTCTTCGCTCGATTCGATTTGGTCAGCATTAAAAAGAGGTAAAACTGCGCACCATTCAATTCCATAATTATATAATAACGACCCTTTTGGTATTTTCATTATATACGGGTGACAGTAAGAAACTAAATAACTTTCGTCTTTGACAATTTGCTCTCTAGTATTTGTTGACAAAAAAGTAAGATACTCCGAATTAGTAGAAACCATTTCGACAATTAATCCTTTCACTCCCAATTCGAAAAGACTGTTATCATTCGTTGACCTGGCGTGGTCAAAGAAACTTCTTACCATTAAATTGTTGGACCAGTACACCATAGAATCAACAACTAACAATGGATCAATAGTCGCAGAAACAACGATCATATTACAGGGAGATTTTAGATGGTTATATGGAGTGACAAATATATCACCATAGCGGGCAGTAATTTCGTACGGTAAAAGGTTAGGATCTGTTGCACCCGCCCTTGGGATACTTGCAATACGAAGATCATTCCCACCCTCTAAGTTTTGAATTTCTTTAGGAGTTTTAATTTGCCAGTAACCATATAGCAATACAAAACAAACCAATAAAACAACAAATCTTCCTAAAGGTCTGCGAATATTTTCATTTCCAAGACCGTTTAACATATGTGTACTGGATATCATTAATATAAAAAATCCGCAGAAAGCACAATATCAGTCAGCCCTGCGGATCATTCTTAGTAATAATGTAGCTTTTTATAAATTCTATCGCAATAAAACCAATGATCGAAGAATTTCAATTTAAGTTTCTAGTAATCAAAAACCGATTATTTTTCTTCCATAGATGAACACGGTTATCAATATTACTGAAGTTATACGTAATCTTTTTAGGACTAACCATAAAAAAAACGACGAACGATGTTCTAAACGAAGAAATATTGGCGGCGGGAAGGTTTTTATGTAGTTCACTCACCCTTCTCTTTAAATAATCATCCCGTTTCTCTCTTGGAAAGTGCTGGTAGATAATGAGTGTTTTACCTTTTGAATAGATTTTTTTTAGTTCTTCGAAATAGATATACTTTGAAGATTTGGATTTCCCTTTGACTACGCTTGGAACTTCAAGACCATTATCTGGATCAAAGAAGATTATTTTGCAAGATTTCAATTTTTCCGATGCATTCTCAAAATACTTTTTGCGATCAGCAAGAATATCGGTTATTTCATCTTCAAAGTACTTTGCTTGATCAATGATGTTCCATTTTCTTACATTTTTAATGTCCCGGTTTTTGCCTTCAGTTACTTTACCAAGTTGGTCAAATAATGGAGCATCATATTTTCTAAATTCTTTGTGATTCTTTAGATAATGAATTTTTTTACCATCCTTACCATTATCGTCCTTGGTCAGCATCCAACAAACACCAATCTTCTCACCGGTTACTTCGGTGATAATTCGAAGAAGACCATATTTTTTATAGTCATTTATATCGCCGAAGTATTGGTTTTTCATAATAGGTAAAATAATTATTTCAATAATACCATCTTCTTTAATTGTGTAAATCTTTTTTGAGGATCTACTGTGCTTATTGCATCTAACCTATAAAAATATAAACCTGAAGAAATATTCGCATTCCAAACTACCTCATGCCAACCAACTGGTTCCACACTATTCACAAGTTGTGATACTTGTTGACCGAGGATATTGAAAATCTTAAGTGAAACAATACTGGCTGAAGGCAATCCATAACGAATTGTAGTATTTGGATTGAATGGATTGGGATAATTTTGCGAAAGCGAATATTCTTGTGGAATTAAATCATTTGATAGAATTACACTTGTTAGAGAACCAATACCTTCTAAAGGAAGCTTAACCACAGGCACATTTGAATTATTTAGAATAAACAATGTGTCTTTATAGACATTGATTTGGTTAGGCTTGAATTGAACAGTCAACGTAATGGTGTCACCAAATTGAATAGTATCCTTTGAGATCAAAGTAGAAAATGATGACACTTTGTTTGTAATAGAATAAATGATTAAAGGATTAGGCGAACTATTCGTGAGCGTGATCGTTTTGGAAATCGAATCAGAAATTTTCACTGAACCGAATGAAAGTGAAGACATATTAGTATTCAGTGCAGGGAACGAAGACAATCCACTTAAAAATATCGTATCGTAAATCGTTTGATTTTCAATTATCAGCTTCGAAGTAAAAAGACCGATTGATTTTGGAATGAAACGAATGGTTATTTTCGAACTGTCCATTGGTGCGAGACGAACTGTTTGCGGAAAGAATACGAAAGTGCTTTGCGACGAATCACCAGCGAGAACAATCGATGAAAGATTTAGTGTGATCGAATCAGATTCATCCGAATATATAAAAAATGAAGTCTCACTTGAATCCCCGATTTTCTTTTCTCCGAAATCGATGTCTTTCGTTTTCAAGAGAAAAGGTTTATTCCTTAGTATTATCAATGAATCTTCATTATGATCAATTACTTCTGAGTTCAGATACCGAAAAGTAAAGTTTGCTAAAAATTGATCAGCTGTCTGGACTTTTACCCCATAGATTCTTTTCACTGAAGGTTCAACTTTGTTATTCTTTGGTTTTCCCACGGTCCATCGTGAAAATCCATTTATGGAATCAATCGACACTATATTATTTATCGTGTCGATCTTCCCTTTTACTGGTATCCAGGTTGTCTTCGTATCAATTGTATCAGTCAGAGTTGTCACTGCACAAGTAAAGTCCAGTGCATTCGATGTTTCAAATTTCAACCTTGTAGAATCACTTTCAAATCGATAGGGTATGCCGGAAACTATTTTTCGCTGAATTGTTCCGTGTGGAATCATCCCCTTGCCGGTAATGGCATCTGATGCAGTGTTTTCGATAACAAGAACATTATCTTGATTAAATTTTAGGTCTTCTTGAAGATCAAGCGTATCTTCAATTATTAATTTTGTCAACGGTGCGAATGTTTGATTTTTACTGGAGACTGTAAGATTAGAGAATGTTTGTGTTCCTCCAAGGAATAAGGTATCCGATTTGATAACGACAGTAGCTAAAGGCCCCTTATTGATCGTACCGTATAATTTTGCAAATCCGAAGACCTTAAGAGATGTAGAAGATCCTAAAGTAATCGTGCCATAATTTTCCAAATAATTAATAATTTGTGCTTTACCCCCAGAGTTTAGTAATATCGTTTTATTAGCACCATTACTTATCCTCAGAACATCAACTGTGTTGTTCAGTATTAGATTTCCATTGTTCTCTAAATTAAGGGGAACAAAAGAATTATCAATTGACAAAGAACCAAAATTTCTAATTACCCCAAACCCATCAATATGTGATTGGTTAATATCTATGAAACCATAATTTAGGATTTCATTATTAATTGAAGTTGAAAGAGCATTAGATATGAAAATATTACCGCTTCCAATGTTTATAATGTCGGTTGAAATCGAATTATCACTTTTAATGGTCAAGGAAGAATAATTTTGCAGACCACCAGAACAGTCAATATTTGATTGTTCAATTTCTAACATACCACGATTTTCTATTGAATTATTCCCATATATATTCGCAGATTTGAATTTTAAATTACCCCCAGATTGAACAGACCATTTTTTTATAGATACGTTACCTAAAAAAACTGCTTGTGCAGTTCCCGAAGGAATTATAGCTTCAATATTTTCGTTATTGATTGGTACACCATAGTCCCAATTAGCATTATCCATTGCATTATTATTAGAAAGCGATTTCCAAGTTCTTTTATACGACGAAACTCCGCTTATTGGTCCACTATAACTTACTATACTCCCCGACAAAACATTATATATTTGTGAATAAATTGTTCCGTCACCATTTGTTCGAAATTCTGAACTACCTACAGTAATTAAGTCAATTCTAATCTGAACTGAGACCGGTCCACTACCAGAGATAGTAATCTCTTTGCTTAGAATACTTAAACCAGAAGAATTTGTTGTTGAACTTATATTTGATGTCTGTCCGTTCACAATAATATTGTAACTAATTTGTTTACCAACGAGACTTGGCTCACCTCCACTCTGAAATCCATCGAAATTATAATCATTAAAACATTGAACACTTGCATTAACCGTAAAAGTATTACCAATCTGAGCGAACAGACTATTGTGCAAACAAAAGAGTGCAATAATAACTTTACTATTTCGAGAAATTAGTTTTTGAAGAGAAAAAAATGAATGACACATAAATTTAATTTTTTATGATCAATTGAATGACTGCATCATCGTTCTTGTATTTATGCAATTCAACTGATGTGGCAATATATGATTCGTCAATATCAGAAGAAATTTGTTTCGCTCTTTTTAAATAGACAAGCATCGAATCCTTATTATCCATATTCGCATACATTCTTGTTAATCCAAGTAAAATTTCGTCACTATTTGGAGCGATCCTGTTTGCTTCACTTCCATAGAACATTGCTTCTCTACTATTGCCGAGTCGTGAATGGAATAAGGATTTTTTGATTAATAATGAACCGTTTTCGTGATCCTTACCTAATAAGTTTTCAATATGGAATAATCCTTTCTTCCACTGTTCAGTTGCAGCGTGTCGATCCCCTTGTTGTTCCTTTACAATTCCACGATAATAATAGAAATCAATTTCGTTGGGATTCATCGCAATTCCAATTTGTAATAATGAATCGCAATGTGTTAGCATATTGAAAATTATCAGGTGGGAAGCTATTGAAATTCGTGGATCTGCATAGGAATCGTCCAGTTCTAAAGCGTGCCGGAACGATATTTGTGCACTATCGATCATTCCAATCTTTTCTTGGAGAATAGCGTATTGGTTCCACGTCCAGGCATTAGAAGAATTTAGCCGAAGTGCTCGTTCAAAATACTGTTTCGATTCTTGATAACTCCGCATCATTCCAAAGCCAATGGCAAGATTTGCAATTGTTGTCTCATCGTTGGGTTGAATTTCCGATGCAGTAATAAAATGTGATAATGCTTCGGTAGGTTCATTCCTTCTAAACGCAAATTCTTCGCCGAGCATTGTATGGGCAAGAACGTCATTTTTATTTAATCGGAGAGACTTATTGAGCAAAATTACACCATCTTCAAATCGATCTCTTTGCAAATAAATTGCACCAAGCAATGAATACGCTTTAGAAAATGATGAATCCACCCCAATTATTTTCCAACAAAGTCCTTCAGATAGTGAAAGGTAGTCTTTAGAACGATCCCATTCATTATAGTCAATTGTATGATAGGCATCTGCAAGAGCATAGATCGATGGAATAAAAATGGAATCTAATTGAATAGAACGTTTGAAGAATTCTATTGCAATGAACGTATCGGGTTTATTCCTTTTTCCAAGGAGCACGTTTCCCTTCGCATATTCATCAAATGCAGGAGATACTTTGGTTTCAACAATTGATTGGTCTTTCATTCCAAGTTTTTGCGAAACTGATGCAAATATCATTCTCCCTAAATGTTCACTTTCTATTGCAGGAACAATGAATTTCCCCTCCCAGATATAATCTTTCTTTGTTGAATTTTGTATTCGTACTGCTGCTTCAATGGATGTTCCGGATTCCCAAAGTTCTCCCGAAACGATATATTCAACTTTAGCATCATTGAATATTTGGGATGTAGTAACATTATGCTCCAAATAATAAGCCGCGGATTCATAAGCTATTACCTGAAATGATGTATGTGAAAAATAATCTATCAATTGCTGGGTTAATGTGTACGATAAGTAGGGTGTAGTTACGCCTGAGTCGGCTCGAAGTGGCAGGATCACAATCTTTGTATTATTCTCAGGTGTCGTAAAGAATTGTATATATATTCCCCAGCTGATGAAAATAGTAATTCCAGCAGCAATGATCATTTGAATGACCAGTTTCCTTCTTCTTTCGAAAATTGGATTCCGTTCTTTGAATCCTTTAGGTCTTGTTGTAGGAACTTCAGGTGAGACTACTTCATATAATTTGATCGGTTGTGAAATGTTTTTTAAATCGTAGGATCCTTGGTACTTAAAATCAATGTCTTTTCGTGAAGACAGTTGTTTGTACACCAATTCAGATACATAAATCTGTCCAGGAACACCTTTCCCTTCAATTCTCGAAGCAACATTTACATTATGACCAAATACGTCCGATTCAGTAAAAAATATTTCTCCAATATGGATCCCAATACGCATCCATATTTGGTCATCGTCCTTTTGCTTTGAATTAAATTCGTGTAGTTTTTGCTGAACTTTGATGGACCAATCAAGTGCTTTGATTACACTTGAAAAAACAATCAAATATCCGTCACCAGTATTTTTTTTAATGACACCCGAAAAAGTTTCTGCCAATGTTTCAACAATCTCATGTTGAGTATTTAATTTTTGTAAGGTCAGTTCTTCGTTTTGTTCAGTACTCTTGGAAAAGTTCCAGAGATCTGTAAAGACGATGACCGACAAACCGGTATTTTTATTGTTTATTTCCAATGGTCTACTGTATTTATTATCTAATGGTTACCGTTCAAGCACTTCTGTCAACATTTCTTTGTACTGAGTATCACAAGAAGGTAATATTAGAACATTTGAACAGCAATAGAAATAATTCGACCTTGTTGATGTAGAATCGATCTATCGGTATCCTTCTTTTTAATTCAGACCCCTTTTTAGTAGGCGTACAGAATGAAATTAACAAAACACTCAAGAGAAGCCATTGATTGTTTACTAATATAAATTGCATTCTACAATTTTTGAGGGGAATTAATCGAAATAAAAAGGAAAAAATTCAATTATTATATAGGCGAATACTCACTATCAGGATAGCAACGGATTATCTATTAACGAACCATCAATCATCCATTGTTCTGCTTGCTTCTCGTCAATTGCACCCAAAAACCGTGAGGGTTTCGAAAGCGTGACACCAAACTCTCGTTCAAAGACTTCCAACGGATATGTTATAAACAAATGATCTTTAGCTCTGGTGCAAGCGACATAAAACAATCGCAGTTCTTCCTCTAAATCATTGGGATCATCTATCGATCGTTGTGACGGAAATCTACCCTCAAGAACATTGATGATGAATACGACTTTCCATTCCATTCCCTTTGCACTATGGACGGTTGATAGTACCAAGACATCTTCATCATCATTACTCCCTTTCACATCAGAAATACTGTTGACAGGTGGATCTAATGCAAGATCTGACAAAAGATTTTCAACATTCTCGTACTGTTCTGAGATTGCTGCAAACATATCTAAATCTTTCATTCGTTTTGTATGGTCAGGATACGTAATTTTGAATACCGGTTTATAGTATTCTATCAGGTGGAAGACTATGTCTGACACATCAATTCCGGGTTTTGAACATTCGGCGAAGAAATTAAATAGCTTTTCTAATCCTTTGGGGTAATCATTGAATCGTTTCCAAAAACTCTCAGCGAGTTCATTCGGTTTAATACGATTTGATATGATATCATTAATGATCGATTCTGCCTTTTTGGGACCGATACCATCCAATAACAGTAGAATCCTGTTCCAGGAAATACCGTCAAGTGGGTTTTTCAATACACGCAAATGTGCAATGAGATCTTTGATATGAGCGGTTTCAATGAATTTGAATCCACCGAATTTCATAAAAGGGATATTCGCTTTCATCAGTTCAATTTCCAGCGCATCCGAAAGAAAACTTGAACGGAACAATACCGCCATTTCTTCTAAAGGAATCCCTTCTTCTCTAAATTCAAGGATTTTCTGAACAATGAACCTGGATTGATGGAGCTCTGTTTCCGCTCTGACGATAACAGGCAAACTCCCGGTTCGATATGAATGTAATTCTTTGTAATACATTATTGTAGTATTTGAAATGAATTTTTCATTACCGCGTTGGCAAGATCAAGGATCTGCTGAGTACTGCGATAATTCTCTTCTAATTTTATAACGGTGCATCCGGTAAATGTCTTTTCAAAGGTCAATATATTTTCAATGGTTGAACCACGAAAGGAATAGATACATTGTGCATCATCACCAACAACCATAATATTATTATTCACGATGGAAAGCAGTTTTACGATTTCTGCCTGTATCGAATTCGTATCTTGATATTCATCAACCATAATAAATTGATACTTCATCGACAGCCTCTCACGAACATCCTTGTGCTTTCGCAGTAACTCAGCAAGATTTACTAAAAGATCATCGTAATCCATACGATTGTTCTTTTTCTTGTATACTGAATAGGCTTTGAAGATTTTCATCATATCATCAGTTTCTTCGACAAACTGTGGATAGTCAAGGTCAACAATTGTTTTTACTGCTACACCGGTATTGATCCAACGACTGTAAATAGATTGTAATACTTCCTTTTTTGGAAATCGTCTCGCTTTTTCATCATACTTCAATTGCCGACGAATAACGCTGATAGCGTCTGCAGAATCACTTTGATCAAGAATAGTGAAATTCGAATGATATCCGATTAATGGTGCGTGTTGTCGCAAGATCGTATTCGCAAAACTATGGAACGTTCCCCCAGAGACTTTATCACACCGCGAATCAAGAAGTTTTGATGCTCGTGTGAGCATTTCCCTTGCAGCTCTTCGTGTAAAGGTGAGAAGTAATATCCTTTCTGCCGAAATCCCATTCTCGATCAAATACGCTACACGATACACAATAGTCCTTGTCTTACCGGTACCAGCACCGGCAATCACAAGAAATGAACCTTTGGTAGACGTTGCAGCTTGGAACTGTTCATCATTCAGTTCCCTTCGGTAGTTGATCTTGAACTGATCAGGTTGAACGATCCGAAGATTCTCGCTTGGGAGTGGTTTAAGGGTATATTTTTTAATATCCATAGCTTATTATTTTAACCAAAAATACATTATTCAATTACCTCCGGATGCAAACTTAAGTTGATCAAGTAGAATCTCTCCCGCTTCAAACGGATTTTCCGCTGTTTTCAATTCATCTAGAATATCCTCTTCCAGAGTTTCCTCCTCCGACAGTCCCATTATCTTCTTCAGAAATATTTCCGGTTTTAGGGAAAAGGCTTTCTGTAAATCTGGGATTAAGTCTTGTGTTTCCTCTGTTCGATCTTGCTCAGCTGCATAAAGCATCAACTGTAAAATATAAATGATGTCTTGCTCCAAAGGAAGACGTGCCTGAATGAGAAATCGTTTTGCTTCCTGTTGCAGCGATTGATTATTGAACTCTTGAATAGTCATCTTTACTCCAGCAATTATTTGAACTATGTCTTAACTTACTTTTGTATAATATTTGAAATTGCTTTTCAATATTCAACTCACAAAGTTTTGATATATTAGGTTTTTATAAGTATAACTGATTTTCCAATTATAACAAATCCACATCAAAAATATTAATTTTTAATGTGGATTAATACCCATGATTTCCAAAAGATTTAAAATGAAATCCGTCTCAGATAGAGTCATTTATTAAAGAATAACTTTATCAATAAACGCCGAATACTTCTGTTACTTCATCTGACCGCGATCCAGCCTGTAGTCCATATTTCTTTTCAATATATTTTCGAATTAAATCATCCAATTCATAACAATGATTATCTCCTTCTTTATGGATTACAAATGCAAGGGCAATCAACATATCACAATATTCACCGTGAAAGAAAAGCCCTTTGCGTTGAATCTTTTTAACAAATGCTACAATCATTCGTGAAACTATTTGACCTTCTTTTGTCCGTTCGGTCTTTTCCATTTGTTCCTCCTCTTTATTGATTGTTTGTTATAATCTAAATCATTTTGATTTAGTGTTATTCTAAAACTTTTTGATTTTTTATGATAATTGATCCCGGTGGATCTTCTTTGCATTTTTGTAAATCGCTGAAAAGAAATGTTTTGGTGCATTTTGGTTTACCAGTTAATGGATCTGTATAATTATTGTTCGTGCATTTTGCCCATCCTTGACCGTTTGATATTATTTCCTTCAAAACGCTAAAAACTGCACCACAACAGCATGTGACCAAAACGAAGTTACTACCATTTTTCTTTTCCTTTTTAGCACCATTTATCTTAGCTAATAAATCTTTAAGCTCTTTTATACTTGGAAACTTGCTATAACTATCCATTGCTTCATCCACAAGTTTTTTTAAATCCTGTTCGTTTTCAGTTTTGATGCATCGATAATATTGTTTCACTTGTGCAGCATTCAAGTCTTTACCAAATGCATCATATAACGGTTGCATCAATAGAATTCGAAATTGTTCAATATCCATAACTCAATCCCTCATTAATTTTTCCAGTTCACGTTGTTTGCGCAATTCTTTGTAATCAATAACTTCGACTGATGCTGACGATCCACCTGCACTCCGTGCAGGCGTAAAATCTTCAATTCTCGCGACCCATTGCCTTGCGGATGCTTTCCAATCTTTCATTGGTGCACGCCCTCCAACTTTCCAGCCGACAGATAAATAATGGTTCCAAAATTTGTTCCCTTCTGCCTCTGCTTTAGAAGCATCAACTCCTTGTTTTAACATAAAGTCAATTACAACAGCAGGATTATCAGGGCGCGCGGATTTCCCGCTCTCACATATTCTTTTATCTTTTTCGTCAATTATATTAAGTGTCTTATTTTCTTCAGCATTTTGGTGAGACTTGTTACTGATTTCATTGATACCCTCTAACTGATTTTGTGAGGAGCTCTCACTGAAATGATTTATTGGACCTGCACTTTCGACATTCATTTTCTTCTTTGATTTCATCGTGATTTTTTCGCACAAGTAGATCTTTCGTTCATAACCCTTTTGTCCCATTGTTACTTCACTACGGATATGACCTGTTACTACAAGTTTATTTATCCACCTGCTAATGGTATTCTTATGCACTTTATATAGCGAAGCGAAATGTGCGTTTGATGCCCAACTGTATCCCTTGGAATTCGTCAATGCCGTTAGTTCGGAATAAAGTAATTTTGCATTTGGTGACAGACGATCATCATATCGAACTTTC
>CAYPEM010000003.1:0-9804 GCA_964409765.1 uncultured Chitinophagaceae bacterium
TGTTGTATTCGTCTAAATTTCAGTGAACTGAATAAATCCTTGTTTTTTTTAGTTCAAAGTGTATATTACATGTATCGTTCATCCATAAAAAAGGTTTAGCATTGAAAAAAGTTTTCACTCTTGCTTCCATATTCGTTTTATTGATAGGTTGTACCAGCACAACTCCTCAAAAATCCGACACACAATCATTTCAGCCACAATATCAAAAATCTTATAATAGTTCGAATCTTTTTGCTTCGTCTTCGAACTCATTCTTTTTACAGGATACGGTTCCTCCGCGGCCAGTTCAATCGGTCGATCCAACAGCGGATTCAACAGGAGCAGATTCTACCGGCGATGCAGATGAAAAACAGGTAGTGGAATTATTAGAGAAAGCGCGCGGACATTATCTTTCTGCGATGCAGGCCCAGGCGGATGGTGATTCAATGCTTTCGGTGGATGAGTTTGAAGAGTCCATCAAGCATTTGAACGAAGCCAGTTACTTTCCGAACATAGAAATGAATTCAGATTTCAATGAACTATCCCGCAGTGTTATTGAAGATTACGAAAAATATATCGCAACCATCGACAGCATTGGGCCTAACAGTTCTATCTTTGCACTCCGTGAAAAATTGAATCTTGATATTGAAAAGATCGACATCACCAATATCCAGATCCCACCGTCGCTTGTACCAAAAACCGACGTTCCTCTTCACATCAACGAATATACAAAACGAACGATCTCATTCTTTATGGGAAAAGGGCGTTCGCATATGGAGAATTGGATCATTCGTTCGGGAAAGTATTTTCCAATGATGTCCAGAGTGTTTGCGGAAGAGGGGCTCCCTCCGGAGTTGATGTATCTTTCGTTGCCCGAAAGCGGATTGAATCCCGTAGCGCGTTCCTGGGCAAAAGCTGTCGGTCTCTGGCAGTTTATGAAAGGAACGGGGAGTATGTACGGTCTTCGTTCGAATTATTGGTATGATGAACGTCGAGATTTTGAAAAAGCTACACGCGCTGCTGCACGTCATATGAAAGATCTGTATAAAGAGTTCAATGACTGGCATTTGGTCTTTGTTGCATACAATGCCGGCGGCGGTTGGGTGCGTCGTGGAATTCGACGGACAGGATCAACAGATTACTGGGAAATGAGGCATCGTTTGCCGAGGGAAACCAGGAATTATGTTCCGCAATATATTGCAGTAGCACTGATTGTCATGCGCCCTGATGCATTTGGGTTTGGAGGAATAAAGAAAGCAGATTCATTATCGTATGAACATGTGACCGTTGATGATTGTATCGATCTTGGAATTCTTGCGGAATGTGCCGGTACTGATTTGGAAAAGATCAAAGATCTCAATCCTGAACTGACACAATGGTGCACGCCGCCGAACTATAAAGGATATCAGTTACGGGTACCGTTTGGTACTGCTGCAACATTTGCAGAGAATTATGCTAAGATTCCAGATGACAAAAAATTGGATTTCGCAACTCACGTGATCAAACGAAAAGAAACGATCAGCCAAATTGCAAAACGATACAATGTAACAACTGCAATCCTGCTGGAGGTCAATAAACTTTCCCGTTCTAAACGTTTGAAGGTGGGTGCAACGCTTGTGATTCCGGTGAAATCAAACTCTGCATATGCGTTGGTTGATGCACAGCGTAAGAAAGAGATCGCGGATATTGCACGATACAATCAATTGAAAGAGGAGGGGCGAAAAATCACTGCCGCAAGAAAATCGACATCTCTCTCATCAACATCACAGCGGAATAAGACAAAAGCTCAAAAAGCAACCTATGTACCTCAGGGGCGTGAAAAGATCGTCTACAAAGTTAAATCGGGTGAGACACTTGGTCACATTGCTGAATGGTTCAATGTTCGGGCGAGTCACATCCGAAACTGGAATAATATTCCGTACGGAAGACATATCTACGCCGGACAACGGTTGACCATCTGGGTTCCGGAAGAGAAACTTGAGTTTTACAAAAATCTTGCCGTTCAAACAACGGCAGAAAAAGGAAAAAGTATTTCCTCTTCACCAGTCAAGAAGAAAAATATTGCTCAGACCGAAAAGACCAGCATCGGATGGATCCAGCATAAAGTGAAACGGGGCGAATCCCTTGAAAAAATTGCGGCGGAATACGATGTTGCAATTGCCGATATCAAATCGTGGAACAGGCTCCGTACCAGCAGGATCAATGCGGGTGAATTGCTCGAAATATTCGCACCGGATCTGACCGAGGAACCGGCGGATGAACCGATCATTCGGAAAAATAATATTGCCAAAAAAAACCTGCCGCAGAAATATAAAACAAAAATCTCAACCCATATTGTTAAAAGCGGTGAAACCCTCGAAAAAATTGCCGACAAATATCATGTAACAATCGACGAAGTGAAAAAATGGAATGATTTGAAATCTTCAAAGATCACCGTCGGTCAAAAATTGAAAATTGAGGGGTGAACGATAGGATTTCTATATTAACAAATGTTTATCTTGCGAAACTCACCTTGTATTTAAGCCCAATTGCTTGTATATTTTTGCAGTTAATTAATCCAATCACGTAACGAATGTTGATCTTTGCTACGACTGACTAAACTTCATTTTCTGGTATTACTGCTCATCATTGGTGTATTGCCGATTTTTGGGCAATCGCTAAAAAAAGTTACAGAAGATGATGACACTAAATATACCTCCATCGGAAACCTTAACGTTACCATCACCAATTTTGGTCAGATCGGTAACCGATTTAAAAAATGGCCTACTCAGCCTTCGCTCGAATATCCAAAAGGATCCGGAATTGAGCATCTTTCCGTCGGCGGTATTTGGATCGGCGGAATTCTTCGTAATGAAACCGTTGCCAGCGTTTCAACGGCAGGTTTAGATAGAGCAACGACGTCAAGTGTTTTAGAAGGTTTGGAGATCACCAATAACATTGGTTCAGTAATTTCTCAGCGTTCCACGCTTCTGGAATCACCCTACTTTGATCTGAATGCTGTCAGCCATCAAGACCTAGTGATGGATTTCACTGATGATAATGATACGCTACCCGGATCTACCTTAGCAATTCCATTTCACCAACCTCTCGGTGTCAATATCCATTTGGAAAGTTATGCATGGAATTTTCCATTCGCAGACTTTTTTGTAATTCTCAACTATTCAATCAAAAATATCGGCACAACTATCATCGATAGTCTTCACGTTGGTCTGTGGAATAACGGAGCAGTCAGAAATACGAAGTTAACCGGAAACCCGTTGTCTGCAAGTCAATTCTTCAGTCATTCCGGAAGAGGATATGTCGATAGTCTCCGGCTGAGTTATGTCTTTGATTTTGACGGAGCACCGTATGGCCCTCCATCAAATAGTTATTTGGGAATAAAAATGCTGGGAACAACACCGTTTCCATTAAAAAAAGATTCTCTTGGAGTTCCATTATCATCAGAAATCGATTCTATCGGTGTCCTCGCAAAGAACACATATTACAATGGCTGGAGATTTGGTTCGAGCGGTTCGGGGAATTCACTCTATGCATTTCCTGATGTTGAGGATAATCCCGGAGATCCGTATCGGGGACGATATCAGCGTTTATCGCGGATGATGCCGAAACCAAACATTGAAGCACTTGGCAGAACGAATAATAACGCAACCTCTGATCCAAATATTTTAGGTGAATTACCGGCGAGTTTAAGCGATCTGCTTTCCGTTGGACCATTCAAATCTCTTGCACCGGGTGAAAGTGTTCGAGTTGTCTTTGCACTTATCGGTGCAAAAAAAACGGGAAGTGCACACGCAAGTTTGGATTTTTCAACACCACAGATGAGATCTCTTCTATACGCAAATGCAGCGTGGGCGCAGCAGACGTACAACGGCGAAGATCTTAACGGAAACAATGCGTTGGATAACGGTGAGGATATCAATGACAACGGAAGACTTGATCGTTTTACATTACCGCAGCCGCCGAGACAACCAAGAGTTTTTTCAGTAGTTGAAAATCAACGTGTAACATTATACTGGGACAGTGTACGTTCAGAACAGAGTTTCGATCCAATCTCGCGCAAATATGATTTTGAAGGATATAGAGTTTATCGTTCAGTGCCGGGTGCAGATATCAAGAATCCTGAGAATTTTTTACTCTCAATGCAAATGGTCGGGGAGTTTGACAGAAATGATAATTCCATCGGATACAATACCGGTTTCACAAATATAAAACTTGATACGCCGAAAATATTCATACAAGGAACCGATACTGTTGTTTGCAGGTATCAATTTCCACCGAAGAACGATCCGATCACCAGTTTGAATGGATGGCAGTATCTCTACGGAGTATCTGCGTTTGACGGAGGAGATTCCATTAATGGTTTACCGAGTTTAGAAAGTGCAAAGATCGTTAAACGTGTTGTTCCTGGTGTTGGACCTACAGCAGATAAAAACAGGGAGATCATCGTATATCCTAATCCATATTATGCAAAAGCAGCGTGGGATGGTTCAGGCGAACGTTCGCGTAAAATCTATTTCCGTAATCTTCCGGCACGAGCACAAATTAAGATCTTTACACTAACAGGTGATCTGGTTGCTGAAATGGATCATGATTCAAAAACATACGATGGCTCCGGCATAAAATGGTTCGATGATTTTTCTACACTTGGTGTTCCGGCTGAGTTTGCAGGGGGAGAACATGCGTGGGATCTTATCACAAAATATGATCAGGCAATTGCGACTGGATTATATCTGTTCACCGTAAAGAATCTGGACAACAATGATATCAAACGCGGAAAGTTTGCTATCATAAAATAAATTTTATTTACACACACACAATCACATTCACATACGATAGAGGAGGAACCATGAAGAAAATTTTGTTACTGTTGGTCATTGTAGGATTGGCCAACATATATGCTCAACCAACGTACCCCATCAAGACGATCCAACAGATTCAATCGGTCAGTTTAGATTCATTGAAACTAGCTGATTCTCTTGGAATCGGTTCAACACGATGGTTAACACAGACATCACCATTCTATAAATCTGTTGCTGCACAACGAGAAACGGTTACGGTAGTTGCTCTTGTAACCGTACAACCAAGAGTGATCACCTATACAGGTGTTGGCAAAACATTATGTTTGCGCGATACTGGTGCTGCTGCCAATAATCCATTTGCTGGAATGTTTGTACGGTGGTCCGGTGATTCAGCTTCTGCAGATGCAAGCGGTCTGTATAATATTGAACGAGGTGACATTATTAAGATCACTGGTTATGTTGATGAATTTCCACTAACAAGCATGAATAGTTTAACGCAATTTGTTCCGATCATCTCTTACAAAGTTGGAGTGGATAATATCCCATATCCAATCGATATTTTATCTTCGGGTAATCCTTTACCAAAGCCGTTGAAAAAGAATATCACAGATTTTAACATCGGAGCAAATCCCGGCGGAAAAGCAATGTTCAGCACCGGTGAACCATTTGAAGCGATGGAAGTTGAATTTACAAATCTTACAGTGACTGCAATTGTTAATGCTGCGCGTGGTACGTGGGCAGTGACCGACGAGAATGGTAACACATTGTCTGATTATGATTGGTCATATTATTTCACAATTGGACATGGTTCTATCATTGTTCCAGGTGACCCGGATTATAAAACTCCGCCGGTAGGAACAAAGATCGATACATTACGCGGATACATAACAACTTCATCTGGAACAGAAGCAAACAGAGGGTATAGAATTTGTCCGATTTTCCCGGGGGATGTTGTTTTCGGAAAAATTGCTCCCGGTGTAACTACCCACCGTCGAAATCCGGTGATAGTTGCAAAAGATAGTCCTGCAGTTGTTTCTGCAAAAATCTATAAACAAACCGGAGCAGTTGTTAATGGTGCAAATTTATCATCACATACACTTCTTTACAGTGTCAACAATGGAGCATGGCAGCAAATTGCAATGCCTACTCCCGGAGCAAGTGATTCATTGTCGACAGGATCAATTCCAGCACAGACACCCGGTAGCACCGTTCGATATTTTATCAAAGTTGTGGATGCAGACAATCAAGTAACGATGCTTGCCAACAGCGGTGCCTTGACACAATATGATACTTCAAAAGGTTTCTTCTTCTATACTATCATTGATCGTTCAACAAAACCGGTTCTTGCTCCGAGCGATATTCAAAAAACGATCTATGCAAATGGTCGAAGTCCGTACATCGGTGCAATCGATTCAGTGGGTGGAATTATTACTGCGGATACATCAGCATTACGTTTGACAGCATTATCCGTCGGCGGAACAAATGCCTGGTATATGCAAAGCGGTAATGGACCGTTCAGCGGATTGTGGATCGTCGGACCTGATTCGATCATGATGAAATTGAAAATGGGTGACAGCGTTGTTGTTACCGGATCGATCCAGGAGAATTTTGATGTCACCCGGCTTTCCAGCATCACCAAAGGCAGAGTTGTTGCATCAGGTAAACCACTTCCTGCTCCGGTTAAATTGAAGACAGAAGTATTTGGAGATGGTGCAAGCAACGGTAATCTTGCTGCCGAACCGTATGAAGGAATGCTGGTGTCATTCGATTCTGTCACAATAACAAGCATTGATCCTGTGTTTTCTGAACCAACAGAATTCTGGATCAGTAACAGTTCTCAGGCTGTCTTGGTGAGACGTGATGGTCGTAATAAATATTCCAACGCACTTGCTGATACGATCATTGGTTCTACCATCGTTAAAGTTGGCAACAAATTCTCGAATGTTACAGGGATTCTTTATTATAGCAATGGACGATATAAAGTAACTCCTCGTACCAATGCTGACTTCTCAGGATTCAATCCAACCACAATTCGCAGAGATAATGTCGTTGCAAAAGAATTTGCGTTGGAACAGAACTTCCCGAACCCATTCAATCCTTCAACGACCTTGCGCTATTCACTCCCGAGTGAAGGGATGGTTTCATTGAAGATCTATAATATTCTTGGTCAGGAAGTTGCAACGTTAGTGAATGAATACCAAACAAATGGCGTTTATTCCGTAAAATTTGATGCTTCAAAATTATCCAGCGGTATGTATCTTTATCGTATCACTTCGGGAGATTTCTCTCAAGTGAAAAAGATGTTGTTGCTAAAATAAAAATGGCAACTCAACCTTGTCAAGGTTTGTAACCTTGACAAGGTTCAAAACTATGAAAAAGATTCTTCAAAATATTGTTTTCGTAATTGCGGGACTCTTGATCGGATCGTGTCAAAAAGACCTTCCGAACGCTCCGAAGCCGAACCAACAACCGTCAACACGATTATGGTTGTCGTCATCAGTTTTACTGAACGAAACTTCGTCGCGTCAGCATGCTTATTGGTATGGAGAAGACCCCGACGGATATGTAAAAGGATTTTTGATCGCTACTCCTGAATCCGTTGCAACGGCTACTGTGGCATTTCCCGATACATTCACTTATTCATGGACAACAAGAAATGACAGTATCATTTCTCTTCCATTGATCAAAGCAAGAAGTCTCTTTACGATCGTTGCCCGTGCTGTGGATAATACATTCAAAGAAGATGCTGCACTTCCTGAGGGGGCAATTATTCGATTGATGCCACTGCCGTATTGGGATAAGAATGTAAACGGATTCTACGACGGTGGAGATCAAATGCTTTCCTCGTTGGTATCTTCAATTGATACAAAAAGTGCAGCACAACTTTTACCAATAAAAAATACTCCACCGAAAGTTTTCTATTCAGTCAATCCGATTGATTCTGCAACCATTCAGCAACCGGATACAACGTTTACTGTCGCAACGTTCTCATGGTACGGAACAGACGTTGATGGGGATAATACTATTTCTGCTTTCAAAATTGCTTTGAATGATTCCGGGCCGAATAAACGATGGTTCTCCATTAGCGGTGCAGTGAAATTGGTGACGTTGATCGCTCCTCGTTCAGTCACTGACGGAGCAACAGGTGAAGTAGAAGCGGATGTCTATACCGGAACATTTCCCTCGATGCAGTTCCGAGGAAAAATTTCCGGATTGAAACTTAACGCAACCAATGTTTTATATCTACAAGCTCGCGATGTTGCCGGGGACAGCAGTTCGACGATCACTATGCCATCAACTCCTGCTACTAAAAAATGGTATGTGAAAAAACCGAAGAGTAAAATGCTTGTTGTTACCGATTATAATCTCTTCGACCGTAGTAGTGCGTTAGGAATCTATAGTGCCGCTATAGATAGTGCATTGCCTGGAAAAGATTACAGCAAATTCGATATTTTTGATGTTGCACTCGGACTATCTCCACTTGACAAACAAAACCAATTAGTGAATCAAAAATATGGATCTTTAGTTCCAAATAATATGAATCCTGCATTTATTCATACCTTGAAACTCTACGACGTTGTTCTTTGGATGAGTGACTTATATCCCAGCTATTTACCGGCGCAGATCGGATTATTTAATTATTCAATGACTGGTGGGAAAGTGATTTTTTCAACCCTTTTCGCTGCCAATGTTGTATTTGCTGAAATCAAAGCGCTAAATGATTTCGCCCCTATTGACAGCGTTTCTACTGATGCAAATTCTTCAACCACTCTGCATACTAATGCAGATGGCAGAATGTCTCCAAATACTAAATTGATCCCTTTAGATACGATGTACAAAGAATTGACCTTTGAACCAGCAATTGCTTTTTTCAATTGGAGGAAAATTTATAAACGTGCAGATGCAAAGTATCTCTATAAGATAAAAGACTCATTGAATGCAGACGGCACTCCATTCCGATTCACTGGAAGTCCGGAGATTGCTGTTATCGATGGGACAAGGAAATTTGTTCTCGTCGCGTTACCATTGCATCGTTTCAATTTTGGCAACAAAAATCTTCCGTCATTCTTTAAGCAAGTAATGGTCAATGAGTTTGGCTTGAATTAATGCTGAAAAATATTCTCACATATTGTCTGTTTGTGCTTCTGTTGGGATTGCAGTTATCCGCGCAGTCTCAATCTAACCCTGGCGGGACAGGACGGATTGTCGGTCGTGTGATCGATGAGAATACCAAAGAAGGTTTGCCAAGTGTGAATATCCTTCTCAAAGGTACATACTACGGTGCATCGTCCGATTTTGACGGCAACTATAAGATCGAAAAATTAAATCCCGGGACATATAATATCGATGTCACTCTTCTTGGATATAAGACAGTTCAGTATTCAGGAATAAAAGTTGAAGAAGGAAAAACAGTCGAACTTAATGTGAAGATGGCTGAGTCTGTTCTTTCTCTTGGACAGGAAGTAGTCATCATCGGTGAAAAGCGGTTGTTTGATGTTGAAGAAACATCAAGCAAAAGGACCATCAAATCGGAAGACATCACCGTTGCTGCAGTGACGAATGTAAAAGATGTTGTTGGATTGCAGACCGGCGTTGTTCAATCGGATAATGAAATTCACATTCGCGGAAGCCGCGGATATGAGAATGCATATTTAGTTGACGGTGTTTCTGTGCAGGATGTGCTCGGTGGTTCAGGATTTGGTCTGCAGATCAGTCCGGATGCGATTCAGGAAATGGAAGTGATCACCGGTGGTTATAATGCCGAATACGGACAGGCGACCTCTGGTGTTGTTAATATAACAACCAAAGAGGGAAGCGATAGATACAACGGTGGGTTTTCGTACAAAACAGATCGTGTTGTTGGAGTTAACTCAAGACATTTCTTCAATTCTGATCAGGTGGAAGGGAATATCAGCGGACCATTACCGGTGGCAAATTGGATCCTTCCGGGGACAGTAAGTTTCTTTGCAAATATTTCTGCGAATGTTACTGATGGATATACACGATGGAGTCAGCAGATCAATAA
>CAYPEM010000003.1:9904-19583 GCA_964409765.1 uncultured Chitinophagaceae bacterium
ATATTTCTGCGAATGTTACTGATGGATATACACGATGGAGTCAGCAGATCAATAAAGGAGTTCCGACCGGTAAATACAACAAGTATGTTCCAGACCAGCTCGTTTCAACAATCTTTAACGGTTCCGATTATACATTACGTCTGGCAAATAGTTATTCGATCTCAAGCAAAGTAACTTGGAAACCTTCACCAACCTATAAGATCTCATACGCTTTCAACCAATCAGTTTCGATCGATCAAAATTCTGCAACGGTAAAAACATCATTGGAACGGGAAGAACCGACACCCGGATACCAATATGAGTATCAAAATATTTTAGACAGTGCCGGTACATACACTCAGATCAATCTTCAACATACATTATCATTGACCCATACAATTTCACCGCAATCATTTTTTGATCTGCGTGTCAGCCGGTATACAGCACATGTTCGCGGTGATGCGAATGGAAAAGGATATCAATTCTACAATGAACCGCGTGATATCGTCACGCTTCCGATCGAATATTTTTATCCAGATACGAATCGCATCGGAGTAATTCCCGGAGACGGATTCTACGATCTTGGCGGACCATTCAGCTGGCGCGACCATTTTATTGATGACTATACGGTCAAATTTGATTTCACAAATCACTTCACGGAGAAGAATAAATTCAAAACCGGAATCGAAATGAAGTTCCAGGATCTGCAGATGATCGATATCTCGCAGCCGTGGATCAAACCGCTTGGATTGAATAACGATATCTATAAAGTGAGTCCGGCATCCGGCGCACTATATGCGCAGGATAATATCGCGATCAGCGGTATGGTATTGAATTTTGGTCTGCGGTTCGATTATTGGTTCCCCGGAAAATTTGTTGATGATGCGATCAATAATCCTAATGTTGAATTGGCATCCGAAGATATTCGTGAGCAATACCGTTCACAAACTTCACTGATGTTTGGGAGGAGATGGAAAGGAAGGATCAGTCCTCGTCTTGGCATCTCACATCCGGTTTCGGATAATCAGACACTCTTCTTCTCATACGGACATTTTTCAAAACTGCCGAGACCGACCTATGTTTATTCAAAATTGACGGAAAGCAGTGCACGCTCTTCCGTTCAAACCGTCGGTAATCCGAATTTGAATCCTGAAACAACCGTAGCGTATGAACTTGGTTTGAGAAATCAGATCACCGAAAATGATGTACTGACACTGACAGCATACTACAAAGATATTTTTGATTACATCACCGCACGAAGTGTCCGTGCTACGAGTGCCCGTTTTTCACGCGGGACATATACAACATATGTCAATTCCGATTATGCAAGGACACGCGGATTTGAATTTGATTATACCCATCGATTCTCGACACAATTACGATCGACGTTCGCCGGATCATATTCCATTGCAACGGGAAAAAGTTCTTCAGCGACCGAAGCTCTCTTCAACTTAACTACCGGAAGCGGTGATGCAACGATCAAAGAAAACTTTGTTTCGTGGGATCGCCCCTGGCAGATGAATATAACATCGATCCTAAGTGTAAAGAAAGATGAACCGCTGTATGATTTTGCACCGGGAATTCTTGATGATTATTCTGTCTATATGCGTGCATTCTTTCAATCCGGGAAACGATATACACAACAGATCTACACAGGTGTTGATGCCGATGGCAGACCGCAATACCGAACAAAGATCGAAGATCCGCTACAGGAACTTGCTGAATATTGGTTCTACATTAACATGAACATTGAAAAATATTTTGAACTTGGATTTGGAAGATTGACTGTGAGTTTGGAGATTCAAAATCTTCTCGATAATAAAAATTCACAGATCATCAATTCCGTGACCGGCAAGGCGTATGAATACGGCGACAATACTCCTGTCTCATTCAATGATCCGCGTTTTCCGGATCTGCAAGGGACGATTTCACCATATCCGTATAATCCTGCGCGGTATCTTGCACCACGTACAGCTCGTTTAGGCATTGCTTTACGATTTTAATTGAAAAGAATTCATTGAACAAAAAATATAACATATCGGCATCGATCAAAACTGCAGCATTGCTTCTGTTCGTTGCTATGTTCATTTCACAGAATTCTTTCGCACAATTGGTTCCAAATTTGGGAAGTCAACGGTCAGGGATTTCATCGTATCAGTTCTTGAAGATCGGTGCAGATGCCCGCGGTGCGGCAATGGGTGAAGCGATCGTTGCAATTTCAAATGATGTTTCAGCTTTGTACTGGAATCCTGCTGGACTTACGAATTCCACATCCAATCAAGCGGTCTTCTCGCACACCGAATGGCTGGTCGATCTACAGCATGAATTCTTCGGTATCAGTTATTCGCTCGGCGGTAATGATTTCATCGGATTCTCATTTACATCGCTGCACACTGATCCAATGCCGATCACAACCGAATATCAACCAACAGGCAATGGAAATTATTTTAATTTCAGCGACATTGCCATCGGCGGAACCTACGCACGGAAGATGACCGATCAATTCAGTTTTGGTATCACTGCTCGATACGTGCGGGAGAATATTGCCGAACTGCATAGTTCTGCAGTCTTGATCGATGTTGGGACATATTACTTTATGGGATTGGGAACATCGCGGTTTTCAGTCGTAGTGCAAAATTTTGGAGATAATGTTGAACCTAATGGTTCAATCATAAATGGCGCCGGGGAGAGTGTGAACTCATATCAGGGATTTTCGCCGCCGACATTATTTAAACTCGGCTATGCTTTCGAACCATGGCTCGATGAAACGAATCGTTTGACCGCATCCATTCAATTGAACCATCCGAATGATAATGCAGAGAACATACGACTTGGCGGTGAATATGAATATGATAAAATGTTCTTCCTTCGCGCAGGTGTCAAACGTACGATCGGTGAATCCTTCTTTGGAAAATCAATTTCTTCTGCTGAAGATATTTCATTTGGCGGCGGTGTGAGAATACCTCTTGGCATAACCGTTGCAAATGTAGATTATGCATTCTCTAATTTCAATGAATTAGGGAATGTTCACAGGATCTCTGTGATGTTAACATATTAAAATGAATAAACTGATCAATCATATTTTACTGACGATTATTTTCTCGACGACAATATTTGTTGTTGGGTGCGAAGAGAGAATATCCACGCCGACCGGGACAATATTACCGTCTATCGGGGACACATCGTATGTTGAAAAGAATTCCTGGACTGGAATTTTCAATCAGCCGCGGACGATCATCTATGGATTGGACCAGCTCTTGTATGTTACCGATACGGAGAATAATCGTATTGTAATGCTCAATCAGGCAGGACAGATCTTAAGTGTCAGTAAAACGATACGAAGGCCGATCGCCATCGCACAGGATTTAAAACTTGATCTTTTAGTCGGGGCTGAAACAATTGAACCTGCAACCGGAGATACCATCGGAATAGTGTTGCGGATAAAACTTGTCGATGCGAGTCATAATCTGAACAATGCACAGATCGATACTGTTTGGAAAGAACCGGCACGACCGAAACGACGCTTTGTCGGTATTGGAATCATTTTGAACAACGAATATCTCGTGGTGCGTGATGGTCCGGATAACAGCAGTATTGTCGATCCGGATGCACGGGTTCTTCGTTTTCGTTATCGGCCGAATGCAACGACAAAAAAAGATTCATTCATTACTCCTCTTGGTGAATTGCAGTCGGGTGCCGGAAGTTCTGTAACCAACATCAACCATCCGACAGGAATTGCAACATTCCCAAACAGCGGCGATTTTATCGTCACACAGAATTCTGATGGTATTCAGTATTCCGCCATCTGGATGGCATTTACAAAGAACAATGATTTTGAAGGGTGGCTGCCGAAATTCGATCCTACCAATCCGGATCATCGATCGATCGAATTCATCAGTCCTAATCGATTTAAAAATGCGGCGGGAGTGAGCATCGACAGGATTCGCCGGGATATTTTTGTCGTAGATTCTCAATTGGATAGTGTTTCAAAGTTCAATAACCGGGGGAAATTTAAGATTGAATCATTCGGTAAAAAAACTCTTGGTATTACATTGAATCATCCCGGTGGTTCTGCGATTGCAGAAAATACGCTCTACGTTTGCGATACACAAAATAATCGGATCGTATTATATCGTCTTTCAACCGATAATTAGAATTTTTTATTTTTTACTCTCATAAGGACAAACAATATTGTTTGTCCTTTTTTATTCTATGAACATTGTCATCTTCAGCGGTGCAGGACTTTCAACCGAAAGCGGTATCCCGACATTTCGGGACAGCGGTGGATTGTGGGAACAGCATCGTATAGAAGACGTTGCTTCACCGGAAGGGTGGAAAAGAAATAAAAAACTTGTTTTAGATTTTTACGCGATGCGGTTCATAAAACAGACTGAATGTTTACCGAATCCTGCCCATCATGCGATTGCACAATTTTCACAACTCCATACCGTCGTTAATATCACTCAAAATATCGATACGCTGCTTGAACGCGCCGGATGTGAGAATGTGTGGCATCTCCACGGAAGAATTGATATTCAAAAATGTGAATTCCATCAGTCCTTAGCTTTCCCTGACCAATATGATTTTGAATGTGATTACAAATCGGTGATTACAAAACCGATACAACTGGGTGATTTGTGCCCAAAATGCGGCGGGCAATTACGACCAGATATTGTTTGGTTTGGTGAACCGGTTGATATGCGGGATGAATTTTTAAATGAGCAAATACAGTCGGCTGATATATTTATTGGGGTTGGAACTTCTGCTCAAGTTTATCCGGCTGCCGGATTATTGCCGATGTTCAGGCGAACCAAAGAAAAATATTTTATCGACCCACATCCCAATTATGATCTTCTTGAAGGGTATACGGTTTTGAAAGGAAGTGCAAGCGAACAACTGCCGAAACTTGTTGCGTCATTGATGTAGTTTTATCCCGTATTTCTCAAACCTGCTGCAATGCCGTTGATACAAAGGAACATCACTTCCTCTAATTCTCTCCGTTCGGATTCAGTAAGTTTTTCCTGGCGCAACCGTCTTAGCAATTCGACCTGCATGTAACTCATCGGATCGACGTAGGGATTACGCAACGTGATCGATCGCTGCAACATTGGATTATTTTCCAACAGGTATTTTTGTTTGGAAACTGAAACGATCGATTTTTTTGTCTGTTCAAAAAGTCCATGTAAAATTGAATATGTTGAATTACCGAGCGTTTCCGGTTGAACAAGTCCTGCATAATTTCGAGCAATATCAAAATCCGCTTTTGCGATGATCATTTGAATGTTATCGACCATCGCTTTGAAGAATCCCCAATGCCGATACATTGTTTGCATTGCAGATAAGGAAATAGTTTTCCGCTTTCCTAAACCAACGTTCACTCCAAGCCATCCGGGAAGATTATGACGGCTTTGCATCCAGGCAAACACCCATGGAATAGCACGAAGATCCTCGATTCGTTCAGTATTGACTCTGCGTGCAGGTCGTGAACCGATCTTCATTCGAGTGATTTCTTTGAGCGGTGTTGCCTGAAAATAATACCGTACGAGATTTGGGTCGTCGTAAACAACCTGACGATAAGACGAGAAACTTTCATTGGACATTGATTCCATCATTGTCAGCCATTGCGGATGTTTTGCAACTTTGATCTTCGATTGATTTGTCTTATCGAAATATTTTAACAGCATTGCAGATGTAGTCAATTCAAGCGTTCGTTGGGCAATTTCTTTATGGGAATATTTCAAAGAAATGACCTCGCCTTGTTCGGTGATCTTTATTTTCCCGTTGATCGAATGTCCGTTCAACGCCATAATAGCCTGAAATTCCGGTCCGCCTCCGCGACCGACAGTTCCTCCGCGCCCGTGAAAGAACATCCAATCAATATGGTGGTCTGCAGAACATTTGGCAAGCGCACGTTGGGTTTTGTATAATTCCCAGTTCGAGGTGAGTATTCCGCCATCTTTACTACTATCAGAATACCCTAACATAATTTCCTGATGATTTCCACGCAATGAAAGATGTTTTGAATAGGCAGGATTAGAATACAATCTTTGCATGATCGAAATGGATGCTCGAAGGTCGCCGATGGTTTCAAACAATGGAACAATATTCAGTTTACTGAATCCTTTTTCAAAGGAAGATAATCCAGTTAGTTTCATCAGGAACAGAACTTCAAGAACATCGGCAGGTGACTCGGTCATACTGATAACATACGAACGAATAGCACGGCTATCGATCTCATGCAACGCACGATGAATTGTCCTGAATGTCGAAAGAACTTCATTGGTCTCTTCAGACAATCCTTGTTCTTCCAATAAAAAAGAAAATGGATGCAGTAAAGTATTTGTCAGCCATTCCGTTCGTTCATTGTCGGACATCGCAGAATAGTTGATATTCTGTTGAAGAGCAATCTCATGGATCGATGATGAATGTACTTTCTTATGCTGACGGATATCCAGTGTTGCCAAATGAAAACCGAATGTCTCAACATTGCGGATCAAATGCTGTAAGGTTCCTTTCGATAGTGCTTCTCCCTTATTTTCCATTAAACTCTTTCTGATCAACGTAAGATCATGTAAGAATTCTTCAGATGAAGAATAGGTGGCTTCACTGGCAGGGAGTGAGCCGTTCAATTTCTTTTTGTACCGCAATAATTTGCGATAGGAGAGTGCAATTTTCGCGCGATAGACTTCGTTCTTATTTCGGATCGCAGGCGGGAATATTTCATTATTATCGCTGATCTCTTTATAGATCGAATTCACCAAATCACGATTCACGGAAACGATTTTTGAAGATTCGCTGCGGACGACATACAGATCGTCCATCATTTTGATATAGATATCAATAATTGTATTTGCTTGCCTCTTAAGCGCTGCCCATGTAGTATCCGAAGTAACAAAGGGATTTCCGTCCCTGTCCCCGCCGATCCATGAACCGAAATGAATGAATGATGGGATTTCTTTAACCAAAGCCGGATAACTCTCTTCAAGTGCCCGTTCCAGTTCTTGATAGAAGGAAGGAATTGAGTATTGCAATACTTGTGTAAAATAGAAAAGTCCGTTCGTCACTTCATCGAGCGGAGTGATATCGTATGACCGCGTTTCTTCTGTTTGCCATAAACTGGTGATATTACGTTTAATGGATTGAGTAAGATCCAATCGTTCGTCCGGTAACAGATCTTTCCTGTCAAACTCCTCTAACACATTCCATATCCGAGAATGTTTTTCCAACACCGTTCTTCGTAACGCTTCGGTCGGATGTGCCGTGAAAACAGGAGAGAGGAATAGAGTTGAAAGAAATTTTCGCATTTCATTGACGGATACTTTTTTCTTTTTTGCATACTGCAGCGTATGCCGAAGTGATCCGGCTGGATAATGCGAAGTTCCGCTCATTTTTTGTTCACGCATTCGTTGTATGCGGTGATGCTGCTCTGCTATATTGACGATCTGAAAATATGTTGAAAATGCTCGGATCAATTTCCTTATTGTCTCAATATCCAGCGATGAAAAAATATCCTTTAACTTTTGCTCTCCTAGGTTATTGTGAGAAGTTCGGGAATCTTTGGTTGTTAGTCGTATCTTTTCCACCAGATTAAATACAGTATCGCCTTCCTGTTCGCGGATGACATCGCCAAGGATCGTTCCGAGCAGCCGAATATTCGACCGAAGCAGCGAATCAGTTGAGCGCGATGGAAAAGGGAGATTCATGATTATTTTGGTTTCTTTTGGCTGATTTCAGAAATTCTTTGCAGAACAATTTCTATTTCTTTATCCCAAAACTTCCAATCGTGCGCTCCGGCAGTTTCATGCATTTCAAACGGAATCCCCTTCTTCCGAAGTGAAGCAGCAAATGTATGCGTAAGATCGATGATCTCCGGTATTCCATCCTGCGATCCGACAGCAAGATAAAAAAACGGTGCAGTTTTTGGGTTGATTTTTTCAGTGAGCGAAAAAACATCGTTAGCAGTCCAGCTTTCGTTTCGTGTTTCACCGAACATATCCCGTACACTTTTATTGGATTCTTTTGAGCGCCGTGCAACAATTGCGGAATCTTCAAGTCCGGCAGGGAATTGTATAGCGGGACTTATGCAGCCTGAGAAGAAAAATAAATTGGAATACTTTAACCCAAACTTAGCGGAACCAAAGCCTCCCATTGATAATCCGGCAATTGCTCTGCTGAATCTTGATTGTTTCGTTCGGTATTTCTTATCAACAAACGGAATGATCTCTTTGATGATTAGATCTTCGTAATTTGCATTTTGAAGAACTACAGAATTTGAATACCAGCTGTTCTTCCCATCTGGACAAATAACGATAAAATTATATTCTTTAAGATACTTTATCAAGTCGGTTTGTTTTGCCCAGTTGGTATAATCCCCGTTGAATCCATGCAATAAATACACCGTTGTGAATCGTTCTTGGGTTTTCGAATATCCATCCGGAAGCAGAGCATAAAATTTTGTTGTAGCATTCAATGATTGTGCGAACAAACTGTCTTCTACAACAGTGACCTGCGAAAAAGTATATTGGAAGAAAGCGGACAGCAGCAATAAATATTTTAATTTCATAATTCACCTTTATGTCTTCATTATCATACTGAAAGATTTCCCTTCAATCAATGCAAATTTGACGATTTAGAATAAATTACTATATTCAAAGAGAAATGCTTTTCAATTCACAATAGGGGATCTATGAAAAAAATTGGAATTCTGTACGGACAGGAGAATACATTCCCACCCGCTTTTATTGAGCGGGTCAATGCAAAAAAAGAGAAAGATATTATTGCCGAATCTGTTACGATTGACAAAGTGATCCAAGGTGATCCAACGGAATATGCAGTGATTATCGATCGTATCTCTCAGGACGTTCCCTTTTATCGTGCATATCTGAAAAATGCCGCTCTGAATGGGACAGCAGTGATCAACAATCCATTTTGGTGGAGTGCTGACGAAAAATTTTTCAATAATTGCTTAGCGACAAAGATTGATGTTGCTGTTCCGAAAACTGTTATTCTTCCCTCCAATCAACATCCGCCCGATACCAATGAACGTTCAATGCGCAATCTTGCTTACCCGCTGAATTGGGAAGCGATATTTAACTACGTTGGATTTCCGGCGTACTTCAAACCGTTCGACGGCGGCGGATGGAAGAATGTGTACAAATTGAATAATGCTGAAGAGTTTTTCAAAGCATACAACGAAACAGGTCAACTCGTGATGATGCTGCAGGAAGAAGTTGTATTCTCTGAATACTTCCGGTGTTATTCCATTGATTGCAAAGATGTTCACATTATGCAATACGAACCGCGAAATCCTCATCATCTGCGTTATGTAAAGAATGGACCGCCGATTGCTCAAAAAATTCTTGATAAAGTTAAGAGCGGAGTTCTTGCATTGAATGAAAATCTCGGCTATGATTTTAATACTGTTGAGTTTGCAATCCGTGACGGTGTCCCGTATGCGATCGATTTTTGCAATCCGGCCCCCGATGCTGATGTCAATTCTGTTGGTCAGGAAAATTTTGAATGGATCGTTGAAACGGTTGCTAATATGGCAATTCGCAGAGCAAAAGCACATCAAAATGGAAAAAATAATTTACGGTGGGGGAAATTCGTTTCTTCTTTTGTGCAGGGAAAGGGAATTTAAGTTAATTAACACAAGGAGAATCAAGAAGTAAGGAGCAAGAATTATTGTTTGAAGGATGAT
>CAYPEM010000003.1:19683-79164 GCA_964409765.1 uncultured Chitinophagaceae bacterium
TTAACACAAGGAGAATCAAGAAGTAAGGAGCAAGAATTATTGTTTGAAGGATGATGATGGAACGTCTCCCGGCAAAATCGTTTGAAGACCTAATTGTGTGGCAGAAAGCTCACCAATTTGTTCTTATGGTTTATTCTCTGACAGAGAGTTTTCCAAAACAGGAAGTGTTTGGATTAACTTCACAGTTTAGAAGAGCCGCAGTCTCAATAGCTGCAAATATTGCTGAAGGATTTAAGAAAAAGGGAAAAGCGGAAAAAGCACGTTTTATGAATATTGCTGAAGGTTCTTTGGAAGAGTGTCGGTATTATTTAATCCTGACACGTGATCTAAAATATGGAGATGTAGCTGATTTAAAAAAACAGATTGAAGAAGTTAGCAAATTAATTAATGCTTATTCAAAAGCAATTCTTACTCATGGTTCCTGACTCCTTACTTCTTTAAAGTTTGGTAAAATTATGCAATCAAAATTATTCACTCTTGGTATTGAAGAAGAGTTTCAAATCGTCGATCCCGAATCGCGCGATTTGAAATCTCATATTGAAGAGATCCTTGAAGACGGCAAGATGATCTTGAGGGAGAATATCAAACCCGAAATGCATCAGTCGGTGGTTGAAGTGGGGACTGAGATCTGTGAGAATATTCAGGATGCACGCCGGGAAGTTTCTAAACTTCGCAGCACGCTGGATTCTCTTGCACGGAATAAAGGATTACGGATCGCAGCATCGGGAACCCATCCATTTGCACAATGGGATGCACAGAAAATTACTGATCACGCACGTTACCGTGAGATCGTTGAAGATATGCAGCAAGTCGCTCGAGCAAACTTGATCTTTGGGTTGCACGTTCACGTAGGAATGCCTGATAGAGAAACTGCAATCCATGTAATGAACACTGCTCGTTATTTTCTTCCGCATATTTTTGCACTTTCGACTAACTCACCATTTTGGGAAGGACGCAATACGGGATTTCGTTCATATCGGATAAAAATATTTGAACGCTTTCCGCGGACAGGGATTCCGGATATTTTTGAATCGTTGTCGGATTATGAAGATTATATTAAACTCTTGCTGAAAACAAATTGCATTGATAATCCCAAAAGGATCTGGTGGGATATTCGACTGCATCCGTTCTTTGATACGATCGAATGGCGAGTGTGCGATATTCCTATGCGTGTGGATGAGACAATCGCACTTGCTGCATTGATGCAAGCAGTGACAGCAAAACTGTACAAACTGTATAAACAGAATCTCGGATTCAGAATGTACAAAACACGGCTCCTGAATGAGAACCGGTGGCGCGCGGCACGGTATGGCATAAGTGGAAAACTGATCGATTTTGGAAAGCAGCAAGAAGTACCCTTTACCAGTTTAGTGGATGAATTGCTTGAATTTGTTGACGACGAGATTGATGAGCTTGGCAGTAGGAAAGAAGTCGAGTATGTAAAAGAGATCATGAAGAACGGAACGGGAGCGGACCGTCAATTGAAAGTGTTTAACGAAACCAACGATATCAATGCAGTTGTTGATCTGATCATCAAAGAAACAACAATGGGGTTGGATTAACAAAAATATATGGTCATTGCGAGGGAACGTAGTGACCGAAGCAATCTTCTCTTAAAAAGGAGATTGCTTCGCCAAAAAACGGCTCGCAATGACAATGATTCTATATTTTTGAATTAACAACAAATAATAAAGGAAAAGATTTTTGAGCAGAGAAATTACATCAATAGCATTCGATCCAGAATTAAGCAGCGGCGCACGCAACGCAGTCGTTGATTGTCTTCGTCTAAAGTCAAACGAACGCATTACGATTATCACCGACAGAGAATGTGCTGAGATCGCCGCATCTCTTGTTCACGAAATTGAAAAGGTTGGCTCGGAATACAATGTTTTCATCATGGAAGAGTATGCTGAACGTCCGTTGAAGGATATGCCGCAAGTGATCCTTGATGATCTTGGAAAATCTCAGGTAAGTATTTTTGCAGCAATAACCCAGACCGGAGAACTTGGTTCACGAATTCAAATGACCAGTGTCGTCAATGCGAATAAGATCCGTCACGGACACATGGTGAATATCAACAAACAGATCATGATGGAAGGGATGCGGGCAGATTTTCTTGAAGTAGATAGAATCAGTCAGCGTCTTGTAGAGAAAGCGCGTAACACGAAGGTCATTAAAACAAGGACTGCTGCCGGAACTGATTTTACCGCAGAACTATCTCCGCATTTGAAATGGCTGAAAACCAGTGGAATCATTTCACCCGACAAGTGGGGCAATCTTCCCGGGGGCGAAATTTTCACATCACCAAATAACTCCAATGGATTGTTTGTTGTTGACGGTGTTGTAGGGGATTATCTCTGTCAAAAGTGGGGAGATATTCAAAAGCATCCGTTGTTCATTGAAGTTGTAGAGAATAGAATAAAGCATGTTGAATGCTCAAACAAAGAATTGTTGAAAGAATTTCTTGATTACACCCACACCGATGAGAACAGCGACCGAGTCGGTGAGTTTGCCATTGGAACGAACATTGCATTAAAAAGTATCATCGGTCATATCCTTCAGGATGAGAAGTTCCCGGGAATCCACATCGCGTTCGGTCATCCCTATGCGGATCATACCGGACAGAATTGGATTTCCACTACGCATATTGATTGCGTCGGTCGCAATTTTGATATCTGGATGGATGATGTGCAGGTGATGGAAAAAGGGAAGTTTATCTTTGAGAATTTTTAATGGTGCATGAAAACGATAAAAGCCATGTGCTCTAGCAGTGCGTGGCTTTTTTATATAAAATTATGATCCCGGAAATTCGAAAAAAAATCAATGCTGAATATACCGATGCAAAGTATCAAGCATTTACTCATGAACTTGATACAACGTACAAATATCCGACCGATTTTCGTTCTGCCGAAACTCCGATCTTTTTAACGAAAAATGTAAAAAGGCAATTGATCGAAGCGTGCGATGAGATCGTTGCGCAGTTGCAAACCGAAAAATTCAAAAAACATTCTTCTACCGCAATTCCCCAAGGACTTTCTGTTCCGAATGAAACTCCTCATCCTGAGTTTCTTCAAATTGATTTTGGTATTTGTAAAGATGTGAATGGAAATTATACACCGCAATTGATCGAACTACAAGGGTTCCCATCGTTGTATGGATATCAGGCATTTCTTAATGATACGATCCGGAAACATTTTTCCATTCCGCCGACGTATGGTGCATCGTTCAATGGCTTTGTCCGTGAGACATATGAAAAATTACTGCGTGATGTAATTGTAGGAGATTCAAATCCAAAAAATGTAGTGTTATTGGAAATAGAACCAGAGAAGCAAAAGACTCGGATCGACTTTGCGGTAATGGAAAAAATGCTTGGAATTAAAACTGTCTGTCTTACCAAAGTGAAAAAACACGGAAAACAATTGTTCTATGTTGAAGATGGGAAAGAGATTCGAATAGAACGTATCTACAACCGGGTGATCTTTGATGAACTGCAACGGAAGAACATACAATCTGAATTCACATTCACCGATGAGGTGGATGTGCATTGGGTTGGCCATCCGAATTGGTATTTTCGTATCAGCAAGCATACATTGCCGTTTCTTAAGAGCAAGTATGTCCCAGAATGTCATTTTGTAAGCGATCTGAAAGAATATCCGGACGATCTTCAACAATATGTCTTAAAGCCGCTCTATTCTTTTGCTGGTCTCGGAGTGGATATTGATGTAACGAAACAGAAATTGGATGCTTTGGCGGACAAGTCTCAATATCTTTTGCAAAGTAAAGTTCAGTACGCTAATTTAATTGAGACACCGGACGGATTTGCTAAAGCAGAAGTGAGGATGATGTTCATTTGGAAAGAGAAACCGATTCTTGTGAAGAATCTTGTCCGATTGAGCAAAGGGGCGATGATGGGGGTTGATTTCAATAAGAATAAAACGTGGGTCGGCGGAACAATAGCGTATCACGAGGCACTATGAAAAAAACTCACAACTCGAAACTCAAATCTCAAAAGCTCTATATCAAGAACATGGTATGCGACCGATGTATTCGTGTTGTTCGAGATGAACTGCAATTATTAGGACATGATGTTCGCAAAGTCGAGCTCGGTGAAGTAGAAATTGGTAATGTTCTAAAACCGACTGATTTACTTTCCATAAAAACCATGCTTCACAAGAACGGTTTTGAACTGATCGAAGATAAAAACGCGAAGACGATCGAATCGATCAAAACAGCGATCATTCAATTGGTGCACCATAATCATGATACTGAGCCGATGAAATTGAAATATTCTGAATACATTGCTCAGGCTGTTGGAAAAGATTACCATTCGCTCAGTGTCTTGTTCTCCTCCGTGGAGAACATTACGATTGAACAATATATCATCAAACAAAAGATCGAACGGGTGAAAGAATTGATCAAATATGACGACCGTTCGCTGAGTGAAATTTCGTATATGATGAATTACAGCAGTGTTCAGCATCTTTCAAACCAATTCAAATCTGTAACCGGTTTCACACCAAGTGAATTCAAAAAACTTGCCCCTGCACATCACCACCACCATCGCATTTCGCTGGATAAGGTAAAATAACCTCAACGTATCCTTAAAAAGGATATAAAAATTCTGTACATCATTCTTCTTATAATGTAAAGAAAAACCGTCGTTGCATCCGTAAGTTTGTAGTGTAATCAAACAAACAATGGAGGATTCAATGTACTACAAATCGTTGCCTGTATTATTCTTGATCGTCGCATTAGCGGTTGCTCAAGATGGCGAGACACATCATGAACACCATATGAAGCAAGATGCAGAAGATGTCGATATGGAAGTAGTGGGAATGCCAAGTGCGATTTTCCTTGGAATTCCAATGTCAATTGATGGTTCGGGAACCAGTTGGCTTCCTGAAAGCAACAATTCTACCATGCATATGTCGCACGGCGAGAATTGGATGGTGATGTATCACGGGAATATTTTCCTTCGCTACACCAATCAAGGAGGTAAACGGGGAGGAGATCAATTCAGTTTCCCGAATTGGTTTATGGCTTCGGCACAACGGAATATTTCTGATAACCAGCAAATTGCTTTTCGTGGTATGGTAAGCCTTGATAGACTTGTTGATGGCGGAAGCGGTTATCCATTATTATTGCAAAGCGGTGAAACATGGAATGGTCAAACGTTGGTCGATCGCCAGCATCCGCATGACCTTTTTGCTGAACTTTCCGCAACATACAGCATTTCTTTCGGACATGAAATTGGTTCATATCTTTATCTAGGATATCCGGGAGAACCGGCAATAGGACCGCCGGTATTTATGCATCGGCCATCATCACAGTTCAATCCAGATGCACCGATAAGCCATCATTGGCAGGATGCAACACATATAACGTTTGGCGTTGCGACTGTTGGATTTGTTCTGAAGAATGTAAAGATCGAAGGTTCACTCTTTACCGGACGAGAACCCGATGAAAACAGATTCAACTTCGACAAACCACGGTTTGATTCATACAGCGGCCGAATATCGTATAACCCGACCAGTGAATTTGCTTTGCAGACGTCATACGGTTTCATCAATGATCCAGAAGGGCATGGCGATGATGTGAACAGACTATCTGCGTCAGTATTGTATACGACCACATTCAATGATGATGAATCGGTTCACGCTTCAGCGGTATTCGGGCAAAATGAGGATCACCATGTTCCATTGAACAGTTTTCTGTTGGAAGCGGCATATATCAACGGAAAAGTCGGTTTGTATGGAAGACATGAAAGCGTGGAAAAACCTCGTTTTGATCTCGGTATTTTCATCGACAAAGAAAAGAGTGAACTGGTGCGTCAATATACGATCGGGATCAATTATCAGGTTGTTGAAAACGATCAGTATACCATAAAAGCAGGTGTGCAAGGAATGGTTTCATCGGTAACGACATTTCTGGAATCATATTATGGAAAGAACCCTGTATCATATCAAGTATATATTCAGATGCAATAATAATTATGTAACACGAAATACGTTATCTGTACAACTAAAAAAGTGATTGATTCGTACATTATCAATGTCAACAAAACAATTTAACTTAAAAATGGAGATATTATGAAAGTTCAAACATTATCAATCAGTGGAATGACCTGCGGTCATTGTGTTATGAGCGTCAAAAAAGAATTAAGCAAGGTGGAAGGTCTCACGATCAATTCAGTGAAGATTGGCTCTGCGGAAGTAACAGTCGATGAATCAAAAGTGACAGACCAGAAATTGCAAGAGGCGGTAGCAGAAGCAGGATATTCAGTAGTTTCAATTCAGTAATCTTATCATACTTCGACGCGGCACCGCAATGATAGTCACCCTGAGCAAGTTCTGATTTTTTTTAACAAGACGCGTCGAAGGGTGGAAAAAAGCTTGCGGTGCCTTGCTCAGTATGACTTTTCAAGTGAGAAAAATTATGGAAACAAAAATTCAAACACTCACACTTCCGGTAGAAGGAATGACGTGCGCAAGCTGCGTGGCTCGCGTCGAAAAAGTATTGACAAAAGTCGAAGGAGTGGAAAAGACCACGGTCAATCTTGCCACGGAAAAAGCGACGATCAAATTCGATCCTTCGAAAGCAACTGCCGAACAGATGGCAAAAGTTGTTGAAGAAGCGGGATATAAACTGATCCTTCCTGCGACCGGTATTTCTGCTGTTCAAAAAGACGGTTCGGCACAATCGGATAATTATATAAAGTTAAAAAAAGAATTCATCATCAGTCTACTCTTTGCACTTCCGGTAATGATCTTAAGTATGGTCAGCATGACCGGATGGTTCATGGAAATATCTCCACTTGGAATGGATGAAGTAAACAAACTGATCTTTCTCGGAACAACCGTTGTTATGACAGTTTCAGGCAAACGCTTTTTTACCATCGCGTGGAAATTGGCAAAACATTTTGAAGCGGATATGAATACGCTGGTAGCAGTCGGAACGGGAGTTGCCTATCTCTTCAGTTCAGTCGTTGTTCTTTTTCCTGAATGGCTTCCTGATACCGTTGGGATGATGGATATCTATTTTGATACTGCTTCCACCATCATTGTTCTTATCCTTCTTGGGAAACTTCTTGAAGCTAAAGCGAAACTGCGCGCATCGGATGCGATGAAAAAATTGATGTCTATTCAGCCGAAAACAGCCCGGGTGTTCAGAAATAATGACTACTTCGATATAGCGATCAGTGACGTCGTAAAGAATGACATGATCCTTGTCCGTCCCGGAGAGAAGATTCCTGTCGATGGAATCATTGAAAAAGGAGAAACTTCCATTGACGAATCGATGATGACAGGAGAAAGTATTCCTGTAGCAAAAAAGAGCGGAGATAAAGTGATTGGTGGAACGATCAACACTACCGGAAGCATTGAATTCCGGGCGACAGCAGTCGGAAATGAGACAATGCTTGCCCAGATCGTCCGATTGGTTGAAGAAGCGCAGGGGTCGAAAGCACCGATCCAATCACTGGCAGATAAGATTGCATCAGTGTTCGTTCCGACTGTTATCGGAATTTCTCTTGTTACGTTCATTGCGGGACTTGTCATTTGGGATTTGGAATTTGCTCAAGCAATGATCCATGCAATTGCTGTTTTAATTATTGCATGTCCATGTGCACTAGGACTTGCAACACCGACCGCAATTATGGTTGGAACAGGGCGTGGGGCTTCTGCCGGTGTGCTGATCAAAAATGCTGAGAGTCTTGAACGCGCTGGATCAATAACGACGGTTGTCTTTGATAAAACCGGGACTATTACGGAAGGGAAACCATCGGTAACGGATGTCATTCAGTTTAATGATTTTGCAAAAGAAGAATTGCTGATGCTTGCGGCTTCGGTTGAACATAAATCAGAACATCCTCTTTCAAAAGCGATTGTAGAACATGCAGAAAAGAATCAAATTGTTCTGCAGTCGGTTGAATCCTTCCTGGCAAATCCGGGTTTTGGAATTACCGGAAAAGTTGCAGGGAAGAATGTCGTGATCGGTAAAGAAGCAATAATGCGTGAGTCATTAGTGAATGTCAGTGCTTCCGAAGAGATGGTTTCCCGTCTTCAACAAGAGGGAAAGACAGTAGTGTATGTCGGTGTGCAGCGAAAACTTGCCGGAATTATTGCAATAGCCGATACGGTTCGCGAATCATCGAAAGAAGCGATTCGAAAACTTCAAGAAATGAATATCAGCGTAGCTCTGTTGACAGGCGATAATAAAATTACAGCAGAAGCGATAGCAAAAGAAGTTAGAATCACAACAGTGATCGCCAATGTTTTGCCAAAAGATAAAGCAGAATACATCAAACAACTGCAGGCGAAGAATGAGATCGTCGCAATGGTCGGGGATGGTATCAATGATGCACCGGCGCTGGCTCAGGCGAATGTCAGTCTTGCTATGGCATCCGGTACCGATGTTGCGATGGAAACCGCTGATGTGGCGTTAATGCGTCACGATCTGACGGCAGTAGTTCGTGCAATCACATTATCTCGCAGTACGATCCGGACAATCAAACAGAATCTTTTCTGGGCGTTCATTTATAATTTGATCGGTATTCCGCTTGCTGCGTTCGGGATGTTGAGTCCTACGTTTGCGGCGGGAGCAATGGCATTCAGTTCGGTGAGTGTGATCAGTAATTCATTGAGATTAAAGACTAAAAAAATATGATAAGATAAAAGTGACCGTCACCTTAAAGGTGACGGTCACTTGCTGTTTGATAATTGTAATGCAAATTCCGCATCGTCTTGCCGATGATACTCACTTCTCTTACATTAAAACAATAGCTATCTCAAAAATGATGGTCATTGCGAGGGAACAAAGCGACCGAAGCAATCTTTTTAATTAATAGAAAAACGAGATTGCTTCGCCAAAGAACGGCTCGCAATGACAATAACTTTTTATTTTTGAGATAGCTTCTAACCAAATTATACATTCACAACACAAAGTGCTCACATTATGAAGTCATATACAAAATCGGTAGGATTCTTTTTTCTCATTATCACAGCAATCGTTTTTTTATCTGCACAAGAGCGTGACAGAAAAAAGATTGCCGATCAATACAAATGGAATCTTGCAGATCTGTACGAAACGGACAATGCATGGAATCAAGCAAAAGATAAATTCAAACAGGAATATCCTTCGGTCGAACAGTATAAAGGGAAACTTGGTCAATCATCAGCAACATTACTTGCAGCGATGGACCGGTTGTTTGATCTGACCAAAACATATTCCCGTCTTCGTAGTTATGCGAGTATGAGTTCCGATCAGGATACGCGCGTTTCAACGTACCAGTCGATGAAAGATGAAATTGGTCAGATTGGAACTGCATTCAGTGCAAAGGCATCATATTTTGAACCGGAGATATTAAAGATCGATCGAAAGAAAATGGATAGATTTCTTAAGGAGGAAAAAAAACTCAGTATCTATAAATTCTATTTGGATGATATCCTCAGAAGACAAGCTCATACCGGAACAGAAGGGGAAGAGAAGATCATTGCCGATGCAGGTTTGATCACCGGTAATCCGTATGACATTTACAGCATTTTTTCGAATGCCGATTTCCCGAATCCGGAAGTAACGTTAAGCGATGGTAAAACTACAACACTGGATGCATCTGCTTTCGCTGTGAACCGCCGAAGTACTAACCGCGATGACAGGAAAAAAGTTTTTGAATCATATTTTGGAGCTCTTGACAAATACCGCGGAACATTCGGCGTACAGCTTTCCGCCAATGTGAAAAGCGATCTCTTTTATATGAGAGCAAAAAAATATTCGTCGAGTCTGGAAAGCGCGCTTGATGCAAATAATATTCCGGTCCAAGTCTATCACAGTTTAGTGAAAGGAGTAAATGAAAATCTTTCAACATTCCATCGGTATTTGAAACTGCGGAAAAGAATCATGGGAGTTGATACACTTCATTATTACGACCTGTATGCACCGCTTGTGAATAATGTTGAATTGAACTACAGCGTTGAAGATGCGCAGCAGAAAATTGTTGCATCTCTCGCTCCGCTCGGTAAAGAGTATGTCGGTGTGATTCAAAAGGCATTCTCAGACCGCTGGATCGATATGCTCCCCAATGACGGGAAACGATCCGGTGCGTATTCCAACGGATCAGCGTACGATGTCCATCCATTTATGCTGATCAATTACAATGGTAAATATGACGATGTTAGCACAGTAACACACGAACTTGGACATACAATGCAAAGTTATCTCTCTAATAAAAATCAGCCGTATCCAACAGCCGGATATCCGATCTTTGTTGCGGAAGTTGCTTCAACCTTCAATGAAGCACTGTTGATCGATTATATGTTAAAGAACATCAAGGACGATCAAGCACGGTTGTCGCTGCTTGGAAATTATCTTGAAAACATTAAGGGAACTCTTTTCAGACAGACACAATTTGCTGAGTTTGAACTCAGAATTCATGAAATGGCTGAAAAAGGAGAACCGATCACCGGTGATGGTCTTAATAAACTCTATTCCACGATTGTCAGAAAATATTATGGAATGGATCAAGGTGTCTGTATTGTTGATGATGTTGTAAAAGCTGAATGGGCATATATCCCGCATTTTTACTACAACTATTATTTATATCAATATGCCACTTCATTTACTGCTTCCACAGCATTAGCAGAAAAAGTGATGTCGGGCGATAAACCGGCAACTGATCGGTACTTGAAATTCCTTTCATCCGGCGGTTCGCAGTATCCGATCGATCTGTTAAAAACTGCGGGAGTTGATATGACAACATCGGCACCGTTCGATCTGACAATGAAAAAGATGAATCGTGTGATCGATGAGATGGAAAAGATATTGACGAAGATGGGAAAATAAAGGATATCTCACACAAAGTCACAAAGATGCAAAGAATAATAACTAACCCGTTCCGATAATATCGGCGCGGGTTTTTTGTTCTATGCAATTTGCTGTAGGAAAACAAAAAGGGTATATTGGCAGGTATGAAATTATTTTTGAAAAACATTTCTTTATTGAATATATGAACAACTTCAATTTCAAAGACCTCAACAACAAAGTCGCAGTCGTTACAGGAGGCAGCGGCGGGATTGGACTTTCTATAGCAGAAGCGCTGACTCAGGTTGGCGTGAAGGTTGCAATTCTAAACCGGAGCAAGGAGTCAGGCGAAAAAGCAATCGCCGAGTTGCCTAAGAAAGTCCAATCAAACGCTATTGCAATTTCAGCAGATGTCATGGATGCTGTTTCTCTTGATAAAGCGAAAGCACAAATTGTAAAAGCATTTGGTGAGATTGATTTTCTGGTCAATTGCGCAGGAGGGAACAGTCCCAAAGCAGTGACGTCAACAGAATTTATTGCAGAAGGTTTCCCAAACAATAAAGCGGAAACATTCTTCGGTTTGGATATGCAGGAGATGAAAAATGTCTTTGATCTGAATCTGTTCGGTTCAGTGCTGCCAATCATGAAATTCAGTGAAGAGATGGTAAAGAGGAAAAAGGGATCGATCATCAATATCTCATCGGTTGCTTCATTCAATCCTTTAACTAAAGTACCGGCATATTCTGCATCAAAGGCTTCCATCAACAGTTTTACACAATGGCTTGCTGTTCATTTCGCAAAATCGAATGTCCGCGTTAATGCAATTGCACCTGGTTTTTTTCTAACGACACAAAATCGGTTTCTGTTGGTCGATGAGAAAACCGGAAAGCTGTCAAAGCGTGCGGAGAATATCATTGCAGGAACTCCAATGGGTCGATTCGGCGAAACGGATGAACTTCAAGGTGCGGCGTTGTTTCTCTTATCGGATCTTTCAAAATTTGTTACCGGTATTGTCCTTCCGGTTGACGGCGGGTTTATGGCATATTCTGGAGTGTAGCAACTAATTACCAATGACAGCATCGCCAACATTCTATTGATTTCGCTGAGATCATTTTAAAAATCATATGGCACAAAAAAAATATTTTTTGAACGGTCGAATTTTGATCGTTTTATTTTCATTTCTCTTTTTTCTTCTTTCAATCGTTCAAGCAAAAGAGCTGCTCGGGAAATATTCCTCATATCAACGCGATGGAAGGGGATTTGTTATTTCTACTCTTGAGGGTCAGCGAATGCGAATTACTCCGTACGGAGATATGATTATCCGGTTCCAATCAATCCGTGCAAATGAAGAATTCTTTGCGGACGATCGGTATGAAATGGTTGAATCGCATCAATGGCCGGGCGAATTATCAGTTCGAGAAGACAGTTCAACCATTTTCCTTGTGACAAATCCAACAAATGGACTTACGGTCAGAATTGAAAAAAAAGGATTACGAATTTCGGTTTCATCATCCAAAATTTCAGATTCATTTCTAAATCATAGTAACGGCATTTGGTGGGATGGTGATACCATCCATTCTTCATTTGTGTATGATGAGAATGAACACTTTACCGGCTTGGGTCACGGATATTATGGAAGGGAGAAAAAGATCGATCTGAAGGGAGAGGTTGTTCAAAGAAATTATGGAACATTGCATGGACAACAAGCCCCGCTTATTGTTCCATTTTATCTATCAAGCAAAGGGTATGGTGTATTTCTGAACAGCACATTTACCAATTCATTTAATTTTGGATTTGAAAAGCAATATGAATTTTCAATCACTGGCGGCGGTAGAATGGATTATTTTGTAATTCTCGGTCCCGGATTCAGAGATATTCTTGATCGGTACACGCAGCTTACCGGTCGACCGCGTATGTTTCCAAAAGCTGCATTTGGATTGGCGCTGTCGGATAAAGGAAACGATCACAATTCAATCGATCCATCCGATGAGCAATGGTGGAAAAAAAAGATTTCAGCACATCGTAACGCAGGATTTCCACTCGATCATATCGTCAATGACAACCGCTGGAGAGCCGGAGGAGGTCAACGCTGCATTTCCCGGTTTGATTGGGAGTTGAGTCGATATCCTGATCCTAAAGAGTACGAAGAGTGGGTACAAAAAAACGGACTTATCCTGACGTTGGATTTTAACAGATGCATAGCGTCGCACAGTGACGGTTGGCTTCCATCGTTCAATATTCCGGAACCGGACAGTATCGATTTTAACGACAGTGCACCGGATCTGACGAAGAAAGAAGTGAGAGAGTGGTTCTGGAATATATTCTGGAGTAAGAGTCTTAATCCAGCTTTGAAATTTCCGGGTGATGCTTTATGGATCGATGAATTCGATGAAATGGGAAAAGCGCCGTTAACGATGGTGATGGGAAATGGAAAAACGTGGCGTGAGATGAGAAATTACTGGTTCTTCCTGATTTCTAAAGCCTTAGTGCAGGACGGATGGGACAAAAGTTTCCAGGGAACAAAACGGCCGTTTGTTTGGGTAAGAGGAATGACTGCAGGAGGTCAGCGATATGCAACGTTGTGGAGCGGAGATATCAAACCGTCCTATGACGATATGAAAAGTCAGGTGCGAGGTTTACAGTTTGCCGGCTTAGCAGGATTTCCGTTTTGGGGACATGATGCCGGAGGATTCAACAATTGGGAAGAAAATCATGGACCGAACGACAAGATGTACCGTCAATGGTCGATGGCGTTTGGCAGTTTCACACCATATTGGAAACCTCACGGTATCGGAGAATCGCGCTGGCCGCTCGACCGTCCGAAAGTTGTTCAGAAAGATGCAAAAATCTATTCAGAGCTACGATATAAACTCATTCCGTATATTTATACTTACGCACGCCGCGCATTTGAAAATGGATTACCGATTGCCCGAGCAATGGTGATCGATCACCAGAATGAACCGCGCGCATGGAAAAATGATCTGCAGTATATGTGGGGAGACGAAATGCTCGTAGCACCAAATTGCGCCGACAGTGGAAATGTGAACGTATGGCTTCCTGAAGGTGTGTGGTTTGATTTCTGGAATGATGAAATGATCAAAGGGGATCAGATCATTTCCTATCCGGCACCGACAGGGAAACTTCCATTGTTTGTGAAAGCCGGATCGATCATTCCAATGGGAAATTATGCACTCAGTACCGCATTCATCAATAAAGATAGTGTGACATTTCATGTCTATATGGGGAAGGATGCCTCGTTCCGGTTGTATGAAGATGACGGAAAGACGGAACGATATCGCACCAATGAATCACGCAATACAGCAATCTCGTACAACAACTCAGAAGGGTCATTGCATATTGGTGCTGCGTTAGGAAATTATGTCGGCGCTTCAGATCGGCGAGCAGTAAAAATTGAATTTCATGGAATGAATGCAAAAAAATGTTTCACTTACAACGGAAAAAAACTAAAAGAATTCAACTCTGAGCGTGAAGCCGTATCGGCACGCGATGGAACTGTATGGAATAAACAGAAGGGGATTCTTTCAATATTTTTAAAAGCATCATCTGTCTACGACCCGATTATGATCACACCAGACAAAAATTGTCGATAAAGGAATTTATAATTTATGAAAGTTTTTCTCATAGCATTTGTAGTTATTGGATCCATAAACATTTCTGCACAAACGTATCTTGGAAATTATACAAAACTCTCAAATGATGGAAAAACGATTGTCATTGAATCCGACACATCATCAATTCACGTGACCTTCTATTCCAAAGACATTGTTAGGATTGATTATTTTCCTTCTCAAAAAACTATTTTGGATTCTTCTTTAGTTATTGTTCAAGAACCGAACCGCACTATTGATTATACACTTCACGAATCAGAGACATTGATTGCAATTCAATCGAACAGCATCAAGATACAATTGGAAAAATATCCTCTCCGCCTTTCATTCTTCGATTCAACAGGAAAGATGTTGCTCGTAGAACCTAAATCCGGTGGACTTGCAGTAAATCAAGATGAGCGCTTGATGCGGTTCAGTATGAATAGTACAAACCATTTTTATGGCACCGGCGAACGTGGAACTGCACTCGATAAGAGAGGCCAGAAATTCATCAGTTATAATACCCAAGTAGGAGGATATTCTGAACCCTTAGGGACGATGAACTTAAATGTTCCATTGGTTACAACTACAAATGGTTATGCGCTCTATATCGACAACACCTATAGAGGTCTGTTTGATTTTGGTTCAACCGATTCAGCAATCTTTGCTTATGCAGCCGAAGGGGGAGAAATTTCTTATTACTTCATCGCAGCTTCTACCATTCCCAAACAACTGGAACGATATACCTGGCTCACCGGAAGACAGCCGCTTCCCCCGCGATGGATTTTCGGATTTACACAATCAAAAAATCGATATGCAAATGAAACTGAGACACGCGGAATTGTTCAAACAATGAGAGCAAAAGAATTTCCGTGTGATGCAATAGTTCTTGATCTGGCTTGGTTCAAACATATGGGAGATATTTCATGGGACGAAAGTGCTTGGCCGAATCATGAAAAAATGATCACTGATTTTCTTGACATTGGAATCAAAACAATTATGATCACTGAACCATACATCATTGAACGGTCGAAGAATTTTGTTGAGGCTGATACGAATGGATTCCTCGGCAAAGATAGTACGGGAAGAACACAGCTTTTAGAAAAATGGTGGTCGTGCGGCGGATGCAATTCATCACTGATCGATCTGACAAATCCGAAAGCACAGGAATGGTGGTGGAATAAACATCCAACATCGTTTGGTAAAAATGTCGCCGGTATTTGGACCGACCTTGGTGAGCCTGAAAAACATCCCGAAACGATGATCCATTATCTTGGAAGTACGGTTAAGATCCATAATATTTTTAATCTGCTATGGGCAAAAATTATTTTTGATGGTTTCAATCAACTCAAACCGAATGAACGGGTTGTCAATTTGACACGATCCGGATTTGCAGGAATTCAACGATATGGTGTATTACCTTGGTCCGGGGATGTTGCTCGGAGTTTTGGTGGTCTTGCTGTTCAACTACCGATGATGCTTAATATGGGAATGTCGGGAATTGGTTATCACAATTCCGATCTCGGAGGATATGCAAGAAATCCAACAACGCCTGAATTGTATGTCCGTTGGATGCAGTTTGGAATGTTTAGTCCAATAGCAAGAGCCCATGGTGCCGGTGAAAATGTTAGAGGATCTGCAACAGAACCGTGGCAATTCGGAAGTGAAGCGGAAACGATCAATCGTGAATTTCTACAGCTGCGGTATAAACTTCTTCCGTACAATTATTCCCTCGCATTCCAAAATTATACATCAGGGTTGCCGCTTGCCCGTCCATTATTTTGGCTTGACGATTCAGATGAAAAATTGTTGAATGAAAGTTCATCCTATATGTGGGGAGATGCTTTTCTTATATCACCAGTTGTAACTGCAGGAGAGAGAATGAAAGAAATGTATCTGCCAAAAGGAAACTGGATCAATTTCTGGACGGATGAAATTGTAAAGGGAGGAAAGAGTATCAATGCTTCAGCAACGCTGGATAAAATGCCGATCTTTGTAAAAGCAGGGAGTATCGTCCCGATGGCTCAGGTGATGAACTACTCAGATGAACGGCCTCTTGATACCTTGACGCTCCACATCTATCCCGACGCAACGACTACAAAAGAACTTTCCTATTTGCTGTATGAAGATGATGGGAAATCGCTGGCGTATCAACAAGGGAAGTATTCAGTAACAACATTCATACAACAGACTACTACGGATACACAAAGAAAATCACTCCGATTACATTCAATTCCGTCACAGGGAAATTTTTCCGGAAAATTGAAGCAACGAAACTATATCTATGAAATTCACACAGTTGATGGAAAACCCTCTCGTGTGAATAATGCAGACCAAGCTTGTGTTGAGAGGAAATCTTATACATCATTTCGAAAAGGAGAGAATGTGTACTACTATGATGCTGCAATGAAAAAACTATTTGTCCAAATAAAAACTGAAATTGGAAAAGGATCCGAAATAGTTATTCCGCAAATAGTTTTGAGGGAAAATCAATAAGGTTCCATTTTAGATATCATGGTGAGCATTTCAATTAGGGGATGGTAAATGTATCACGTTTTAGTTCATTCAGCATTACAGCTTCCTCAAGATAATTATTCAGCAACTTCTTTTTTATATCTGAGTTCTTTCTGAATTCGATATGTCGAATTTGTTTTAAGTTTTTTCCCGTAAAGATACCGCTTTCATCGGACATCAAAAATCCTTTCGTAAAACCAATATAGATGCCATCCTTCGTTTTGAGCGGACTGAGATAGCAGAGCAATCCTTTTCGAGAGTAAAAGGGAACAGTGAATTTAATTGTTTCCTCGATATCTGGAACTGTTTTCCAAATGATTGAACGGACTTCGAGCATCAGAATGCGAAGAAGCTTAGGCGTATGACGTAAATAAATGTCTACCGCTTTTGATTTTTTGTGTTTCATCAATAGCAAACGTTGGTTGCGGAGGAGAACGGAATGTTACTTCTGAGTGAATTGAAGAGCCCGTTTGATCAATTCTTCTACGGAAATCGATTTGCCATTGAGATCATTCAGAACACCGCGAAGTGATTGTTCTGCTTTATCGCGGCTGAATCCAAGCGAGACAAGGGCAGTTAAAGCTTCCGAACGAATCGAAGCACCGGAATTTGGAAGGTCGATAATTTTATCCAGTCCTTCCATCTTTGCAACTTTATCTCTCAATTCAAGTACCAGTCGTTCAGCAGTTTTTTTACCAACCCCAGGAATTGCAGTCAATGTAGAAATGGCACCAATGGAAATAGTTCGCGCAAGATCAACGGGACGGATTCCTGAAAGAATTGTTTGTGCCATTTTTGGCCCAATACCAGAAACACCGATGAGCATTTTGAACATCTCACGCTCATGTTCTGTTGCAAAACCGTACAACAATTGTGCATCCTCTCGTATGTGATGGTGGGTGAGGACAAGCACTTCGGAATCTTGTTCAGGTAGTTGTTCGTACGTAGAAACAGAAATATTGACAGCATATCCGATTCCACCGATGTCAACGATGATCTCAGTAGGGGATTTTTTTGTCAATATGCCTTTAAGATAGGAGATCATTCTATTATTTAATTTTTAAGACTCTATCGGGATTTGCCTTAATGAATGTTGCCCAATCTTTGAATCCTGATCGTGGAGCTGAGATCTTGAATGCATGACAGACGGCAATCGCAAGTGCATCCGTGGAATCGAAATGTTTAGGAGTTGAGGTCAATTTCAACATCGACATTATCATATACTGTACTTGTTCTTTGGATGCCGCGCCTTTTCCCGTTACTGCTTTTTTCACCTCACGAGGAGAATATTCCGTGACCGGTATTTCATGGTTCACGCTTGCCAGTATTGAAACTCCTCGTGCCTGACCTATTTTTAACGCTGATTGTGCATTCTTAGAATAGAAAGCTGTTTCAATCGCAAATTCATCTGGGTGGAATCTATCAATTACCGAGCACAAAGTCGAGTAGATCTTTTTTAATCGGAGCGGCATCGAAATATCGGATGCGTTCTTGATCACACCAACATCAAGCAGGGAAATATTTTTCCCTTTCCTTTCGATGACACCGTAACCGGCGATCAATGTACCGGGATCGACTCCAAGAATGATCATTTGAGATCTTTTATCTTTAATTGTGTCAGACTCACCCCGGTAAAATCATTTTCATCGATTGAAAAAACGATATCGAGATTGTTTGCTTTTTCTTTCAGTTTAGATTGCATTTGACCAAGCCCAAAACCAATACAGTCAAATGTCACTGTTCCTTTTTTTACTTTGAACCGTAAATGATCTTTTCCGACAATACGGGAGGTTCCAATTACTTGAACACCTTTTACAAGGAACGTTGGCCGCATATTTTGCGGTCCGAACGGTGCAAACTGCTTTAAGATACGTAAGTATTTTGGAGTCAGTTCCGCAAGATCTATCTCTGTGTCGATATGAATTACTGGTGTCAGTAATTCTTCGGTCAGCATTGTTTTGATAACGGCATTGAATGCTTTCCTGAATTCATCAACTCTATCAAGATCGACACTTAAACCGGCAGCATACTTGTGCCCTCCGAATTGCAAAAGTTTATCTTCTACCATCTTCAATGCCTGATGGATATTGACACCAGCAATGCTCCTCGCAGAACCTTTGGCGACACCTTCGAGCGTTGTCAACATTACTGCGGGACGATAATACTTTTCTACCATTCGCGAAGCAACGATTCCAACAACTCCGGGATGCCATTGCTCTTGATGCATAACGATTGCACCATCACCGTTTTCTTTAAAATATTCTTCGACCAGCGCCTGTGCTTCTATGAACACGACCTCATCAATTTTTCTGCGTTTTAAATTTTCTTGCTCAAGTACCTGTGCAAAAGCAATTGAGTCATTATAATTATCACTGACCAGTAATTCAACTGCTCGTTTTGCATCACCTAGTCTTCCCACAGCATTAATCCTAGGTGCCATAGCGAAAACTACCTGTCCTGTTGTAATTGCACCGATTTTTAAGCCGGCACTTTCCAGCAATGCACGAATACCGGGACGGGTGTTCGAATTGATCCGATCGAGTCCAAGACGTACAAATAATCTGTTCTCATCAACCAATGGTACGATGTCAGCTGTGGTTGCAAGGGCAACAAAATCGACATACTTTTCGATCAGTTCTTCATGACCGAGTGTTCGAGCAATTGCCTGTATGAATTTGTACCCCACACCGGTTCCACAGAGACTTTTGAACGGATACCGGCAATTTGGTTTCAGTGCATCCAGAATAGCAATGGCATTAGGAAGTTCATCGGTCGGTTCGTGGTGATCGCAGATCAAGACGTTGATTCCAAGTTGATTAGCATATTCAACTTGACCTAACGCTGTTATGCCGCAATCGATCGCAATAAGAAGTGTGACACCTTCTTTCTTTGCAAATTCTACACCAGCTTGCGAAATTCCATATCCTTCAGTTAAACGATCAGGAATGTAATACGTTACATCGCATCCAATTTCTTTGAAATAGAGATATAACATTCCGGCACCATTGGTACCATCAACATCATAATCTCCATAAACAAGAATTTTCTCTTTGTCGTTTCGTGCCCGAAGCAGTCTGTCAACAGCAAGATGCATCCCGTCCATCAAGAACGGATCGTGTAGTTGATCGAGCGAAGGTCGGAAATATTTTTTTGCCTTCTCAAAAGTATCAATTCCTCTGTTGATGAGGACTGAAACCAATGATGAGGATATGGTCAACTCATTAGAAAGTTGGGTAACGAGTTCTGCTGGCGGGGCGGGAGCGACCGTCCACCGGTATTCTTTTTTTGTCGTCAATGCACTTCTCCAAAGCGATAATGAACGAATCCACTATCTTGTAAGAGAATGCATCTTTCAATCTCAAGCGTTGAACAACATTCATTTTCAATGATGTTGTCACAAGTATATGGCTGCCGATAAGCCGAATTTTGTCTGCCCTGCAAGCAGGGGAGGCAATCATTTATCTGCAGAATGCATTACTGCATTCTTGTTGCGACCTACCCGTTTCGTCTCAATAAAGAATTGAGCGGGCTTCTCTTCTTCCGTAAACGGAAAACGAAACTTACGTGGTCTTGCTCTCAGTGGGGTTTGTCTTGTGACGCTTTTAACGCCATCCTTTCGGACCAAAGGCATTACTGCCATTGCGGTGCGCTCTTACATTATGTATGCTTAATTGCATACCGCACCTTTTCACCCTTATCCCGGTTTTCACCGGGACGGTATATTTTCTGTGACACTTTCCGTACGATTGCTCGCCCCGGATGTTATCCGGCACTGTGCCCATCCCGAGACATCAACGACGTCTCGGAAAAGAGTTCGGACTTTCCTCCATAATTCGTGAATGAATTACAGCGATTGCCTGGCTGACCATAACTGCTTGTGACACACCAATGAATAAATGTCGGCGTTGTACAACAGCTCGCTGTTGAGATTGAATAGATGATGAATTAAAAATTGGGTTGACCAATTCGAACAAGCGAACGGTCAGTATCATTAATATGAATGTAATGATGAAAAATTCTGTCATATCGATTTATTATTTTGTATCGATTGCTTCATTTGCTAAAGCATCCGCTTCTTTGTTTAAAGAGCGGGGAATATGGCGTATACTGAATGTGAACTGTGCTGAAGCTAAAGCACTCTTCACTTTATGAAAAAGAATTTTCAGTCCCGCATCTTTTACTTTGTATTCGCCCTTCATCTGACGAGCCATCAATTCACTGTCTGTGTGTACAACAAGCTCTGTGCAGGATAAAGTTTCAGAGTTCTTGATCATTTCTACACAGTGAAGCAACGCAGTGTATTCTGCAACATTGTTGGTTGCAGTCCCCAGGTATTTCTTATATCGCTCTACGGTCGTATTGAGCTCATTTTTGATCACAATGCCGATAGCGGCTTCGCCGGGATTACCCCGCGAAGCGCCGTCTGTAAATGCGATCAGTTTCATTGAACAGAATTTGCAGCAAGTTCATCGGACACAATGATTCGTCCGCAATGTTGACAAAGATAGATCTTGTCGTTCCGGCGAATTTCCATAATATGCTGCGGAGGAATCCGGTTTCCGCAACCGCTGCAAGAATTTTTCCGTACAACTGATACTGCTTTCCCTCTGCCGGAACGGATTTTCTCATATCGGGAGACAATATCTTTGCTCAGCCTGGTAACAATTTTTTGTCTCTGATGATTATATTTCAATTCCTCTTCTTCAGTCTCTTTCGATACCTCAGCAAGCTCTTCTTTTCTCTCTTTTAACGCTTCAGAATATTCTGTCAATGCAGATGTATATTCTTCCAGCTCACTTTTTGCGACCGACATTAAATTTTCAAAATTCTCGAACTGCTTGCTGAGGGTTTTTACCGATTCTTCAGCGAAGTCGATCTCTTTGGTAATGGCATCGTACTCTTTATTATTACGCACTTGATATTGTTGTTCTTTATATTTTTTCAATTTTTCTTCGAAATCTTTAATATCATTGTCCGCTTTGTTGCGCGATGAGACAAATTCATCGATATATTTTTGCTTTGCAGCAGCTTTTTCCGTGAGCACGGCAATTTTATCTTCGAGATTCTTTACGATTTCTGGCAGATCGCCTTTTGTCTCTTCTACATCATCTAGATTGCTGTCTACTTTTTGAAGCTGGTGTAATAATCGAAGCGTTTCTTCCAAGTGATACTCCTTGCTTAAAATATATGGACTGGGTTAGTTCTATGTTTTGTTATGAAAATTTTTCCATTATGCCTTTGTTGCTTTACTATCTGTGAGATTTTCTTTGAAAGAATTGGTAACACAACGTGTTCTGTCTCAAAATGCCCTGCATCAACTAATACTATCTTCTGTTCAAAATCTTGAAATGTGTGATATTTCAAATCCGATGTCACCATTGCATCTGCTTGCATAGATACTGCATCGCCGATCAATTCAGCACCAGAACCACCACACACTGCAACATGATGAATCAATCTGCTCTTACCCGAATATCTCACTGCTGATGCACCAAGTTTCCTTTTGATCAAAGAAAGAAATGCTTCTTGTTTCATGGGTGTTTTCAATGAACCGATTGCACCTAGACCATATTCACTGTTTGTATTTTTTAATGGAACGATATTATATGCAACTTCTTCGTACGGATGCGCCTTCAACATTGCCGATATAACAGACGTAGTTTTCCATTGTTCCACCAACATCTCCAATCTGATTTCTTCGACTGACTCTTTTGTTCCAACATTTCCAATGAAAGGTTGAGCATTGTTCATTCCTCGAAATGTTCCAACACCTTCGCCGCGGAAACTGCAGAGATCATATTTTGAGAACATACCACCACCGGCACCATGCATTGCATCAGCAACAATATCCGCATAATCGCGCGGTACAAATACACTGATCGATGACAGACTCTCTTTTAAGGGAGAAAGAACTTTTGTATTCTTCAAGCCCAGTGTATCAGCGAGAGCAAAATTTACTCCCCATTGAACACTGTCTAAATTCGTATGAGCAGCATAAAGATTAATCTTATGCTCTATCAAATACAAAACAATCTCTCCAATTCGTGAATCGGAGGCGACTTTCTTTAACGGGTGAAACAACAAAGGATGATGCGTAACGATAACATTTGCTTTTCGTTTAACAGCTTCTTTGGCAACATCCAGTGTAACATCCAACGCAATGAGAATATTTTGGATCGTATCATTCTCTCGACCGATCAACAGTCCGACAGTGTCACCTTTCCAGGCTATTGCCAAAGGAGTTATTTCTTCAAATTGCTTTCGAAAATCTTTTATTCTCACTGGTGGTTACAGCAAAAAAAAAGTCCCGTTGGATTTTCGGGACGTTTCTTAAAAGATGAAAAATGTTGAGAGTATTTTTTTCTTCGGCGTTATCGATTTCTTATGTGTCAGTATCATTGTTTTCATTATTTTCTTCTATAAAGTAGCGAAAGAATCGAAAATAAGCAAGATTGACTTTGCTTCAATTTTTGCCTAATTTCACTATAAGAATTTTACATTTTCAGTTCAATATCAACCAAATTTCGAAATTCGGAGTTCTTCATTTTGATAACACATTACGGTTATGATGTTTTTTTTACTGTTACCGGTATTTGTTTAGCATTAGCTCTTGGTTCCTACTTTTTTATCGATAATATTATTGTTAAAACCACGGTTGGTTCTCTTGCAATAATTCTTTTTATCTTCACACTAAATTTTTTCCAGGACCCAGAACGTGTCACTCCCCAAGGTGATAATCTTATCATTTCTCCTGCAGATGGTACTGTGATAAAAATTGAAAATGTATTTGAAGATAAGTATATGAAAAGTGAAGCAACACTCATCTGCATCTTTATGTCCCCTGTGAATGTTCATGTTAACCGAAACCCGATTTCGGGAACTATTGGGTATTATGAATATGTGAAGGGGGAATTCTTTGCTGCATTTGAAGATAAAGCTTCACTAAAGAATGAGCAGACTCATATTGGAATTGAAAATAGCAAAACAAAAATATTCTTTAAGCAAATTGCCGGTTTTGTCGCGCGAAGAATCGTTGCAGATCTGAAAGTTGGGGATAGTGTTGTTGCAGGAAACCGATTTGGGATGATAAAATTCGGTTCGCGAGTAGATATTTACGTTCCTAAAAATGCTGAGATCAAAGTGGTGATGAATCAAAAAACTGTTGCCGGTGAAACAGTCGTGGCGGTGATGAAATGATGATCACCCGGGCGGTTGTACCGACCCTCTTCACTGTATTGAATATGTTCTGCGGTTTTCTTTCGATCATTCAAGTGAGCGATGGAAAATTTGTAGAAGCGGGATATTTTATTCTATTGGCCGGTGTGTTTGATTCACTTGACGGTGTCATGGCTCGCTTAACTAAATCGACCAGCAGATTTGGAGTAGAAATTGATTCTTTATCAGACGTTGTTTCTTTTGGCGCCGCGCCGGCGTTCCTCGTATACAAATTACATTTATTTCAACTCGGCACGGTAGGTATCATCATCAGTTCTCTGTTGGTCATTCTTGGAGGAATCCGGCTTGCACGGTTCAATGTTCAATTGGTTGGTTTCGATAAAGATTATTTTCGAGGACTGCCAATTCCATCCAGCGCTATTGCAGTAGTTTTTTACGTGCTAACATTTTCCATTGATGGTAATAGATTCGAAGGTTTCGCCGGAATACTGTTGCCGTATATCGTAATAGCTTTGTCATTATTAATGGTCAGTACCATCAAATATGACACACTGCCAAAACTCTCCAAAAGAGAAATTACAAAACATCCGATCCGTTTTACATCATATTTTTTTGCAATTTTGATAGTTCTTTTTACTAAAGGAGAATGGGCATTTTATGTATTCTCTGTTTTTATTATTTTTGGAATTCTGCGTTTTCTGGTCAGCTTAACGAAGCATGAAGAAAAAGTTGATTCTGAAATTGAAGAAGCTCCTAGTTATGATCTTTAACTATATCAATCACTTAATTTTCAACAATGTATCTATCAACAATTACCATATCACTTCGTCCATCGATCCTTGATGTACAAGGAAAAGCTGTCGAACTCGGAATCCATACGCTTGGACTGAATTCAGTGAGCAATGTCCGTATCGGTAAATCAATCCATTTGAATGTTGAAGCGTCATCTGAAGATGAAGCAAAACGGATCACGGAAGAAGCATGTAAAAAACTTTTAGCCAATACGGTCATGGAAGACTACTCATTTACGGTGAAAAAAGTATGAGCATTTCAAAAGTAAAATTTGGAGTGGTAGTCTTTCCGGGATCGAATTGTGATCACGATGCATATCATGCAGCAAAACATGTGTTGCATCAGGATGCAGAATTTTTGTGGCATAAAGATACTGATCTTAAAAATTCTGATGTGATCGTACTTCCCGGCGGATTTTCATACGGAGATTATCTGCGCACGGGAGCAATTGCACGGTTTTCACCGATCATGACCGAAGTGATTGAATTTGCACATAAGGGAGGCGTTGTCATTGGAATTTGTAACGGCTTCCAAGTATTATGTGAATCCGGACTTCTTCCGGGTGTATTGATGAGGAATGCTTCGTTATTGTTTGCGTGTAAACATGTTTCCGTTCGTGTGGAGCATACTGACTCACGGTTTACGTCAAAGCATCAAGCAGGTGATGTCATTAGTATTCCTATTGCTCATGGTGATGGGAATTTTTTTGCAGAACCGGATACCATTCGATCGTTGGAAGAGAATCAACAGGTTTTATTTCGTTACAGCGATGAGAATGGTATTATTACCGGCGAATCAAATCCGAACGGATCTGTGAATAACATCGCAGGTGTCATGAATAAGAATAAAAACGTGATGGGAATGATGCCGCATCCTGAACGTGCATGTGAATCGGAACTAGGTTCATCCGACGGCAAAAAGATTTTTGAATCAATTATCAACAGTTTTGTTTTACAAACAGTGTAAAGGGAGGTAGTTATGTTTGGACTTGGCGCACCTGAAACAATTATGATCGTGGTAGCAATTCTTGTATTATTTGGAGCAAAAAAAATTCCTGAATTCATGCGGGGACTGGGAAAAGGAGTGAACGAATTCAAAAAAGGAATGAATGAGGTTCAAAGTGAATTGACCAAAGAAGACACCGAGAAAAAGATCGAAGAGAAGAAATAACTTCTTACGCCTTCATCATGGGGTTGATTTTAACATTTGCCGGATCCTGTTTCTATCTTTTATTTTGAATATTCAAGAATCATACGATACCTATCGCAATCGCTTGTTCCAACAGGAAGAAACTGTTGAATCACGAGTTACCGCGCATCTTTCCGTAATTTCAGGGCGAAAAAACCTAAACACATTTCTTTCTGTGTTCGAAAAAGATTCGTTGATTCGTGCAAAGGAAATTGATGCGAAGATCAAAAAAGGAACAGCAGGTTCATTGGCAGGTATGGTCATTGCGATCAAAGATGTTCTCAGCATGAAGGGAACTGTTACAACCTGTGGTTCAAAGATGCTTGAGCATTTTGAATCGGTCTATGATGCGACGGTTATTAAAAAGCTTCTTGATGCTGATGCAGTATTGATTGGTAAGACGAATATGGATGAGTTCGCAATGGGCTCATCAGGTGAAAATTCAGCTTTCGGAGCGACAAAACATCCGATTGATGAAACTCGTGTTCCCGGCGGCTCCAGCAGCGGATCGTGTGTTGCGGTCGCTGCCGGAATGGCGACAACTTCTCTTGGAACTGATACGGGGGGTTCAATACGTCAACCTGCTGGTTTGTGCGGAATTGTTGGATTGAAACCAACCTACGGCAGGGTTTCACGGTATGGACTTGTCGCTTTTGCATCATCGTTCGATCAAATCGGTCCATTTGCAAATTCTGTCCGTGATGCAGCACGAGTATTGCAAGTAATTGCGGGAAAAGATGAGAATGATTCGACATCCGCAGACATTCCTGTCCCAGATTATGTATCTGCGTTAGATCGAAATGTAAATGGAATGAAGATCGGTCTGCCGAAGGAATATTTTTCTGATGCTTTGAATAAAGAAATTCGGTCTTCAATTGATAAAAAGATCAATCAGTTGAAAAAGGGCGGAGCCGAAATTGTGGAAGTTTCACTTCCTCATTCTGAATATACTATTTCAACATATTATATTCTTGCAACTGCTGAAGCATCGTCTAATCTTGCACGATATGACGGTGCACGATATGGATTTCGCTCTTCTAAAGTTTCAGATCTCAACAGTATGTATACCAAATCCCGCAGCGAAGGATTTGGTGATGAAGTGAAGCGCAGAATCATGCTTGGTACTTATGTATTATCTTCCGGGTATTATGATGCTTATTACCGCAAAGCACAACAAGTACGGCGATTGATCCAAAATGATTTTAATGATGCGTTTAAGAAGGTTGATTGTATCCTTACGCCAATTTCTCCAACGACTGCATTTAAGCTGGGAGAAAAAATGGACGACCCATTGCAAATGTACCTGAATGATATCTATACTGTGTCGGCAAATCTTGCGGGAATCCCCGGCATTAGTGTTCCGGCGGGAGTAGATACCCAAGGTTTACCAATTGGAGTACAGCTATTGGGTAAGCAGTTTGATGAAGCTACGATTTTGAAGGTCGGAGATTTTTTAGAAAATATTAATTAATTCAATTCAAATCTAAACCGTGAAAATTTTATGAGTATTCTCGTCAACAAAAAAACTCGACTGGTAGTACAAGGTATTACCGGCGGTGAAGGAACTTTTCATACATCCCAAATGCTGGCCTACGGAACAAATGTAGTTGCCGGTGTAACCCCGGGAAAAGGCGGTTCCCGTTACAAAGGAAATGAAAAAGATCAGTTCAATCGTGAAGTAAAGGTATTCAATACCGTTGCCGATGCGGTCAAGGAAGAAGGTGCGAATACTTCTATCATTTACGTCCCTGCCGCTTTTGCGGGTGATGCAATTATGGAAGCAGCAGACGGTGGAGTAAAATTAATCGTGTGTATCACAGAAGGAATCCCAGTGAAGGATATGGTGAATGCATACGAATATATTACCAAAAAAGGCGTTCGTTTGATCGGACCGAATTGTCCTGGTATTATCACACCGGGCGAAGCAAAAGTTGGAATCATGCCGGCGTTTATACACAAACCAGGACGTGTCGGAGTTATCTCTCGTAGTGGAACATTGACATACGAATCAGTATGGCAGCTGACCGAACGTGGAATAGGTCAATCGACCTGTATCGGAATCGGAGGAGATCCCATCATTGGTACACGATTCATTGATGCGATAAAGTTATTCAATGAAGATGATAAGACCGATGGAATCATTATGATCGGTGAGATCGGTGGAAGTGCGGAAGAAGAAGCAGCGGAGTATATCAAAAAGAATGTATCGAAACCTGTTGTCGGATTTATTGCCGGACGAACTGCACCTCCTGGCAGAAGAATGGGTCATGCCGGAGCGATCATTTCCGGCGGCAAAGGAACTGCCGATGAAAAAATGAAGTCAATGAAAAATGCAGGAATCTTTGTGTGTGACTCTCCTGCCACAATGGGAGAAACAATGAAGATGGCACTTGCGAAAAAATACAAAGCATCTTACACAATCAAAGCGAAAAAAAATAAAATTGCGAAGAAAAAAGTGACTGTTAAAAAGAAAGTAACTAAAAAGAAGAAAAAATAATATCAACGAAATTGACCGTCACCTTGAAGGTGACGGTCAATTCTTTAAAACTAAGGAGAAACAAATGGCTGTTGAAAGAACACTCTGCATCATGAAACCGGACTGCGTTCGCAAAGGATTACAAGGCGCAGTGCTATCACAAATTCAAAAAGCGGGATTCAAAGTATTGGGATTCAAGCAAGTTCGATTGACAAAAGAACAAGCTGGAGCATTCTATGCTGTCCACAAGGAACGTCCGTTCTATCCTTCACTCGTTGAATTTATGATATCAGGACCTGTTGTTCCTGTTGCATTGGAAAAAGAAAACGCTATTGCTGATTACCGCACTTTGATAGGTGCAACAGACCCGAAAGATGCTGCTGAAGGAACTGTCCGAAAGTTGTATGCAGACAGCAAGGGAGAAAATATTGTTCACGGCTCTGATTCAGTGGAAAATGGAAAAATCGAAGTTGCCTTTTTCTTTGCAGAGAGTGATTTAGTTTGATATCGCAATATGAAGAGATAATTAAATATCTGACGGTCGGTGAATAGCCGACCGTTTTTGTTTTTTGAAGAGGGATTATGCTAAAACGCTGGAAACAACTATCATCGAAAATAGTTATTAAGAATCCATGGTGGATACACAAACAAGATGAATTCCAAATTCCAGGTGGAATTACGGGTGATTATCATTACGTTCATACGAATGGTGCAAGTATGATCGTCCCTTTGACGAATGAAGGTAAAATTATTCTTGTGAATCAATACCGATATCTTTGTGACAAAGAAAGTATTGAGTTACCGTGCGGTGGGGTGAAAGATGGAAAATCATATGAAGAGATGGCACATATTGAACTCGTTGAAGAGACAGGTTATTTATCCAATAATTTACAGTATGCCGCAGAGTTTAATCCGTACAACGGTGTTACTGATGAGATTTGCAGAGTTTTTATTGCAAGAGCATTGATTCAATCGAAAGCAATCCCTGATTCGACGGAAGAATTTGAAATTCTATACAAAACTCCGGAGGAAGTGGACGAACTCATTCGATCAAATACTATTTGGGATGGAATGACAATCGCGGCATGGGGATTAGTACGTTCAAAACTATAACGAAAGGTATCCTTATGAAACAATTATTCCTTGTTTTACTTTGTCTGTCATTACTTGATGCTAAACCAGCTAAAAAAATTAAAGTCGGTGCCGATGTTTTGTTTGAAACTCGATCAGAATTGATCAAAGGAAAGAGGATTGGATTAGTAACAAATCATACTGCTGTTCTTTCTAATGGAAAACACCTTGCGGATGCTTTAAGCGAGTTTGGTGATACAAAACTTGTTGTATTGTTTGGTCCAGAGCATGGAGTACGTGGTGATGCTCCAGACGGAAGAACGATCCATGATACTACCGATGAGAAGACTGGTGTTCCGGTTATTTCGCTCTACGGAAAAATAAATAAACCGACACCTGAAATGTTAAAAGATGTTGACGTTTTGATCTACGATATTCAAGATGTCGGTGCCCGGTTCTATACTTATATCAGTACCATGTTCATCTGTATGGAAGCAGCAGCGGAGAACAATATCCATTTTGTAGTTCTTGACAGACCAAATCCTATCACAGGTGTAAATGTTGGAGGACCGATCCGTGTTGATTCGTTGAAAACATTTGTCGGATGGGTACCGATCCCGACGATGCATGGAATGACGGTAGGCGAACTGGCAGTAATGGCGAATACATCCGGGTGGTTGAAGGATCGAAAACCGGTAAAACTCTCAGTTGTGAAAATGGAAAATTGGAAACGAAAACAGTGGTATGATGAAACGAAACTGCAATGGATCAAACCATCGCCAAATATGAGTTCTCTTCAAACGGCGACAGTATATCCTGGAATGTGCCTTATCGAAGGTATCAATGTTTCCGAAGGACGCGGAACAGAAAAACCTTTTGAGTATATCGGTGCACCGTGGATCAACGGGAAAGAGCTTGCTAAAAAATTAAATAAAGAAAAGCTGCCTGGAGTTACATTTGAAGCGGTTGAATTCACTCCGCTTGAAATCCCGAATGTTGCATCGAATCCAAAATACAAAGAACAATTGTGCAGCGGTGTATATGTGCATGTTGTAAACAGAAACATCATCAACTCCGTAAAGGTCGGACTTGCGGTTGTTTCGGAAATTCATGCATTATATAAAGACTCACTCAAGTTCCGAGAACGAGGGTTCGATCGGTTAGCAGGAACTCCTGTGATTCGGGAAATGATTCTTCAAAGAAAGCCGGTTAATGAAATTGAATCAACGTGGAAAGAAGAATTGAAAGAGTTTCTGAAACAAAGGAAAAGAGTATTGTTGTACCTGGATTAATTTCACAAAACAATGGAAAAAGATGAAAACGATAGCCTTAATAGCACACGATGGCAAAAAAGCGGACATCCTTCAATTTGCAAATGATAATAGAAAAGCACTTGCAAAATGCAGATTGATTGCAACTCGGACTACTGGGAAATTATTGAAAGAAAAACTCGGATTAAAAGTGAAATGTTATATGTCCGGCCCGATGGGAGGAGATGCAGAAATTGCAGCGCTCGTTGCCAATAAAAAAGTTCATGCAGTGGTTTTTATCACAGACCCGCTTGATGCTCATCCGCACGATCCGGATATCCATGGATTGATGCGTGTATGTAATGTTCACAATGTTCCACTTGCTACGAATATTGCAACTGCACAATTTATTATATCCAGTAAAGGGTTGTTTTCAGATGAGGATAAACTTGAATAGTTTTATCAAGAATACCTTCCAGGTCTCTAGTCATGGAAGGTATTTCGTAAAATTAAACCTTTGCTAGTGCTTGTTTCAAATCATCGATCAGATCCTCAACATCTTCAATTCCCACAGAAATTCTTACCAAGCCATCTGTCACACCATTTTTGATTCTGTCTGCTTTTGGAACTGAAGCATGAGTCATTGTTGCGGGGTGGGAGATGAGGGTTTCGACTCCGCCAAGACTTTCAGCAAGGGCACAGATCTTCACGGCTTTCAGGAATTTCTTTGCGTTTGATAAACTTCCCAAATCAAAAGAGATCATTCCGCCGAAACCGCGCATCTGTTTTTTTGCGAGTTCATGTTGTGGATGTTCTTTCAGACCGGGATAGTTCACTTTCTTTATTTTTTTTTGCGCATCAAGCCATTCTGCAATTTGGCCTGCACTTTCACAATGCTGTCTCATTCGAACAGCAAGTGTTTTTGTTCCGCGCAAGCATAACCAAGCATCGAACGGGCTCATAATGCCGCCTGTAGCTTTTTGTAAAAAACGAAGTCGTTCGATTACTTTTTTATTATTCGTTCCAACAAATCCACCAAGCATATCGCTATGCCCGTTCAAATATTTTGTGACACTATGAAGAACAACATCGATCCCAAGATCAATCGGTTGTTGAAGGTAAGGGGTGGCAAATGTATTATCTACAACGGAAATAAGTTTATGTTCTTTCGCGAACTTTGCAATCATTTTCAAATCGGTAATCTTCATTGTCGGATTGGTCGGCGTTTCAACAAAGATCATTTTTGTGTTCGATTTATATGCTTTTGCAATATTATCAATCACAGTTGTATCAACAAAGTCGAATTGAATCCCATAATTTTCCAACACCATTTTGCCGATACGGTATGTTCCGCCATAAACATCATTGGTCACTATAACATGATCACCGGGATTCAAAAGACGAAAAATCGCATCTTCCGCAGCCATTCCGGAAGCGAATGCCATTCCTTCATCTGCATTTTCTAATGCAGCAAGGTTTTTTTCAAGCGCAGTCCGTGTTGGGTTTGATACACGAGAATATTCATATCCTTTATTCTTACCAAGTTCTTCTTGAACATAGGTTGATGTTAAAAAGACCGGTGTCATCACCGCACCTGTGGATGGATCCGGTGATTGTCCAGCATGGACGGCTTTGGTAGAGAATTTCATCGTTAGTTTCCAGACTTAGGATAGTTTTCAAAATCTTGTTCGGTCAATTGATGCTCATCGAGGATCATTTTTCCTTCAGATGAAAGTTTATGTGACCGAGCGCGTAAAAATCCGAGTACTGCTTCTTTCGGACTTACATGAGGGTTTTTACGCTGCATTGCATATGTCTCCGCGTGAGTTTGTGCATTACTTTTAATAACTGAACGAAATGGTTCTCGCACTACGGAAACAAGTTTTTCTAATTTATCGGATGCGCTTTTTTCCCATTGCATAATAAACTAACGTATTAATGGATTACATTGAAAATGCTTCGACGCGGCACAACAGATAAAGTCATCCTGAGCAAATCCCGATGTTGTTTTTCGGGTTGCGTCGAAGGATGAACCTGTAGAGCTTAATTGTGCCTTTCTCAGCATGACTTCATTTAGATTAGTGGGACATATATTCCAAAACATCAAATCTGGTGATGATACCGATCGGTTTTTCATGATCGGTGATAATAACTGCTGATAATTTTTGCATGAACAGCTTCACAGCATTTTGAACTTCTTCATTCATATGTATTTCCGGGAGAGGGCTTTCCATTGCACTGGAAACACTCTTATCAAATGTTGAAGTATCGTTGACAACACTGGTAAGTAAATTCGATTCGGTTACTATTCCAATTGATTTTCCATTTTCGATCACCGGTAATTGAGAAATGTTATGCTGTTTGATCAATTCAATTGCTTGTCGAATAGTGGTAGATTTCTGAACGCTGACTAACGGCGGAATCTCTGAGTGTTTGCTCTCAAGAATATACCGCAGAGTAATACGTTCTGGTTTTAGGAATCCATTCTCGCGCATCCATACATCATTATACATTTTGCTGACGTATCTGCTTCCGCTGTCCGGTAAAATGATCACGACAATATCGTCTTCTTTTAATTTTTTGCAAAATTCAAGTCCTGCATGAAGGGCAGTACCGCTGGATCCACCGGTGAAAATTCCTTCTTCTCTCGTTAATTTACGTGCTGCAAGAAAAGATTCACGGTCATCGGCTATCACAACTTCATCAACATAACTAAAGTCTAATGTCTTTGGTATATAATCTTGTCCAATTCCTTCAACTTTATATGTTTTAAAAACAGGGTCATATTTTTTCTTATAAAAATATTCTTGAAGAATTGATCCTTTAATGTCAACACCGATGACTTTAATGTTTGGATTTTTTTCTTTCAGATATTTTGCCGCTCCGGTGATCGTTCCTCCTGTACCAAGTCCGCAGATAAAATAATCGATCTGCCCGCCCGTCTGTTCCCAAATTTCCGGTCCCGTTGTTTTATAATGTGCTTCGGGGTTTTTTGGATTCTCATACTGGTCGGCGAGAATCGAATTTGTCGTTTCACGAACGCGTTGTTTTGCAACTTCGGTATAACTTTCCGGAGATTCGTGAGGAACTGCGGTAGGAGTGACAATCACTTCGGCACCAAACGCTCGAAGATTGCTGATCTTTTCTGCACTCATTTTATCAGGCATTGTAAAGACAGTTTTGTACCCTTTGACAGCCGCTGCAATTGCGAGTCCCATTCCAGTATTTCCGGAAGTTGACTCAACAATTGTTCCACCTGGTTTAATTCTACCTGTTCGTTCAGCATCTTCTATGATCTCAACACCAATTCTATCTTTGATTGAACCACCGGGATTAAATGTTTCTACCTTAACAAAGATATGCGGTTTCAGTCCTTTGTTAACTTTATTCAACTTGATCAACGGAGTATTTCCAATTGTTTCAAGGATTGAATTGTAGTATTTCATTTTTGAGAGATCTCTAGACATATTACTCCGAATTTTTACTAATATAGAATTTTTGATGAGTAGAATCAACAATCAATCCTTCTAAATTATACTGAATTCAATAAGTTACGGTAATTTTGTGCGTTGACTTACCACGTCATTTTTAGTAAATTGAAAAAGAAAGAGAGAAACATTTGGAACAATTCATTTCAGTTTTTTTTGGCAGTTACCTCATTGGTTCAATCCCGACGGCATTCTTGGTCGTAAAACAAACTTCTTCGATCGATATTCGAACTGTTGGTAGCGGAAATGTCGGTGGTCGTAATGCACTTGAAGTGACGGGAAAAAAATGGATAGGTGTGTTTGTTACTGTGTTTGATCTTTTTAAAGGAATTATCCCGGTAATACTTGCGAGTCTATTGTTTGATGATAAAGCGTCGGCTGTGTCAGCGGCAATGTTCGGTTCTGTTTTGGGACATTGTTATCCTGTATGGCTGAAGTTTCATGGGGGAAGGGGATTGGCAACAGGAGCTGGAACTTTGTTAGTGACTAGTTGGGTATGGGTGCCGCTCTGGTTAGTATTATATTTTGTTTCTGAAAAGATCACCAAGAATGTACACGCTTCAAGTGTGATAGCTCTTGTTGGGATGCCAATTGTCATATGGGTTGTTCCGGACCAGTGGATATCGCTTGTTACAGTGGAATATTTTACACCCCAAGAGTTTTTTACAATTGGTAGTCTAATCGCCGCGGTTTGTCTTTCAAGACATATTCAACCACTAAAAGAATATTTCAATGAAAAGATTACATAAGATATTTTTTCTCACTTCTATTTTGTTCGTTGTTCCATTTGCTCAGTCTGTGAATGACGAGATCACTCAATCGCGACAGAATGCAATTACCCGCACAGTAGATATTGTCAGCCCGACAGTTGTAGGCATCAATGTCATAGAAGTGCGTGAATATCGAGACCCGCTGTCAAATCTATTTGGCAATGATCCCTTCTTCAATCAATTCTTTGGGAATCGAAATTATAAACAAGAAGTAAAAGGTCTTGGCTCAGGATTTATCATTTCTGCTGATGGTTATGTTTTGACTAATGACCATGTAGCCGGAAATGCAAAACAAATTACTGTTACATTAACGAACGGGAAAAAATATCAGGCTGAAATTATCGGAACTGATTTGGTGACCGATGTTTGTCTATTGAAGATAACACCTGAAAAAAGTGAGAATTTTCCTTTCGTAAAACTTGGAAACTCGGATGATATTTTGATCGGTGAATGGGTGATCGCATTCGGTAACCCGTTTGGATTGTTTGATAATGTTGATAAGCCGATCGTAACCGTTGGAGTAGTAAGTGCAAAAGGAATGAATCTCAATGTCGATAACAATCGTTCGTATAAAGGATTAATTCAAACAGATGCGGCGATCAATTCGGGTAACAGTGGTGGTCCATTAGTAAATAGTGTCGGAGAAGTTATTGGGATCAATACATTGATCTTTACCGGAGGAGTTAGTCAGTCCAACATTGGTTATGGTTTTGCTCTTCCGATCAACCGTGTAAAAACGATTGTCAGTGAACTACAAAGTAAAGGGAAGATCGAACGGAATTTTTGGACTGGAATGGATGTCCGTCCTGTTGATGCTCAAATAGCGAGATATTTTTCACTGAAACAGGCACAAGGAGTCATTGTCAGCGACATCCAAAAGAACAGTCCTGCGGACCGTTCCGGAATTCTCATTGCAGATATCATCGTTGAAATTAATGGTGAACGGATTCTAAACAATGATAGTCTGATGGGAATAATGCAGGAGAGCAGAGCAGGGGATATTTGGAAAATTAAAGTGTATCGCGATAAAAAAATAATTTCTATTAATTTACCTTTGGAAAAACAAAAATAGATGATTGCTCGATATACGCGCCCGCAAATGGGCAATATTTTTACCGACAATAATCGATACTCGATTTGGTTGGAAATTGAACTGCTTGCATGTGAAGCTCAGGCGGAACTTGGAGCGATACCGCACGACGCTGTTAACATCATTCGTCAAAAAGCTCAGTTCAATGTCGATCGTATCAATGAGATTGAATTAGAAGTTAAACATGATATTATCGCATTCCTTACCAGTGTCGGTGAATTTGTCGGTCCTGAATCCAGATTCATTCACCTCGGAATGACATCGTCTGATGTTGTTGATACTGCTCTTTCAGTGCAGATGAAACAAGCAGGCGAATTACTTTTAAAAGATCTTAAAGAATTGCGTGATGTTCTTGCACGCCGCGCAAAAGAATTTAAAATGACGGTGATGATCGGACGTTCGCACGGTATTCATGCAGAACCGACGACCTTTGGATTGAAATTGGCATTGTGGTTTGATGAAACGCGTCGAAATATTGTTCGTTTAAAAAATGCGGTTGATACAATATCAGTCGGACAAATTTCCGGTGCAGTCGGAACTTTTGCTCATCTGAGTCCTGAAGTAGAAGAATATGTATGTTCAAAGCTTGGTCTAAAGCCTGCTCTTGTTTCAACACAAGTGATCCAACGAGATCGTCATGCTGAATTTTTGACAACATTAGCTGTCATCGGAAGTTCTCTCGATAAATTTGCGACTGAAATTCGTCATCTACAAAGGACTGAAGTACTTGAAGCAGAGGAATATTTTTCCCCCGGACAAAAGGGTTCTTCAGCCATGCCGCATAAACGCAACCCGATCACCAGTGAACAAATTTCCGGACTTGCACGATTACTTCGCGGAAATGCGCAAGCTGCTTTGGAAAATGTTGCATTATGGCATGAGCGAGATATTTCCCATTCATCGGTTGAGCGAGTGATCGTTCCTGATTCTTGCATTTTACTCGATCACATGCTGGCAAAGTTCACGAATATCATCGATAAACTGCTCGTGTATCCTGAGAATATGCAAAAGAATTTGGATATCACTCACGGGTTACTGTATTCACAACCTGTGTTGCTTGCATTAGCAAAAAAAGGAATGAAACGGGAAGATGCATATCGTATTGTACAACGAAATGCCATGGAAGTTTGGAAATCGAAAAAGAATTTCAAAGATATGTTAAAGGCAGATTCTGAAATATCGGCGGTGTTGAACGATGCCGATCTCGATGAAGCTTTTGATCCAAAGAAAAGTTTAAGTAACGTAGATCATATTTTCAAAAGAGTCGGACTAGAATAAATTACATTAACGAGAAGGAATTTCGTATGGCACAAAAATTTCAAAATCTTATCAATGGAAAATGGGTTGATGCAAAATCAGGAAAAACATTCGAGAATCGAAATCCTGCAAACTGGGAAGAAATAGTTGGGATATTCCCAAAATCAGGCAAAGAAGATGTCAATGAAGCTGTAAAAGCTGCTCGCGCTGCCTTTGAAAAGTGGAGATTGGTTCCCGCACCGAAGCGGGGTGATATTATGCGTGCAATTGGTGATCTGCTTGTAAAAAGAAAAGAAGACATCTCCCGCGAAATGACTCGAGAGATGGGAAAAGTCCTTGCTGAAACTCGAGGAGATGTTCAGGAAGGTATCGACACTGCATATTATGCTTCAGTAGAAGGACGACGATTGTTTGGAAATACCGTTCCATCGGAGCTTCCTAATAAATTTGCCATGGCTGTTCGTGTTCCAATCGGTGTTGCTGGTATCATTACACCGTGGAATTTTCCAATGGCAATTCCCACATGGAAAATGTTTCCGGCAATACTTTCGGGAAATACATGTGTGTTTAAACCCGCAACCGATACTCCAAAAACTGCAGCGATGCTGGTAGAAATCATGATGGAAGCAGGACTACCTGAAGGAGTCGTCAATATCGTTCATGGAGGCGGAGGAGAAGTGGGCAATGCAATCGTTAGTCATCCAGATGTTGATCTGATTTCATTTACAGGATCGACTGGTGTTGGTAAGCAGATCACTAAAGATGCTGCAGACACATTAAAACGAGTATCACTCGAACTCGGAGGTAAGAATGCACAGATCGTTCTAGCGGATGCTGACCTTGATCTTGCTTTGGAAGCTGTTCTTTGGGGTGCATTCGGAACAACCGGACAACGCTGCACAGCTACAAGCAGATTGATACTTGAAGAAAAGATATATGATAAGTTCATGTCAATGTTGGTAGATCGTGCAAACAAATTAAAATTGGGTGATGGTCTATTGGCTGAATCACAAGTTGGACCGTGTGTTAACGAAAGTCAGCGTAAATCGGTACAAGAATATGTAGAAATTGGAAAAAATGAGGGAGCAAAACTTGTTGCCGGTGGTTCGATTGCTACACAGGGAGCATTGGGAAAAGGATGGTTCCATCAACCGACTATATTTGGTGACGTTACTCCTGAAATGAGAATTGCAAAAGAAGAGATCTTTGGACCGGTTCTTTCAGTTATTCGCGCAAAAGATTTTGATGAAACAATTCGAATTCTCAATAACACAGAATATGGATTGTCATCATCTGTTTTCACGACTAATGTAAACAAAGCTTTCACAGCAATACGTGACATTCAAGCCGGAATTACGTATATTAACTCAGCAACAATAGGGGCTGAAGCCCATCTTCCATTTGGCGGTGTGAAAAAGACCGGAAATGGACACAGAGAAGGTGGATGGACAGTGTACGATTTCTATACGGAATGGAAGGCTATTTATATTGACTATTCCGGAAAATTACAACGTGCACAAATTGATAATTATTAAATGAAAATATACCTTGCCAAGTATATACTTGGCAAGGTTACTAAAACCAATGCACATTCGCAGACAAAAATATAAATATCTGAAAGGAATAGATGGCCGTCCGTACATCGTGGCAATGTACGAGCATCAAGAATTCTACTGAGTCTCGTCATACTTTTTTGAATCACTAAAACCAATTTTTGACCCAAAAGTATGAAAGGAGACAGCAATGTCTGCAGCAACAATCCATTCAAAAGAAACCTCTGTTTCATCCAACGGAAATTCATCCGTATTCACACCCGTAACGATAGCGCCGACTGAAGTTCATCAAACATTGTCACGTCATATGCTTGCCGATGGCTATGATATGGTCATCGATTTGAAAAAAAGCCAAGGTGCATACATATACGATTCACGATACGGCAAAAAATTTCTCGATTTTTTTTCATTCTTCGGATCTTCTGCTTTGGGAATGAATCATCCAAAGATGACAACTCCAGATTTTTTAGAAAAACTCGGATATGTTGCCGTTAATAAACCTTCGAATGCCGATGTCTATTCGGTTGAGATGGCTGAATTCGTTGCAACATTTGGAGCGCTAGCGCAACCTGAGTATTTACCGTATGTCTTTTTTATTGACGGCGGTGCTCTTGCAAACGAGAATGCAATGAAAACAGCATTTGATTGGAAAGTGCGGAAGAATTTTGCAAAAGGATATACGAGTGAACGCGGACATCAAGTGATCCACTTCCGTCATTCATTCCATGGGCGCAGCGGATATACAATGTCATTAACGAACACCGATCCGACGAAGACGAATTATTTCCCCAAGTTCAAATGGCCTCGTGTTCATAATCCAGCGATCCATTTTCCGCTCGATCAAAAAAGTTTATCGTTGTTGATCGAAGAAGAAAAAACTGCGATCAAACAGATTAAAGAAGCGATCATCAACAATCCGGATGATATTGCAGCAATCATTATTGAACCGATCCAGGCAGAAGGAGGGGATAATCATTTCCGTAAAGAATTTCTGCAGCAGTTGCGTACGATCTGTGATGAGAGTGAAATCCTTTTAATATTTGATGAAGTGCAGACCGGTGTCGGTTTGACCGGAAAAATGTGGGCGCATGAACATTTCGTAAAGCCCGATCTGATGTCGTTCGGGAAAAAGACTCACATTTGCGGATTCATGTCCAGCAAACGAATTGATGATGTCCTCGATAATGTGTTCAATAAACCGAGTCGTATCAATTCAACCTTCGGAGGTAATCTTGTCGATATGGTCCGTTCAAAAAGAATATTTGAGATCATTCATGAAGATAAGTTGGTAGAAAATGCTAAGGTGCAGGGAGAATTTCTTCTCAAAGAAATCCAGGAGATGCAGAATGAATTCCCGAAAATTATTTCGAATGCCCGTGGGAAAGGTTTGATGTGCGCAATTGATGTCGATACTTCACAAAACCGAAATCAGTTAATTACAAAAGCCTACGAAGAGGGTTTGATTCTCATCGGATGCGGAGATCGTTCTATCAGATTCAGAACCCCGCTTGTAATCAATCAAGAAGAATTGAAAGAAGGATTAGGAATCATCCGCAAAGCAATCAAGGAATTAAGTGTTGGTGAATTATAATTATTTAATTCTCAGACCATAATTCAAAAACTTTTTTATGGAATCAAACGAGAACAATATCGATGACCCGCTGGCGTTGAATATGAACACTGTTCGTTCAATGCTGGTTCAGTTTATCAAAGATGAATTGAACAATGCCGGGTTCACCAAAGCAGTGATCGGTCTCTCAGGTGGGGTCGATTCTGCTGTTTCGATGTACCTTGCCGTTGAAGCGCTTGGTGCGAAGAACGTTCTTGCCGTATTGATGCCGTATAAAAACAGCAGTCCCGAAAGCAAAGCTGATGCTGAAATTATCGTTAAAGATTTAGGAATTCGAAGCGTTGTGGTAGATATAACTCCAATGGTTACACCGTTATTCGATTCACAGAAGATCACGGATAATCTTCGAAAAGGAAATATCATGGCACGGCAGCGAATGATTGTGCTCTATGACCTTTCTCAAAAAGAACAAGCGTTGGTTATCGGAACATCAAATAAGACCGAATCAATGCTCGGATACGGAACTTTATTCGGTGATATGGCGTGCGCGATCAATCCATTGGGCGATCTCTATAAAACCCATGTGTGGGATCTTGCCGAAGAACTCGGTGTTCCTAAAAAGATCATACAGAAAAAACCTACTGCGGATCTGTGGCATGGACAAACTGATGAAGGTGAATTAGGATTCAGTTATCGTGAAGCAGATCGGTTATTATATTCTATGGTGGATGAACGACGAACGGATGAAGAACTTGAGGGATTGGGGTTTTCAAAATCATTTATCGCTATTGTTCGTCGAAAAATCCAGATCAATCAATTTAAGCGTCGTCCACCGTTGATCGCAAAAATATCTCACCGAACAGTGAACATTGATTTTCGATATGTTCGTGATTGGGGAATGTAGATGCCTGAAGAAATACAACGCGGTGCGTTATATGTTGTGCCGACTCCGATCGGAAATCTCGAAGACATCACGCTTCGAGCGTTGAATATACTAAAACAAGTGGATGTCATTGCGGCGGAGGATACACGAACAACAAAATTTTTATTGGATCATTATCATATTGAAAAAACGCTCCTGAGTTTCTATTCGCATAATGAACAAGTTCGTGTTCCACAGATCATTCAACGACTCAAAAACGGCGATGCAGTCGCGATCGTTTCGGATGCAGGGACTCCGGGAATTTCCGATCCGGCATTTTCAATCATCACGGCGGCAATTGAGAATGAAATAAAAATTATCCCGCTTCCGGGACCGACAGCATTTGTTCCTGTGCTCGTTGCAAGTGGTATGGCAACACACGAATTTGTGTTCGAAGGATTTCTGCCGCATAAAAAAGGAAGAAGAACAAAACTCGAACGATTAAAAAATGAAGAACGGACCATTGTGTTGTATGAATCACCGCATCGAATTCTCAAAACGCTGCAAGAACTTTTAGAACACTGCGGAGATAGAAAAGTTGTCGTAGGAAGAGAAATGACAAAAATTTACGAAGAGATCATTAGAGGCAAACTTTCAGACGTTGTGAATGATTTTTCTACACGAACCATTAAAGGAGAGTTTGTTGTGGTGTTGGAAGGGAAAAATAATGAGTAGTATTATATTATTTAAAAATTGCTTTTCAACCATTTTGAATTTATATTTTTTTGATTCAAGTAAATCTTCCATACAATCTTATCCGTTTTTGTTACTCCGCATGATGAAATTTTTCGGTTTGTTGTTTCTTCTGCTCTCCATTCCAGCAAAAAGTTATTCTGTAATTTTTGTGGATTCATTGGTCTTTTCCCAATCATATTCGGATACTTCGAAGAAGGATGCGACATTAACGTTTGATATTGATCTGAAAACAGAACCTGGAAGTATCATTCTTGCTCCCGGTAAAACGAAGAACCTTGCATTAGGTTCAAAAATGAAGACCTATTTTGCCGGTGATTTTCCGACAAAGACTATCGATGGTGAAACAAAACCAGATACCATCAAGATGAACGCTGATAATCTTCACGACAACAATTTTTTTTCAATAGTCAGTTTTCCGCCGCCAAATAACGTTGGATCACAGATAAAAATTGATCTTCGAGTTGTCAGGAAAGTCGATAGTATTGTTGTTGTCCATCTTGGAAACCAAGTGATCGCTGGATACCCGACGAGGCCTCTTGCATTTTCATATTACACCGGTATAGATTCAAATAGAATGTCTCGTGTCCGTCAAGTTTTTGATAATTTTGATTCTGCCCGTCACAGTGAAAAACTTCTGGAGCCTGACCCTATTCAATACATTACATTTGAATTGGATAGAATGGCAACAACGGATTATACGAATATTTCTGAAATACAAGTCTTTGGAGAAGGATATGTCGTAGAAGGAGCGTATGTATCTAAAATCGACTCTACCGGAATTCTACCGGCAAACTTTGCCAATGTTTATATTGATGCAGAAATTACGCCAGGAACGACAGTCTCGGTTGAAATGCGAACAGGTTCAAAAAGAACCTTTGATAGTTTATTCTGGTCACCATGGTCTTCACCCGTGATTTTCCGTTCTACACAAGCAGCTGCCAAAGGAGCTCAATTATTTGTATCGGAGCCAAGAAAATATTTTCAGTATCGGTTGACACTCGGAACAGTCAACTTATTTTCTCCTAAAGTAAATGCTCTGAAATTTACGTATCAAAATTCATTGATCGCGGATTCAACTATTGCGATTATCACGCCAAATGATATACCGGTTCTTATTCCCGGTGTATTGACCTATTCTATTAAAACACATTTTTCTTCTACGTCACTTGGGATCGATACAATTAAGATATCGACTCCTGGACCATCGAATGTTCGAAGTGTCAGGGTAGATGGAGCAACCGTTCCTTACAGGTTTTCTCCGTCGCCTAATATCATGACCATTGACTTTCCACAAACAATTGCTGCATCGGAATCTATAGATATTGTTTTTTCTACAAAACTCGTAGAAGCAGCCAGTTTTCCTGCTATTCTTGTAAGTAAATCGGCCTCTTGGAATCCTCAACGTGTCGATCCACAAAACACTCAAAATGGTGATGGCTGGACCGTGACAACAGCAGGTGTTCCAAAAAATCCGATTGATGAGATTATTATAAGCCCAAATCCGTTTACACCTAATGGTGATGGAAAGAATGATTTAATTGTGATCGATTTTGCGGTGACGAAAATTGAAAAACCAAAACCATTGCGGATTAAAATTTACGATCTGACGGGACGGAAGATCAAAACTCTTGTCGATCAAATGACCGGCGTGAATCCATTCTTTGGCGATCCGCGGATTGGCGGTAAAGCATTTACGTGGGATGGAAAAGACGATAATGGTAAGTATGTTCTGCCCGGGGTTTATATCCTGCAAGTCTCGCTTGATGTTGATAATGGCGGTCAGTTTGTAACAAAAACAATCACTGTATCATATTAATGAATTGTGAAAACTTTTAGACAATATTGTTTCTTCATTCTGCTTTCTTCGCAGCTCTTCTCACAAGCATTTGTGGATAAGGGTTACCATTCAAAAGCAACAGCTCTTGGCCGTGCAGTAACAGCGCTGACATCCGATGCGTCGTTGGTATTCTACAATCCTGCTGCTATCGGATTTACATCATCAGGAAATATCTTTACAAATTATGCCAACCTCTATCCTGAGATAAGTGATGCTAATATGAATGTGTTGAATGCTGGAGGCGCTTATTCACTCGGACAAATTGGCGTAATTGGAATTGCGGTTTCCCAATTCGCACCTGATTTTTGGAATGAACAAACTTTTGTCGGAACGTTTGCAACACGGATGTTTGATGAGAATCTTTCTCTTGGCGCGAACCTGAAAATTCTTCGATGGAGTGCTGAATCCCCGCAAGGCGAAAATGCAGTTCCAGAACCTGCACTGTCATTCACCGGTTTAACGTTTGATATCGGAGCGACATATTTGCTTCAGGATATCTTTGAAGAGAATGATCTGCAAATAGGATGCTCAGTGATAAATCTTACACAGCCATCGGTAGCAAGCAATGGTTCGTCAGATGCTATACTTCCCATGGAAATAAATGTTGGAGGTGCATACGTTTCTCGAAAATTCAATTATACTATTTTAAGCGGTGTAACTATTAAAAATAGTGAATTGAAAGTTACATTTGGCACTGAGATCAATGCCTTGCGGACTTCTTTTGCCGGAATAGAAAGTAATTTTTTAATTCGATTTGGCGGCGGGAGAATTACAGTCAAAGATTCTCAAGGGGAGTATAACGGAGGATTTGGTTTGAAGATCGATCAGTTTATGATCGACTATTCTTACTCATATCAGGCGTTCATCCAACACGTTGGCGGAATTTCATCTATCTCTTTAGGGTATGAATTTTAAGATGCGGTACTTTCAAAACATAGGATTATTATTCATTTGCATAATTGGAGTTTCTCTACCAGTTCAGTCTCAATTCATCAGTCGCGATGAGATTAAAGGGAATGAGGGTTATGCGAATTATTCCGGCAGAAATTATGAGAACTATAGTGTTCAGTTCAATAAGCGGAAGATCTATGATAATTTCGGGAATTTTTTAGTTGACGGGCTTTCGGTGTATGAACTTGGTGAATCTCAAAGTCAATTCATCGATCCTCGTGTCGGCGGGAGCAATGTCCAAAAATCGAAATATTATAATTTGTGGTTCAACAATCTTTTAATTGGTAACGATCAATACGGTGGTTTTGCTTCTCGGATTATGTTGGGAGAAGCTATCAGAACAAAATTTACATCGTTGACGTTTGACAAAGCACGGTTCAATGGTATTCGTTGGGATGCTGCAACATCAAAATATCGCGGGTCGGTGGTCGCATCGAGAATTTCCGATCCAGTGCGCATACGATTTGATGCGTCTTCGCTGCCAAATTCTATTTCTCATCCGCGTGAATGGTCAGCCTATATGTTTGGAGGTCACGTTGAAACAGATCTTGGTGATGTTCTCACTTTAGGTGCAACGTACGTTAATCAGCATCAACGCCACAGTACAATCAACAGTAATGCAAGTTCGACAAAAGGTGATGTGACCAATGCCATCCCTAGAATAATTTTTGTCCGTGTGCGTGATGACTCACCGAACGATCTTTCCGGTCCTGTTTTATATGGCGTGCCGAAAGTGTTTATCAATGGTGCAGAACACCCGACGATCAATATCAATAAAACGATCCCAAATCAATTCAAAACCGATATCAATAATCCGATTCAATATTGGGTTTTTCGCCGGACTGAAACAACGGATAATTTTTCGATCAGTGAAGATTTTTATACAGCAGGTGCAGGGTCATATGAAGATCCTATCTATGGAACAATTCCATACAATGATTCTTATTATCAAGCATATCTTAGAGGATGGGGAAATGCCAATCCGCCAAAGTATCCCGTTAGTGTTCGCGGCGGCAATACACTCGTCTATGCATTCGTCATACCATTCTATGTTAATTCGGTTTCGTTCCAGCTATTATTATCGAATGATTATGCGGTTGATGCGGCTCAGGATTGGGTTTTGCAGCGAGATGAATATCCTACGGAACGACTCAATCTGTTCCAGAATCATTATGATCCTGTCATACAGGGAAGACCAACTCATTTCTTCACCGTAGAACGTGCTAACGGTAATGTGCAGGATGCTTCAAATAAAAAATGGGTGACTTATACCTATGGTCTCAACACCGGTATGTCGGTGTATGGAATGAATTTCAAATTCCAGTGGAATGGATTTGAGCTTGAAGGAGAGTATAATACGAGCACTGCCTATCGGAAATATCCATTGCTTGCCGCTCCATATTCTGAGTTAAAAGGAAATGCGTTCTTTATTCGTGGAACTAAACAGATCGGTAGACTGACACTAGGTGGTGAGAGATACCGAATTGAACCATGGTATGGAACAGCTCTCGATGTGTATATGATGGAGAATAGTTATTACAGCATACCGGGTGCTTCAGGAACAATCACATATACACCTCCGGATCAATATGGTTATACGGTCGATGATCCAAATAAAATCCGACCAGATCAATTGTTGCCTGGAAGTGCATATTTTTCATTAGTTGATGACAATGACGACAATGACCGATGGGAGGATGGATTCTATTTCTATAACGCTAAATCCAGCGGGGCATTCATTCGAAATATCGATGTCTTGAATTCCAATAATGATATCAATCCTTACAATTTAGGGTACCGTCAAAACAACAATGAGTTGACAGGGCTAAGCGATATCATTCGGAAACCAGATACCGGAATTTTTCCGGGTAAAGACAAAGATCGCGACGGAATTCCTGATGATGATCGAAATTCAAATGGTCTGCCAGATTATACCGAAGATTTTATGACCTATTATAGTGATCCGCCATCATTCGAGGCGGGTGATGATTGGAATAATAACTCAGTGATCGACAATCAGGAAAATGATATCTATCCTGATTATCCCTACGCGCCGGATATTGACGGATATCATTATTTTGCTTCATTTGAAGCTTTGAAAAATTTCTCACTCGGTGCAGGAATGATCCGAGAATCGGGAATTGCCCGCGGCGGAAATAATAATGTCAATTATTTCAAAGCAACGTATGGAATTGCAACGCCACGGTTTGGAGCGTTAGATTTGTATTATACGATGAAACGAGTTCGGGATAATCTGACCAATGATGGATTTCAGTTTGCCGGTACGATCCAGGCAGATCCTACGCCATCGTACGTCAGGGATGCTTTATTATATCGAAATAGCCTTTCGCATATCCTCTATCTTGGTACAAAATATACGCAAATACCAAACTTCAATATTGAAAACAATGTCCGCTTTGAATTGAATGACCGTTACACTGTTGGCACTCCTACTCTGGAAGAGGTGGAATTTGGACAACTAGTAGACGAACAATTTGAAGGTTCAATCACATCAATGGCGTTAGTTAATAAAATTGATTATACCTACTCATTCTTGTCGAATACAATTCGAGTACGTCCTCAATTTAAGATCAGAACATTAAAAGTTGTTTTTCAATCAACGTATGATAATGGTGAAACTGCAACCGGGATTTTAACCAATACTCAAACTCTCATACCGATTTTGCGTCTTGATTATAAACTTACTGAAAATACCGAACTGCATTTTGGTGTTCAAGGAACTAAATTTTTTGGCCTTACAGATGCTTTTCTGTTGAAGAATAGGAACCTGCAAAGCGGATTCGAAGATTTTAATTCTTCAACAAATGCTGTTTCGTTGACCAATAAAACACAATATAGCGGATACAATATTGTCATCGATTTTGGTTTCAAATTAACGAATATCGAATATCAACGATTTGAAGATCGATTGAAGAATACACAATTTTCATTGATCTATTTTACCATTTTTGCGGGATATTAGCTTTTGAAATTCATTCAATCCATAGTGATCTTCTTAATGACAACCCTATTGTTTGGATGTGATAGTGTATATCAGTACATCGTATTTCCTCCGGAACGAATTGAATACACTCTGGTTCCCGATGTTGAATTGTTGATGTCTCAGAATGATCCAAGCTATCGATTAGGTGAAGATAAACAAACGATCATTTTTGATGCGAAGGATTATAAGATTGAAATAAAGTATTTGACTGATTATCATTTGAATACGTATGAATTTCCGGATCAATCACAATCACAAGAATTTTCTACGAACCCTTTCACTTACGGAAATTGGATCGATCCTGAACTTGGATATACTCCAAATCGGTTTACCGTCTTTAAGATTACGATCTATAATTATGCCGGCGGAAAGATCAATCTTGATCCTGAAAATATTTTTCTAAAAACAGATAGAGGCGATGAACTGAATAGTTACGGACGTGAAGAAAAGAACAGTCGGTATCAAAGTTTGGAAGCATATTTTAAGAAAAGAAAAGGTACATCGGGAATAGATGATGACGTCTTTGAAAGTAGAATGGGTATCGTTCGTCGTTCGGTTCATTATCTCGGGAAACCGGTATTTCGCGGAGATGTCCGTGATGGGTTGATCGTGTTAGATCCGATCGCCGATGAAGTTGATCAATTGAAAGTAACCATCAAAGATTTCATTCTTGGGTATGATGAGAATAATCAGCCATCGGAATATACGACATTGAAATTTTATTTTCGGAAGACCAAATATGAATCTCCAAAAAATTCTGCTGCTCTGTTGGCGGCACGAGATTCTTTGCGGAACAAGAATGCCATAAAACAATTGGAGCCATCAGCTCGCCCAATGGGTGACTTAAAGATCGCGGTGAAAACAACAAATGTTATACCGGCTGATAAATTGATGAAACCCCTTGATCAATATCTGTCTGAATTTACCAATTTTAAAACTTCATTTATAAAAACCTCTATTACTGCATCGGACCTTCAATCATCAAATGTTTTAATGATCATTGCAGATGAAGGGCAAATGAAGTTCTCTTCTGATCAAGAAAAAATAACAGCAGAATTTATCAAACGAGGCGGATTTATTATTGCAGACGAACGATCCACTACTCAACAGAGCGAAAATTATCAAACAGTTAATAATTTCCTGACTGAAGTATCGAACCAGCTTGGCGGGAATGTTACCACGGGGAGAGTTCCATCCGATCATCCAATTTATAATGTGTGGAAACGAATTGAAATTCTACCGCCGGTTGACCCCGAGCTGCAGGATATTGAGGGAAGAGAGATGAATGATTTTCTCTCCGGGATTTATTTCAATAATCGACTTGTATCAGTAATATCAAATAGAGGCTATTCTATAGCGTGGGGAGAATTCGGAACATCGGAGATCAGATCAGGAAAAGATTTTACCAAACAACGCGAATTTCTATCGAACATATTCTATTATGCACTTGCTTCGGCAAATCATGAAAAATAAATTTTTATCCGTCATCATTGTCTTCCTTTTCGTTTGTCTCCAAGTATTGAATGCGGGAGAGAGACCCAAATATGTCAATCTATTATTTGCTTCATTTTTAAATGATACCGGAAATACTGCAACAACATTATCATTACAATCAACATCAACGGAAATGTCTTCACGTCAAACTACTGCTTTGATCTACTCTTGTATTCTTCCGGGTTCCGGACAAACGATGCTTGGACATACGTACAAAGGGGTTGGTTTTACTTTGCTTGCGTTCGGCTCCGCATTAACCGCAGGAATTTCTCACAATAATTTCATTGCTCGAAATGAACGGTTAGATGCGCTGGAATTTCAATATGCAAATGCAACAACCTGGGAAAATGCAGATCTGATCTATAGCAGTATGCGCGGAGCACATACCCAATTGAAACAGGATAAAAATCGACGCGACTTATTCCTGATCATTTCTGCTGTTGTGTGGGTTTCAAATATCTTTGATATAATATATTTTACCGAAGATGAAGGGCAATCCCTTTTTTCATCGGTAGAAGCAGACCATGTATTGGTGATTCAGGCTGTTGACTCACCACACAAACCGTTATTAAGTCTTTCATTACCATTAAAGTAATTATATGATTCTAAAATTATATACTGTTTTGATGTTGGGAATATTTCTTTTGGTAGGTTGTGATTCCGGGAGAGCTATTAAACCAAATACTCACGACGGGAGAGTTCCTGATATTATTAACTTAACAACCAAAGTTGATAGCGTGGGAAGTCAAAAACGTGTGACGCTGGCGTGGGCATATGATACCATTAAATATGGAACAGATAGAATAAAAGCAAATTTGCGGGATTGGGAAGTATGGAGTGCAGGCGATACAACACAATTGAGTCCAAAAGGAAGACCTACCTCACCTCTGTGGGTAGATGTCTCAGGCGAAGTTCAACCAGGTGGTAAAGATAGCGCGGTAATTTTTTATAAAATATTTCCAAACGGTTACACTGTTGATAATATTCAATTTATCGGCAAACCGACTAGTATTATCCGAATTGTCATTAAAAAATAAATTTTCATTCAATCATCATTAAAGGAGTGCATTATGAAATTATTCTACAAGATTAGTTTTGTGTTTGCAGTATTGTGTTGTTGTGCAGTTCAAACACATGCACAGCAAAAGCTCGATCCTGCAAATTATTTTACTGTCGATAATACTCCAAATTCCCCCACATCGGCTGCAGGTAGTCCGGGAACAACAACCATCTCGCCGGAATATAATGAAGTTGGTCCTTGGTGGACTGGTGCAAGTGCAAGTGGATATGGCGGAGGTTATCGTCAAACCTCTCAGCTTGGTGGCGAAATTATTGCCGGAAGGTCTGCCACATGGACTGTGACCGTTCCTCCTGGAAAATCCGGTTCTTTCATAATTTATAATTATGTTCTCCAGGCGGCGAACAATGCATCGAATGTTTATTATACTATCCAAAATGAATTTAGTACTGTGATTCAGGATTCAGTGCGGCACGATTTACGTCGTTCAAGCATTACGAATGCCAGCGTTGCGATAGGTTCATGGGTTCCTTTAATGATCGATGAATTGACAGTTGCAAATTACAAAATTACTGTTGGTGCGGATTCACTTTCAGGATCCGGTATTATGAGAGCAGATGCAATAAGGATTTTGAAAAGTACAGCTGTCGGTGCCGATCTCGAATTTGGAAGAAGGACCCGTGATGGTTTTGATTCTGTTCGTGTTGGTGAAAATTGGCTTGATGCCCCGTTGGGTACGATCACCTATAAACAACTTCCATTATTCAATCTTGGTTCAGCACCATTGCAAGTGAACATTGTACGTGCTTCATTCCTTCCGAATCGATGGGATATTAAATTACCTGATAATGCATCGTTTCCATTGATCATTCCTCCCGGAGGGAAAGCAAGTCTTGTTGTCGGTTTCAGACCATTCCAGGAAGAAACCGTTGTTGATACGTTGATCATAGAAAGTAATGATTCTGCAGAAGTAAAAGCGACGATACCGATCAGTGGTAATGGTATCAATTATAATTTTATTTTGAATTCAAGTATCATTAACGAACCAAGTTATAACGCTCCATTCGATAAACTTGGCGATCCGAAACGTCCTCAAATTGTCCGGCTTGGAACCTGGGCTGCTAGTCAAACAGGTATTTCATCATTCCCATATCCAATAGCCGGCGGTAATTTACAAGGGACATTTTCTTTTGATGCTGTTGCTTCAACGGAATACCGTTTTCAATTACCGGATTCTGTTAATGGAGTACTTGGTTCATCGGGATATTATTTCATTGAACATGGCGCAATTCCATTTACCAGTAATTCCGAAAACAATGCTCAGGTAACGATCATTCCGCCTTTTACAACCGACACCATTTTTACAGCATATAATCAAAGCGGACTTGTCACACCACCGTTCTTTTATGCGTTTGCCAATAAACCTATTTTTTTAACGCAGGGTGATTGGGTTAGTGTAAAAATTTATCGTACGGTTGCGACACAAGCAGTGCTTCGTGCAGATCTTCTGCGGATCAGAAAAATTCCAACTGGTGCAACCATTGCAGCGTCACCACAATTGAATTTTAACAATGTTTCCATTTATCCAGCAGAACGAAGTTTAGCAAATAATTATAAACTCGATCTTGAAATAAACAGTGGCGGTGAAACTGCATTACGGATTGATAGTATCGTCATTGCTAACAATCGATATTATTCATTTGTTAACTTACCGCCAGTACCATTTTTACTTGCTGCTATCAATGGTTCACAAAAAATCTCTCTGGCATTTACTCCTGACACAATAGCCAATAATCTCAATACTACAATTCGTGTGTACACAAATGATACAACAAAAAATCCTTTCACAATTCCGGTGACTGGAAATGGAGTCGGTACTGGTCAAATTCTCGAAGAAGATAATGTGCAGTCGGCGTATCAATTCCCGCAGAATCCTGTGATCTTCCCGGACCTTGCAAATATCACAAAATGGCAGAAATCAACCAGTTCTGGAACTAGCGGTGGATCGAGTCTGCTAGGATATATTTATCATTTGCAAGGAGATGCTGCATTACAAAACAAAGCATCCTATGTTGAATATTTTCCATCATTACCGATATTGGATGGCGGTGGACCATCGTTAGATACATTTAATGTGTATGCTCGTGTTCCAGTCGGGTCTTCAAACTCATCACCACGAGTTATCTATAAAATCTTCCAGGGTGCTGGTGGTGCAGTCATCATTGACACTGTAAATCAAAATGGTCGTGGTTCAGACAGAGTATTTTTGGGTACGGCATTATTCTTACGAAACAATAGTGGTGACAGTCATGGAAGCGGAGCGATCACTGGATATATCCGTTTAGAGAATGATACAAACCTTGTTTCAGCGTATTATAAGGATTCGTTGATCAATCGGGCACGACAAGACAGTTTTATTGTTCGTGCGGATGCGATCATTCTTCAGGAAGCTGTTCTTACCGGAGTAGAACATGAAATATTGCCGAATATTCCTAATAACTATTCATTGAGCCAGAATTATCCAAATCCATTCAATCCTACGACTACAATACGATTTGGACTTCCACTTTCTGAAAACGTTCAATTGAAGATCTACGATATTCTTGGAAGAGAAGTTCGTATGTTGGTCAATGAACGATATGATGCAGGTGCATACAACATTCAATGGGATGGGAAGAATAGTAACGGCAGACAAGTCTCTACCGGAATGTATATTTATCAGATCCGTGCAGGACAGTTTGTTCAAACAAGAAAAATGTTGTTGTTGAAATAATCGCTGTACTCTTATAGCGTAGTCAGTAGTCAATAATTGATGAGTGACTGCTGACTACGTTTGTATTTTAGAAAATACCGAATGTCATTTCAGGTCATCATTTCGATATTGGTTGCTGTCGGAAGTCTTGCGTATTTTATTCCAACAGCAAAGGAACTTCGTGACTCGTTTGTCGCAGGGCAGAACTATTTTGCGGCAAGAAATTACACAAAAGCAATTGAACAATACGATATCGTGCTCAATACGGAAAGTGATCTGTTAACCGCTGACAGTGTTCGTGTCACGCTGCTTAATGGAGACCTCACTGTTGGTGTACGATCTGCTTCGATCTACCAAAAAGCAAATTCCTATCGAACGCTTGGTCTTACCGATTCAGCAATATCCACATTCCGGTTTGCGTTGCTGCGAAAAGATTCTCCGAAATTGCTTGTCCTTTCACGCTTTCAAATTTATGATCTCTTTCTTCAGAAAAAAGATTATGACAGTGCAATCACTGCAGCCCGTGAACTCATTACAGAACATCCCTTTGATGAAAAAGTAGAACAGGCATATTATGATATTGGTTGGGCATTTCGCTTCAAAAAACAATACGACAGCTCTTCGATCACTTTCCAACTTCTAGCTGATAGATACAAACAAAGTTTATTTCGTGTTCGGGCACTTTACCAGATCGGTCAAAATGCGCTGGATGCAGATGAGTGGAAGAGTGCCGTTGACGCTTTTTCTAAATTAGTGAGCGAATACAAACCTGAATCGTTCACTCGTACAGATTTCCAGAACATGGAGCTTCGTGCAAATCGTGAGCGGCAGATATTCGATGCCGCATCGAATCGGGAAGAGGATAATACGAATCTGGAACTTGTTTCGAAAAGCGAGTTCAAGATCGCTGAGGCGTATGAACGAATGAATGTTGTTGATTCTGCAGTTGCTCGATATCAGTACATCATTCGAACGTATACGCTCATGCCTTCGTTGATTGAGATCTCCTATATCAAATGGGCAGAGTTAATGCAAAGAGTGCAGGGGACGGAAGCGTGTGTTGCTATCTATCGGAAAGCAATCGATGATAATTTCCAAAACAAAATATTGCAGGCAAGAATGCAATACAAAATCGCACGAACATATCAAGATCAGAAGGAATTTGAACTTTCAGCAAAAGCATATGATTTTTATGTTAAAGCCTACAATGAATTTGCCGAACAGGCTGAGTTTTCGTTGGAGAATGCACGATTCTTTTCAGTGTTGAATTATAACGTCGCAAAAAAGAGTGATTTAGTTATTGTTGCAGTCGATTCGTTTCTCGCTAATCATTCCGGCAGTGATTTTTCGTCAAAAGCTACGATATTACGTGGTAATGCATTTCTCACCATGAAAAACTTTGAAATGGCCCGCGAAAACTATCGAACGGTGATTGATAACTATCCATCGTCAGAAGAATTTCCTCATGCAAAAATGCAATATGCGAAGACCTATTATGATGAGAAAAAATACACGATCGCTATTGTGGAATATAACGATCTGACAAATTCTATTATTGATGAAGACCTTCTTGGGGAGATCTATTATTTTTGCGGTATGTCATATTTTTATTCTGCAAATAATGACAGTGCATTGATCTATCTTAAAAATGTTCCGTCAGTGTCCCAATTCTACCCATTTGCATTTGGGCGTATCACAAAGATCTATTCCACGCAAAGTAAATTCTCGGAAGGCGAAGCATTTATTTCTGATGTGATCCGGCAGTTACCCGATTCTTCACAGTTCAAACCGTATGCACATTTGACCTATGGTGAACTATTGGCTGCAACCGGGAAATTTGATAAAGCAGTTGAAGAAATGTCGATCGTATTGAATGATTCTTCTGTTGTCATTAACGCCAAACTCCAAGCACGATTTGCGCGCGGGTCATTATATCAGCAGACTAAAAAATATTCTGAAGCGGTCGTTGATCTTGAATATTGTTTATCGCAGCAGCAATTCTCTGAAAACTTTTCAGCATCTGTACCAGCGGCAAATGAAAAACTGGCGCTGTCATATATCGGCCTGGGAAAAAGAAAAGAAGCAGTGGATAGGATCACATCGTTGCTGGCCCAAGTCAATTCTCAAATAGTCAAAGTGAAATATCTTTCAGCGTTGACCGAATTATATGTTCAATTGAACGACTATAACAAAGTTGTTGAATTTGGAACGAAGGTGGTTCAATCCGACAGTGCTGATGATAATTCTCGCGCAAAAGCGTATGGGGCACTCGCAAACGCCTATGGAAACTTAACGAATCTTGATAAAGTGGTGGAAATATTGTTGAAAGCAGCAGACACACTTGGACATCATCCCTACATCAAAGATATCTTTTGGCAGACAACGTCTTTGTTTTACGAAGGACAGGGATATGTTTTTGCAGAAAAATTATATGGAAAATATTTGCAGAAATATCCTGATGATCCTAGATCAGAAGAGGCTTTGTTAAATCGTTCAACTTCGTTGATCGTTATCGGAAGAATTGATGAGGGTATTGCGTTGAAGCGGGAATATATTAAAAAATTTCCGTCAAGCATTAAAAATGCACAATTGCAATATGAGATTGCTGAGACATATTACAATGCGCAGAAATTCGATATGGCAATACAGGAATATGATCGTACATCCAGAGAGTTCTCAAAATCAGAATATGCGGTAACTGCAGCGTACAATAAAGCTTGGTGTTTTTATCGTATAGGTGATACAGTGAAGATGGTAGAAACATTTGAACGATTTGTTCAAAAATACCCAACTAGTGTCCAAGCGGGAGATGCTCAATTCAGCATCGGAGACTACTATTACAACAATAAAGAATACGAAAAAGCAAAGAATGCCTATCAAGTCATCGTTGAAAAATACCCCAGCTATGCACGATCTGAGGAAGCAAAAAATCTTGTGCATGAATTAGATCAGATTAATTCATTCCAAGCCTATACCAAGGCGATGGTCTTTTTTGATACTCAGAATTTTAAACAAGCTATACCTATGCTTGAAGAGGTGATTCAAAAATATCCGGATGCTGATGTGCGATATGCGAGTGAAGCGAATATTGCATCGGCTTATTCCGAACTTGGTGATAAGAAAAAAGCGCTGGATATGTTCAATAAGATCATTGAAAAATATTCGAAAACCACTAATGCTCAAATGGTAGTATTCTTTGCTGAGCAGCATAAGCGATGGATTGAATCGGAAAAGAATCAATGACACTAGCCCAAAAACTTCATTCATACAGAAAGTTCGGGTTGTACGGGATCATTGTTTCGGGTCTAGTTCATCTCATCGTTGGTTTAATAATTCTTTTAGCAGGTGGTGAAAAAGGAGAGCGAATTGTTTCGGTTGAATTGAATACGTATGAATTTCTGAAACCTCCGGTAAAGTTTGAAGCTCAACCTCCGAGATTTGTAAAATCATTCGACCTTGCAAAGAGTGTCGATTATTCACCCCAGACATCAGCTCGGCAGATCGTATTTTCTCGTGCAGAGGCACCGGTTTCTAACGCTCCGGTAAATAATTCACCGGCTGCACCAACATCAGGCAGCCGAGCAGGAGAAGGAAGTGTTTTCTTTGGTGCATTGACTGCATCCAGTGGTGCATCAGATTTAGGATGGGGCGTTCCTGGTGGTGCAACCAGTTATGGAAGAAGTTTTGGTGTAGGAGGAGCCGGCGGATGGGGTGCAGGTCCGGGAGATGGAAAAGACTGGGGACCAAATTTTGCAAGCGATGTTGAAAACACTAGAGGCGGCGGAGGCAGTGGTCTTTCAGCAATGAGAGATAATTTAATTTCATCTGAAAATTTTGAGGATCGATTTGACGGATTTATTGAAGTCAACCCAAAAAATAAAAAAGATATTCGAGGATTTCTCAATATCTATCAATTGGAATACAGTTCAACAAAGTTAGAAAAATCTCCTGCAACCGGCTGGGATGTGGTTGATGGTCAGCCATCGTGGAATTGTGTTCCACAAGCATTACCGAGTTTGGCACATTATGCGAATGATAGCACAAAACTGCGTGTTTCAATTCGTGGTACCATTCGATTGGATTCAAAGGAACTGACGACCGTTCCATTCATATATATGATGGGTTTTCAGGCAGCGGTGAAATACACCAAGGAAGAGGCTAAAAATCTAGGAAATTATTTGCGTAATGGTGGTTTCATTTTTGTAGATGATGGAAATGCATATCAACCAGGAGCGTTCAATATCACCGCGCGACAAATGCTAAAGGATGCACTTGGGTATGATGCTGTTTTTGAAAGAGTACCGAACACTCATCCTATGTATTCAGTTTGGGAAAACTTTAATGGTCCTCCATCTGGTGAAGACCTGGTTCGGTACGACAGGCGTGTTCGGGAAATAAAAGAAGTCTATCCGTTTGTAGAGGCAATTTTCATCAACGGTAGAATGGTAGCACTTATTTCGAATCGAGGATATAACTTTGCCTGGGGATATTGGAAATATCTTCCCTCTGCTGCCGGTGGACCGTACGATAATACGCGTCAATTGCAGTTTGGTTTGAATGTAGTTGTTTTTGCTTTGACTCAGCGCGGCGGAATTGTCGATCAAAATCGAACGAAAATTGCTTCAGAACAAAAACGATAGGACGGAAATTCTCAATGAAAAAATTTATTCTTTTTCTGCATTTCTGTACTGGTTTGATTTTTTCACAGGATCAAGTTCGTGTGGAATTGCATGAGATGCAGAGAGATCTGTATGACAAGTATTTTGAACAAGCCGGAAGTGAGTTTGATATTCCTGCTGACATTCTACGTGGAATCTCTTTTACACAGACACGTTGGACCCATATGAAATGGGAAATAGACGACACTGTCTCACAGTGTTCAGGAATGCCGCGTGTGTACGGTGTAATGGGATTATGGAACAATTCTTATTTCGGATACCAAGTAACTGCTGCGTCAAAGTTGATTCAAAAAAGTGTAAATGAGGTCAAAGAGAATCCATTGGAAAATGTTCGAGCTGCAGCAGCTCTATTGAATAGCATTTTTGTACAATTAGATCCATCAGGAACTTTGGATCGGTCAGAGTTAGAGAGTTGGTATCATGCAATGGCACAGTTCAGCGGAATACCACATAAAGATCTTGCATTGCAGATCTCTTACAAAGCTTTTCAGTTTTTATCGGAAGGATATTCATTATACGGTATAAAACTTCCCAAACGGAATATTCATCTGGAAAATTTACTTCCCGAATTATTGGAACTTCGAAATCAAACAGAATTAAAGCAGCAAGCCTCTCCTGAAAATTCAAAGTCAACACCTGATTATCCACTGGCGATCTGGAGAGCTGGGAAAGCAGATTATTATTATACGACTGGTAATCCAAAACAATTTGTAGTTATTCACGATATGGAAGCAACTTATGAAGGAGTTGTTTCATATTTCCAAACATTAAATGACGGCAGAACGGTAAGTATACACTATTGTGTCAATGGAAAACCTGATGTATCCTCATCACCATATAGTAATGCACCTGCTGGAGAAATTACTCAAATGGTTGAAGAAAAGAATTGGGCTTGGCATGCTGTATGCTGGAATCGTTATACCTTTGGAATAGAACACGAAGGATATGTTAGTAACCCCGCCTGGTTTACACCTGAAATGTATCAAGCGTCATCACGATTAGTTGCATATTTATGTGAAAAATATAACATTCCAAAAGATCGATATCATATTATTGGACACGATGAGAAAAGAACTACTGCGTGGGTAAATTGGGTCAACTCCACAGGACAAGGTTTTGATCCTCAATGTAATTCTCATACTGATCCGGGACAATATTGGAACTGGACTCAGTTTATGAATATGATCACCGCTGCTGATACCATCCAACCAAAGATCATTACAGTATCCCATTCTGGTATGAAACCAATACCTGTGTATAAAGAAATTACCGTGCAATTCAATACACCGATGGATATCAATTCTACCAATGCAGCATTTTCAATACAACCAAATGTTTCAGGTACAAAGTCATATAATAGCGATAATACTATCTTGACATTTAAGCCGTCTGCAAACCTTGCATGGAATACTGGATATACGATCAAGATCGATACTGCCGCTAAAAATATCGCATTGAAAAAATCTTTAGGCCCGTCTCCATATGTGGTCATATTTACAACTGTTCCGATCGATACAATGGGACCAAAGAT
>CAYPEM010000003.1:79264-144733 GCA_964409765.1 uncultured Chitinophagaceae bacterium
GTGATACAATTTAAAACTGAACCGTATCAGCACACTACAGCTGGAATAATTCTTGATCAATTTGAAAGCAACGGTAGAGGATGGGGTCAACCGAACCAATCTGCGGGTTCTATTGGTATTGATACCGCATTTTCAAAATTTTATTTTTCCTCTGAAAAGAAGATGAATGGAACAACTGCCGGAAAGTTATCATATAAATTTTCAGGATCTTCAAATGGAGTTGCTGATATTCCGGTTGCATCGATGCCGTTGATCGATGCATATTCTTCATTAGGGATGTGGGTGTATGGGGATATGAATTTCCATAAATTAAAATTGCAATTTTCTCCAAATAATCAAATCATCGACCTTGGAAGAATACACTGGCGAGGATGGAAGTTTATTTCAATTCCGTTGATATCAATTTCAGGACCTTCGAAAAAAATGATTTCACTTTCAGTTGTGCAAGACAGTTCCGTTTCTACCGAGGGTTCAATTTTCTTTGATGATATGCAGCTTGATGCTGTTATGAACGGAGTTCAAAACAATAGGGTAATTCATCCGAGTGAATTTTCTCTGGGACAGAATTATCCGAATCCATTTAATCCCACAACAGTGATTCCATTTAGTATAACAAAACAGGTAAAAGTATCGATTAAAATTTTCGATATATTGGGAAGAGAATTGATGGTTGTGCTTAACGAATTAAAATCCGCTGGCGAATACACAGTCGTATTTGACGCAATTAATTTACCAAGCGGTATATACTATTATTCTCTGACTGCAGGAGAGTTTATGCAATCTCGTAAAATGATTCTTCTTAAATAGTGGTTGATCCTTCATGAATGAGGCTAATATGAAAAAATATATTTTTTTGAATCTTTCTTTGATCTCAATGGTGTTTGGTCAAATAAAAATTGGTTCTGTTGAAAATTTACCTGTCAACTCCAATGAACGATGGAGTAATCCGGTATTTTCTCCCAATGGTAAAGAAATTTTTATCACTAACTTTGAATACAACGGAATATGGCAATTTTCTCTTTCCACAAAATTACTCAAAGTGATCACCACCGATAGAAATTCCGGTTTTAATTTTGCCATCAGTGATGATGGAAAAAAAATCGCATACCGAAGATCTACTATTGAAGGTGACCAAAGTACACGAGTTCAAGAAATTGTAGAATGTGACCTGCAAACTCTTTCAAAGACTGTTTTGGACCGCGGTAATTCAATTTCAACTCCGGTTTACTGTATCAATACAGCAACTACTCTGGAAAAAATTTCAAAGCAAAATAAATTCAGTTCGACAATGAATGCATCAACTCAAATTCTGGGAATTGATGAAACAAAAATTGCGGTGTTGGACAATGGTGTTAAGAAAATCTTAGACCCATTGAGCAATGGAAGCTATATTTGGCCAATGTTGTCGCCAAATAAATTGAATATCACTGCAGTTGAGATCGACAGAGGTGCATTCATTTCAGATATTACCGGTTCTGCGGTTGTTAGACTCGGAAAATGTAATTCCCCACAATGGACTCGAGATGGGAAATGGATCATTGGCATGGATGACATTGATGATGGGAAATTTATTACCGGTTCTGAAATCATCGCAGTTTCAGTTGACGGCAAAACTAGAATTAATTTAACGAATACTATCTCTCAGATTGAAATGTTTCCCAGCGTGTCACCGGTTGAGAATAAGATAATTGTGAGCACTGCTTCAGGAGAATTATTACTCCTGACGTATGAGGAGGGAAAATAACATGAAACGATCGTTTATTTTATTGTTCAGCATTCTATTAGTTTCGATTTCATTTGCGCAGCCACCGAATAATCTCAACGGATTAAAGATTTGTATCGATCCGGGGCATGGTGGTCATAGCAGTAATGACAGACCTCCTGTCTTTGTTGATATTCCTTTTTGGGAATCTGATGGCAATTTTGCAAAAGCTCTATTATTGAAACCATTGCTTGAAAATCGCGGTGCAACAGTAATACTTACCCGGAATACAAATGAATATCCCAATGATAGTAATGAGCCATCGCTTTCAGCTCGTTACACCGTTGCTAATTCTAATAATGTTAATTGGTTCCATTCAATACATAGTAACGCTTTGGGTGGTACCAATACTAGTACGAACTATTCTCTTGTATTAGTGAAAGAAGTAATTGCAACTCGTCAACCAGCTTTTCCTCAAGCTGTTACAATGGCAAACGGTATTTATAACAATATCAGAGCAAAACTTAGAACAGGAGCTTGGGCTGGTAATATTTTACCTGGTGTCGCTTTGGATTATTCATTCTATGGCGGAGCGAACGGCGGTTTCAATTTAGGCGTTCTCAATGGTCTTATCATGCCTGGCGAACTTTCCGAGGGTTCATTTCATGATAATTACAATGAAGTGAGCCGTTTAATGAATAACGATTATCGTAAAACGGAAGCTTACGGTATTCTGAATGCCTTCGTTGAGTATTACAAAATTCCCTATGATACTCTCGGAATGATTATTGGAACACAGAAAAATGGAACAACTCCTCTGAATAATATTGTTGTACGATTACTTCCAAACAATAAGATATACAACGGTGACGCATATAATAACGGATTTTTCCTTTTTGATTCCTTAGCGCCCGGAAATTATAAAGTGGTTTATGAAACTCCCGGATTTGCACAAGATACTGTCAACGTAATATTGAGTGCTGTTGGTAGGATTGCAACAACAATACCGGTGAATGACCAAACAAACATACCGAGAAATAGCACAGTTACTTTTAATTTCATTAAACAGATGGATACTGCATTTGTAAGAAGTGTATTTTCAATCACACCTACAGTATCTGGTACAATTTCCTGGAATGTTGGAAACACTGTAATGACTTTTACTCCGTCAACATTGTTGAATTACAAAACAACCTATGTCGTTTCACTTGCAGGACTTGGCAACACCCTTCAACCTACAATCTTTGTGGATAATAAAACAGTGACTTCAAATAATTCAGCAAAACCGTTATCCGTGTCGTTTGTTACCGTTTCGTTGCCTCCAAGCGTCACATTATCGCAGCCTCTTCAAAATGATACAAACTTTTCAATTTCTCAAAATGTGGGTATTCGATTTTCTGAATCAATGGATACGGCAAGTGTGCGTGCTGCTTTTCAAATAGTTCCGGCGACAACCGGAACTTTTACGTGGACTTCAAGCGGATTACAGAACAACACACTACTGTGGAAGCCCGTTTCGGGAGCACTTGCGTATAAGACAAACTATACCGTAACAATTGGATCAGGAGCAAAGTCAATTTATGGCACCCAAATTGATGGTAATAAAGATTCTCTCGGTGGCGACCAATATGTTCTTCAATTCAGAACCCAAAGAGATCCTACATCAGTTGAAGAGGATGCATCAAAACCTTTGGTGTACACTCTCAAACAGAATTACCCAAATCCATTTAATCCCTCAACGACAATAGATTTTTCGATTGGTGGAAATGGATTTGTTTCATTAAAAATATACGATGTTCTTGGGAGAGAAATTGCAGAACTGCTGAATGACAAATTGAATCAAGGTGAATATTCAATTCAATGGGATGCAAAAAATTACTCTAGTGGAATTTATTTTTATAAATTATCAACTGAAAAATATACTTCGATCAAACGAATGATGTTGGTGAAATAATGATTCGAGAGAAGATCGTTCAATCTGGTTTTGCAAAAGAAAAAGGTTTTCGTTGGCGCGGAGATGGAGATATCTCCCGCATTGAAGGATTCAGCGACAATGTATTTGGATTTGCACTTACGCTGCTTGTTGTTTCACTTGAGGCACCCAAAACTTTCTTTGATTTGCAGAATATGATGAATGGTTTTGTCGGATTTGCCTTTGCCTTTGCGTTATTCTTTATCTTTTGGTATGAGCACTATAAGTATTTCCGTCGTTTTGGTTTGGAAGGGAATACGATCTTGTGGCTGAATGCAGCACTACTTTTTATGATCCTTTTCTTTGTGTACCCGCTCAAATTTCTTATAAATCTCTTAGTTAAACAATTCAGCGGAATATCCACAAAAATTCTTCTTGCTGATGGTTCTTTAGTCCCAGTAATTCAGAACGATCAATGGGTAACATTGATGATTTCGTACGGTTTAGGATTTGTCATCATCTACGGAATTTTCACTGCGATGTACGTTTACGCTTATTCAAAACGGAAAGAGCTTGAATTGAACGAAGTTGAAATTATTATTACTAAAGGAAGTATTAGGGGGCACATCGCAAATTGTCTAATTGGTTTTGTTTCAATTTCGATTGTATTCTTCGGCGGTCCCCAATTTGCAGCTCTATCAGGATTTACGTATTGCACAATTGGTCCTATTCAAGGAATGTTGGGATATATGAATGGTAGAAAAATTACAGCGATTACATAATCTTCTTTTTGTTCAAACGAACAGTTTCTCACTGTTAATTCACTCCTATTTTTTGTATTTTTAATATACGTTCTCGTAGTTCAAGTGGATAGAACCGGAGTTTCCTAAACTTCTAATCGCAGTTCGAGTCTGCGCGAGAACACACAAACTATTGTCATTCCCGCGTGTCTTTAGCGGGAATCTATTTAACTACATTTAACAATAATAATATCAATGCGTCTATCTCAAGGTTTTTTCCCAACAGTAAAAGAAGTTCCCTCCGATGCTGTTATTGCCAGTCATCAATTAATGATCCGAGCCGGATTGATGCGTCAACTGGCAGCCGGAATATTTTCATTCCTGCCGATCGGTTATTCGGTGATGAAAAAAGTAATGAATGTCATCAGAGAAGAGATGGATGCCATTGGCGGTCAGGAATTTCATCTCCCCGCATTGAATCCAATTGAATTATGGGAAGAAACTGACCGCGTAAAAGCATTCGGCGATATCATGTTTCACATCAAAAATCGTGCGATGGTGTTGGCACCAACCCATGAAGAAGTAATGACGAACATTGCAAAAAATCATGTGAAGTCACACAACCAAATGCCGCAGATATGGTATCAAATCCAGACAAAATTCAGAAATGAGCCAAGACCAAAATCCGGTGTCTTGCGCGGAAGGCAATTCACAATGAAAGATTCTTACAGCATGGATTCTTCGTGGGAAGGATTGGATAAAAGTTACGATCTTCATGCAGAGGCATATAAAAAAATCTATTCCCGTTGCGGACTGAACTTCTACATTGTTGGTGCTTCGAGCGGTGCAATGGGCGGAAGTGGTTCCCAGGAATTTATGGTGGAATCCAATGCCGGTGAAGATAATCTTGCCGTATGTCAGGAAAGCGGATATGCAGCAAATGTTGAGATCGCTTCATCGATTGTTCCGAAAGCAGATCGAACAACAGAAAGTAAACCGCTTCAGGAAGTTCACACCCCTAATTGCAAATCGATCGATGAAGTAGCTGCATTTTTAAAATTACCGACTACCCAATGTGCTAAATCATTGATTTTCATGAATGATAATCTGCCAATCCTTGTGTTAATGCTTGGGAATGATCAACTGAATGAATCAAAATTGCAATCAGTATTTGGTCAGGATATTCGTCCGGCACATCCCGAGGAATTATTGAAATTCACTGGTGCGGACGCAGGTTCTATTGGTCCGGTAGGATTAAAAGACTTCACGATTGTAGCCGATAAACGACTTGAAAATGCAAATGGACTTGTCTGCGGTGCAAATAAAAATGATTATCATTTGCTTAATCTTGATGTGCAAAGAGATGCTCAAATAAAATCATATCATGATTTTCGATCAGTTGAGGAAGGAGAACTTTCTCCCGATGGAAAGGGAAAACTTCGAATCATCAAAGGCATTGAAGTTGGTCACATTTTCAAATTAGGGACGAAATATTCCGTTGCAATGAAAGCCAATTTCCTTGACAAAGAGGGAAAAGAAAATCCGATCATTATGGGTAGTTATGGAATCGGAGTTGAACGGATTATTGCTTGTCATATCGAACAACATCATGATGAATTTGGTATTAAATGGCAGAAATCAATTGCTCCATATGATGTCCATTTGATTTGTGTTAACATGAACTCGGAATCCGTTGTAGCTAAATCAGAAGAGATCTACTCACTACTTCAAAAGAATGGCATATCAGTTCTGTTTGATGACAGGACAGATGCAAGTCCGGGATTCAAGTTTAAGGATGCTGATCTGTTGGGAATGCCGTTACAGGTGATTGTTGGCGAAAAAAATCTGAAAAATGGTCAGATTGAAATTAAAGAACGAAATAACGGAGAACGAAGAACAGCTTCAGTCGATACAATCATTGAAGAAGTTATTAAGTTTGTAAAAGCATAAAATGATCTTTTCAATATTGTAATCCTGCAATTTTGTAATCTTAAATTCTAAGAATGTCTCAATACATACACCTTCATAATCACACTCACTATTCTCTGTTGGACGGCGCGGCAACAGTTGAAACACTGTTAAAAGCGGCGGCAGATAACAATATGCCTGCGGTTGCGCTGACCGATCACGGTGTGATGTTTGGCGCAATTGAATTTTACAAAAAAGCTAAAAAGAAAAACATCAAGCCGATCATCGGCTGCGAAGTGTACATTCTTACGAAAGGAAGTCGGTTTACAAAATCAAAGGAGAAGGATGACGGAAACGATCTTCTTGTTTCAGATGGAAAAACAAAGAAAAAACGAGATTACCATCACCTGATTCTTTTATGCAAGGACATTGTCGGTTATAAAAACCTGATAAAACTTGTGACGCTCGGGCATACGGAAGGATATTACTACAAACCACGTATCGATTTTGAACTTCTATCGAAACATCACGAAGGACTTGTATGTCTTTCGGCTTGTGCCGGCGGGGTTGTTGCAAATCCGTTGATCAGTGGTGATTACGAAGAAGCAAAAGAGATCGCGAAGATGTATAAAGGTCTTTTTGGCGACGATTTCTATTTGGAGCTACAGGATCATGGAATTCCTGCTGAAAAAATTGTGCTTCGTGATATGCCGAAAATTGCAAAAGAATTGGATATCAAACTCGTTGCAACGAATGACAGCCATTATGTAAAACGCGAACATGCCATTGCACATAATATTATGCTTCTCATTCCTGAAGCAAGTGCCAATGATGCTCCTGATATTACCAATCTTCGTTATGGCACCGACCAAATCTATTTCAAATCTGAAAAAGAGATGGTTGAATTATTCAAAGATTTTCCAGATGCAATTGCAAATACTCTTGAGATAACCGAGAAATGTAATTTGAAACTGGATTTAGGCAAGAATCAAATGCCTAAATTTCCAATCCCTGCTGATGCGGGTGTCACGACGCTTGAAGAATATTTAGAAAAAATTGCATGGGATGGACTTCGAAAACGTTACAAAGAAATTACTCCCGTTATCGATGCGAGAATGCGACATGAGATTGGTGTTATCAACCGAATGGGATATGCCGGTTATTTTTTGATCGTAGCTGATTTCATCAAAGCGGCAAGAGATCGTGGAGTAATGGTTGGTCCAGGGCGTGGAAGTGCTGCTGGAAGTATCGTTGCGTTTGCAACTCAGATAACGAATGTAGATCCGCTTAAATATGATCTTCTTTTCGAACGGTTCTTGAACCCTGACCGTATCTCAATGCCTGATATCGACGTCGATTTTTCCGATTGGAAACGCGATATCGTTATTAAATACGTTCGGGAAAAATATGGTGAAGAGAATGTTGCCCAGATCATCACCTTTGGAACTCTTTCTTCAAAAGCAGTATTAAAAGACGTTGCACGTGTTTTGGGAATTCCTCTTTCACTTGTAGAAGGTATTACGAAACAGATTCCAACAATGCTTGGGAAGGTAATGCCAATTCAAGAAGCGTTGGACACACTTCCGGATTTGAAACCGTACAAAGACAGTGCCGACCCAAAAATTCAACAAATGTTTGAAGTGGCAAAAGTACTTGAAGGGATGAATCGTAATGCAGGAATGCATGCGGCCGGAATTGTGATATCACCGGAACCATTGAGTAATTTGGTTCCAATGTATAGAACTCCATCAACTGAGTTGATGACCCAATTTACAATGAAAGATCTTGAAGAAGCCGGGCTTCTCAAAATGGACTTTCTTGGATTGCGCACATTGACTGTTATAGAAAATGCTCTTGAACATATCAAAAAGAATCATGGGATTGAGATCAATATTGATGAATTACCTGAAGATGATCCAAAGACTTTTGAATTGTTTGGCAAAGGGCAGACTGTTGCAGTATTCCAATTTGAAAGTTCTGGAATGCAGGATTGGCTTCGCAAGTTAAAACCAAACTCCATCAGTGATCTTACAGCAATGAATGCGTTGTATCGTCCCGGTCCGATGGAAAATATCGGCGACTTTATAAAACGTAAACATGGTCTAGCAAAGATAGAATATCTGCATCCCAAACTTGAAGAGACGCTTCGTGAAACATACGGTGTTATAGTTTACCAAGAGCAAGTAATGCGTATTGCTTCTGATGTTGGTGGTTTCACACTTGCCAAAGCTGATTTAATGCGCCGCGCAATGGGGAAAAAAGACAAAAAGATCATGGAAGATCTTAAAGCAGAGTTTATTGAAGGTGCCCAGAGTGCGAATAAGCTTACTGCAAAACTAGCGGGAGAGATCTTTGACTTGATCGAAAAGTTTGCGAGTTATGGATTTAATAAATCGCACTCGGTTGCCTATTCCATTGTCGCATTTCAAACCGCCTTTCTAAAAGCCCATTATCCGGCAGAATATATGGCGGCAACACTCACCTCTGAAATAAGTAATACCGATAAGATCGTTCTTTTTATTGATGATTGCCGTAAAACAGGAATTGAAGTATTGCCGCCGGATGTGAATGAGAGTGAACGTGATTTCACGGTGACAAAAGGGGGAATCCGATTCGGACTTGCTGCTATTAAGAATGTCGGCTCCAATGCTGTTGATGCGATTGTTCGAGCGCGAATTGAAAAAGGGAAATTCGTCTCGCTGTATGATTTTTGTATGAAAGTCGATCTGCATATTTGTACAAAAAAAACCATTGAAGGCTTGGTCCTTGCCGGTGCGTTTGATGGAATAACAAAAAATCGCGCACAACTATATAAATCAGTTGAACAAATGGTGCAATCTGCTGCCGGAGCACAGGTGCAGCAAGAACGTGGACAAGATAGCTTATTTGGAGGCGATCCGCAGGCAGCGGTAAAAGTTAATCTTGAACCGCAACTTCCCAATATACCGATGTGGAAGGATGCGGAAAAATTAGCTAAAGAGAAAGAAGTGCTTGGTTTTTATGTTTCCGGGCATCCGTTATTGAAGTACGAAAAAGAGATCAATGCTTTTGCAACTGTTCATCTGGGTGATGTAGAAGGGATGAAGAGTGGAACGGTAAAAGCAGGCGGGATCATCTCCAGCATTAAAAAGAAGATTGATAAAAAAGGAAATACGATGGCGTTTATCACCATCGAAGACTTTACGGGAAAAGCTGAATGCGTGATCTTCTCAAGCGTATATAAGAAGAATGTTGAATTGCTTGAAGAAGAGAAAATGATTCTAGTGCAGGGAAAAGGGGAAGTAAGCGGTGATATCATCAAAATTATTGTGGATGAAATTTTACCTATGGATGCAGTGCGGGAAAAATATGCAAAAAAAATATTTTTCTTGCTCAATGCGGATGAAGTTACCGATATTACGCTGTCGAGTCTTCGCGAATTGATGGAAAAGAACAAAGGGAACTGCAATTGTTACTTTAATGTTGTAGGAAGAGAATTCGAAAAACAGCAAATATTTTTATCACGAAAGTATAACATTAACCCCACAACTGAATTTGTAGAAAGCGTGCAGGAATTACTTGGTAACCACGCTATAAAACTTTCATAAATAACAACGATTTGACAGTGATGTCATACTCAAATTAAAGGAGCAACAATGAAACCAGTAGAAGTAACTGATGGAAATTTTAAGAATGAAGTATTGGACTCTCAAACCCCTGTTCTGGTCGATTTTTGGGCTACATGGTGTGGACCGTGTAAAATGATAGCACCAATCATTGAAGAACTTGCTGGCGAATATGATGGGAAAATGAAATTTGGTAAACTCGATGTCGATTCAAATCCTCAAGTATCAATGCAGTTTGGCATCCGAAGTATTCCTACAATGCTTGTTTTTAAGGGTGGAAAAGTGGTCGATCAGATAGTTGGAGCGATGCCAAAGAAGAGTTTAATTGAAAAGATCAGTCATCATCTGAACTAAGTAAAAGTAAAATGACCAAATACTTGCAAAAAAATCCCGTAAAAATCGGGATTTTTTTTTATTGTAATGAAATATTTTAGTTTAATACATTATGGAATATCTAAGAAAATTCGTATTTTTCAGTCATGGCAGAGAAACAATTTATATCTAACCAAAAGCGTCCTATCCCAAAAAAACCTGATAATGCAGTCTCTTCAATGTTTTCAAAAAAGAATGCTAATAGGTCTGGGAACTCTCAATCTTCTTCTCGAAAGAAAAAACTTTTTCAGTATAGTGTACGAAAAGGCACTAAAACTATTGAAGGTTTTCAAAGTGCATATAGTGCGGATGAAGTAAAACGAAATCTTACTCGACTTGGTTTTGACATAAAATTTGTTCGTCGACATTATGAATTCCAACTTCATGCGTCAAGTTCGGAAATTGTGAGTTTTGTAGTGACGAGCGCGAGATTGTTGGAGCAAAAGCTTCCTTATAGTGAAGTTCTCCAAATAATGGCAAATAATACAAAAGACCGGTACCTTAAAGGCGCGTTACGAAACATTATTTTGGATCTAAAAAATGGAGTCGATTCTCGCGATGCATTTATTAAACAAGAAAAAGTATTTGGAGAGCACGTAGCATTGATGCTAGGAATTGCAACCAAAAGCGGGGAAATGACTTCCATTTTTAAAAGTGTTGCAACGTTGGTTGAAAGACAGACTGAGTTTAAAAAAGGTTTGATCAGTTCGCTGATAATGCCAGCTATCACTTCACTGACTGTTGTCGGAGCTATTATATTCTATGCTGTATATCTTGTCCCAAAAATGATGGATATGTTAGGTCCAATGATGGAGACCACACCTCCGCTAACAGCAGCCACATTAGTGGTAAGTGCTTTTTTGAAGGATAATTATATTTGGATGTCTGTTCTAATGATACTTTCAATAATAGGCTTTTATGCATATTTAATGACTGAGCAGGGAAAACTTGCCAGAGATAGAATTATCATTAAAATTCCATATTTGGGAAATATCCTTCGAAATACCAGCACAGAAATCTTTTGCCGAGTTCTTGGAATTTTATACACGTCTTCCAGCGAGAATGTTGATGCAATACAGATAGCTGCTGACGCTAGTGGTAATTCATATCTTGCGTATAGGATCAGAACTGTCACAATTCCCAGTATGCTAAGATATGGTACTGATCTTGGTAAAGCATTTTCTGCGGCGGAATTTTTTCCCGATGTTTTTATTTCAAGATTCAGCACTGCCACTGAAACAGGTGCTGTCAAAGATACAGCATCTCAGGTTGCAGATTTTTATCAATTGGAGAACCAGTTCTCAATGAAGAATCTAATGAGCTTCATTGAGGTTTCAATTACAATTGTGATTATGATAGCATTAGTATTTTTAACACTGCTGTCGACAGAGACGGCATCATTGAATATTCAGCCAAATATGTAATGTCTATTTGATAGTAGGATTTCTATGATTGGACAACAAACTACCTCATTTAAAAAAACTCTTACTTCTGTTCTCCTTGAAAAAGGTATCGTAGATGAAAGAACGCTGCGTAAGGCTGAAGAGTTATTGAGTAAAGAAGGGTCAAGATCAAGAAACCAGCTTCTCCATATTCTCATCGATCAATTCAAGGTGAGCAGGGACCTTCTTTTTGAAGAGGCTGCAAAATTTTATTCGTTCCGTGTGTTAGATGTCTCTTTAGAATCGACTGATGATGGTGCTTTAGGTTTCATCAGAAAGGAACTTCAATCCCTTCCGTTATATGTCCGCGAGCTTGCAATTGAAAACAAAGCATTGCCTTATAAAATCGATACTCAAAAAGAAGGTCGATTATTGATTATTACCCCGGATCCCACAAACCCGGAAATTTATAACATCGCTCGGTCTTTCGATAATAAGAAATTTGAAATTTGTTATGTCTCGTTATCGTTGTGGGATGAGATTTGGAATCGTGTAAGCATTGATAAAGCGTTATACAAAGACAGAGAATCAGAACTGCGGGAAGAGGGATTTGTTGAGGATGATGAAGAAGATAACGAAAAATTTGAACAAGCAATCGATGAAGAAATCAGCAGAAGTGGTCTTGTATCTTTGATTGAAAGTATATTCGTTGATGCAGTTCGCGTTGGCGCAAGTGATATTCATGTTCTGCCTCGAGGCGAAAAGATTACAGAATTTTATTTTCGGGTTGACGGAAAACTTTCTCGATGGTATACGCACACCGAAACAAGGGCAGAAGCTGTTGCGGCGGTGGTGAAAGATCGAGCTAAAAATTTAGACCGATTTGAACGTAATTTAGCGCAAGACGGTTTTGCTCAATTGATCATTGATAAAAAAACGATCCGGTTTCGTCTATCAGTTATCCCCGTAGTTGGACAAGAATTAAAAAGTAAATTCGAGTCAATTGTAATCCGCGTACTACGCGAATTAGCAGTCGGTAAAAAAATTGAAGAGCTTGGATTTGATCCATACAGTGAAGATCGTATCAAACGCGCAATAAAAAAACCGCATGGAATTGTTATTGTCACCGGGCCAACGGGAAGTGGAAAAAGTACAACTTTAGTTGCGGCGTTACGAACGATCATGGATCCTTCGTTGAATATTCTCACCGTTGAAGATCCGGTAGAATATTTTATTGAAGGTGCTCGCCAGGTAAAATTAAATCCAAAATTGGACTTTGATGATGCATTGAGAGCAATTTTGCGCCACGACCCTGATATTGTTATGGTGGGTGAAATGCGTGATAAAACCACTGCTGAGATTGCAATTAAACTGGCAAATACAGGTCATCTAACACTCTCAACACTTCATACCAACGATGCTCCCAGTGCCTTATCACGATTATTCAAAATGGGAGTAGAACCATTTTTGATTGCATATAGTGTCAATATTGTGGTTGCACAACGTTTGATCAGGAAATTATGCCCGCGTTGCAAAACACCTGTTAAAGACACAGATTTTCCTATTTTGAAAAAAATGGGTCTTACAGATGAAGAAATCAACAACCATACTGTTTATCGTGCCATAGGTTGTATAGATTGCTTAAAGGGATATAAGGGTAGAGTTGCAATCCATGAAGCCCTTTATTTTACGAAGGAAATCCGTCAATTGGTGTTAGATGCCGGAGATTCTATTAACGAAGAACAGTTACGACAAGCAGCGATAAAAAATGGGATGATCACACTCCGTGAACGTGCTTTAGATTTGTTAAAAACAGGTGTTACATCCATCGATGAAGTGACAACAGTTACAAGTGATGAATAAATAAGAGACGATTGAGATTATGGGCCTTGGCCAAACAATGTTAACATCCATGTTTCTTGTTCTGCTTTCATTAGCAGCGATAAGTGCTAATAGACTTATTCTTGACAGGGAATCATCATATTACGAAGAAGAAGCTTATAAACAATCCGCTATTTTAGCAAATGCATTGCTCCAAGAAATTGTAAGAAAAAAGTATGATAGTGGTATTGATACAAGTAGTTGGGGGTATACTAGTACAACAAGTTTTCTTTTATCAACCGATCTAGGACCATCGTGGGCGGCTGCTGCGTACGTTAATCCAGGCGGAGCACCAGACACATTTCCTTATAGATCTATAAATGATAGTAGCGCAAATCTTAACTTTGATGATATTGATGATTATAAAGGATACAAAAGATCTGCAAACGCTGGTCCTTTGACAGGATTTTTACTATCGGTTGATGTGTATTATGTAAGGCTTAGTGGTTCTACATATGTAAAAACTTCTACCCGTCAATATTTTAAGCAAATTGACGTCTTCGTTAAAAATCCAAAATATCTTAAAGATAGTTTGCGTTATTCTACCATTGCATCATATTAATGGCAGTAATTTTAGACATTTTAGGTTCTTATGTTGTGCGAGCAGCGATTGTAGTCGTTATTCTTAATTTAATGATTAACCTTCACCAGTCACTCTCAAAGAATACTGATAGAATTACTCTTAATGGGAATATTAATAGTGTTGGTGAAGTAATTGCTGCTGATCTTAAATTAGCTGGATATCGAGCATCAAAAACATTTGCAGTGGCTCAGACTAATGAAATAAGTTTTTATGCCGATTTAGATAATTCAGGAACACCACGAACTATTCGATATTATCTTAACCCAACTACTCCTGCAACAGCTCACAAAATCCTATATCGAACAATAAATGCCGGGACACCTTTTGAGGTTGGAAGAGATGTTATAACCTTTAGTTTATCCTATTACAAAGTGAATGGTTCATTAGCTTCATACGGTACAAATATTACCGGAATAAAGTCTGTATACATTGCAATAATCATGGAATCTAATATGACCGAAAAGACATATCAAGGTCCCGTAAGTGATACTTTAGCACTACAAGCGAAATGGGAACGGCATTTTTTTCCAGAGAATTTATAGATTTTCGCCAATATGAATAAATTTACAAATGTGTGATGCACATCATAAAATCAAAAAAAATTAGAAAATTTTAATTTTTTACTTGCGCTGAATCAAGGATTTTCTTACTTTCATGGCAGTTAAATCATAGTTTATCAACAATTAATAAATCAAACTACTATGGGCACATCAAAAATAATAATGCTTTCCGGCGTTTATTTAATTTTAGGTGCGTACAACATTGGTTTTAGTGTAGCTGATGATATTAATTTTGATTTGGCTGCAAATACTGCAAATATCACTCAAGCAGAACAGATTGCTAGAACAGGTGTTGCTTTGGCAGTAACAAAGATGGCGAATAACGCAACACTGCACACCTACCCAATGACTCGTTCTGCACTATTGAGCGGTTATGTTGATTATTCCGCATCACAATCTGGTCTTCCATTGTCTCAATCTGAAATTACTTCAACCGGATATTTTAATGGAAAGAAAGTAATTGTAAAAGCAATTATGAGTTTTGACAGAGATCGATGGAGACTAATTCAACTTTTTACGATACCAACCACTTAGACTTTTTTAAATAAGAATCACTAACATTTCGCCCACTTGCAATTCGTGGGCATTTTTTTTACTTTCTACACGTCACATTTGTACTACAATACTTCCTTTTTGGGGAAATGAAGTATTTAGTTTTTCTATTATTAACCTACCAAATCACTAATCATGATTGTTGCTAGCAATAAAATTCCGACGTTGACGTCTTCCTTGCATCGTATGAATAGTGTAGTATTTATTCTGTTTTGCACCATAATAATGGTCCAAGCTCAAACGACTGAATTTGTTCCAAAAAGTAAAAAAGAAATTCAAAAGGATCTGCTTGCTGAACAACGTGAACGAAAGAGGATTTCAAATTCTGGCATCCTTTCTTTGACAACCACAAAATATATTTATCGTTTTGGGAAAGTTGATAAAACCGGTACCATGGAATCTATTGTTCGATTTGATAGTAAGGGAAACAAAACAAAAGAAACATTTTATAATCCAAGAGATGGAAAGATCGAATCAGTTAAATCATATTCTTACGATCGGAATGGGAATCTAATTGAAGAAAGCACAAAGAAAGATGAAGTTTCAACAAAGATTATTCATCGGTATAATTTATTGAATTATAAAATTGAATCTGTTTACTATAAATCGGACGGCACTGTCGAGAGAAAAATATCGTATGTGTATGACGAAACCGGACTGCTTTTGGAAACAATAGGTCGTTTGGACGATGGTAGAATTTTTATGAAGGATACCTATTTATATGACGACGATGGTAATGTTGTTGAATTCAAAAATACCATGAAAAAGTTTATTATTCGCTATGACAGTTTTCGCAATATTCTCTCGATTGCAAAATATAGTAGATACTTTAAAGTTCAGGATAGTGTTCAGTTCAATCTCAATGAATTGTTTTCCATGAATTACAATCGTTCGGGTAATCTGTTAGAAATGATCTCTATGAGAGCGGACAGTTCAATTAAGATCAAAACAAAATATCTTGTAAATGAAATCGGTGATCTCATAGAGGAAAAAGAATATACTTCTGAAAACAAATTGGTGTATGTAAGAAATTTAAAATATGATAAGAACCGTAACTTAATCGAAGAAACAGGAATTGATCGTTCAATGAAGTTTAGAAATGTGTATCGATATGACTCACGGGGAAATAGAACCGAGTGGATCGAATATGATCAGATCAATGAACCTGCAACGTTGACAAAATATTCATTTGGTCGATATGCCGACGTAAATGCTCAAGGAAATCAAAGTAATTTAAAAGGAATTGATTCACTTATTACCGGTACGAGTGGCGATATTCTTGAGAAGAATGAATTTTTCCAAATTCTTGGATGTCGAATTATTGCTCCAGATGGTACATATCTTGGTTTGATATTGGCAGATACTGCAAACCCACAATCTATTGCAAATGTTTGGGGTCAATATGGATTCAACCAATCACCAACAAGTATTTTTAATTCTACAATTCCATATGGAGGAGAAAATGGGTTATTCAGCCCGTTTAATGTTGAAAGTCCAAGTCCTCCATCAATTTACAAAGATGGAAAGTTTTTCACCTATCTTACCGAGAATGAAAATTTCCGCCCGAGATCATCACCAAGGCAGCTTGTTCAGTTCTTAAAGATATTATCTCGACAAAATTAGAAATTGTTTTAATTTTCTTAAAATTCTTCAAAAAGACCTGACATAGATCAGGTCTTTTTGTTTTTATATATTAATTGAAAAAACAAGCTCTTTTGTGTATCTTCTAATACGTAAAGAGTAATAATTCCAAACAATCCCTCTTTTAGGGATTTTTTATTATCAGGAGATTTATTTCGTAATGCAGTATAAAAAACGAACACATACAAGCGGGGAACTTCGTTCCTCTCATATTGGACTGACGGCGACTCTGACAGGATGGGTTGATACACGGAGAGATCTAGGTGGTGTAATTTTTATAGATCTTCGTGATCGTTATGGCAAAACACAGATTGTTTTTAATCCAAAGTATACTAATGAAGCAATTTATTCTCTTGCAAAAGAATTGCGCACTGAGTTTGTCATCTCAATTACCGGAAAAGTTGAAAAACGTCCTGATGGAACGGAGAATGCAAAATTAGGAACGGGTGATATTGATGTGTTGGTTGAAGAATTGACCATTATTAATAAAGCGGAAACAACACCGTTCCCGATTGACGATAAATTGGATACCAATGAGGATATGCGTTTAAAATACCGCTATCTGGATCTTCGCCGGGCACCAATGCAGGCAAATTTGCTGCTTCGTCATCAAATGTACCAGATCTCACGCCGGTATTTTGATGAATTTAATTTTATTGAAGTTGAAACTCCGGTCTTAATGAAGAGTACTCCGGAAGGTGCACGTGATTTCCTTGTTCCGAGCAGAATTAATCCTGGAAAATTCTATGCGCTGCCGCAGTCCCCGCAGACGTACAAACAGATTTTAATGGTTGCCGGATATGATCGCTATTTCCAGATTGTGAAATGCTTCCGTGATGAAGATCTTCGCGCAGATCGTCAGCTTGAATTCACACAAATTGATGTTGAGATGTCCTTTGTGGATGAGATCGACATTCAGACCATCGTTGAAGGGTTGATGAAGAGATTCATGAAAGAGATTAAAGGAATCGATATTACTCTACCGCTTCCGCGTCTCACTTACAAGGAAGCAATGGAAGGTTACGGAAGCGATAAACCGGATCTTCGATTTGATTTGAAATTTGCTGACTTTAGCAATATTGTAAAAGATTCGGGATTCAAAGTTTTTGCAGAGAATGTAAAAAAAGGAGGTGTGGTTGCCGGATTTACCGTCCCTGGCGGAGCAAGTTATACCCGCAATCAAATGGATAATCTTGTTGATTTTACAAAATCTCTTGGAGTTGGTGGTCTTGCATATATTAAATTGACAGAAAAAGGAATTGATTCAGCAATAGAAAAATTCCTCGGTAATGATGTCTGCAATCAGATCTGCGAAAAAGCAGGTGCAAAACTCGGTGACAATGTATTGATTGTCTCAGATACATGGCAAAAAACGTATACAACGCTTGGCGTGCTACGGCTTGAGATTGCAAAACGAATGAATTTAATTGATGACAATAAATGGAATCTTCATTGGGTAGTAGACTTTCCAATGTTCGATTATTCGGAAGAAGAAAAACGTCATGTCGCAATGCATCATCCGTTCACTGCACCGAAGCCCGAGGATCTAGCATTGTTGGACAGTGATCCGACAAAAGCTCGGGCCCGCGCATACGATCTGGTGATGAATGGAAATGAAGTAGCCGGCGGTAGTATTCGAATCTATGATTCAGCAATGCAAAGTAAAGTATTTGGATTGCTCGGCATCGGTCCGGAAGAAGCGAAAATGAAATTTGGTTTTATGCTTGATGCATTCAAATACGGTGCACCGCCGCACGGAGGAATTGCATTCGGCTTTGACCGTCTTGCAATGTTATTCGCCGGAGTAAAATCGATCCGTGATGTAATTGCTTTTCCGAAAACTTCCAGCGGTATTTCGTTGATGGATGATAATCCATCGGAAGTGGATAAAAAACAGCTGGATGAACTTCACATCAAGTTAAAATAAGTTTAATGAAATCAAAAATCCGCATAGCATCGGGACAGGGATTCTGGGGTGATCTTCAGAGGGCACCGATCGATCAGGTTCGCAATGGACAGATCGATTATATGATGCTTGATTATCTTGCTGAAGTGACGATGTCAATTATGCAGAAGCAGAAATTGAAAGATCCGAAACTTGGCTATGCGAAAGATCTGGTTCAGTTGTTCGATGAGATTCTTCCTGATATTATTAAAAAAGGAATTAAAGTCATTACCAACGGCGGCGGAGTAAATCCGTTGGCGTGTCGTGATGCGATCTTTGCCGTTGCAAAAAAGCATAATATCAAAAATTTAAAAATTGGTGTCGTGTTTGGTGATGATATTCTTCCTGAAATAGATGCTCTTGCTGCAAAGAATATTCCATTGAATAATATGGAAACCGGGGAGAAACTTTCTTCTGTCCGGAATCATGTGATCAGTGCAAATGTTTATTTCGGAGCACAGCTGATCGTTGAAGCGCTTCGTCAAGGAGCACAGATTATCATTACCGGACGGACGACTGATACAGGTCTAACGCTTGCTCCGATGGTGTACGAGTTTGATTGGAAGTGGGATGACTGGAATAAGATCGCAGCCGGAACAGTTGCGGGACATATCCTTGAATGCGGCGGTCAGGCAAGCGGCGGAAATTTTACGGGTGATTGGCGAAATGTTCCTGATCTGGCAAATATTGGATTTCCCATTGCTGAAGCGTTTCCCGATGGTAAATTTATCATCACCAAACATGAAAATACTGGCGGGCTTGTTTCAAGTGCAACTGTAAAAGAACAGTTGCTGTACGAAATTGGTAATCCGAAAAATTACATTACTCCCGATTGCATCGCCGATTTCACATCGATTCGATTGAATGATGTCGGAGCGAACAGGGTAGAAGTATTCGGAATTGAAGGAAGCCCTGCCACAGATTCATACAAAGTCTCAATGGCGTACTTCGATGGATATACGGCATTTTCTACGTTAACCTACGCCTGGCCTGATGCGTTGGATAAAGCAAAAAAAGCGGATGAAATTCTTCGTGTCCGGTTGAAGAATCTCAATATTGAATTTGAAGAAATACGTACAGAGTTTTTGGGGTATAATTCTTCATTTGGTCCTCTTTCGGAACATCCGGAGCATTTAAACGAAGTTGTTTTGCGTGTCGGTGTTCGCGGAAAAGATAAGAATGCGATTGAGCGATTCAGTCGTGAAATTGCGCCACTTATTTTGACCGGACCGCCGTCTGTAACCGGATTTGCAGCAGGAAGACCAAAACCGAGTGAAGTTATTGCATATTGGCCCGCTTTGATACCGAAATCTGCTGTAACTCCGAAAGTTGAGGTGGTGACACTTTGAAAATTCAACTTATTCAAATTGCACACGCTCGATCCGGAGACAAGGGTGATACAGGAAATGTCGGAGTTATTGCCCGCAAACCCGAATATTATCCGTTACTGGTAAAGTATCTTACTGTTGAAAAAGTGAAGAAACATTTTGAAGGAATCTGCCTTGGTCCGGTTGAACGGTTCGAGCTTGCAAATATTGGGGCGCTAAATTTTTTGCTTCATCAATCGCTTGGCGGAGGTGGTACAAAATCATTGAAGAATGATGCTCAGGGAAAAGTATTGAGCAGTGTGATGTTGAGAATGGAATTAGAAATTGAGGAATCATTATAATGTTTGAAGCATCGAAAATAGAATTACAAAAACTGCAGGAACGTCTCACCCAACTCCGGGGGTATCTTTGACATCGAAGTCAAACAAAGTGAAATAGATGCCCTCCAGCAAAAAACGACAGAACCGAATTTCTGGAATGATAATGTTGCCGCACAGAAAGTGATGCAAGAGATCAATTCTCGTAAATCGTGGGTTGATTCCTGGACGACATCGAAGCGCATGCTTGATGATGCGCAGACACTTATTGAACTTGCTGAAGAATCACTGGATGAATCATTGCAAAATGACATTGACCATGAATTATTGAAGGTCAAGAACGGATTTGCCGATCTTGAATTCAGAAATATGCTCAGCGGCGCGGATGATAAACGGACTGCAATTTTGACGGTCCATTCGGGCGCAGGAGGAACTGAATCACAGGACTGGGCGGAAATGTTATTGCGGATGTATTCTCGCTGGTGTGAGAAGAAAGGATATAAAATTTCTCTTGCTGAACGGCAGGATGGGGATGGAGCAGGAATTAAAAGTGCAACGATCGAAGTAGTCGGCGATTATGCATTTGGATATTTAAAAGCTGAAATTGGTGTCCATCGTTTAGTGAGGATATCTCCCTTTGATGCCAATAAACGTCGTCATACCTCTTTTGCATCCGTATTTGTCTATCCTGAAATAGAAGATGATGTAGAGATCGAAGTCAATCCCGCCGATGTTGAGATGGATACGTACCGTGCCGGCGGAAAAGGGGGACAGAATGTCAATAAAGTTGAGACCGCGGTTCGACTGCGACATATCCCGAGCGGTGTTGTTGTTGCGTGTCAGGAAGAACGTTCGCAATTCCAAAATCGCGAACGTGCCATGAAAATGTTGAAATCCCGTTTATATCAAATTCGAAAAGAAGAAGAAGAAGCTCGACTTGCAGCCATTGAAGGAACAAAAAAGAAAATTGAATGGGGTAGTCAGATCCGTTCGTATGTTTTCCATCCTTATAATATGGTAAAAGATCATCGCACCGAAGAAGAGACCAGTGACACACAAGGTGTGATGGATGGCGAGCTGGATAAATTCATCAAAGCGTACTTAATGCAATCCAGCAATCACAACGTTGCTTAATATGAATTTTACTTCATTTACTGCAATACGGTTTCTACGATTCAAAAAATCTTCTCGTTCACAGAGTTTCATCTCATTTGTTACTCTTATTGCCATCACCGGAGTAATGCTCGGTGTTGCATCACTTATTATTGCGCTGACGATTCTCGGCGGTTTTGAAAAAGAATTAAAAGAAAAAGTGATCGGGTTTGCAACACACATTCAAATAACGACGTACACTAATCAACCAATCCGATATTATCAGAATGTAGAAGTAAAATTAAAAAAAGAGATTCCGCAAATTCGTTCTATCTCGGCTTATGTCGCCAAAGAGGGGATGGTCAATTTTAGAGATGTGACCGAAGGAATTATATTGAAGGGGATGGAACAGGTTTCCGTTGAATCCGGCGTAAAAAAATATCTTATCCAAGGAGAAATCAATTTTGAAAAAATTGATGAAGGATTATATGGCTGTGTGATTGGCAGGAAATTATTGAATACCCTTGGAGCGAACCTTGCCGATACAGTCTTGGTATTCGGTCTTCAGGGACATATTCAAACATCTATTGCTCCGAATGTAATTGCGTTTGTCATACAGGGTGTCTATGAATCGGGAATGGCTGAATATGATGACATTTATCTTTTTGCAGGAATTCCTGCGGTTCAGCAGTTGATTAATTTTGATGATGCTGTTACAGGGTTTGAAGTGATGGTGAATAACGTTGATGATTCTCCTGAAATTGCCAAAGTTATTATGGATACTCTTGGCTATCCATTTAACGCACGAACGCTGTTTCAATTATATCGAAATCTATTTACTTGGATCGAATTGCAGAAAGAGCCTATTCCGTTGATTCTAGGGCTTATTATAGCTGTTGCCGCAGTGAATATCATCGGCACACTATTAATGCTTGTTCTTGAAAAGCGTAAGCAAGTCGGAATTCTGCGATCATTGGGAGCATCAGCAAAGGATATCAAAAGAATTTTTTTGATGAACGGAACGATTATAGCAATTGTCGGAATTTTCCTCGGAAATATTTTTGCTTTTTCAGTTTGCTGGCTGCAGTTGAAGTATCAGTTCTTTTCTCTCCCTTCCACAATTTATTTTATGAAGACTGTTCCGATATACTTTAAGATTGAGAATTTTGCAATAGTATCGCTTATTAGCTTTGTTATGTGCATTATTGCAGCCTATATTCCGGCACGGCTTGCCTCAAAACTTGATCCGATTAAAGCAATTCGGTTAGGATAATGAAATATACTTTTTTCATAGCGAAACGATACCTCCTTGCAAAAAAAGATGCAAGTTTTATCACTGTTATATCATTGATATCAATTTTCGGAGTGACAATTGGTGTTGCAGCGTTAATCGTTGTTCTTTCAGTTTTTAATGGCTTTAATGGTCTTGTATCAGATATTTTAATTGGATTTGATCCTCACGTACGGATTCAAGCGTCAAAGAAAACAACATCCGATGATTTCCTGAAATTGAAAAATAAACTTTCTGCACTTAATGTAATTGATGCCCAATCAGAATTTGTTTCTGGAAAAGGAATGTTAGTTTCGAAAAAAACGACAAAAGTGATTTTTATTAGAGGATTGGAAACGGAAGCCATTCCTAAAGTCTCCGGTGTAACATCAAGTTTGATAATTGGAACGACAAATTTTACGAAGGAAAATCATGAGATTGTTATCGGATATAGTCTCGCTGATAAATTAGGTATCGGAGTTGATGATACCGTATATGTCGTAACGACTGCCGGTGTTCAAAACGCATTGTCCGGAATTGCATTACCGCAATTGTTTGCACTGAAAGTTGTAGGGATTTATGAAGCAAGAAACAAGGATTATGACGGACTTTATGCTTTCACTTCGCTGCAAACGTCACAACAATTATTTGCCGCCAAGAATCCTCAAGGTTTTGATATTCGATTGAAATCTATTGATGATACAGAATCATTTGTTGAATCAATACAAACGGAATATGGAGGACAATTTATTGTTCAATCGTGGTATGATCTTCACAAAGATCTCTATTCGGTCATGCAAGTAGAACGATGGACTGCATTCATCATCCTTACATTGATTATTGCTGTGGCTTCATTCAATCTATTGGGCTCGTTGACAATGACAGTGATAGAAAAAACTCGAGATATTGGAATTCTAAAAGCAATGGGTGCAACGCAGAAAGATATTCTTTCAATCTTCCGTCTTGAAGGATTTCTTGTTGGAATATTCGGATCTCTTTTTGGACTTGGTTTGGGAACATTGATCTGCTGGATGCAAATTAAGTTCCAACTGTTTGCACTCGATTCAAACGTTTATATCATACCGGCAATTCCGATTGAAATGAGGATTTCGGATCTGATTCTCGTTCCTCTTTCAGCATTAATTCTCTGTTCACTGGCAGCACACTATCCGTCAAAACGTGCGGCACAACTACTGCCGTCAGACGCAGTTCGTTGGGAGTAATGATGATTCTCGAAGTTAAAAATGTAAAGAAATTATATCAAACAGGAATTTCAAATCAATTGGAAGTATTAAAAGGAATTTCTCTTTCAATTGGTGAAGGGGAGGTTATCTCCATTGTAGGACAGTCCGGTGCAGGAAAGAGTACTTTAGTTCACATTCTTGGATTATTAGATCGTCCATCAAGCGGTGAAATCATTTTTGATGGAAAGAATGTTACGAACCTTTCCGATGAACAAATATCAAAAATAAGAAATCTCAACATCGGTTTTGTCTTTCAATTTCATCATTTACTCCCGGAATTTTCTGCATTGGAAAATGTGATGATGCCTGCATTGATTTCAGGTAAAAATGGAAAAGATGAGTTTGCAAAAGCAAAATCTTTGCTCAGTGAAGTTGGAATGTCTGATAGAGAAAGTCATAAACCAAGTCAGCTTTCCGGCGGGGAACAACAAAGAGTAGCTGTAGCTAGGTCATTAATGAATTCTCCAAAAATTATCTTTGCCGATGAGCCATCAGGCAATTTGGATTTTGAAAATGCCGAAATCCTTCACGATCTTCTCTTTAGTCTTCGTTTAAAATATAATCAAACCTTCGTTATTGTAACCCACAATAAGGACCTTGCTAAACGGTCAGATCGAATAATTACTCTTTCGAATGGTTTAGTTGCATAAAATTTGACGAAAATGACTATTGACAAAGGACTATTTTGTCGTTATATTAGCACTCAGAGCTAAAGAGTGCTAATATACAATTCTACTATAAGTTACACTAAATCAATATGTTATAAGGAGGTAGTATGAAAATTCACCCATTATCAGATCGAATTGTTGTAAAACCAGCTGAAGCAGAAGAAAAGACTAAAGGTGGTCTTTACCTTCCCGACACAGCAAAAGAAAAACCAGTTTGGGGAGAAGTTATTGCTGTAGGACCTGGTAAAACAACCGATGAAGGTAAAAAAATTGCAATGGAAGTAAAAGTTGGGGATAAAGTATTATATGGAAAATATTCCGGCACAGAAGTATCAGTTGACGGACAAGAAGTTCTCATTATGCGTGAAAGCGACATCTTTGCAATAATGCCGAAATAATTTTTTGACAAGTACAATAATCAAGGAGATAAAACTATGGCTTCGAAAATAATTACATTTGATTTTGATGCACGTGCCGGTTTGAAACGCGGTGTTGATCAACTTGCAAATGCAGTAAAAGTAACTCTCGGACCGAAAGGCCGAAACGTTGTTATTGATAAGAAATTTGGTGCACCGACAATTACCAAAGACGGTGTTACAGTTGCAAAAGAAATTGAATTGGAAGATCCAATTGAGAACATGGGAGCTCAAATGGTTCGTGAAGTTGCTTCCAAAACATCTGATGTTGCCGGTGATGGAACAACAACAGCGACTGTACTTGCGCAAGCGATCGTTCGTGAAGGTTTAAAGAACGTTACCGCGGGTGCAAATCCAATGGATTTAAAACGCGGAATTGATCTTGCTGTTGCAAAGGTCATCGAACGTTTGAAAGCAATGAGCAAACCGGTTAATGGTAAGAAAGAAATTGCTCAAGTTGGAACAATCTCAGCAAATAACGATCCGACGATCGGAAATTTAATTGCTGATGCTATGGAAAAAGTTGGAAAAGACGGCGTTATCACCGTTGAAGAAGCAAAGGGTACCGAAACAACAGTTGATGTTGTTGAAGGTATGCAGTTCGACCGCGGTTATCTTTCACCGTATTTCGTTACCAACGCAGATACGATGGAAGCTGAACTCGAGAACCCATACATCTTGATTCATGACAAAAAGATCAGCGCAATGAAAGATCTTCTCCCAATTCTTGAGAAGATGGCACAATCAGGCCGTTCGATCCTTATCATTGCTGAAGAAGTAGAAGGTGAAGCATTGGCAACCTTGGTTGTTAATAAACTTCGCGGAACACTTCGTGTGGTAACCGTAAAAGCTCCTGGATTCGGTGATCGTCGTAAAGCAATGTTGGAAGATATTGCAGTCTTAACCGGTGCACAGGTTATTTCTGAAGAAAAAGGCTTCAAACTTGAAAATGCTACGTTGGCATATCTTGGAACCGCAAAGAAAGTTGTTATCGACAAAGATAATACAACCATCGTTGAGGGTGCAGGAACAAAAGAAGATATCAAAAAACGTGTCAGTGAAATCAAATCACAAGTTGATAAAACAACTTCAGATTACGATAAAGAAAAATTACAAGAACGACTTGCAAAACTTTCAGGCGGTGTTGCAGTATTGAAGATCGGTGCATCAACCGAAGTTGAAATGAAAGAAAAGAAAGCACGTGTTGAAGATGCATTGCATGCAACTCGCGCTGCTGTTGAAGAAGGTATTGTTCCTGGCGGTGGAGTTTCTTTACTTCGCTCAATCGATGCGTTGAAAGATGTTAAAACTGCGAATGCTGATCAGGCAACAGGTGTTCAAATCCTTCGCCGTGCTCTTGAAGAACCGCTTCGTCAGATCGTTGCTAACGCAGGTCTTGATGGTGCAGTTGTGGTTGATAAAGTCAAAGCAGGTAAAGATGATTATGGCTTCAATGCATTAACTGAAGTCTATGAAAATCTTATCGCTGCAGGAGTTATCGATCCGACAAAGGTCAGCCGTGTTGCAGTTGAAAACGCAGCATCAGTTGCGGCGTTATTGTTGACAACGGAAGCGACAATCGTTGAAAAACCGGAAGAAAAAAAATCAATGCCTCCAATGCCACCAGGCGGCGGAATGGGTGATATGTACTAGTATTTCCCGAAACCATTCAAAGGTTTTTTATCAAAATAACCCTCAGTCAAAGTTCTTGGCTGAGGGTTTTTTATTTTCTATATTGCAGAAATGAAAGGAATATACTCTATGTCTATTCAGAATAAAATTGATCAAATCCAGCAAAAACTTCAAGAATATAAATTTGACGGATGGTTGATCTACAATTTCCGCGGTACCAATCAATTCGCTTCTAAAATCCTTGAGATGACATCCGGTAAATTATCATCTCGTCGATATTTTTATTTCATTCCTGCGAAAGGTGTACCGCAGAAATTGGTACATAGCATTGAGCAATACGATCTTGACCACTTGCCTGGAGAAAAGACGATTTATAATCAATGGAAAACACTTCATGAAGGATTGAAAAAACTTCTTTCTGGATCCAAAAATATCTGCATGGAATACTCCCCGAACAATGATATCCCATATCTTTCAAAAGTTGATGCAGGAACCCTTGAGTTTATCAGGACATTTGGCGTTAATATTGTTTCTTCCGGAGACATTGTTCAATATTTTGAAGCGCGATGGAATGATGAGCAATATAACGATGCTCAGGATACGGCAAATATTTTATTGGATACCATTGATAAAGCATTCAACTTTATCGGTGATACTTTACGGAATAACAAAAAAGTAACAGAGTACGATGTTCAACAATTGATCATGAGTGAATTTGCAAATCATAATCTAGTAACCTATGCGCCTGCAAATTGTTCAGTTAATGGTAATGGTGCGAATCCGCATTATGACCCCAGTTCAGAACAATCTTCGGAGATTAAAAAGGGTGATTATGTTCTTATCGATTGGTGGGCTAAGAAGAATAAACCCGGTGCTGTGTACGCAGATTTTACGTGGGTTGGATATGCTGGGAAAGAAATCCCTAAAAAATATCAAGAAGTGTTTGATATAGTAAAAGGATCACGCGATGCTGCTGTTGAGTATCTTAAAAAAGAGATGGCATCAGGGAATAAAGTTCGTGGTTGTGATGTGGATGATGTTACCCGAAAATTCATTGAAGATCGGGGCTATGGGAAGTATTTTGTCCATCGAACCGGACATAATATCGGAGAAGAAGTTCATGGAAATGGAACGCATATTGATAATTTTGAAACGATGGATGTACGGGAAATTATCCCTGAAACTTGTTTTTCCATTGAACCCGGAATCTATTTACCCGGAGAATTTGGTATCCGATTGGAAATCGATGTATATATCTCAAAGAACAACGAAGTGATATTGCTTGGCAATAAGTATCAAAAAGAAATTGTTACAATAAATTGTTAAATATCACTTGACCGTCACCTTCAAGGTGACGGTCAAGTCTTTAGGAAAACTCATCATGGATTTAAAAATTAAAGATAAAATAGCACTTGTTACTGCTTCAAGCCAAGGACTGGGAAAAGCCGCTGCAATGTCATTAGCAAAAGAAGGAGTTCATCTTGCAATCTGTTCAAGAGATCCAAAATCAATAAATACAACAGCAGAGGAAATACAAAATGCAACGGGAGTAAAAGTATTTGCAATTTCTGCTGACGTTTCAAAATCTGCAGATTGCAATAAAATTTATGACCTTGTGATGAGGGAGTATGGCCGGATAGATATTCTTGTCAATAATGCCGGAGGTCCTCCGACCGGAAAGATAACTGCATTACCTGATTCAGAATGGGAAAAAGGATTTAATTTAACTATGATGAGTATGGTGAGATTAACTCGAACTGTTCTTCCAACAATGGAAAAACAAAACTGGGGAAGAGTGATTACGATTGTTTCTATCTCTGCCAAACAACCAATTGACGATCTGTTGATCTCATCAACACTGCGTCCTGGAATTTTAGGGATTTCCAAGGTGCTAGCAAATCAATATGGTAGGTTTAATATTACAATAAATACTGTATGTCCCGGTTATACTTTGACAAAACGCCAGGAAGAACTCAGTCGTGCTCGATCAGCAGAAAAGCATATGTCAATGGAAGAATATCTAGCGGATAGTGCTAAGAATATACCTGTAGGACGACTTGGAAAACCGGAAGAACTGGGTGATGTTGTAGCATTTCTTGCGTCAGAAAACGCAAGTTACATCAACGGAGCGAACATCGTTGTAGATGGTGGTCAAGCAAAAGGGATATTCTGATTTGACTTTCTTGTTACGGATATTATCTTGATAATGTATAGTATTTATTTTTTATGTTTCAAAACTTTAGTCCAGTGAACGATTTGTTTCTTCACTTCGTTTGGGGCAGTGCTGCCTGAAGATTTTTTGTGAGCAATAGAGTTGTGTGGGTCTAGTAATTCAAATAGATCTTCCGATATCTTATGAGAGAATTTATGAAGTTCTTTCAGAGTTAGTTTTGAAAGAGATGTTTGGTGTTCTATGCAATATCCAACAATTCTCCCAGTGATTGAATGCGCTTCACGGAACGGAACACCCTGTTGTACAAGATAATCTGCAATCTCAGTTGCAGTTAAAAAATCATTCTTTAACTCTTCCTCAAATCGCTGTTTATCGAATTTAGTGTGAATAAAGACGTGTGTCATAATATAAACACATTCACGCGTGGTATTTACAGCATCAAATAACGGCAGTTTATCTTCCTGCATATCACGATTATAGGCGAGGGGAAGGCCTTTCATCAAAGTTAAAATATTCATCAAATCGCCGTATACACGTCCAACTTTCCCTCGCGTTAACTCTGCCATATCAGGATTCTTCTTTTGAGGCATAATACTGCTGCCGGTAGTGTACGAATCGTCGATCTTTGCAAAATCAAATTCTTGTGAAGTCCAAAGAATTAGTTCTTCTGATATTCGGCTTAAATGCATCATAATTCCGCTGCAAACGGAAACAAACTCAATGATGTAATCCCGGTCGGAAACTGCGTCAATACTATTTTCCAAAACAGTATCAAATCCAAGTTTCTTTGCGACACTTGTCCTATCAATTGGAAATGAAGTTCCGGCTAATGCTGCAGCTCCAAGCGGAAGTCTATTTACTCGCTTATAACAATCAGTAAGACGCTCGTAATCACGTTCTAACATAGAAACGTATGCAAGTAGGTGATGCGAAAGAAAAATAGGTTGTGCGCGCTGTAAATGCGTATAACCGGGCATTATTGTACCGAAATATTTCTCGGATTTATAAAGTAGGACTCGTTGAAATTGTGCTACCAGTTTTTTTATTTCAATGATGGCAGATCGAAGGTAGAGCCGTTCATCTAATGCAACTTGATCGTTTCTGCTACGACCTGTATGGAGTTTTCCACCCATTGGTCCGACTTTTTGGATCAGTCGTTGTTCGATTGCCATGTGGATATCTTCTTTATCCCACGAAAGATCGAGTTTGCCGGATTCAATTTCACCAAGTATGTCATTCAACCCTTTACGAATTCGTCGCATTTCCTCCGGTGTAACAATTTTACAAGCCGCGAGCATCTCAACGTGGGCGATGCTACCCTGAATATCTTCCTGATATAATATTTTATCTATATCGATAGAAGAAGAGAAACGCAGTGCTGATTCCGATAATGCAGTTTTGAATCTGCCGCCCCATAAAGTTTTTGATTGTGCCATACTGACTCCATTTGAATAATAATCTCTTTGCAGATTCCCTAAAACGTTAAAAGGTTTTTGATTCATAAATATACAAAAAAAAACCTGACTATATAGTCAGGTTATATAAACTAAAGGTGACCGTTATCTTGAAGATAACGATCACCTTAAAAACTACTCTCTCACAACCCACACTTTCACTTTTGCGGAAACTTTTGAGTGTAATTTAACAGGAACTTCAAAAATTCCAAGTGTTTTGATCGGTTCTTCGAGTTCGATAATTCTTTTATCGATTGAATACCCTTTTTCTGTGAGTGATTCAGAGATCATTTGCGATGTAACAGCACCAAAGAGTTTATCATCTTCGCCGACTTTCATCGTAATGGTCAATGAAACACTACCCAGCTGTGCTGCGAGTTTTTCGGAATCCTGAACAACTTTTTCCTCTTTGCGGGCAAGTTGGATCTTTTCTTGCTCAAGAGCTTTCAAGTTTCCTTCGGTTGCACGGAATGCAATGCTTCTTGGGATAAGAAAATTGCGCGCGAAACCATTTTTCACTTCAACAACATCGCCGATGTTGCCGAGTTGACTGTAATTTTGACGTAAAATAACTTTCATATTCTCAGACCTCTTTCAATTACTTAATGGCTTCAGATGTGAACGGAAGCAACGCGATATGTCGTGCACGCTTGATAGCTTGAACGAGTTGACGTTGGTATTTTGCACTTGTTCCGGTGATACGTTTTGGAATGATCTTACCTTGTTCATTGATGAATTTGCGGAGCAATTTTTCATCCTTGTAGTCAATATAGATCGTTCCTGCAGCAGTGAAGCGGCAAGCGCGTTTTTTCTTCTGCTGATTATCTTTTTTAGCATCTCTGCGATTTCCATCGCGTCCGCCTTTACCGTCTCTACTGTTATATCCGCCGCCATCGCGTCGGTTTCCGCCGTTACCAAATGATGATTCACGTTGTTTCATTAGATTGCCGCTCCTTTACTTGGTTCTTCAGCAATAACAATGTCGCTGATTGGTGTTTTCTGCCCGACTTCTTTTGCTTTTAATGCTTTTTTGTTCAATTCGATTGTCATAAATCGAATGACATTTTCATTCAGCAAATATTGTCGTTCTAATTTTGCAACGATATCACCCGGTGCTTTGAACTCATACAGAACATAGAAACCATTGTTCTTCTTTTTAATCGCATATGCGAGCCGACGACGTCCCCATTTTTCCAGGGCACGAAGTTCACCGCCATTTTTTAGGATGAAATCTTTGATCTTTTCGATCTCAGTTTCAACCTGCGCATCTTCAAGAGTGGCATTAATGATAATGACCGACTCATAGATCCTTGTTTGATATTGCATTAAAAAATCCTCCTATGGACTTTTGACCCCATCTCATTACGGATGGATGGAGTAGGTTATGTTTTCAGTTTTTAATAAAAACTCATTCCGCATTTGTGGAAGTGAAAAAATTTCTATTGTAGTGATTCATTGTCTTTTGAATCCCCGTTTCAATCCAACTGACACATGCATCGTGAGCATGATTAAGAAGTTGGGGAAGAAGTTTTTCTTCGTTTATATCGAATCGGGATAGAACATAATCAGCCATTGATTCATGAGTGTGTTCGAATGGAAGTGATTTTCCACTGACTCCAATTCTTAATCGAGGAATAAGATCATTTTCCAATTGATAAATGATCGACGATAGACCATTATGTCCTCCATCGCTTCCTTTTGGCCGTAAACGTAATGTTCCGAATGGAATCTGAAAATCATCATAGACGATCAAAAAATCAGCAGGAGAGAGTTCGTATTTTTGTAATGCTTCACGAACAGCTATCCCACTGTTATTCATATACGTCTGAGGCATAACTAACAAAATTGTTTCTTCTGCAAACGATGATTGATAACATTCATACAGTGAATTTCCTTCAAAGTGTTTTGCTTTGAATTTATCGATTAAAAATTCTACCGCAAGAAAACCAATGTTATGCCGGGTGAATCTGTAACGATTTCCAGGATTTCCTAATCCGACGATACATTTCACGGAGATTCTCCGTTGTCAAAGAACTTTATGATACATTATTTTTTTGCCGGTGCTGCTTCGCCTTCAACGGGTTTTTTACCTTTTGCTATAACTTCAGGTTCAGCCGCTGCAGTTGGTGCTGCTGCCGCTGCATCCGGTGTTGCTCCAGGAACTGCTGCAACTTCTTCTTTCACTACGGTCGGAGGAACAACTGCGACAACCGCACTTGCAGGATTGTCAAGAACACGAACATTATCGATCTTGATATCTCGAACGTGAATTGAATCATTCATTCCAAGGTCAGCAACCTGCAATACAATTTGTTCAGGAATAAATTTCGGCAAACACGATACACGGACTTTGTGCATAATGTGCTGCAATGTTCCGCCGTCTTTAACACCCTTAGGACTGCCATTCAAAATTACAGGGATCAGAACAGTCAATTCTTCATTTTCTTTAACACCTTGAAGATCAAAATGAACCGGTCGATCAGTGATAGGGTCGAACTGCACATCGCGAAGAATGCAGGTCTTACTTTCACCATTATCCAATTTCAAGTTGATAAGATGTGTGTTGGAAGTATAGATCAATGGTTTCATTGCAAGCGGTGTTGCAGTGACATTGATATTTGCTTCACCATGTGCATAATATACGCCGGGAATTTTATCCAATGAACGAAGTTTGTTCATTCTTTTTCCGGTTTCAGTTCGCACAACTACGTTCAATACTACTTCTGACATTGTTATTACTCCTCACTTAAAACAAAAAAATAAATTAATTATCTAAACTTTTATCTTTATCAACATCGAACAGTGAACTTATCGATTTGTTATGGAAACACCGTTCAATTGCCGAGGAAAATACGGTGGATACTGACATTACTTCAATTTTTGGTGATTCGATTTTCAATGGAATAGTGTCACACACAATAATCTTTTCCACTTCACTTGCATTAATCCGTTCTAACGCTTTTCCAGACAATAGGGGATGAGTGCACGCACCATAAACAGATTTAGCACCTGCTTTTTTCAATGCTGAAACTGCATTGGTAAACGTACCTGCTGTATCAATCAAATCATCAACAATCAGAACATTCCTTCCTGCAACATCACCAACAATATTCATTACTTCAACAACATTCGGAGCAGGACGTCGTTTATCGATTAATACTAATTCTGCATCTAATCGTTTTGCATAAGCACGAGCCATTTTAATCCCACCGACATCAGGTGAAACGACTGTTAGGTTTGGAATTTTTTGTCTTTTCAAATGATCTACAAACACCACCGATGAGTATAAATGATCCACTGGGATGTCAAAAAATCCCTGAATCTGTGGTGCATGAAGGTCCATACATATTACACGATCAACACCTGCAGTTGTAATCAAATTTGCAATTAGTTTTGATGTTATCGCAACTCTTGGTTGATCTTTTCTATCCTGCCGTGCATACCCAAAATATGGTATGACGACGTTAACTTTTCTTGCAGAAGCTCGTTTTGCTGCGTCTACCGTTATTAACAACTCCATCAGATTATCTGTTGGAGGAACGGTTGTTTGAATGATAAAAACATCTGCTCCGCGAACATTATCAATGAACTTTACCCAAATTTCACCATCACTAAAATTCTGAATTTCAAGTTTACCGAGAGGCTCACCTAAATCATGTGCAATTTTTTCGGCCAATGGTCGATTTGCTCGCCCGGAAAATAATTTCAATTGTGGCATAGATTTATTCGACTCTAACGGAGGTTAAAGTAACATTTAGTTAACAAAAATATCAAAATTTCACCTTATAGTCAATGTTTTTTCATCATATTCTTGAATAATCAAGACATGTTGACATTCCAAAAACCTTTGGGTATTTTAAAAGTGCTATATGAATGAAATTATTGAAGAACTTCGAACATTTAGAACACCATCCGGATTCCCTTTACGTTGTGATATTCGTTGGAGCAGTAAATTCGTTAATAATGATGGTATAACATTTCCTATAGTAATAATTTGTCACGGATTTAAGGCATTTAAGGATTGGGGACCATTTCCTTCAATTGGGAGATTTTTTGCAAACAATGGCTTTGTTTCTATAGTTTTGAATTTTTCTCATAACGGAATTGGTGAAGAACCCAAAAAGTTTGTTGAGCACGAAAAATTCTCTCTTAATACAATTTCGATCGAGATAGATGATGTAAAAACCATTCTCAATGAAATAGATTTCAATTGTTTGTCACTTCCGTTTGTCAATAAAACAAAAATTGCATTAATTGGTCACTCACGCGGCGGCGGTGTTTCTTTGATAGTTGGAAAAGAAGATGATAGGGTAAAAGCAGTTGCAGCGTTGTCAACAATTGCATATTTTAACCGATACACGGATGAGCAAAAGAAACGATGGAGAGAAAAAGGATTTGTTCAATTACATTCGGTTAGTGATCAGAAACTATTTCAGATTAAGACATCACTTCTTGATGATATTGAAATCAACAGTGATCGTTTAAATATTTTGAATGCTGTTGAAAATTTACATAAACCATTATTAATTGTTCACGGAACAGCAGATATTCCTGTAAAGATTGAAGAAGCGGAAAAATTGTACTCCGTATCGAATAAAAATTATACAAGATTTGTGAAATTAGATAATGTCGGACATATGTACGGCGCAAAGCATCCGTATAAAGAAGAAAGTCCAACATTGAATCATGTTAATGATATTACAGCACATTGGTTACATACTATTTTTTAATCGGAGGATTCATGGAAGGTATACAAAAAAATTTTTTGTCGCACACAATAACTTCATCGTCAACAATAGCCCAAGTTGGCTGGATATCACTATTTGCGGTATTGACAGCTCTTGGTGCTCAAGTGCAAATTCCACATCAGCCGATTCCATTTACACTCCAAACTTTTTTTGTTTTACTTTCCGGTGCATTCCTTGGTGCACGTAATGGATTCTTTGCCCAATTATTTTATTTGGTTGCAGGGGTTGTTGGTTTGCCTGTATTTACGGGCGCTACATTTGGGTTGATAAAAATATTTGGTTTCACCGGCGGCTACCTGATGAGTTTCCCAATTGCTGCTGCTTTGATCGGATATCTCGTCACAATTCGAAAAGGGTACATCTGGACGTTTTTTTCTATGACTCTTGGATTACTTGTGATTTTTATTTCTGGAACATTATATTTAAATTTTGCAGCAATGCATAATATTCAACAAGCGTTTTCCAGTGGGTTTTTGATCTTTTCATGGTGGGATATTCTGAAACTCACTGCGGCCGCGACAATATATAACGAATTTGCTAAGCGTTATAGAAAATTACCCGCATAAAAAATATTGAAGAACATAAAAAATCCTCTCGCCGAGAGGATTTTTTATGTGTAATAGTATACAAAAAAAGAGTTTAATGAAAATTTAGAAATTCTTCCCATCGTTTATGCAATTCAGCAGTAGCAAGTACATCACCGTAACAATATTCTGCAATATCTCGAAATCGTTTTGTATCAAATAATTTTTTCATATCAAGTCCGGTGATGCCTTTGGTTTTCGGACTTTCAATCCCAAATGATTTGCAATAAAAATCCAAACTAAAGCGGCGTGTGACTTGGTAAAACGTTAATTGTTCGAGAAGATCGCAATGGATCTCAGAATCATACCGGTAAGGCATTAGATTGCGCGAAGTTTGTACGCCGAGTTTTGCTGAACGAAGCATGATGAACGGACAATCAAACCCCCGTCCGTTAAAGGTAATGAATTGTTCATACTTGGGAATGATTTCCCAGAAACTTTGCAGTATGAATTGCTCACTGCCGGAAATATAATGACATTGTTTATCATCGGAAAAATATTCCTCAGGAACATCTGATTGGTAAAATACTTTCCCTTTGTTGGTATCAGGATTATACAGAGCAATGCAAAGAATTTGTGCAGTGAGTGGATGGAGATTGAGGTTTTTCTTTACGTCTTCAATTTTTTCTTCGCTGTCTGCGAATCGAAGAAGATAAGTTTGGGTCTCTTGGTCAAATGAATCCAATGGAAACCCTAGTGTTTCTATGTCAAAAATTATTCTACTCATTTTATACCTGAGTTATTTTGTAATTTTTTAACCCCCAATTCGTCTCAGCTGCTGTGACAAGAATTACTGTGTAAATAGGAACGGCTAAGACCATTCCCATTACACCAAGTGTTTCATTCCCAATAAGGATAACTAAAAACATAGTCAACGGATGAATATTCATTATTTTACTGAATACTGATGGCTGTATGAACATTTGATCTATCTGCTGAACGACAATCGATGTTACAACAATAGGGATTAGCATCCGGAGGTCGCCAAACTGAACGATAGAAATTAGCAGGGTTGGGATTGCACCGAGAAAAGGACCGGCGAACGGTATGACGTTTGTAATTCCACTAATTAAGCCGAGAACTGTTGCGTAATTAATCCCCAAAAAAAAATAGATAACAGCATATAAAATTCCCACAACTGCAGATTCAGTGACCGTTCCACGGATGTATTTACTTAATTGATCCTCAATCTTGTAGATAATATTGAGCGACATCTCGAAATATTTATTCGGCATGTTTCGAATAAATGCTTTTTGCATTTTATAATAATCACTTAGTAAAAAAAATGTGATGAATGGAACAATGCTTAATGTAGCTGCTGTACCAAGCAGTCCTGAAAGTGCATTGCCTGCGGAATTACCAATTGACACAAGTGAATTATTCAATTGTTCACGGACTGCTTCAGATTTTAAAAATGGAACCTGATAAGAAATTTGCAGACTTAAATCGTTCAGCATAACTGTCAAACGGTCTTTACTAAAAGCTGCACTGATTTGAGATACCTGCAGGGAAATCACAGGCAAAAGAATAACTACTCCTAGAACTGCAATACTTCCAAGGCATACAAAAACAAGCATCACAGCAACCCAGCGTGCAGCACCGACATTTTCAATGTAATCAACAATCGGTTTTAAGATGAATGTTAAAGTGAACGAAACTACAAGAATGAGAAAAAGATCTTCAAATGTTGATAAAACCAAGATGGGAAGAGCAATTGCCATTGTGATAAGAAAAACTTTCCAATGGCGGCTTCTAAAGAAATTCTTATCATCTTTCATTGATTTACCATTTGAGATGTAATTTTAAGAGAGAGAGAAGTATCGTAACCGCGACGGACTAAATGTTCAAAGATTCGTTTTTTTTGAGTATTGATCGGAAGCGATTTCACACGTTTGTATTTTCGTTCAGCCTCTTTTAAGGCAAGATCGTTTTCTGATTCGATAGTGTAAAACTCCGGGATAATTCTTTCAACTGTTGATTTATCGATTCCCTTTTTATAGAGCAGATGCTTCATTGAAGATTTGCCGACAGGTTTTAATTGTAATCGATCGCGGCAGTACATCCTTACGAATTCATCGTCATTCAGTAGTTTCATCTCATCTAAAAATACCAGTGCTTGTTCTATATGCGAAGCGTCGTACCCTTTTTTTTTCAAATATTCGAAAATATCATGTCTCGATCGAGGCCGATATGAACGGTAGCGTAATGCAACTCTTCGAACCGATGATTCAGCTTCGGCGTTTTCGATTTGAGTCTGCTCAGATTCTGTGATCTCTTGTCCTTGATGAAGAACAAATCGAACGTACACATCTTCGCTGACACTGAAAGAATATTTGTCATCAACAAAAATTGAAAATCGTGTTTTATTCTTCTTTTGCTGTTCTATTTTTGTGATGAACATAAAATATTGAGACGTACGAATGGTACGTCTCTTTATACAATATTATTTCGATTTTTTTGGCTCTTTTGGCTGCGGTGATGGTTTTTCATCAGAGGTTTCAGGTTTAGACGGATTGAAAACAGCAACCCCTAATTTTACTCTCACTTCGTGGTCGATCTGTTTTGCAATGGATTCACTTGCTGTCAAGAATGCTTTTACGGAATCTCTCCCTTGACCAATACGTTCCTCTTTGTATGAGAACCACGACCCACTTTTGTTGATAATATTTTGTTCAACGGCAACATCAATTAAATCGCCAAGTTTAGATATTCCTTCATTATAGAGAATATCAAATTGAACTTCTTTGAAGGGGGGAGCAACTTTGTTCTTTACAACTTTCACTTTTGTTCTATTGCCGATGACATTTGTGCCGTCTTTTATTGCTTCGATACGACGTACATCCATTCTAATTGAAGCGTAAAATTTCAATGCATTTCCACCGGTGGTTGTTTCGGGATTTCCAAACATAATACCGATCTTCATACGTAATTGGTTTGTGAAGATCACTGTGGTTTTCGATTTTGAAATGGCAGAAGTAAGTTTGCGAAGTGCCTGAGACATTAATCGAGCATGAACACCCATTGTTGGATCACCCATTTCACCTTCAATTTCAGCACGGGGAGTAAGAGCTGCAACAGAATCGATCACGACAACATCAAGAGCGCCACTGCGTACGAGTGTTTCCACAATTTCAAGTGCCTGTTCGCCAAATTCCGGTTGAGAGAGAAGAAGAGAAGATGTATCGACTCCAAGTTTTCTTGCATATCCAGTGTCAAGCGCATGTTCTGCGTCGATAAATGCACAGATTCCGCCGGTCTTTTGTGCCTCAGCGATGATATGCAGACAGATGGTCGTCTTACCGGAAGATTCCGGTCCATAAATTTCTATTACTCTTCCACGAGGTACACCTCCAACACCTAATGCTGCATCTAGGGAAATTGAACCGGTTGAAATAGCATCAATTTTCATGATTGGTCCATCAGTCAATTTCATGATGGAACCTTTTCCGTGCTGCTTTTCAATTTGTTCAATAGCGACTTTGAGCGCCTGAACTTTTGCATCTTTGTCTTCAGCCATGGCATTTCCTTTATATAATATTATAAGTTGAGGTTTTTGAAAATTGATGGTGCAAAGTAATAGTTTAGATTTTATAATGCAAGAAAAAAGTGTATAAATTTACAGTAAAATTATCCTCCTGATTTTACATTGAAGATTGCAATAGTTTGCCTGTCTTTCTATCCTTTTACTTAAAAGAACGGAGAAATTAACTTAAGTAATGGGGTCTTTTGAAATTTAGTGATTAAGGTTGAAGAAGAAATAAAAACTATTTCATTCTGGGACAGCAGAAAAAATCTTGAAGAAAAACGCTTTTAAATTTTCATCAACTTTTTTCTCAGTAATTCCAACGCCGTTTGTGATGCACGTTCTTTGAAACGCATTCTATTGTCACCAAAATTGAATTTCAGTGCAAATGTCGATTCGTGATCAGAGTACCCAATCCAACATAGCCCGACAGGTTTTTCAAGTGTGCCTCCGGTTGGTCCCGCGATCCCTGTTGCCGAAAGAGCGATATCAGTTTTTCCACTGAGACGAGCACCATTTGCCATAGCTTCGGCGACTTCTTTGCTGACAGCTCCGAAATTATTTATTAATTTTTCGGGGACTCCAAGTTTTTCAATCTTTAATTCATTACTGTACACAATAAAGCCTCCAACAAAATATTCAGAACTACCGGAGACATTTGTTATTCTGTGTGCAATCAATCCGCCAGTGCAGGATTCAGCAGTCGTGAGTGTCAATTTTTTTTTCTTCAATAATTCGCCAACTACGTCTTCCAAATCTTTTTCGTCATCCGAATAAATATATTTGCCAACTTTTGACCGGAGAAATTGCTCGGCATAATCTATCTTCGATTGAGCAGTTTCAACCGATTTCTCTTTGACTGTGATCCGTAACTTTGTTCCCATCGGGTTAGGTAGAAAAGCCAGCGTTGTTGTTCCATCAGTTCCAATGACATCGATAACGTCGCCGATTTCCTGTGCTAGCATTGACTCACCAATTCCGGTCGTCTTCAACGTTCTATGACGTACGACGGTGCCAATACTCTTCTTCTTGAGGAAAGGTATGATCCAACTTTCGACCATTCCTTTCATTTCATACGGAACTCCAGGCATGACAAAGAAAAATTTATTGTTCCGTTCAAACATCATTCCGGGTGCAGTTCCTATGAGATTTGGAATTACTGTGGAATTTCGTGGCACTAATGCTTGATCTATATTCGATTGAATCATAGATATATTCCTTTTTTGTGCCAGCCCCTTTATATGCTCAAGTACTTCGTTGTCCATGATAAGATCAGTATTAAAAAATTCACACACTATTTTTTTTGTGATATCATCATGCGTTGGTCCAAGACCGCCAGTGACACAAACAACATCAACGCGATTGAAGGCAGTTGTAAATGCATCCGTAATTGCTTTGGCATCATCTCCGACGGTCGTCATCCGTTCACAAAAGATACCAACATTGTTCAATTGTTCAGCGATGTATGCTTGATTGGTATTGATGATCTGTCCGATGAGTAGTTCATCACCGATCGTAATAATTTCTGCGGTCATTGAAATCAGAATAGTGCGATTCGAAAAGCAACTTGAAGGATAACATTCGTATATAATCCTGCTATGACATCGTCCAGCATGATGTTCCACCCGCCGCTCCGTTTATCAAATTCACCAGCCGGATATGGTTTCAGGATATCAAGTATTCTAAAAATGATGAAGGCGAGTCCGATATTGAGGTACGTGACAGGAATAAACCACATACTTAGCCACATTCCAACAAATTCATCGACAGTAACAACACCCGGATCTTGTCCATACACTTTTTCCATTTTGTCAGCAGCGAACCCGCCGATAATAAAAAGAATTATAGTTGAAGGAATTATACTGTAGAAAGAAGAAAAATTTGGAATTAAAAAAAATAATAATGCAACTATAGATCCAACCGTTCCGGTTGCTGCAGGAGCATACCCTGTAAAAAAACCTGAACCAATGATTCGAGTTATGAAATCAAGTTTCGGTTTTTTAGTTTGCGATTCGTTCGGTGTCTGTTCCATTGGTTTCGTATGAAAATAATTTTTTAAGAATAATTCGATTTGTCGAGATATACACTACACCTGTCCATACAGTGAGTATTGTCGCAACCATCATCAAAATATACATAATGATTGGGGTTGCGACGATATCAAAAATCCAGCCGAATTGTATGTTCAATCCATTGGATGTTCGGACTATATAATTTACTAAAAATAAATAAATTACTACTAGTTGCACAAATGTTTTTGTCTTTGCAAATCCGCTGGTATTGATCGGCGTATTCTTGTATTCTGCATATGCTCGTAACAACGTCATCGAAAAATCACGAACAACAATGAGTATAACCATCCACAATTCAGCATATCCGATCACCACAAAAGAAAAAAAGGCTGCTGAAGTTAATACTTTGTCTGCAAGGGGATCAAGAAATTTCCCCCATCGAGTGATAAATCCCCAACGACGGGCTACATATCCGTCATACCAATCTGTGATGGCAGCGAAAACAAAGATCGCCAATGCAATTTGTTTGTTCATCGGATCGTTCAAAAAAAGAAAATAAACAAATACCGGTGTCAGTAAAATACGAAAGAGCGTTAATTGATTTGGCGGAGAAATAGGGATTCGAAACATAAGTGTGCACAAAATACTCCATTTTACGTCATCAATCAACAGTTTGTATCGATAAATTAACCAACGTGTAATGGTTTATTGGGATATTTTTATTATTTTACTATATATAAATCTAAAAGGGAAATGATGAAAAATATATTTTTAGTTGTAGTCCTATGTTTTGTGTCGGGCATATCGTATTCACAATCATTAGATATTTCAGGATATAAAATTGTGCAGGCAAATGCCGCATTGACCATTGCATTGCCGCCGGGGACAGTAGTTCAACCAGGCGGATATGTTATCATTGCACGAAATACAACACGAGCTTCATTTGAAACTTTCTTTGGTGTTACATTGAATGCCAATGTTGTATTTATCAATGGATTCGCAGTTGTTGGCAGTAATGGATTTCCATCAATCAACGGTTCGGAAACATACGAACTCCAAAACGCTTCATCTGTGAAATTAGAAGGACCAACAATTGGAATGCCAGCAGCAACTCCGTTCAACTCAATCAAAAGAAAAAGCCCAATTGGAGATGCCACTTTAGAAGCAAGCTGGACGAGAGATGTTGTTTCAGGAGCAACTCCTGGAACAGGGATGTCAAACACTAATACCGGTAAACTTATTATCAGCGAATTCTCGGATGCTACAGCCTTTGCAAATGAGTTTGTTGAATTGTACTACGACGTAGAACCGCCACCAGCGGGACAGGGATTAGGAATGATACTCCCGAATCGGTGGAAATTCAACCAGTCGACCGACCTGCAGATTATTTTAAAACCGCAAAGCGACACACTAAAAAGTTTCAAAATTGTTAAACCGCAATTGTTCAGTTGGAGTACGGGAAATATTTCTATTGTACCGGCAACAGCTTCTTTATCCCATTCCGGTGACACGACCTCGATCGGTAATATTTCATTATCTGGCAACGATAGCATTGTTATTTCAATCTCTTCTGTTACCGGTGTAGATACTACCAATGAATTTTCAATACCGATTTTCTCCAGTGTTAATTCTAGTTCATTTCTTCCTTTACAGGCGTTTCCTAAAACATTGATGTATGGAACACCGAGGCCGATCAACATTGTAAAACGAAAAGAAGGAAATGGTTCACATTCAATGTTAGGTAAGTGGGCAGTTGTTCGCGGCATCATAACAGTTGGTAACGAATTCGGTGGTCCAACGTATTTGCAAGATCCAACAGCAGGAATGGCATTATTTGATTCGTCGGTTACTAATAATGTCAATCGTGGAGACGATGTCGTTGTTCTAGGACTTGTTGCTCCATTTAATGATCTGTTCGAATTCGCACCTTCAGTTCTACTTGAAAAAACAGGGGAAGGAATCGGTGTTGATACTGTGACATTAACCATCGCTCAAATTCTTGCGCAAGGAACAGCTGAACCGGACGAAGGAAGACTTGTTCGTATCAACAACATCACAAGTGTTACAACTACCGGGGGACAACCTGCAACAAGCTGGGCTGCATCTGCAAGTGGTACTAATTATAATATCACAGATGCTACCGGAACATTACAAGTTCGTATAGTAACTCGAACAAATATTGCAAATACACCGACACCAACAACAAAATTTGATATGATCGGAGTACTAGGACAGTTCACTTCAAATTATCAAATTATTCCTCGGATGGTTGATGATATCATAATAGAAGGAGCTGGTCCGAGAATAGTAACCACTGCGCCATATGAATCGAATATCACTTCAACAAGTTTGAAGATATCGTGGGTTACAGATGCACCGGGAAATTCAATTATTAAATACGGACCAACCTCAAGTTATGGTCAGGAAATCATCGACACGAACTCTGTAATGCAACATTCAATTGTCTTAACAGGACTATTGCCTGCAACGGTATATCATTTCCAATTGGGATCAGCAAATAATGTTGGAACGACATTTACATCGGATAATATTGCCATCACATCATCGCAAAATTCTAGCGGAACTATCAATGTGTATTTCAATCAATCGGTGAATTATTCAGTTGCAAAAATAGAAAGTGCAAAAGTCGCAGACCCCTCAATAATATTAATTAATCGAATCAATGCCGCTCAATTTTCCATTGATATGGCTGCATATAGTTTGAGCGGAACGATTGGAGCAAATATTGCGACCGCATTATTAAATGCTCGTAACCGAGGCGTTAAAATTCGTGTGATCGGGGAAAAAGATAATCAAGGAACGGCTCCTTGGACGACATTAAAAAATGGCGGAGTCACTGTTATTGATGATGCTTATGATTTAGTGAATGCCGGTGCAGGTTTGATGCATAATAAATTTTACGTATTTGATAATCGTGATCAAACATCCGATACAGATGATTGGGTGTTAATGGGATCATGGAATGCGACAGATCCGGGTACAAATAATGATGCACAAAATATCGTGGTCATCCAGGATAAAGCACTTGCAACTGCCTACACAATTGAATTTGAAGAGATGTGGGGCTCGAATACTGATAGTCCTGTTCAATCTTCATCTCGTTTTGGTGCCAGAAAATTAGATAACACTCCGCATAAATTTATTATTGGCGGAACACCGATGGAATCATTTTTCAGTCCATCAGACAAAGTTTCCACACACATTAATGACGCATTAAAAACTGCACAAACATCGATTAATGTTGCAATACTGTCGTTTACGAGGGATGAACTGTCACAAACAATTGCCGCAAAAAAATCTGTTGGTAAAAAAACTCGAGTCATCATGGATAATAATACTGATAGCGGCAATGATTATACATATTTATTGACCAATGGTGTTGATGTACGCCTTCCGGGTGCAGCATTAACCGGGTTATTACATCATAAATATGCAATTGTTGATGTAGAAAATCCCGTTGCTCAGGATCAGATCACCGTAACAGGATCGCACAATTGGAGCAGTTCTGCAGAAATTGCTAATAATGAAAACACACTGATTATTCACAGTAAACGAATTGCGAATCTATTCCTCCAAGAATTCAAAGCTCGGTATCTTGAAGCTGGTGGGACTGATACAATATTGGTAACAGTTCATCAAACAAGTGCACTGACCCCTAAAGAATATTCACTCTTGCAAAATTATCCTAATCCTTTTAATCCAACAACGAAAATCTCATTTTCGATAGAACAATCCGGAATGAGTTCGATTAAAATCTATGATCTTCTTGGACGAGAAATCGCTACACTACTTGATGAATATCTATCGGCAGGGAATTATACAGTTGAGTGGAGGGGGACAAATCTTTCCAGCGGCGTGTATTTCTATCAAATGCATTCGGGTAATTTTGTTGCAACTAAAAAAATGATCTTACAGAAATAGAAGCTGTTTTATAAAAAAGGAGAGGGGAAAATTTTCTTAATTTTATCCCTCTCCATGATTTTACTTTTAGTAGTTATTTAAATTTTACTATCGTTCGCGTATTGCTTCTCCATTTCTCATTCGCTATTTTCCAAGCGACAAAATGTGATAATCGATGCTTTCTCGTACTGAAATACGGCATATCTTTAACAACTCAAAGAATTTCAATGAATTGTTTGATGCATTCAATGCTGCTTTGAAACAAGGCATCGATGATGTTGAAATTTACAGAATTCTTTTTTGGAATGATTCATTAGGTCACGACGAACTGATTCTATTCGGTGAAAAACTCGCAAAAGAATATCGTCATATCGCTTATGATGTGTATATGTGGCTGGCTAATATCTTTGAAGTTCTGTACGGGAAAAAAGATAACTATGAACTTGCCTTAATCTATTTTCAAAAAGCTGCCGCAATTAAACCCGAAGAATCTGATCCTTATCTTGATGCATGCGATTGTTATAATCCCGACCTTGATATTCCCCCTGCGAAAATGTTGATAGAATTTTTAAAGGTTGGTTTTGATTTTGTAAATAACAAAAAAAATCTTGCACTACGGTTGGCTGTTTTATATCAAGCCATTGGTGAGAATGATCTTGCGGAATACTACCGAGTAAAAGCAGACGAATCTAGGGATAATCCCCTCACATGAAACACCTCAAAGGGTACCTTGCAATATCACTCGCAGCAGTGATGTGGGGTATTGCGGCAACGGTTGCAAAATCCTTCTTCAATAAAGAATACGAACCGCTCATTCTCGTACAGATGCGAGTGACATTATCATTCGCAGTTCTTTTTCTCTATTTCCTTTCGACAAACAGATCATTGCTCAAATTTTCGATCAAAGATATTCCACATTTTCTTGTTGTTGGAATTTTGGGAGTTGCCGGTTCAAACTATTTCTATTATGCTGCGATAAAAGAAACGAATGTCTCAACTTCAATTCTGGTGCAATATACTGCTCCCATCATGGTGATGATCTATACAGTTTTATTCCAAAGAGAAAAACTGACGAAAGGTAAATTATCTGCACTCATTCTCTCAATCAGCGGAATTTTTCTTGCAATAGGGGCGTACAATCCTGAAATAATTCAAGGGAATGCCATCGGTATTATTTATGCGTTGATAGCCGCCGTTTCTTTTTCCATCTTTAACATCAGCGGAAAATCACTAACGGAAAAATATTCAATCTGGACTGGATTGATCTATTTATTGGGAGCTGCCACGTTGTTCTGGAGTTTTATCAATACTCCAATGGAAATCCTAGAAGCAGATTATTCGTTTGAAGATTGGAAAGTATTTGGAATCATTGCACTGATCTCAATACTCATTCCATATTCATTGTACTATTATGGACTTCACCATATCCAGTCCAGCAAAGCGATTATCATCAGTACGCTCGAACCTATTGTTGCTATAATATCCGAATGGCTGTTTCTTAATGGCAGTATGGGATTGATCCAAGTGATCGGTGCACTGCTTGTAATTAGTGCCATTGTTTTGCTGCAGCGCGATTCAAAAAATAATGAACCAATATTGGTGCAGGAATGAGACTTGAACGGAGAAAAAATAAAATATTTAAGGTATTGGAACAACGTCAGCCTGATCTGACAGTTGTGATGGAAAATATTCATGATCCTCACAATGTCAGTGCAATGCTTCGTTCTTCAGATGCAGTTGGTATCCATCAAGTAAATCTAGTATACACATCTACAAAATATCCGAAAATAGGGAGTAAAAGTTCATCGAGCGCCAACAAATGGATCGAGAGAAGAAAATTCCATTCGATACCAGAATGTTATAATCAATTGAAGAAAGAAGGATTTCAAATCCTAGCCACACGGTTGGATGAACATGCAAAAGTGTTATATGAATATGATCTAACTCGACCAACCGCATTTGTTTTTGGGAATGAGCATGGAGGAGTAACCGATGAAGCAGCGAATCTTGCCGATGGAACGGTCTATATTCCAATGATGGGAATGATCCAAAGTTTGAATGTTTCGGTCGCGTGTGCTGTTACGATCTATGAAGCATTGAGACAACGGATCGGAAAAGGATATTATTCCCGTCCCGGATTCGAACAACAACTATTGGAAAAATTGAAAGAAGAGTGGTTAAAAAAATAGAGCTATATTTTTGCAAACAAATGAGTTTGTACAATCACTGCTAAAAAGATCAGCAACGGCCAACCAACAATTATCCACATCCATCCAATTGATATTGCAATAGTTATTAACGGGAGCGAAATCAAAAAGGAGAGAACGTCAAATTTCTTAACAACTGAGATTGTATTGATCGTAAGGAATATCGTCACAGCGATAATGAATCCGGGAACAGAGATCGGTAATTGTAATCCAAGAATTAGTATATAGACTATCACAATTAATAATAGAGAAAGTCGGCTGTTTTTTAATCCATCTTGAAAGATGGATTTGTAATTTCTCCAGTACGGCATCCCTTTCTCACCGACTTTCGCTCGCATCACGAGTTCAGAAAGAAATCCATTGATCATAATGATGCCAATCCCTATCGGTATCAAAACAAAATAAAACCCTCCAATAAGAATCTTATTGAACCACTCGTTATCTGAGAATATTACTGAAAAAGCTTTTGAAATATTTTTTATCATCAACTATGAATTGGTTTATTCTATAGAAATTTCAAATAATCATTTCGGAATTCTTCTACCGTATTGATTGGAGTTTACTTTTCGTTCAAAATAATTGAATGCTTCACGTGAAATATCTGTAATGATCCTCGGACCATCCTCAGTGTGTTGAAGCATCTTTGTCATTACGCAAATGATATACGGATTATTTTCCAGATAAACGATGCCGACATCTGTTCGAACCCCTTCAACATCGCCACCTTTGTTTGCTATTGACACAGATGCAGCAATGCCGGATTTCAATGCACCGTCCTTATCTAATTTCAATAGTGAAATCATATCTTCACTTGCCTGTTTGTTTACCAATGTCCCATGATACATTTTCTCAAGGATTGTCATAACATCCTTTGGAGTACTGATGTTTTCTCTTCCTTCCTTCGCTGATTGAATATCCATCATTACCCGTTGCAATTTTGTTTTTGTAGCACCATTTTTTTGAAGCGATTCGTTAACATTTTTCATCCCAACAAGGTCGATCAATAGATTGGTTGCGGAATTATCGCTCAACACTATCATCAAAACACAATAGTCGCGAATGGAAAGAGAAACCGATTTGTCTCCCAGAGAAGCAAGGATCCCGCTACCTCCGACTCGATAGGATGATTGTATTTGTCTGATATCCGTAAGATTGAACTTGCTTTCGGATGCTTGTTTATATACTTCTGACAGAATGTGAATTTTTATTGAGCTTGCTTGAGGAAAAATTTCTTCTTCGTTGATGAGAATTTGTTCACCGGAACGAATATCTTTTATTGCAACACCAACCACTGCGTCGGCTTGTTCGATGATATTTTTGATTTTTGAAACCATTTTTTCTTTTAATAAATCAGTTTGTGATAAAGAGAATTGGATCGTAATAATAAACAGAAGGAACTTGATCATACTATCTCCATTTTTGATACATGAATACTAAGGAAAGAGAAGTGGAAAAGCAAGGAAGTGAATTCATTGTTACACTGTGATCTAAGAAGAAGGTGAAGTCGTCAAAAAATTATGATTTCACCTTCTTCTAATTAATTACTTCATCAAAAGCATTTTTCGAGTTTGGATTGCAGAACCATTCTGAAGTTGGTAAAAATATATTCCACTCGGAAGATTATGAGCATACCATTGAATTGAATGATTTCCGCGAATCATTTGGGAATTGATGAGAGTAGCTATCTCTTTGCCAAGAATGTCAAAAATCTTAAGAGAAACCATCCCGGTTTGTGTAATAGAAAAACGGATTGCAGTATTTGGATTGAATGGGTTAGGAAAATTTTGTTCCAAAGAAAAAACCATTGGTGAAAACTGAGCAGTCCGTTCAATCGAAGTTGGCAGCATATTCTTATAATAGGAGAAATTTCCACTGTATTCTCCCGTGATAAGATCTTTTCTTCCATCACCATCCAGATCAGCAAAAGAAGGAGTAGAGCTTTGTGGTACTTTTATGTTTGAAAATAAGACATCGTTCTTTTCCCATTCCGGAATAGTTAGAGTTCCTGAATTCTCATAGTATGTTAGATCTCCGCTGATCCTTCCAAAGACGAGATCAATATCACCATCACTATCAACATCTGCAAAACAAGGGAAAGCGTAATTCGGTGCTACAATTCCATTGATCAAAGTTTGATCAACGATAAAAATATTTGAGCCGGAATTCCGATAAAATCTTGTTGAATCACCATCTTCGCCCGAAACTATCATATCGATTTTTCCATCATTATTAAGGTCCGCAAATGATGGGGCACTTTGCCAACCGACATCAATACCGGTGAACATTGATACATTCAATGCAAAGACTCCATTGGTATTGATATAGGAATATAGTTTTCCGTCCAAAGCACCGGAAACAATATCAATGTCGCCATCAGCATCGATATCAACGAATCGGGGTGAACTGTACGATCCGGCATCTATCGAAGTGAATGAGCTTGTCGTTTTTATAAAATCCGGTTTAGTGGATGTTCCATCATTTCTGAAGTATTGAAATCGTCCCAATTGATCTCCGCTGATGATATCTTGATCACCATCATTATCAAAGTCAGCAAGTGAAGTGGTAGAACCTCCGCCGTCGATCCTGATCATCTGGAAATATGATGTGTTTCTAATAAGGGCAGGTGAAGTTACAGTACCAGTATTTTGATAATAGTATATTGAACCGTCGTCAGTACCATAAATAAGATCGTTGTCGCCATCTCCATCAAGATCGCAGATGGAAGGATTTTTCCAATATCTGGATGTTTCTATAGGTGAAACTAAAGTAGATGTTGAAGTCCACACTGGTGTTTGCATTGTTCCTGTATTTCTATAATAGAGCATTGTTTGTAAATCGCGCCCCATCATCAGATCAAAATCACCATCATTGTCCATATCCTTAAAATATGGATATGCATTTAACCCAACATCTGGAATTCCAGAGATGAGTGTATTATCCAGTGTAAACAACGGAGTGTACAAAGAGCCATTATTTCTAAATGCGATAGTTATCCCGGGAGTGACATCGCCATAAAATGATTCGCCGATTCCAATTACAAGGTCGTTATCACCATCATTATCCAGATCCGCAAATGATGGTTTGGCATCTGTTCCGATCATCGTATTGACGGTTTTCATCATCGTAGTATCCTGTTCCCAAATAGGGTTGATGGAGTCTCCAATATTCCAATACAATAATACACCATTAAAACCACCGATCACAAGATCGTTGTCATTATCGAAATCTAGATCAGCCAAAGCAGGATAATCTGCATTGGTAAATTGAAAACCATTAGCATAGATCGATGATAGAAGATTGGTATCACGCCGAAATAGAGGCGATTGAGCATTTCCCTTGTTGCGGAAGAATGCAACCCGTTCATCACTTAAAGTTCCAACAAAAAGATCAAGATCGCCATCCGAGTCTATATCACAAAAATCGGGAGCAGAAAAACTTTGGACTGTTACGCCGAACGGACTGAAAACTGAATCGATCTTAAGCCAATATTGCGCTTGAGCAATTGTTGTGAAAATAGATAAAATGATCAGTGGATAGAAAAGTTTCATAATTATTGCCCTTTGTGTATTTGTAATTCTTATGAAGAAGAGGTGCTATAAGATCCATTATTAAACTTGAAAAAGATTAGAAGAAAAGCAAGAAACTGTTATTTCAATTTCAATGAATAAGTTCATTCTTGTTTCGTTGCGATTCATAGACATTTTGGCTATTTTCCATAACGGACGATGAAACAACATACGACACAAACCATCACTCTTCAAAGGCTCTTGATTCTTCATTCGGATTATCTGAATGAACTGAGCAAACGAAATCCGGAAACGCGCGGAACATACGAACGCACGCTTCGGGAATTTATGCGTTGGGTTCGTTTGGAACCTGAGTTTGAATGTTCATCAAAAGAAATTGAACGCTATAAAAAGTTCTTATTAACGAAACGGAAATTATCACCCGTTTCAGTAACAATGTATCTTTCATCGGTTCGAAAATTTTTTGATTTTCTTGTTTCCCACGGAGTGTTGTTTTCAAATCCGGCAAAAGCAGTTAAAGGAGGGGAAACAAACCCACAGCATTCACGGAAAAGTATTTCCATTCACGAAGTTCAATTGCTCATTCAAGCGATTGAAAGAAAAGATGAGATAGGCTTCAGAGATTTTGCAGTGGTGAAACTGATGGTCACTTGCGGACTTTCCGAGATAGAATTGATCCGTGCTGATATTGGTGATCTAAAAACGAAAAAAGGAATTATGAATCTTTCTCTACAATTGAAAGGGAAGAAGACAAAAGGACAAAGCACTGACATTCCTAAAGAAACAAAAGATGCAATAAAGAGTTACTTGGCATTTAGAACCAATGCTAAAGAAACTGAACCTCTTTTTATGAGCGCCGGAAACAGAACCCGCGGTATGAGAATGACTTCAAGAGGTATCCGTGAAAGGATCAATTTTTATTTGGAGAAATCCGGAATTAAGAATGGTGAAGCACGAAAAATTACGGCATTGTCTTTACGTTTGACAGCAATTAAAACTATGGCTGAACAGGGTGCAAGCGTTAATGAAATTCGTAAAAAATTTCATATAGTAAAAGAACAGACTGTTCAGCGTTATTTGGAGCATACATAATAATCTTCGATGGAGAAAAATTATGAAACAAATGTCCATGCTGTTCATCAGCATATTGATATTCGGTTGTTCATCATCAAAACCATTGTTCGAGATTAAAGAGGCGGAAATTCCTTCCGGAACTTGGCTGATCTACGAAGGCACTCTTCCATGTGCAGATTGCAGTGAGATTAAAACACGGTTGGAAATTCTTATCGATTATTCTAATCCGGAGCCTCCATTTATTCTCAAACAGGCATATATCGGCTCCAAAGATGAAGATAAGACAGCTATTACACATGGTGTGTATGGAACACTAAAAGAGACATACCGGCAAAATGATGCTACAGTATATGAACTCAATCCAGATAAGCCAAAAGAAACTATATATTTTCTTCGGATAAATGATGATACTCTGAAAATGCTCAATCGTGAAATTAAAGAGATAAAATCCGATCTCAATTACAATCTTATTCGAACAGAAACATTAAAAGAACGATAGTACACTGAAACCATAAATTCTCTAAACACTAAAACCAAAAGTTGATTAATGATCTATAACTTTACCGACATAGAAAAAAAATGGCAGCAATACTGGGATAAACACCAAACGTATAGAACCGTTGAAGATCCTGATAAGAAAAAATTATTTATTCTTGATATGTTTCCATATCCAAGCGGGGCAGGATTACATGTCGGACATCCCGAAGGATATACTGCCACCGATATTTTCACTCGCTTTCAACGATTGAATGGAGTCAACGTTCTTCATCCGATGGGCTGGGATGCATTTGGTCTTCCTGCAGAACGATATGCGATGCAGACCAATATTCATCCTTCAGTTACTACTGAGCAAAATATCAACAACTTCCGCCGTCAAATTAAATTGCTGGGACTTAGTTATGATTGGGAACGGGAAATCAATACGACTGATCCCGCATATTATAAATGGACACAATGGATCTTTTTAAAGATCTATGATTCGTGGTATGATTTCCGTGTACAAAAAGCTCGTTCTATCTCCGAACTCATTTCAGAATTCAAACAATCCGGTTGTTCTAACATCGACTGCACATTGTATTGCGGAAATAATGACTGCTGTTTCACTGCAAGCGGATGGAATGCAATGAGTGAATTGGAACAACAAAACGTATTGAAGGATTTTCGACTTGCATACATCGCAGAAATTCCGGTGAACTGGTGTGAAGGTTTGGGAACTGTTCTTGCCAACGAAGAAGTAGATGAGTGGACAGAAAAAGGTTATACTGTCGAACGTCGGCCAATGCGTCAATGGATGATGCGCATTACGTCATATTGCGAGAGATTTCTTGAAGATGCCAAAATACTTGATTGGCCTGCATCGACTTTAGAAATGCAGAAAAATTGGATCGGTCGTTCGGAAGGTGCTGAAGTAGATTTTGCAATTGCCGATAGTTCGGAAAAAATTCGAATCTTTACAACTCGTCCGGATACGATTTTCGGTGCAACCTATATGGTCCTCGCACCGGAGCATCCCCTTGTTGAGTCGGTAACTATTTCTGAGAAGAAAGATGAAGTTGCTCAGTACCGTAAACAAGCATCACTGAAATCCGAACTTGACCGTGGTATGGATAAAAATAAAACCGGTGTGTTCACCGGCGGTTATGCAATAAATCCTGCAAATGGAAAACAGATCCCGATCTGGATTGCAGATTATGTCTTAATGGGATATGGTTTTGGTGCGATCATGGCAGTACCGGCACACGATGAGCGTGATTGGGAATTTGCCAAAAAATATTCGCTGCAAATCATTGAAGTTGTCAAATCTCCGGTTGATGTGAACGAAAAAGTATTTGTTGCAAAAGATGAACCGTGTGTAAATTCATCGAATAATGAACTTAACATCAACGGATTATCGTACGACAATGCATTTTCGAAAATTGTCGGATGGTTTGAAGAAAAAGGAATCGGTAAGAAGAAAGTAAATTTCAAATTACGTGATTGGCTTTTTGCACGTCAGCGATATTGGGGTGAACCTATTCCGATCATTCATTGGGACGATGGAACAATGAGTTCGCTAGAGGAGAAAGAACTTCCTCTTGTTCTTCCGAATCTGGAAAAATTCCAACCAAGCGGAACAACGGAATCTCCTCTTGCGCTTGCAACTGAGTGGGTAAATGTCATCGATCCAAAAACAGGGAAAAAAGGACGACGTGAAACAAACACGATGCCTCAATGGGGAGGGAGTTGCTGGTATTATCTCCGATTTATCGATCCGAAGAATGATTCGATTTTCTGTGATCTTGAAAAACAAAAATATTGGATGCCGGTCGATCTGTATGTCGGTGGTTCTGAACATACAGTTCTTCATTTATTGTATGCACGTTTTTGGCATAAAGTGTTGTTCGATCTTGGCTATGTCACAACAACTGAGCCGTTCATGAAATTACGTCACCAAGGAATTATTCTTGGTGAAAATTCCAAAAAGATGTCGAAGTCTCTCGGCAATGTAGTCAATCCGGATGATGTGGTAAAAGAGTACGGTGCTGATGCACTGCGATTGTTCGAAATGTTTATGGGACCATTGGAAGAGATGAAACCATGGAGCACCAAAGGTGTTGAAGGTGTATTCCGTTTTCTTAATCGAGTCTGGAGATTGTATGTGAACGAAGATGGGACCGTGAATTTACTTTTAACTGACAATGAACCAACAACTGAATTTCTTCGCAGCTTTCATCAAACCGTAAAGAAAGTAACGGAGGATGTACCGGCATTGCGATTTAATACTGCAATTTCACAGATGATGATCTTCATCAATGAAGCGTACAAACAAGAAACTCTCCCTAAAAAATTGATGAGGGATTTCCTTGTCGTTCTTGCTCCATTTGCACCGCATATTACGGAAGAATTATGGAATATTCTTGGAAGCAAAGAATCGATCTTCACATCGGCTCAATGGATCAAGTATGATGAAAAGCTGACCGTGACCAGTGAAGTGGAAATTGTGGTTCAGGTGAACGGGAAGATCCGTGCAAAATTCAACGTGCCGACCGGTTCAAATGAAAATGATCTTAAAGCGTTGGCACACGCTGAAACAAATGTAAAATTGTATGTCGATGGAAAAAAGATCGTTAAAGAGATTGTTGTAAAAAATAAACTGGTGAATATCGTCGTCCAATGATTTCCGTTATCGTCATAACAAAGAATGAAGAGAAAAATATTGAGCGCTGTTTAAAAAGCGTTCAATGGGCTGATGAAATTATTGTAATTGACGCAGATAGTTCTGACCGAACTGTGAACATTGCGAAATCTTTGCACGCAAAGGTGATAGTTAAGCAGTGGGAAGGTTTTGCAAAACAAAAAGAATTTGCATTACATCTTGCGGCCAATGAATGGATATTTTCAATTGATGCAGATGAAGAGGTGACTCTTGAATTGAAAGAAGAGATTCTGCAGACCATTAAACACCCTAATGCGTTGAACGGCTACGAAGTTCCGAGAAAAAGTTATTTTCTCGACCGATGGATAAAAAATGGCGGATGGTATCCGGGATTTCAGCTTCGTCTTTTTAGAAAATCTAAAACACGTATGAATCACCGTCCTGTTCATGAAGGTTTTTTGGTGGATGGATTGATGGGGATGCTAAAGTCAGATCTTAATCATTATACATATCATTCTTTACATCACTACATTGAAAAAATGAATGACTATTCATCGCTCGATGTGTTAAATAAGATAGGAACCGGTAGGACCATTCATTGGTATAATTTTATCCTGAATCCATTATCGGTCTTTTTACGGATGTTTATTTCTTTACATGGATATAGAGACGGGATCTATGGTTTTCTTCTTGCATTTTATTCAGCGTTACATTCATTGTCGATCTATTCAAAATGCTGGGAATATCAAACAGCACAACAGCGAGGAACCGATATGCCGCCGGTTTCAGCTGAAACTATTTCAGCGTATAAACGGCAATCATAGTTATTGAGAAACAGATAATGAGAATTTTCTTTAGAATATTACGATATGTAAGACCATATTGGCGGACATTAGCGCTTTCAATTGCATGTACATTTATGTTCTCCATTTTTAGTGTTTCATCAATTTATTTGACAATTCCATTGCTGGAAACATTATTCGATCAAACTCCCATGGAGATCGGCGCTACCCAAACCCCTCCGAAATATCAGCTTGTACCAAATGAATTCATCAATGGAAAACAATTTGTTGAAAACTCTATTCGTAATTTTTTGTTTGATGGAACAAAATCAGAAGCATTATTCAAGATCTGCGGATTGATCTTTGCAGTATTTTTCTTTAAGAATATTTTTGATTACTGCCAATCCTATCTTATGGCATTGGTCGAACAAAGCCTCATGCGCGATCTCAGAAATTCTCTCTACGAGCATCTTCATAATTTATCGCTCAGTTATTTTAGTAATGAACGAACCGGGAATCTGATCTCTCGTGTAACGAATGATGTCAATGTTGTTAATGGAGGAGTTTCAGCAACATTTGTCACGCTGGTCAAAGAGCCGCTGTTGATCATTTTCTTTTTAACAATGGCATTTATTTTAAGCTGGAAACTGACATTGTTGGCATTCATTGTTTTTCCGTTGATCTTATTGATCATCTCCGGAATAGGATTACGTCTTCACAAACAAAGCGGACTGATGCAGGAAAAAATGGCTGATATCACTGTCGTGCTCCAGGAAACAATTTCCAATGTGAAAGTCGTGAAAGCTTTTACGATGGAGGATTTTGAAAATAAAAAATTCAGGAAAGAGACACAGAGTTATTTCAGAACAATCTTAAAGATGACCAGAATCCGAAATCTTTCATCGCCGTCAACAGAATTACTTTCCATTTTTGCCGGTGCAGTGATTATATGGTACGGCGGACAGCAAGTGTTGATTACCGGAGAAATGAAAGCAGCAGAATTTATCGGTTTTTTGATGATGGTATTTCAAATCATGCCTCCCGTTAAAGATTTAGCGAGTGTCAACAATCGTTTACAGGAATTTTCAGCTGCAGGGAAAAGGATATTTGAAATCCTTGATACCAAACCCGCAATCCGAAATGTTGAAAGTCCAATTATTCTTTCAAAAATAGATTCTACAATAGAGTTTGACAAAGTCTCTTTTGGATATGCTGCTGAGAATGGAGAGCAACGGATTGTTCTTGATGAAATCAATGTGAAAATACGCAAAGGAGAATTAATTGCTCTTGTGGGTCCGAGTGGCAGCGGTAAAACGACATTTGTTGATCTTATTCCCCGATTCTACGATCCGGTCAAAGGATCGATCATGATTGACGGAGAAGATATCAAACACTTCGATGTTAAATCTCTAAGAGAGAAGATTGGCATAGTGACGCAAGAAACAATTCTGTTCAATGATACTGTCCGAAATAATATTGCGTATGGATTGGAAGATTGTCCGATTGAAACGATCAGAGATGCTGCAAAATCAGCCAATGCTCTTTCATTTATTGATGAAATGCCAAATGGGTTTTATTCTATCATCGGAGACCGAGGCGTAAAATTATCCGGTGGTCAACGTCAGCGATTATCGATCGCCCGCGCTTTGCTCAAAAATCCACCGATTATGATCTTTGATGAAGCCACATCGGCGCTGGATTCTGAAAGTGAGATACTTGTTCAGGAAGCCATGGAGCGGTTAATGCAAAATAGAACATCATTTGTTATTGCTCATCGACTTTCAACGATCAGAAATGCAGATCGTATCATAGTGCTTGAACAAGGAAAGATCGTTCAAGAGGGAAAGCACGTTGAATTATTAAAACAAAAGAATGGACTTTATAAAAAACTTCATGATATGCAGTTTGCACAACAATGATCTCTGCTGAAAAAATAACATCTTATCTCTATTGGTTTTTAGTACTTCAGGTATGTTTGATCTCAATTTCAGTTGCAGCCTCATCGATACTACTCTCACTGATTATCCTTTCCATAGTGTCCCTATTTTTTGTCGAACAAAAATGGATTCTTCCAAAGACTGCAATTGATATAGCATTTCTTTTGTATTGTGGTATCGAATTCATTACGGCATTAAACTCAGTGGAACAATTCGAAGCATTCAAAAATTCGAAAAGATTATTGTTGATTCTGATCGTGTATGGTGTGATCATTTCGTTCAATAATAAAGAGAAAATTCTTAGGGCGGTTCAGGTTCTTGCAGGAAGCGTCGGATTTCTGTCGCTGACCGAAATATATCTTTATTTTATCCATGGAGCTGAACGATTATATGTTTTTCAGCATTATATGACAACGGGTGGCTTAAAAATGATCGTGTCATTAATGGTTTTACCATTTATTTTAAGCGCGGATATTAAAAAGAAAGACCGATTGTATTTTTTAACAGTATTCATACCCACGGCGGCTGCTCTTGTATTGACAAATACACGAAGTGCCTGGCTTGGACTGATCTTTGGAATTATTGTAATGAGCGTTCTGCATTATCGGAAATTGTTCGGAATTTTGATCATCGTCATTATACTTTTTTTTCAATTCGCTCCTTCTCATCAAACCGACCGAGCAAAAAGTATTGTCGATTTTTCAAATCCCACCAATGTTGGAAGATTTAATATGTGGGAGACCGGAATACAGATGTGGAAAGATAAACCGATACTTGGATTCGGTGATATTGATTTGTATAAAACATACTTAATGTACAGGACGCCAACAGGAGACGAACCTGCCGGACACCTGCATAACAATTATGTTCATTTGTTGGTTACACTGGGTGGTGCCGGGTTACTTATAGTTCTGTTTTTGTTTTTTATGATCTTAAAAACTGAATTCGGAATTTTTTCAATAAATAAAACAGATCCTTTGATTAGGAACATTTCTCTTGGAGCTCTTTCGGTTTTTTTCGGTTTTATGGTCAATGGATTGTTCGAATGGAATTTTGGTGATCACGAAATTATGGTCTTCGTTTGGTTTACGGTTGGTTTAAGTGTAGCGGCAGATAGAACAATAAAAAATATCCCATGAAATCTCAGCTTTCAGTTATCGTTATTACAAAGAATGAGGCTCACAATATTGAAGCTTGTCTTCAAAGCGTTTCCTTTGCTGATGATATCGTTATTGTCGATGCTGAGAGTAATGATGACACTGTTCTGAAATCAAAAAAATTTACCAACTCAGTGTTTGTAAAACCTTGGCTTGGATTTGCTTCTGCAAAACAGTTCGCAGTTCAGCAAACTAAGCATCAGTGGATATTGTGGCTTGATGCAGATGAACGAGTAATGCCGGATCTTGCAGATGAAATTAAGAACTTACTATACAGCAATCCTAGCCACGCTGCGTTCACAGTATCACGTCGAGCCTATTTCCTTGGACGGTGGATCCGTCATTCAGGATGGTATCCCGGAAGAGTAGCTCGATTATTTCATAAAGAGCATGCAGAATTTAATGATGCAGCGGTTCATGAAGGTTTGATCATTCATGGTTCTCAAGGTGAACTTCGAAATGATCTGATGCATTTTACCGATCCGAATATCTATCATTATTTTTCAAAGTTCAATCGATACACCTCGCTTGCGACCGATGAGCTTGCAAAAAAAGGAAAAATATTCAAACTTACTGATATTATCATCCGTCCATGGTGGCAATTTGTGCGGATGTATTTCATACGATTTGGTTTCCTTGACGGAATTCAAGGACTATTACTTGCGCTTTTTTCATCGGCATATGTATTCACAAAATATGCTAAATTGTGGGAACGGAATTCTACCATTAAACAATAATTACTTCTATGAATTCAAATGAGAAACAACAAATGCTTTTCGTTCAATTAGTATCATCACTTCATGGTGCTGCACTGATGCAATTAGGGAAGATGAAGAATCCTGCTACCGATAAACTTGAACGGAATATCGAACAAGCTGAACTGACGATAGAAATGCTGGATATGCTGAAAGATAAGACCAAAGGAAATCTTACCAATGATGAAGAAAAATTTGTTACTACAGTCATCAGTGAAGTGAAGTTGAATTATGTTGATGAGAAAGCAAAAGAATCAAAATGAAAATTGGTGTCATTGGAAATACGATAAAAGACTCACTGCCGAATGCTATCATTGCGTTGATGCAGCTTGGTCCTAAATATAATCTTGAATTTTTCATTCATGAAGAATTATCTCATGTGTTGAAAAAAAAGGGGGGAGACATTGTTTCCCAAAGACAATTTCTTCCATCGGCAGATTTGGTAGCGGAAAGTGATGTTATTGTTGCTTTCGGCGGGGATGGTACGATCTTATCAGCTGCAAGAATGGTGGGAAAATCGAATGTGCCGATACTTGGTATCAATCTTGGCAAATTAGGATTTCTTGCAGAAGTTTCACTAGAAGAATTGGAACCGTTCATTCATGATGTCATCATCGGACAACATGTCATAGAAGAACGGATGATGTTGAAAACAACGATTGAAAGAGATAACAGCGTTTTATATTCAATGAATGATGTTGTGATCGACAATAGTACCTCGTCGCGGCTTATTCATATTTCAGTTTATGTCAATAATGACTATCTGGTAAGTTATTCAGGAGATGGAGTAATTCTTGCGACCCCGACAGGTTCAACGGCATATTCATTGGCGGCAGGAGGGCCAATTGTTGTACCTACAACAAGTGTGATCGTTGTGCAGCCGATCTCACCGCATTCACTTTCTGCACGTACGGTGATTATTCCTGACTCAAGTAAAATTAGAATTGTTGTTGAACATCTTTCCAACGAAGCCCGGGTGACAGCAGACGGTCAGACGGAAAAGATCTTCGCGCCTCCGTTGGACATTTATATTGAGAAGGCTGAATATTCGGTGAAACTGATCAAACGAAAAGATAGAAGTTATTATGATGTCCTTAGAGCAAAACTATTGTGGGGAAGTGATATTCGTTTGGTCAAAGGAGAGACTGATGAGCATCTTTAAAAATATTATCCTCTTTGGAATTACTTTCTTTTTATTGCCCGGTTGTTCATCTCAACAATTTCAGGTTGAAGTAGAACCATCCGGCACAAGAGTGATCAAAGGAATATTTGAACGGACAGATCTGGAACACGATTCTACATTCACTTGGTACAAAACTAATTATTCTTCGTACGCTGTTGACCCGACAACACTGCAGGATATTACCATACTTTCTAATGACATCCGCTATATATTAGTCGTTGGCACATGGTGCGGAGATTCAAAAAGGGAAGTTCCACATCTTTTCAAAATATTTGATGCTGCTAAAATTTCTGATCATCAATTATTAATGATTGGGGTGGACCGATCTAAAAAAAGTGACGATGGATTTACTGAAAAATACAATATTCAGAGAGTTCCAACTCTTGTTATCTTGAAGGGTGATCAGGAACTTGGACGAATTGTTGAAAATCCAAGGGAATCGCTGGAAAAGGATCTCGTCCGAATTTTACAGAAACAATAAATAATTTCAGAAAATAATTCAATTCCGAAATTCACTTTATTTTTTTTGCTCCTTCCATGATCCAGATTTTAAAGCCTCGGATTTGATTGGCAGTTAATGAACGCTGAGGGGGCATAGGATTAACTCCTAATTGACCTTCAATTCTCCAGATGAGACGACTTTTTGCGGTATCTTTTGCAATGACCACATCATATGATCGCTGCATCAGACTTTCATAGCTTGTAAGGTCGAGATCACTCGCTTTGGTTCTAACATCATGACATCCCTCGTTGATACATCCAATATTGAACAATGGTTGAATTGTCGAGTTATAATCAACATTCGACTCGGGGAAAACTATCTTATCTATGTTTGAGATGGAATTCCCAGTGGTATCTTCACACGAAGAGCATGCGATGAACATTCCTACGAGCAATAATTTTACGGCAACTGCACGCATCATTCTTCTGTTTCCTTGATCCTTCCTTCAATCACACTATTGATCACTTTTTGTTTCTTTACTGCTTCTATAAGAATGTCTCTATCGTTGATATTCAGCGGTGTGATCTCAGAGGCAGGAATACTAACATTGAAATATTTTTTTGACTGCGCCGCAACGTAATTATTCGTTACAATGGAATATATCTTTGAATCGACGACAAGCTCGTTATTCACTTTTAGATTGTGTAGAATCCTATTACCATTGCTGTTCTTATAGACAATCTTTAACCCCGAGACCTGACAGAAATCATCGCCGATGGATAGTTGATACTGCATCATTGAACGCAGTGTTGCTCCATCAACTGAGAATGTGACCAGTAAGTTTCCGAATGGACTGATCTCCCACAAGTCACGGACTTTGATCTTTCCAGCGAGCAATTCTTTGCGTATTCCACCGCTATTTTGGATTGCGATATCCGTTTTTGCAAAGTTACGCATCGCATCGCATATCCAGTTACCGAGGTTGCTTTCGCCTTTGCTGCTGCGAAGCCAATCGGATCTTAATTCTCCGATCGGTTCATCCAGTTCTTTCGCGGCAAGATTTTCCAACTCTTCTACTTTCTTAGCAATCACCGGATCAGGAGTAACATCGGCACTTCTGCATTCTATCAACTCTGAATATGATTTTATAACAGTATCACTTTGAGTATCAACCGTAATATCAATCTTTCCAAGCCATCGTCCGCGCGAACCTGCTTGTGTGATCAGGATTCCGTTCACACGTTTTGGCTTAAAAAGAGGGGTATGGCTGTGGCCGCCGACAATAATGTCAATATCAGGAGAAGCTAATGCAAGCATACTGTCTCCTTCAACACCAACGTGAGTCAATGCGATGATAAGATCGACATTTTGCATCTTTAATTCCGGTACGATCGCATTCACTGTTTCTGATAATTTTTTAACATCCAAATTCTTTACATTTTCGGGAAGGGAGAGTGAATGAAGTTCTTCAGTCATCAATCCGATAATGCCGATCTTTACATTATTGATCGTTTTAATGGTGTATGGAGTGGCAAAGTTCTTTGCATTTTTAGCATCAAAAAGATTTGCAGCAAGGACGATAAATTTGCTCGCTTTGATACTCTCCGTGACATTTTCTCTGCCGTAATCAAATTCATGATTTCCTAGTTCCATAGCATCGGGCATCAACATATTCATCAATTCAATCTGTGATTTTCCTTTAGTGATGGTAGAGATAGGAGTCCCCTGAAAATCGTCACCGGCATTCAGCAACAACACATTCGGAGATTCGGCTTTATATTTTTTGATATATGATGAAAGCGTAGCACTTCCTCCGACAAAAAATGTCGTATCCGTATTCGTTGTTCGATTCTTGGTTTTAACCTGAAATGGAAGATTTTGCGAATGAAGATCATTCCAATGCAAAATCGTAATTTGAGATTGTTGTGCAAATAGTAAAGATGCAACGAACGAGAGAAGTGCAAATAGTTTCATAGTTTTCCTTATATTGATATATTAAATATAAGGAATGTTATCCGAAAAAATATTATAATCTTCTATGAAAAATATTATAATTTTTATCATACTGTTCAGCAGTCTGTTAGTATCCCAAGACTTTGGATACGAGTATTTGATGTTATCCGAATATCGAGCCCTAAACGGAGGATATCATCAGCAGAAATTCTCTCCGCGAAATTCAAATACTCTCGCTGATTCTGCAGTAATACGTTTTTCAACAGCATTACCAACAATAGAACTTCGCCAAAATAACGGACGTTTATCTGTAGGATATCAAACCTATGTAGATCTATCAGGGAAAAGCAAGGAATCTTTTTCAGTATATGGTGAAACCCATAATGATATCGCATTGACGGACCGTAAGAACCAAAGTGCAGCATTAGTTGTACCGATAGTTGTTGCCGCTAATTATGTCCGGGCAGAATCTCCGAATAACGGAATAAAAGATTTCGATATTGGAAGTCTTGGATTGGGAACAGGATTGAAATTTAAACATTTTGAACGGAGTTTCGGACTGCAGGCATTTGTTATCGGTACGATTTACTATTCCTCAGAAGGATTTAGCACGGAATACGGTTCACAGAATTCAGTTGCGGCGGAGTTACAGTGTATTATTCCTGAAATTATTTATGAAGGGATGATCGTTGGATATCGTTTTGAATCCCAGCGCTGGAATATGAATGACGTATCACTCAATTACCAACGTCAATACCATGGATTATTTGCCGGATTTTTATTCTGAAAATATTATTTACTTTTTTTGAAGGTTTGAATTCGTTCGATATAGGCAGTAACATTAAATTTATTTTTGCATCCATTGTAATTCATATACCGAATTTTCCCAAAGACCGGCCGTTCAAACCACGCTCGATCATGAACACCTCCAATGCTCCATGCCATTCCCGTATATCCATTTGGATCGCGTCCGTCTAATTCATATTTGTCATTCAAATAATTTCCGATCATCAATGCTTCTTCCGGTGAGGGAGTCCATTCAAGAATCTTTTTCGCCCAGTACATTCGCATATAGCCATGCATTTTTCCGGTAAAGACCATTTCATTTTGCGCTGCATTCCATAGTTCATCATGTGTCTGGGCCTGTTCAAATTGATCTACCGTGTATAGATATTCCCTTTTATCATTTCGATGTTGATTAATGGATAATTGTGCCCAAGCTGGAAATCCTTCAAACGAATCATAGTTCTTGTTGTAGTACGTAAAATTATCGGCAATCTCTCTGCGGATGATCAACTCTTCTAAAAATGCTTCTTCATTGCCTAGTCCGGTTTCGGGTTTTATTGCGGATCCATTCTTTTTCTTTTGAACAATATCTTGAATGTTTTTCCCGCTCAATTGAATGACTTCTAACGCAACTCTTTGCGGAGCAAGGTGTCCAAAGTGCAGATATGGCGAGAGGTTCGATTGTCCATTTATCGTTGGATCGTTTCTATCATTATTATAGAGTTGTAATCGATTTTTTAGAAAATCATTCAATGCACTCTGTGCTGAATTCTCCCCGGGCTTGATCCATTCTACTTCTGTAACTGTGCGATCGATCTGTAAACTTTTATTCGATTTCTTCCAGTCAATTCTTGGAACAGTTGTATTCCAATCGAAAGGGTGCTTTCGTACTTTCGGAAAGTCATCCAAAAATTCCGGGAGCAGACGGTGGATCTTTGGTCTGATCGTATACGCTCCGAATTCCTGCTTTTCTGATGCGACGCGCGCCGGAACGATATTATGTGCGTCAACTTCATAAAAAGAGGAATTGAACTTTTTGGCAACGGAGCTCTTATACTGATCGATAATGTTCAGCGGATTAAAATCGGTGACAAGTTTTGTCACTTTATACTGAGAAACGAATTTTGGGATTTCAATTTCGGGAGTTCCAAGGAGGAGAAAGAACGGTATGCTCTTTTCCATTAAAAGAAGTTCAGTTTCTTGAAATCCCTTCAATATGAAACCATATGACCGCTCTGTTGCTTCAAGAAATGTCGGAGGAAGGCAAAATACTACAGCGAGCGGCATCTTATATTTTATTGCGAGTGATTGAGCGAACAACAATGCCCAATTATCATTCATTCGCATCTCGCGTCCCATCCAATA
>CAYPEM010000003.1:144833-147349 GCA_964409765.1 uncultured Chitinophagaceae bacterium
TTTTTCAAAACAATATTATTATTCGGATCGAAGACCATAGATATGGGTACGGATGGGAATTTAAAGTTGAATGTATCTTTGTTGACGGAGTTGAATACTCTGAGCGTGGTATCTTTACCGTTCGTTAAAGAAAATTTAAGTTCGATCGGCATTTTCCAGAAGGCACCCGTAGCCTGAGTTTGTGCGATCATCACTCTGGAAGTACTATCGTTTTCATTGACAGAATATTGGACTGAATAGAGAGGATGATTTGCAACTTTTACCCATTGATCGAAGAACCAAGTGAGGTCTTGTTGTGTACTGGTGTTGATCTGATTGATAAAATCATCAGTGGTAATTGTTCCAAATATCAGTGCCGGATTTGTAGCATACTCCTTGATCGCTGAGAAGAATGTCGAATCCCCAAGGACGTATCGAAGCATATGAAGAACACAAGCTCCCTTATAATACGTTACAGCTGTATTAAATAATTGAGATGTTGTTGGAGTGGTAACAGCCCACGAAGGAACATAAATCGCCCTGCCGGGATTTGCGTTCAAATATCCTGTCGCACAAGCATTGATATCTGTTTTATACCGGCTATAACCGGAAGTATATTCGTACCAAATCGATTCGCCATAGGTTGCAAATCCTTCATTCATCCAAATATCTGCCCACGTAGCACATGTGATCATATCACCAAACCATTGATGAGCATATTCATGGGAAACCAAGTTCTCATTCGTGTAACCGTTTGGAAGCAGGCTGGTCAACGTTTGATTCTCCATTCCACCCCATGTAAATGAATTATTCATTGTTGCAAAACCATTCTTCTCAAATGGATGTTCACCAAATAATTCGGAGAATCTATTTGTCATTGGAATGATCTTTGATTTAATATTGCTTAATCCGGTTTGAGATTCACCACTATTCCAGTAAAAGTACATTGGAATACTATCTTTTGGGTTTGATAATTTTTTCCAATAGACTATATCGAGATTGTAATTGACCTTTGAGGAAATAACGACAAGATATGTTGCAACCGGTTCTTTACTGCGCCAGTGATAGGTGAGTGTGTCTCCGTTTTTTGTCGTATCAATGAGCAATCCGTTCGAACCGAGTTTTACTGATACAGGGACTTTTGCAGTCAGTTCAACTGTTGCTTTATCCGATGGTTTATCCCAACATGGAAACCATTTTCGCGCACCTTCCGGTTCTGCATCAGTAAAGACCATCCCATCAGACCCGACATAAAACGCGCCATCTGCAATGTCTTTATGTTTGTAATAAATTGCAACGTCCAAAGTTTCATTCAATTGATAGGTTTTGTCCAATTGAATTGTCAGAAGATTATTGGAATGAGTAAATGAAGTACCGGCAATCTTTACCGAGTCAATCAATAATGAAGTATTGATAGCATTAAGTACGATCGTTGAAATAGCACTGTCTGCTCGGAGCGTTATTACCACAGTGCCGACAAATGATTTTGGAAATGGGGAAGAATAATTCTTATAGAGATCAAGATTGATAGCGTAGTGCAGCACATCAAAAGAATGCTTTGGAGATCCCGGAGAAGATTGCTTTTCAAACTCCGAAAAGATCGTTTTTAACTGTTTGCCTTCAGAACAAAGTTCAGCACCAGTTTTGTATTTTTCTTCTATTTGTGACTGTGTTTGAGTATAAACAATAAAGGAGAGGATGAAGAGAATGATTTTTTTCATTGAAATCTTTCAAGAAGGAATTATTAATGATTCAAAGTACTTCTCAAAGATACTGAAAAGGATGACAAGATATTATGCCGAATGCATGAAAATCTGAACTATAAAGAGTACAGGAGGTTGATACAAATTGCAACAATTCCATTTTTTTTTTATATTGTAACAACGCTGGTGTAGCTCAGTTGGTAGAGCAGCTGATTCGTAATCAGCAGGTCACGAGTTCAAGTCTCGTCACCAGCTCAAATTTAAGCATTTTTTCTCCGCAAGACGGTCTAGTGTCAGAGTAAATGTCAGAAGACATTTTGGCATACTATGCATTCGACCAAGATTTATCTCTATAAACGGTCCTCCCGTTTTTATATTCAGTTCGTTGATCACAACGGCAAAGTACGGCAGGTTTCAACAGGCTGTTCAACTAAAACAGAAGCGCTTGAGTATCTAAGAAACCACGAAACCAAATACACCATCGAACATTCATCTAAGAAATTGTCTCACTTTATTGAGGAGTTCTCTTCGTATGGAAAAAGCATATACACCAAGTCAACATTTCGGAGTTATTGCGCAGCGCTGAAGAACTTACAGAACATTGTAGGAGAGATCAGGCTTTCTACGTTGTCACTTCGAACTGCCGATCAATTTAAATCCCGGCGATTGCAAATTGTTTCTGCCGCCAGTGTCAATGTAGACTTAAGAGCATTAAAATCGCTATTCAAATTAGCGAAGAGGTGGGGATATATCGGTGAGAATCCTTTTGCTGATGTTCCTTTAGCACGAACACAGCAACGAGAGCCAAAATTTTTATCGAATGATAATTACCAC
>CAYPEM010000004.1:0-67873 GCA_964409765.1 uncultured Chitinophagaceae bacterium
AACTTTGCACTTGGTTATGATATCAGTGATTTTTCGATCCGGTTATCACTATTCTATCAAGCTGCATTCGCACGTCAATATGCAGAAGATGGCAGGAATGAATCTATGACCGATCAGTTTTCTCGATGGGATCTTTCGATGAAACAAAAGTTGAACGATAATATTTCATTGTTGTTCACGGTAAATAATCTGAATGATTACGAAGAAGGGACATCGGTAAACTATGTAGTGCCGCCATTTTGGAAATTACTGGATACGAGAATACGATATGGACTCTCTGCCGACCTTGGAGTAAGGATCGATCTATAAATGAAACACAACGAAACATCATCTAATTCACCAATTCACTAATCACTTACGGAGGTTGTAATGCGCAATATTAAATACTATTTTTTGGCTGCCCTGATGGTGCTGCCGATCTTACTGATGAGTCAAGAGGCGCCTCTTCGCTTGGCTACATACACTGCTTCTGGAAAATTTTTGAATGAACAGATAAAAGAAGATTCAATTGCGAATGGTATCGTTCCGAATCGAGTATATTTATTGCAACGAGGCGGTTTGTATCTCATCAATGCAATCATTCGAAATCCTGGTTGGCAATTATCAATTCGCTCTAATGATAGTGTTGCTGGTCCGAAACCTGTAATTATGTTATATCCAACATCAACGGGAATTCCGCCAGGACAAGCCTTTGACGTTCGCGCAGATTTATCTCTTAGAAATATTTTATTAACTGGTTACTACGAGTTGGTCGATTCCAATATTAATAATCTTCAAGGTTCTTTGATAAATACAGGTGCTGTCGGTCAAAATATCACTATTGATAGCTGCGTTCTATCGAATACCAATGGTAACCATATTCGAACCGATCAAGCACCAAAAAATATAAAAGTTACAAATACGGTTTTTGCTAATATGGGGTATTTGGGTCGTTCGAATCTTGGTGCGGGAAAAGGATTAGATGTTCGTGCAGGTTCTGTGGATACTTTGATTATCCAAAATTGTACGTTCGTAAATTGGTTAGATAGAGTTGTACGGCATTTTAGTAGCACTGCAAATATCAAATATTTTAAATTTGACCACAATACACTAGTGAATGGCGGTTCGTATGATGGCGTTCTTTCATTAGGTCGCGTAGGGTTCAAAGTAATCATTACAAATAACCTTATGTTAGATCCATTTAGTTTTGGAAATGACTCTGATGCAACTCGCCAAGCTGAATTTACCGATAGCGGAGAAAAAGATCAATTTGGTAAAGCACGAATGACGTGGGTAATTTCAGTTCCGAACGACTCCACACAATGGACTGTTTCAAATAACTACTATGGAATTTCAGATTCAGCTCAAGCGTTTTATACCAGACATGCTGCAGCTGGTGTTACCGGTGAAGGTTCACCGTTAACGTGGCATATCAACGGTAAACTCGGTGCAGATTCAGTAAACGCATTCAAAAAAATCAAAATCAAAATGGTGGATATACCAAAAGGGATGAACAATTTGATGGATTGGTATCGCAGTCCAACCGGTGGAAATAAATTGAAGAATACACCGACTCCGGCATGGATTCGATCACAACATGATTTTGATCGAAAGAGCTATCGCTATTTCCGTGATTCATTGAATGCTTCGTTCTATTCAAGTGTAAATTTATCTGCAGCAAGTTCTGATGGTAAAGTTATCGGAGCGACACGATGGTCATATCTTGGTCCAACAAATGTTAATGCTGTAGAAACCGGAGTGCCTGGAGTATTTTCACTTGAACAGAACTATCCGAATCCTTTCAATCCGAGCACAACTATAAAGTATCAAGTTCCGATGAATGGATTGGTTTCGTTGAAAGTATACAACCTCATCGGTCAAGAAGTTGCAACACTTGTTAATGAAGTACAAAATGCTTCTGCTTATGAAGCTTCATTTGATGCAACGACACTTTCCAGCGGAATATATTTCTACACCTTACGCGCGGGAAATTTTGTTGAAACAAAAAAGATGATGTTGTTGAAATAGAACCATGTTTATCGGGTGGAGTGATTCCACCCGATAAATCAAATAAGTTTTACACTTGCTACTATTCGAGGTGTTGCTTACAATACCTTCACATGCTCGCTGGTGAAATTCCTTGGTTAATAACATTGCACCTCTTACCGAACAATCATTATTGAGAATCAATGATCACTAAAACAATCAGCATATTTATCATTTTAATCTCAAGTTTTATACTGGAAGTATTGTATGCTCAGCAGTTGGCATTCCCTACTGCGGAAGGGGGAGGAAGATTCTCTCGTGGAGGCCGTGGTGGAAAAGTAATTGAAGTGACTACCTTGAATGATAATACAACAATTGGTAGTCTTCGGTATGCAGTTATTCAAACAGGTGCGCGAACGGTCGTATTCCGAGTCTCGGGGACGATAATTTTGAATTCCGAATTACACATTACAAAAGATTCCATCACCATTGCAGGACAAACAGCACCCGGTGACGGAATTTGTATTCGAAAATATCCGATGCGAATTTCTGCAAACCATGTCATCATCAGATATGTACGTTTTCGCCTTGGCAATGAATCGGGGGGTGAGAGTGATGCATTGAATGGTTATAGCGGAACAAATTATGCAAAGAAGAATATTATTATCGATCATTGTTCATCAAGCTGGAGTCAAGATGAGACAATGACATTTTACGGCTATGATAGTTTAACGGTGCAATGGTCGATCATTAGTGAGAGTATGTACAACTCAAGTCATCCAAAAGGGGCACATGGGTATGGCGGAATATGGGGCGGAACAAATTCTACCTTTCATCATAATTTAATTGCTCATCATTCAAGTCGTACGCCTCGATTTTCAGGAAAAGGAACAACCGTTGAATGTTTGAATTTGGATTTTCGAAATAATGTGATCTATAATTGGGGATTCAACAATGTGTACGGCGGTGAAGCAAGCACGGTGAATATTGTTGGAAACTATTATAAATATGGTCCAGCAACTTCGAACAGTGTCAAATCCAGGATAGTGCAGCCGTTAGATGGTGTTGCACAATGGTATGTTGCTCATAACTTTGTGGATGGCTATCCGAATGTTACTTCAGACAATTGGACAGGTGTTGCGAAAGATAAAGCAACTCCAACACAAGCGCTCGCTCCGTTTCCGTTTTCTTCAATCTTCACAGATTCACCACATGTTGCGTACAAAAAAGTTCTCGTTGGCGCAGGGGCGATCCTTCCAAAAAGAGATACAATAGATTCACGAATTGTTTATGAAGTCGAACATCGTACCGCATTGTTTGGAGGAAGAACATATCCAAAAGATCGGAATTTGGATACAACAAAGTTCTACGGAATCATTGACAGCCAAGATGATGTCGGCGGATGGCCGGTGTTGAATAGTATTGAGGCACCCAAAGACACTGACCAAGATGGTATGCCTGATAGTTGGGAAAATACCCAAGGATTAAATATCTATGATCCTACAGACAGAAATATTATTGGCATCAATGGATTCACGAAATTGGAAGAATATCTTAATGAGATGGCGGGAACTCCGACTGCTATCCGTACAACGCTTCACAATCCAGCGGAATTTGAACTTTCTCAAAATTTCCCCAATCCATTCAATCCGGAAACAACAATTCGATATTCAATCTCTTCAAAAAACTTTATTTCTCTTTCTATCTATGATGTTCTGGGGAATTCCATTGCATCGTTGGACCATGGTTGGAAAGAGGCGGGTAATTATCAAATACAATTCAACTCAAAAGAACAAATGCATTTAAGAATAGCAAGTGGAGTATATTTCTGTGTTTTAAATGCAGGAGAGCAAAAAAAATCCATTAAACTGGTCCTCTTACGATGATTACTATCTATCCACATGTGAAATATGCTGTTGTTGCTCTTGCAGTATTTTTTGGAAATGTTTTATTTCTTTTCCCACAGGAAATAAGTTGGAAAACCACTGAAGAAATTGTAAAAAGAATTGTTCCTCCAACATTCCCTGCGCAGGAATTTTCAATCCTAAGTTATGGAGCGAAGAATGACGGCATCACTGATTGTACCGATGCTTTTGCTCAAGCGATCGCTGCATGCAATCAAGCAGGTGGCGGAAAAGTGATTGTCCCTCAAGGAAAATTCTTGACAGGATCAATTCATTTGAGAAGCAACGTTAATCTCCATTTGGAGAAGAATGCGGTGATTCTTTTTTCAACTGATCCAAAAAAATACCTTCCTCTTGTGTACACTCGGTGGGAAGGCGTTGAATTGATGAATTATTCTCCTTTGATCTATGCGTATGAACAAGAGAATATAGCCGTGACTGGGGAAGGAGTTTTGGATGGGCAAGGTGCCAATGAGAATTGGTGGTCGTGGAAAGGGAATAAGGATGATGGCTGGAAGCCGGGAATGCCGAATCAAAAGAAAGCACGAACTCAGCTTATGGAAATGGCTGAGAAGAATGTTCCGGTGAACGAAAGAATTTTTGGTGAAGGACATTATCTTCGTCCGAGTTTCATTCAACCGTATCAATGTAAGAATATTCTTATTTCCGGTGTGACGTTTAAAGACTCTCCGATGTGGTTCATCCACCCTACGCTGAGCGAAAATATTACAATTGAGAATGTTACAGTGATAGGTCACGGACCTAATAATGACGGCTGCGATCCTGAATCCTCAAAAGACATTCTGATCAAAGGATGTAAATTTGATACGGGTGATGATTGTATCGCGATCAAATCGGGCAGAAACACAGATGGCCGCCGTGTGAATGTTCCTTCCGAAAACATCATCATCCAAAACTGTGAAATGAAAGATGGTCATGGCGGTGTTGTGCTTGGCAGCGAGATTTCCGGCAGTGTCAGAAATATTTTTGTTGAAGACTGCGTCATGGATAGTCCGAATCTCGATCGAGCATTACGCTTTAAGACAAATTCTGTTCGTGGTGGAGTGATCGAGAATTTTTTTGCACGCCGAATTACCGTTGGTGAAGTTGCCGAAGCGGTTATTCTTGTAGATTTTAATTATGAAGAAGGTGATGCGGGGGCATTTACCCCTATCATGCGGAACATCAAGATCAGCGATGTCACTGCAAAAAAAGGAAAATACGGACTGTTTCTTAAAGGATATGAGCGCTCGCCGATCACCAATATGAGAATTGAGAACTGTCGTTTTGAGAATATGAAACATGAAAATGTTATAGAACATGTGAAAGATCTACAACTCATCAATGTCACTATCAATGGTAAATAGTTCGATCACAGTTTGCAAGAAGGCGTACGTTGAAATTTATTTTGTTTGCGGAGAAATAATGAATACCAGCGGTTTGTTTGGTACACAAAACCTACATTCAAGTAATAGTATGTGGAAAGTGATTTTTTTATTCTTCATCATTGTCGCAAGTGTTCATGCGCAAACCGGAGGAAAAATATCCGGTGTAGTTCTCGATACGGACACCAAAGAACCATTGATTGGCTGTAATGTTGTCATCGCAGGAACGACGATGGGTTCATCTACCGATATTGAAGGGACGTATTTTATCTTAAATGTTCCTGCAGGAAAATACGATATTCAAGTATCAATGATCGGTTATCAAAAGAGAATTGAGACTGGTGTTATTGTAAATTCCGGCAGAACGACCGTCCTCGATTTTAAAATCAAATCAACAATTGTTGAACAGGATGCCGTAGTCGTACAGGCTGTTCGTCCGGATGTCGAACCGGAAAAAACTTCAACGAGTTCGATTATCCGTCCGGAAGAAGTGCAGCAGCTTGCAGGGATGAGAGACGTTTCTGACGTGATCGGTCTTGCAGCAGATGTCACTGACGGACATTTTCGAGGCGGCAGAGGTGGGGAAGAGTTATATACCTTGCAAGGAATGGGAATTATCAATCCATTGGATGCATCGAGTGCTTTTGTACCAATCATGAGTGCAGTGGAAGAAGTCGAAGTGATCACCAGCGGATTCGGTGCACAATATGGAAATGCACAATCCGGAGTAGTGAACATTTCTATGAAAGAGGGAAAGTCCGATAAATGGCGTTCAACATTTGAAACTCGAATGCGTACTCCGGGAAGAAAGCATTTTGGACCGAATGTCTTTGATCCGAATTCAAATCCGTACCTTGCAAAATTATTGGATTCAGAATTCTGGAAAAATGGCGATGCATCATCAAGCATTAGTCAGTCATACTATCAAGGAATGGGAAGCGGTTTGCAAAATCGGTATGCGTTGGATGATTCTGTTCAACTGATGGTCGCAATGACCTTGTGGCGCCGACAAATGAAAAGAGATCTCTATCGCAATTACGGGAATGAAATCGATTACTCGATTGAAGGAGGAACTGGCGGACCAATTAATGAATCCATGAGAATGTTTATTGCTGTTCGTTCAAACGTCAGCAATCCTGTTTTTCCGACAGAACAACCCGATATCCAACAGCAGGTGATGGGAAATATTGCTGCGGATCTTGGAGATGGTGCAATGATTCGTCTGAGCGGAGGTTATGCTAGAAATTATGCCAATATTTTTCCTAGTTCAAACGGTCTTGGATATTACAGTTGGCTATGGGATAGAATCTTGAATATTCAATATCAAAAAACTGCGAATACTCAACTCGGTGTGCGATTTACGCAGGCACTCAGTGCAAAAACATTTTATGAAATCAAAATAAATGCTTTGCAGACAAAAACAGATTTTGGTTCATCACCATGGCCAAATTCAATTTTGGATTCACTTCTTGGTCGGGCTACGATTTCAAGTTCATTCCGCTTTACGGATTACGTCACTTCGCCGGATCGGTCAACGTATCTAAGAGGAACAGACGATTTTCGTGATGAGCAGACGTTGACAGTTTCTCTTGAAGCTGGGATGACAAGCCAAATAACAAATTCTCATTTACTAAACGGCGGAGTACAATTCAATCTATATTCAATTGATGCGAATGGTTTTTTGAATACCAGTGCAACACTTCAAACACGCATCTATGATGCAAAACCGTTTGAAGTTGGGTTTTTTGTCCAGGATAAGATGGAGTTTGAAGGGATGATCGCAAATATCGGATTGCGTTTGGATGTATGGAATTCCAATAAAGATTATTACGTCGATCAGTTCAATCCATTCAGTGTAGCAGATACCGGTGGAACATTCATTAACGATCCTGATCGTGCAAGCAAGGCGACACCTCCAATCTTAGGAAGATTACAGCCGCGGGCCGGAATTTCATTCCCTATCAATGTGAACACAGTTTTCCATTTGAATTATGGATCATTTATGCAGCGGCCGTCATTCCAATATATCGTTGCCAATACATTAACATATAATGCAAACACATCAGCCGCACCGATCACTCTTGGCAACCCGAGACTTCAACCGCAGGTTACCAATAGTTATGATATTGGAGTAACTCAAGGATTTGGCGAGGGATTTACGTTGGATATCAGCGGGTATTATAAAGATGTGAAAAACTTAATTCAGCAGGGAATTTTTACTGACAGTACTGCAGTTTCGTACAATTCATTCTTTAATAGAGATTATGCCGATATCAGAGGATTTCGAATTGCATTAACGAAACGGAAAAGCAATCTCACCGGTTCAATTAACTATCAATTCGGTGTTGCAACCGGAAAAAGTGCAACAGTAACCAATGCAATGCCTGTTATTTCTCGAGATGGAACCGGTACGATCTCTACTGACAATAAAAATGTTCCTCGGAGAGATATCATATTAGATTTTGACAGGACTCATAATCTTGTAGTGACATTGGCATATTCAACGGATGAAGAATGGGGACCGGCCCTGTTCGATGCATACCCTTTGGGAAATGTATCACTTTCTTCCAACTCATTCGCACGGAGCGGGAGACCATTTACATCTTCGTTTAACACAAAACTAACGAATGGCGCACGGACACCGGCTGAATATAATACGAATATCAAATTGACAAAACGGATCCGTGATTTTTTTGGGACTACCGCATTGTTCTACGTTGAAGTATTCAATCTCTTTGAAAACAAAATTTTGAATTATTCATATCTTTTTCCAAAGATCACCGCCGGCCAAACCAATGCGTTGATCGAGTCGTATGAAAATTACCCAATTGACGATAAGAATAATGGAGTTCTTTATTGGAATGATTCAAACAGGGGTTTACCGTTTCCAGTTGACCAATCATTTTTAATTTATGACAATTCTCCTCGTTCATTCAATTTTGGTCTAGTGATTGAATTCTAAGATGTTCAGTTTGAAAAACAGGGCAACGACATTATGAAATTATCTCAGAAAATTTTTATTGTTATTATCGTAACAAGTGTTGTTTTGATGTCGCAAGTGCGTACACCGCAGCACCATACTCGCGGGATGCTTCATCAGACCGTATTCAATACCGGAGAACTGGGAAGAGCGTACGATCGCGGTGACAATGGTATGATTGAAGGTCACTCATCAATGGAATGGCCCCCAAATTCATCAGCAACAATTGATGGATTTAATCACCGAGGAAGCCATAATTCATTAGGAGGAGGATTATACATCAGTGGATTTAAGAATGGAACTTATCTATTAGCGGCGTGCGGTGCGGTGACAACCGCAGGAAACGGACAATCGGTTCCGGTTGCCGGTGTGTATGTCAATCCGGGGACAATCACACGAACAGAGAATTATCCCGTACTCGCAAATGGTGACTTGAATCCAGCATACAATCCAAACGAAGCAGAAGAAATTATTGTCGCTCATTGGACTACGATAGGTCTAAAAGTTGCTGTCACTCGCACAAGTCGAGCATGGAGTTTTCCGGGTTATAATAGTTTTATCATTTATGAATATGACCTGGTGAATATTGATACTGTGGATTATACCGATGCATTTGTCGGTTGGGGATATGGATTTACACCATCGATGTTTGGACTTGAACGGAAGTATAATCGTTGGGGAGAAGGAGATGTACGAAGCAAAGATATGTACGCCCGGTATGACTTGAAACGGTTTATGTCATACAATCATGACAGGACAGGAAGTATCGATTCGACTTTCTTCGATCTTTGGTCTCAACCCGGGGACCGCGGAGGATTAAATTCGCCGCAGGCGGTCGGAATATTTCCGCTCCATTATGAGTATCAAAATCTTGCACAAAAAGGTCAAACCAATTATCCGAAAACATCAGATAGTAACTATGTATGGGATGCCAACGGTAAAATGAAGCAGCCGTACACCAATCGGTATGAAAATGCAAATATAGAAATAGGTAAAATTCAAACATGGTTAGATATCAATTCCAGAAAGACGGCACCGTTTAATGGTGCAACGGATTCGATTGCATTTTCCACATTTGCAGATGCAGCATCATGGGCTTATTGGAAAGGGAGAACAAAACCGACAGCGACATTGGCATATTCACAGCCTGCATCACGAGGATATGTTTTTGGTCCATATAAAATGCCAAAAGGGGAACATCTTCATTTTACACTTGCCGAAGTTGTAGGATACGGAGCGGGGATAGAAAGCGACAATATTTATAAAGATTTTGGGGGAAGTAGGGGAACGGTTGACAGCGCCCGGTTCAATCCGGTTCCCAGTTGGTATAAAGAATTTAATTATCCTAATGCGTCAGTAACTTCAAATATCGTAGGGAGCAATTATCTTCAGACCCATGAGCTTCCATGGTATGTTACACCCGGAGTTGTTTCAATCCGTGATGTTGCAGACAGAGCAATTCAAATGTATACAGGAAATCCGTTGATCAAATGGGATTCATTGCAATTTGAACCAAAAGATACACCTCCCACTGGTGTCTATAATACAATCCCAATTCCTGTTCCGGCTCCATCATTTACAATTGAAAATACGGGCGCAGCGGTGAATAGGCTTTTGTGGGGAAGACAAGTTGAATCATTTTCTTCAGCCCGACTCAAAGCTCCATTCAGTCATTATTTAGCATATCGATCAACAAGTGCTCTTGGTCCCTGGATGTTAATTGACAGCATTGGGAAACTTGATGCGCGATATTGGAGGGACAGCACCTATCTTCTTTATGACAAAGAAAGTAATCTTGGAGAAGATGCATATTACATTATTTATTCTGTTGATACACTTGGCAAACGCAGCGGAATTTCAAATTTCACGAGACATAATACACAATCCCCCGCAGCGCTTTCACTCGAAAAAGTGTGGGTAACACCGAATCCGCTTATTGTTACACGCGGAGGGAGGGGATCTTCCATCAACGGAGATTTTGCAGACAAAATCGGCTTCATGGGATTGACAAAAAAATGCACCATTAGAATCTTTTCGTACAGCGGTCAGCTGCTTCAAACAATAGAACATGACACACCGCCTACCGCAGGGTATGAACAAGAATGGTTCCAAATTACAAGGAACAATCAACTGATGGCTTCCGGCATCTATTTCTTCACTGTTGATGATGCTGCAACGGGAAAGAGAGCTACCGGTAAGTTTGTAGTTATTCGTTGATGAAAAGGATTTTATGAAAATTGAATTTAAAAAATATATGGTTGTAGTTTTTGTGATCTGTCTCAGTCCACAATGGGCAACATCGCAAAAAGTTGGAAGTACATCAATGCAATTTCTAAAAGTTATTCCGGATGCACACGGTTCTTCTCTTGGAGATGCGTACAGTGTATGGGCTTCAGGTTCCGAAGCAGTGTTTTGGAATCCAAGCGGTATTGCATTGAGTGCCCATCAGGAATTTTCATTCTCCTATGTCAATTGGATCTTTGATACGCGTCAGGGTGCGTTTGCATATTCATTCCCAATTGAAAATATCGGCTCGTTTGCGTTGCAGGTTCAATATGTGGATTTTGGAGAATTCATTGAAGCAATTGCTGTGAGACCGTACATTAATACATGGCCTGATCCGGGAATCACCGGAAATACATTCCGTCCCTTTAGTTATTTAGTTGGATTGAGTTATGCTACGAATCTTACCGATAGATTTTCCGTTGGCGGATCGATCAAATTTGCACACGAATCATTATACAATGGAAATCAAGTTGTGGCACAAATAAGTACCGGAGTTACGGAAAAAGTGAATACATGGGCAAACGGTCTCATGTTTGATTTTGGGATACGGTATAATACAGGATTCCGTTCAATAAACATCGGAGCATCTGTCCAAAACTTTGGTGCTAACGTTACTTATGCAAAAGAATCCCATCCACTCCCGATGATGTTTCGCTGGGGTATTGCAGGAAATGTGATCGGTAAGGACGCACTATTTGGCTATGACGAAACAAATAGAATTGGGATTGCGTTCGATCTGTTTCAGCCGAATGATTACGAACAGCAGGAGCATGCAGGAATTGAATATGAATACGACGAAGTTTTCGCAATCCGTGCCGGATATAAATTCAATTATGACAGTGAAGGTCTTACGTTTGGGGCCGGCATAAAACAATCCTTGAAGCCATTTGACCTCTCCATCAATTATGGGTATGGGTCATTAGGAGAATATCTTGGAAATGTTCATCGCATCAGTTTAGGAGTCGGTTTATAATGAAGCAATTATTATTTCGATTAATGTCACCATCATTGCTGATACTTTGTTCTTTTGTAGCTCAGTCAACAAATGCTCAGGGATTTGGCAAACCACTGACATTTCAGGGAGTGGATCATGTCGGTTTACATTCTGCTGCTTCGCGAGCCGGTGGTGGAACAATATTCGGTATTACCAATGATGTCAGCGTGATGTTTTCAAATCCAGCATCGTTACATTCACTTCAATCTTTGCAGTTTTCTATCGGAGGGGCACAGAGTAACACTGATACAAAACAAAATCAACAATACAGTCCACTAAAGTATTATACTAACTTTAGTTTATTGCTTGAAGGATTAACGGATGACATACAAGAACCAATATATGACACAACGATTACGGATTATGATGCGGGTGATTCAGTTCAACGGCCGTATGACAAGATCGGTCCTAATTGGAAAAGAACACAATCAAACAATTCTCCGCTGCATGCGTTTATCGCAGTTCCATTTTCCATTGGTGACATGAAGATTACTGCGGGAGGTGGAATAGTGAATTACGCAGATCTCGATTGGTATTATCAAAACAACAATGTGTTATCTCCTTCATTGCTTACACCCGATCCATTCATTAAAACAAGACCTGCAAACGATGCCGATTCATCATCGATACCGATTCAGTGGTATCAATCAACTCAACAACGAGACGGTGTATTGAAAGGATACGGAGGTGCTGTTTCGATAGCGTTTTCTGAAAAATATTCTGTGGGCATCAGTGGTTTGTTATTACGGGGAAATTCAACAGATAAAGAAACACGAATTGAACGCGGCAGGCTTCGTATCTATCAAAATTTTTTTCGGGCAGAGTCAGTATATTATCGTACAACATCAATTGGAACATCTGATTACAGTGGTGAGGAATTGACGTTGAGCAGTTTAATCAAGAGTACATATGTCAGTTTTGGTCTTTCTCTAAAATTACCGACGACTATCGTGAGAAAGTTTTCATCTGTTAATACTAGTGATTCTAACGGTACCTTTGTTTCTTCTTCCATAAACGGTGAAGATAAAATTACCATTCCAATGCGGGGAACATTAGCGTTGTCTCTTGCATTACGTGAGAATTTATCGCTAAATATAGAATATGATATCCGCCCGTATTCTTCAACGGAATATAAAAAATCTGATGGAACTGTATCCAAACCGTGGTCCCAAGCAAATGTTTTTCATCTTGGCGTTCAATATTCTCCACTTTCATGGTTGATTTTGCGCGGTGGAGTGCGCGAACAGGCGGAAGTATTTGAACCGGTGGGTAATCCAATCTCTGGAGAGCCGGTTGGGTATACAATTTATTCAACGGGTGCTGGAATAACATTTGCAAATACCCGTTTGAATTTCGCATACGAATATTCTGCGTTCAAGTATATTGATTCTTGGTCAAGTGCTGTCAGTATAAATACAACAATATGCCATAACCTTTTTGTTGATGTTTCATACAGCATTCCATGGTAAGTTGATGAAATCGATTGAATGATACATCTTAAAATTATGTACACTAAACTATATTTAACATTTTAAAAAAGGAGAATATTATGTCACATATTCGAACAGTTGTTACTGCAATTCTAATGTTGGTCATTTCAGTTTCAATGTTTGCGCAAACAGATAGCACCAAAGCCAGTGGAAACTGGAATGCTGCATCAACATGGAAAAGCGGTGCAGTTCCAACCGGATCAGGGATATATATCATTAGAGCAACTGATTCGGTGTATTTTAGCGCAGCTGCAACCATTACCGGCACAATAAAATCTTTAAGCGGGAAAATCAGTGTATTTGATTCTTCAAAAGTAGTTTTTGGAAACGGCGGTACATACGAACATGCTGTCAATGGTGGTGCACTTCCGAAAGCGACATGGAATACAGGATCAACCATTCTTTTTACCGGAATAACAGGGAACGTTCCAAACAACTCAGCTCAAAATTTTTATAACGTAACATGGGATTGTCCTGGTCAGACAGGCGGTCTAAATCTTGGATTATCAAACCAAATTATTGGTGGAAATGTAAGGGTGATTAAAAGTAATTCGCAATATTTGAGACTTACCGCTGGAAATATCACGATTCCCGGAGGGAGAAAGATGATAACGATAAACGGTAACGTTGTAGTAGATACATTAACAGCATTTTTTACCACTACCGGTTCTGGAAGTCCAAGCGATACATTTTCTGTTGTGATAAAAGGAAATATCAATTCAAAAGGGACATTTCAAGTTGCCAACGGAAGCGGCGGAATGGTAAATTTATTTATTGAAGGTAACGTAAGCGTTACGGAAGGTACGTTCACAACAAACTCAACTGCAACTGTTCCGGATTCGGTTATCTTTAGCGGAACAACAAAACAAACATTTACCAGAGGGGGTGCAGTTACGTCGTCCAACATCCGTTTTGCGGTCAGAAAGGGTGCAATAGTTGATTTTGATACTTGCACAATCGGCGGAAGTGCTGCGTCAACATTCACTCTTGCTGCAGGCGGGACAATTATTTCGGGAAGATCAAATGGATTCAAAGGAAACATTAACTGCGGCGGAGCAATTACTTTTGATTCAACCGCTAACTATGAATATGATGGAACGGTTGCACAGGCAGATACATTGTTGCCGACAGTGGTGAATAATCTTACGATCAATAATACAGCTGGTGTAACTCTTAAAAGTCCTACAAAAATTAATGGTATTCTGACCTTAAAAGCAGGTGTCTTTGATAATACCATACCGTTCACACTTGGTCCTTCAGGGTCGATCGTCAATGCAGGCGGTAGTCTGAAGTTACCTTTCACATCTGTGAAACAATATGATGAAAACGGAATTCCACAATCATTCCATGTTCAACAGAATTATCCGAACCCGTTCAATCCGTCCACTACGATTGTATTTGGAATTGCTAAAGCAGGATTTGTTTCTGCTAAAGTATTTAATCTATTGGGGCAAGAAGTTGCTGAAGTGATGAATGAATATAAGAATGCAGGGGAATATTCAATCAACTTTAATGCCTCACATCTCAGTTCTGGAGTTTATCTCTATCGCATCCTATCAGGGACTAATGTTGCTGCAAAGCGTATGGTTTTGATGAAATAGAAGATGTTGTTTTAGGGGAATTGTCTGAATGAAATTCCCCATTATTTTAATCATTCAAAGTGATTCGTCCAATGAATAAACAGATTATTTTTCTTTTTCTTCTCATAATAACAACCGCGTTCAGTCAACAGCCAATACAGCAAACTTGGTCAGTTCGCATTGCAAATAGTTTCATAAAACTTCATCCTGACTCAATCGTCTATGCTGATGAAGAAAAATCGAAACGATGGAACTACGAACAAGGATTGATGCTCGAAGCATTCTATCAGATGTGGCTTCATTCCGGCAACGATCAGTACAAAGCATACATCAAGAAAAATCTCGATCATTACATTCGCGATGATGGTTCGATCAATACATATAAACTGTCGGAATTCAATATCGATAATGTCTCTCCGGGAAAACCGGTGCTTCGGGCGTTTGATATGTTCAAAGAACAGAAATATAGATGGGCTGCAGACACACTTCGACGCCAACTTTCGCTGCATCCTCGAACAAGTGAAGGTGGATTCTGGCATAAGGCGATTTATCCCAATCAAATGTGGCTCGACGGACTCTACATGGGTGAACCATTTTATGTATTATACTCTACGATGTTCAATGATTCATCAGCGTTTAATGATATTGCAAATCAATTTCTGTTGATCGCCAAGCATTCGTACGATAAAAAAACGGGATTGTATTTTCATGGATGGGATGAGAGCAAACAACAGCTATGGGCTAATAAAGAAACAGGGTGTTCTCCAAATCTTTGGGGACGGGCGCTCGGCTGGTATAGCGTTGGTTTGATCGACGTACTGGATTATTTTCCCGAACACCATCCAAAACGGAAAGAATTGATTGTGATATTCCAGAATTTGATGGCGAATGTTCTGAAACAACGCGAACAAAAATCAAAACTATGGTATCAAGTGATCGATAAACAGGATTCCCCTGGAAATTATCCTGAAGCATCAGCCTCGAGTATGTTTACGTATGCATTTGCCAAAGGAGTAAACAAAGGAATATTAGATAAAAAATATTCCGGTGTGGCTCAAGAGTCCTTTCAAGGAATCATTGATCGGTTTGTGACCATTAAAGATTCAGATACAATTTATCTGAATGACGTTGTTAAAGTATCAGGACTTGGTGGAAAACCATATCGTGATGGGAGTTATGAATATTATATCAGTGAACCCAGACGAACAAATGACTTTAAGGGATACGGACCATTTTTTCTTGCGGCCATTGAAATTGAACGGATGAAACAATAAACCCATGCGAAAATATTCTCTTCTTGCACTTAGTCTCTTCTTTTTTGGCTTTATTCCCGATGCCCCCATTCGAGTCTTTCTGATCGGCGATTCAACAATGGCAGACAAACCGTTGATCGATAACCCGGAACATGGCTGGGGACAAATGATACCGGTATTCTTTTCAAAGAATGTTCTGTTCCTCAATCACGCAAAGAATGGAAGAAGCACCCGCAGTTTTTTATACGAAGGAAGATGGGACGCTGTTCGAAACTCTCTCCGTCCCGGAGATTATGTCTTTATTCAGTTCGGACATAATGATTCCAAAAAAGAAGATACATCCCGATTCGCAGATGCTCATACCGATTACAAACAACATCTCATTCGGTTCATTCGCGAAACCAAGGAGAGGCAGGCAATTCCCGTTTTACTGACACCGGTGAACCGTCGAAATTTCAATAAAGATGGATTATTTGTTGACAAACATGGAGATTATCCCAAAGTAGTACGAGAAGTTTCAACATCTGAGAATGTTGTCTTGCTCGATCTTCATAAAAAAAGCAGAACATTAATTGAGAATCTTGGAGTGGAGGGATCGAAGAAATTGTTTTTAACTTCGGTAAAGCAGAATGTTTACCATTCCCTGCTCAACGGAAAAGATGATAACACTCATTTTACACGACACGGTGCTGTGCAGATAGCACACTTGGTGGTAGAATGTATTCGTGAAACAAAATTACCGATTGAGAAAGAGATCATCCGGGATAAAAAACCTGAATCGCTTGGCAGTGGAAAAGTTGTTGGTCTTGATCTATTCTATAACAATGAGTGGAAATCGCAAAAAGATTCTGTGATGGTTCGTTATCACTACACATGGGACGATACGACTAACAGCGGTTTCTCAGAACTTGGCAAAATATTCGACCGCGCCGGTCTGGATACAGATACGATTCAAGCGCCTCCGTCAGACTCAACTCTTTCTCGATTTAGTACATATATCATTGTTGATCCGGATACGCCAAAAGAATCCCCCAAGCCAAATTATCTTCAACAACAAGACATTGACGTTATTGAACGTTGGGTGAAAGGCGGCGGTACGCTTGTTCTCTTAGGTAATGACAAGGGAAATTGTGAATTCAATCATTTCAACAAATTAGCAAATCGTTTTGGGATCAATTTTAATGAAGATCTCCATATGGATGTCGTCAATAATCAATACGATTCAGGACGCGTAACGCATTTTTCAAATCATCCAATATTCAAAAATGTAGAATTTGCATTCATCAAACAGTTGAGTTCATTGACCATATCGATGACGGCAAAAGAGATATTATCATCGCGCGGTGTCACTATTATGGCTGAATCAGCCATTGGAAAGGGGCGAGTTTTTGCTCTTGGTGATCCTTGGTTGTACAATGAATACATTGATAACAGAAGATTACCCAAAGGATACGAAAACTATTCTGCAGCTGAAAGTTTTGTTCAATGGATTAGCACCATTTCGACTACAGTTCGGTGATCAAATTTTTTGGAAAATGAGTGAATATTTAAGAGATTATACAATATTTTTGAAATAAAACTGTAATTATAGAATTGAACTATCATGGTAAAAAAAGGTTTCCAAATTAAGCTGTCTGATATTGCTAAAAGACTAGATGTGTCGAGTGTTACAGTATCCAAAGCACTTCGCGGTCATCCGGATATTTCTGTTGAGACTGTGAAGAAAGTTAAAGCTGTAGCAAAAGAGCTGGGATACGTACCAAATTTTATGGCGCGGAATCTCTCCTCAAAAAATTCAAAAATGATCGGTGTGATCGTCCCAAAAATCGTTCACTTTTTCTTTTCAACGGTGATCGAATCCATTTATGATGCTGCATTTGAAAATGGATACGAGATTATTTTGACGGTGTCTCAGGAGAATCCTGAACGAGAGATGCTTCATATTCAATCGTTACTCTCGATGCGAGTTGATGGATTGATCATCTCGGTAACTGAAAATACGATCGATTATACGATATTTGATACGATTCGGAAAATGGGGCTACCTATTACATTCATCGACCGTATCATTCCTTTGAAAGAATTCAATTCGGTTGTCACCGATGATTATGTTGGAGCTGTCATTGCCACAGAACAAGCGATCAAAGTTGGTTATACGAAACTCGGAACGATCGGTGGTTTTCAACATACCAATATCGGACGGGATCGTTTAAAAGGTTTCAAAGACACTCTGAAAAAACATAAACTGCCGATTTATCCTGAACGAATTATTCTTGGCGGATTTGGAGAAAATGACGGCTACAAAGGATTTATGAAATTATACAGCTCGGGTAACCTTCCTGAATTTATTCTTGCGGTAAGTTTTCCCGTAGCACTTGGAGTGTATAGAGCAGCGCAAGAACTCGGTTTAAAAATTCCTAAGGATTTCGATATTATCTGTTTTGGCAATGGCGGTGTCAATCAATTCCTCACACCCAAAATGACAATCGTTGACCAACCTGCAGCGACTTTGGGAAGAGCAGCAGTTGAATTAACACTGGAGAATATTCGCAATGCTGAATTTTTCCAGCCAAAACATATCAAGCTTCCAACAAAATTAATTTATGGCGATACGTGTATTAAAAAGAACGAAAAAACCCACAAGTAGTTTTTATATAAACCTCAGTGTGATATCTTAATACAATGAAAAAATGCAAAGATACACTATGAAAAAGATAAGGTATTTTTTTATTAGTGTATTATCGGTCTTTGCATTTGCTGCGGAACGAGCCGATATCATCGTTGCAAAAGATGGCTCCGGACATTTTACCTCGATACAAGCTGCACTAAATACCATTCCCAAAGATAATTCGAAACCCGTCATTATTCATGTAAAGAATGGTGTGTATAATGAAAAACTATTCATCACACAGAGTTTTGTTTCAATTGTAGGAGAACATCAAGAAAGTACACGAATAGAATTTGCAGAGCTGCGTAAGAACTGGCTTAAAAATAATCCCGGAGACTGGGGTTCGGCAACAATCAATATTGACTCAACCGTAACAGATCTGACGATTGCAAACATGACCATTCACAATAACTATGGATCGTTGTTCGGAGATCATGATCACCAGTTTGCAATTTGGGGAAGAGGAACTCGGATCATGCTTCTTTATTGTAATGTCATAGGCGATGGAGGAGATACGGTCAGCTTGTGGAATGCTGAGAACGGAATGTATTATCATTCCAATTGTTATTTTGAGGGATGGGTTGATTATGTGTGTCCGCGCGGCTGGTGTTACATCACCGATAGCAGGTTCTATGGACACAACCTTACTGCATCATTATGGCATCATGGATCAACGCATGAAGATCAAAAATTCGTGATACGGTATTCGTACTTTGATGGTGTTCCCGGTTTTCCGCTCGGTCGTCATCATGTTGATGGACAATTCTATCTTCTCGATTGTCTTTTCTCAAAGAATCTTGCCGATGAACAGATTTATTATCCATCATATTCTCCGAATGCAAAACCATGGAAGTGGGGAGAGAGACACTATTATTTTAATTGTCATCGTGAAGGAGGCGATTATGGCTGGTTCACCGATAATCTGCAAACAGCAAAAAATGCTCCAACAGAGGAGAAAGTAACTGCCCAATGGACCTTTGCAGGAAAGTGGGATCCTGAAGGAACGATGCGTGCAATTCTTCCGTTTATTTCATTTCCGATTCCGAGATCGAGTTCATACAACATTGACTCAAAATCTATTGTACTTCGATGGGTTCCTTCTAGAAATAGCGATTCACAGGATATATATTTTGGAACCGAAAAAAATCCACCATTCAAAGAAACTACAAAGCAGCCATTCTTTATGACCGGACCCTTAGAGAAAGATCGTCGATACTATTGGCGAATCGTTGACATCATTGGTCGGGATACTCTTGCCGGTCCTCTTTGGCATTTTACCACTCAATAGTTCAAAGAACAATTCGTAAAGATAAATAAAGGCTTGACATTTCTTTTGTTTTTATTTAAGTTATCGGTAAAGTAACCGATGACTAATACTAACTAATTTTTCATTCATTTTTTACTATGGAGGGTTTTATGAAAAAACTGCTATTGGCTTTAGTTGTAGTATTCTTGCCTATTACCTTTATTTTTGCACAAGCAACAGGTGATTATGGATCTGCAGGTGTTGGTCCAGCAAATTGGAGTTCTGCATCTAGTTGGATTATATGTGTTACGCCTGGTGGATTTGGTGACGCTACGGTTGCTGGGAGCGCTCCTGTTGGGACGGAGAATATTTATATACAAACTGGTCATACTATAACTGTAGATGCAGCTATAACTGGTATTACTGGCTATATAAAAAATTCAGGAGTCCTAACTGTTGGTTCAGGAAGTTTAGCATTTTCAACCGGAACATATGAACATGCGATAGATGGCGGAACTATTCCGTCTGCAACATGGGGAATTGGTTCGACGTGTTTAATCACTGGTATTATATCAAGTGATCCAGGTAATTCAAATCAAAATTTTCATAATATCACATGGAATTGTGCGTCACAAGGTGGAAATAGGGGCTTTGCATGGAACGGGAATACGATCAATGGAAATGTATCGCTCTTAAATTCAAATGGAAATCAAGCAAGGATGACAAATGTAACAGGAACAGTTGCACTTACAATTAAAGGAAACGTTTATATTGCATCGGGGCTTGCAAACACAAATATTCTTACAACATCAGGGTCAACAACTCTAACAAATATTACTTTATCTATTGAGGGTGATCTCAATCTTGATGGAGGTACATTCTCAATATCGAACAATAGTACAAACGTTATAACAAACTGCTATCTTTATGGAAATGTGAATATCACAACATGCCGTTTTGGAAAAAGTAATAGCACTAATGCTTCAAGATTCTATTTTGCAAAATCAGGCACACAAATTTATAGTGCTACTACTCCAAGTTATTATAGTGCACCAAGTTTTACTGTAAACAGTGGATCCATATTACGCATGGGTACAAATATAATTAGTAGTACAGGATCTTTTGTTCTAAGCAGTGGTGCGACATTGGAAAGCGGACATGCAAATGGTATTAATGGAAATATAACGTGCACTGGAGCAAATGGCGGAGGAAACTTATTTAGTGCAGGGGCAAACTATACTTATAACGGTTCAGTTGCGCAAGTTACTGGAGCATTATTACCATCTACAATTAATGATTTGACTATTAATAATAGTTCCGGTGTTGCATTGTCTCAAGCGGTTACAGTTAATAATGTACTTTCATTAATGCTTGGTGAATTAGATAATAGTGTAAACCAGGTAACGCTTGGACCTAGTGCTTCAATGAATCAGACCGGAGGTACAATTTTCCAAGTTCCACTTCCAGTAGAACTCGTTTCATTTACTGCAACGGCAAAAGGAAAAAATATTGAATTACAATGGAACACTGCAACCGAAATAAATAATTCAGGATTTGAAATTGAACGAAAAAATGGAACAGCTAATTGGACAAAGATTGGTTTTGTTGAAGGAAATGGAACGACTAATACTCCACAATCATATCGATTTACCGATAATGTTGCGATTGCGCAAACCTATCAATATCGTTTAAAACAGATCGACCGCGATGGTAAATTTGAATACAGTACATCAGTTGAAGCCATTGTTGCATTGACTGCGGAAGATTTTCAGTTGTCACAGAATTATCCGAATCCATTTAATCCTTCCACAACATTCAGTTTTGCAATGAAGAATGCAGAATTGACGACCGTGAAAGTCTATAATCTTGTTGGGCAGGAAGTAGCGACATTGTTTAACGGAGTTGCACAACCTGACCAGATCTATACAATGAAGTTTGATGGAAAAGATCTTTCGAGCGGGATTTATTTTTATTCACTTCGTTCAGCTAGCAGAAATGAAGTGAAAAAAATGATGCTCATGAAATAACAGTATTATAAAACCTTGTCAAGGTTTGAATACATATTGATCACCTTGACAAGGTTTGTTGTTTAATCAAGTTCCATTTTGTAATTCTTGATTTAGTTAAGTTAGCGTTTATAAAAATATTTATATCATAGGTCAGTGAATGAGAAAAAAGGTGAGCCGAGTGATGAATAAAATGATTGTTCTGTTGTGTGCTGCCGGTATATTGTTCGCACAAACTCCATCCTCAAGTGTATGGTCGTTAACGGCGAATCAGTCTGCAATAGTAAACGGCGACCTTACGGCGTTGGACCAACAATTGAGTGCTATGCAAATTTTGTATAGCAGCGGTGTTCAACGGAGCAGTCCGACCGGAACAGCGGGTACGTGGACAGCAGAAACCGCCGAAAATAGCTCACGATTCATGCAATTCACTGTTTTTCCCAAAACAAATTTTTATTTTACTGTTTTATCGGTCTCACTAAAATTATATGTTAATAGCGGAAGTGGAATGAGGGCGAATGTGTATTATTCCAAAGACTCTGCTTTTACAACAAAAACTCAAATTGGGACAACAATTACTCTCACTACTGCTGTTCCTGGTACTGCAAATATTACTGCTTCTCCAAATGTCAACGTAAACCTCGGTGAGGTTTTCTATGTGCGAATTTATCCTTGGAATATTGGAACAACGACTGGGAAGTATGTTATTACTAATAGCGTCAATATTTCCGGCACTACGTTATCTGCAACTTCAGTTTTGACATCGGTAAATCTTTTAAATCAATTCGTCCAGTTATCCAACACTCCATCCACTGCTCAAAATTATACCGTTACCGGTATGGGTTTAACAAATGAAGTCATGATAACTCCACCTGTGAATTTTGAAATTTCAACAGATTCAGGATCAACTTGGAGTGGGAATTCTGCGCCGGTATCATTGATGGTAAATAATGGAACTATTTCTGGTCAACCATTTCCAATAAGTGTTCGAATGAATGCAATGAATGCAGGAGTGGATTCAGGTAAGATTATTCATACAAGCACAGGTGCTCCAAATATAGAAGTGAAAGTAGTTGGAGTACGGTTGGCAGAAGAACCAAGCATAGTATCATCCTTATCATTTTCTCAGGTTACTGGCAATTCTATGAGTCTCGGATTTACGGGAGGGAATGGAGGCAGGCGTATCGTTGTAATGCGGGGAGGGGATAGTGTTACCTGGGTGCCAACAGACGGAGTACCAGTAAATGGTGTGGACAGTAATTTTTCAATTGCAACGGATCAGGGAAATGGCAACAAGATTGTGTACGATGGATCCGGGACGACTCTGAATATTTCCGGACTTTCCAGTAATGTTCAATATTATTTTTCGATATTTGAATATAATAGTGCAAGCGGAAATTCACAAAATTATTTAACTTCAATTTCTGCAAGTGGAACAAAAACTACAACGGCAGTTCCAACTTTATCACTTTCTACTGCGTCTCTTTCGTTTGGAATGGTTCTCGTCAATACGATTTCAACTGAGTTGACCTATTCACTTTCTGGTGCGTATCTTTCTCCCGATACCGGAAAAATAACCATCACTGTACCGTCAGGGTTTGAGATTTCACTGACAAGCAGTACTGGATTTTTAACAACTCTTCAGATACCCTACTCTGCCGGTACATTGAATTCTAAGATTATTTATGTTCGATTTAAACCAACATCTTTAACCGGTTATAATGACACGATAGTACATTTGGGAGGATCAGCGCAGGGGGTGGAAGTCGCAGTAAGTGGAACCGGTGTTTCGGGTACCGTATTCGCAAATACTCCTATTGGGTATGCAACACTCAATGGTGGAACTACCGGAGGAGCCGGCGGATCTGTTACAACCGTGACGACTCTGGCAGAGTTAGAAGCATTTGCAAAAACATGCGAGAACAATGTCAATCCAAAAATCCTGTATATCAGTGGAAAAATATCTTCTGCGTCAACAACAACAATTACCATTAAGCATGGTGCAAACATTTCAATTTACGGAACAGGGAATTTCGGAGAGTTGGAAAATGTCGGATTGGTGATTTGGGATTATAAGAATGTAATTGTTCGGAACATGAAAATTCATGAAGTACTCTATCCAAACGATGCATTGTCTATTGATGAATGTGAAAATGTGTGGATAGATCATAACGAATTATACAGTAAAATTGGTGCAGGAATTGGTGTTGATACTTATGATGGACTGCTCGATATCAAAAACGGTTCACGTTATGTCACTGTTTCATGGAATTATCTGCATCACCACATGAAATGCTCATTGATTGGGCATACGGATAACACCGGTCAGCAGGCAACTGACAGTCAGATGAGGATTACTTACCATCATAATTTTTTCAGTAATACCGATGGACGTAATCCGAGTATCCGGTTTGGTGCTATTCATATGTTCAATAATTATTTTGAAAATTTGTCTGACTACGGTATTGCCGCACGGGATGGCGCACACGCAAAGATTGAAAATTCCATTTATCATAATGTCTTATTGCCAATGTCGACAGATAAATTCCCCGTTTCAGGTTTACCGAACGGGTATATCTGCGAGAGTGGCAATATTTTTTCCGGAACGAGCGGTGCGAATGTCATTTCTCAAACAGGATGCGATTTTTGGGACTCATCTTCACTTCCATATTCCTATACGCTTGATCCTGTGGGGTCAGTTGAGAACATAGTTAAACTGATGGCAGGTATAGGAATCGTAACCTCGGTCAATGGTGAAATGCCGGTCGGAATCACATCGTTCACAGCATCATTCAATGGGAAAAACATTGAACTTCGATGGAATACTGCAACCGAAACAAATAATGCAGGCTTTGAAGTGCAAAAATATATAAATGATTCCTGGGTAAAACTAGGGTTCGTCGAGGGGGCAGGAACTGCGAACAGTGAGCATAATTATTCGTTTACAGACACGTATCCTTCATTTTGGTCGTATGCATACCGTTTGAAGCAGATTGATCGTGATGGAAAATTTGCATTTAGTAATGTTGTTGAGGGTGTAACTGATTTGTCCAACCAGGGTTTTGTATTACTGCAAAACTATCCAAATCCTTTCAATCCTTCTACAACGATACAGTTTGGTGTTGAAAAAGATCAACATGTATCATTGATCATCTTTAATGCCCTTGGTCAAAAAATTGAAACATTGTTTTCAGGTATCGCGGAAAAAGGGAAACTCTATTCGGCACAATTCAATGCAGAATCATTTTCATCCGGGATATACTTTGGCGTTTTGGAAAATGGAAGCAAACGGTCGATCAAAAAATTATTATTAATGAAATAGTTATCAAGGATTTCATCTGATTGAAGAAAGATATAGTACGTTGAATTATCAAAAATTAATATTCCTAGTGTTCATTATCCTAATCACTACTTTCGTATATCCAAAATCTATTTTCGTGGCAACCAATGGAAATGATTTGAATGCAGGAACAATAAACAGTCCTTTTTTGACAATTGGAAAAGGGATCAATTCAATGGTTGCAGGTGATACGGTTTTTATTCGGGGCGGGATTTATTTTCTGTCGAGTACGATCAGCATTTCGAAAGCCGGAACTGATACAGGAAAGTATTTTCTATTTGCGTATCCCGGTGAACGACCGCTGCTTGATTTTACTACACAAACAAGCAGTGATGGTATCAAATTGAACGGAAAATATTTCCATGTCTACGGCATTGATGTAAAAAATTCTGCACACAACGGTATTGCTATTAATGGCAGTTACAATACCGTTGAGAATTGCAGAGTATATGAGAATAGAAACACAGGTCTCCAGCTTGGCAACGGAGCATCGTATAATAAGATCATTAACTGTGATTCCTATTTCAATTTCGATCCGCCGCTTGGTGGAAATGCTGATGGTTTTGCCCCAAAACTGGATGTTGGGACTGGAAATTATTTTTACGGGTGCAGAGCATGGCAAAACTCTGATGACGGTTGGGATGGGTATATGCGTCCTGCAGATAATATGACGACCACGATAGAAAACTGCTGGGCTTTCATGAATGGATATTTGAAAGATAATAGTCCTCTTGCTACGGGGAACGGGAATGGTTTTAAAATGGGAGGGGGCGATACTTCAAATAAAGACAGCTTGCGGCATAATATGATCTTGAAGAACTGTCTTACGTTTGATAACCGCGTGAAGGGATTTGATCAGAATAATAACAGAGGTTCAATGACCCTGTTGAACTGTACCGGTTATCGAAATGGTGCGGAAAATTATAAGGTCAGTTCTTTTATCAGAACAAGTGAATCGTTAACAGTACGAAATTGTTTAGAGTTGGGAAACAAAGTTTCGTTAGCAACGTTTGCTGTGCAACAGACAAATAGCTGGACGATTCCGATAACGGTGTCTGCAGCAGATTTTATAAGTCTCGATACGACAGGTATTCGAGCTCCTCGCAAAGCAGATGGAAGTTTACCGGATATAAATTTTATGCATCTTGCTGTGAACAGTAAACTTATTAATGCAGGGACAGATATTGGATTGCCATTCAACGGTTCTGCTCCTGATCTGGGGGCGTTTGAAACAACAGTACCAACAATTGTTTCCAAAGAGAATTTGACTGTTCAGCAGTATGTTTTGCTTCAAAATTATCCTAATCCGTTCAACCCATCAACAACGATCGAATTTTCAGTTCCTGATAATCAAATAGTAAAACTGAAGGTCTATACTATAATAGGTCAAATTGTCGCGGAACTATTTCAGGGTGTTGCAGAAAAGGATAGACGATATTCAGTACAATTCAACGCATCTCATTTCACGAGCGGCATATACTTCTGTAGATTAGAATATTCTGGAAAAACATTAATCACTAAAATGCTATTAACCAAATAGTTTCAATGAAAATAACAATTGTGAAGAAATTGATATGAAAACACTACGTTCTCTATTTATCATGACTTTTGTTTCTTTATGCATAACTGTAGCACAACCGACTAAAGTAACATGGCCCTTAAGTTCTACGAATCCACAAGCACCTGAAATTGCCGGACAAATTCAGGCGGGAAATGAAACGTTGGCAGGTACATTGCTCATCAATGGATATACAGGTCCTAATACAAGTCAACGCATCAAATTGAATTTATGGCCGGTCAATCAGTTGGTTGAGATAGACACAGTGTTTATTCAGTATCACGTAAGACCCGCAGTAAGTTATTCTTTACACATTGATTCTGTTGCACTTTCATTAGGTGCAAATAGCACTCAAGATATGATGGCAAATCTATATTATTCAAAAGATTCAACATTTGCCGTTCGAACGAAAGTACCATATACAACATCCATTGGTGCCAGAGTCGGCAAACCTGCAGGGGTGTTTCTTAATAACACAAAACTTGATACGATTAAATTTGTTCCGAATATAGAAATTGCTGAGAATGAAAAATTCTATTTTCGCATTTATCCGTGGGTCGACAGTTCATCTTCTGTTTCAGGAAAATATATCTGTCCTCAGAATGTAATGATCTACGCAACAGCAATACCCATTCCTATCTCAGCAGGAGCTGTATGGCCGTTGTTAACAGATGAAAAGGGTGTTGTAACTGGATTGATCGATGCACAGGATGTTTCATATGCAGGTGGGTTGTACAAATATGGATTCAACACGAACGGAGATCGATGGACCATTAACAACGGACCAAGCGGAAGCGGTTCATGGCCTGCAGAGACTTCACCGAACTTCAATCGGTATGCACAATTATCTCTTGCTCCAAAAATCGGCGGAACGTTTTATTCTGACACATTAAAATTCTCTCAAATTGTTGAGTTTACAAATAATCTTCGTTTAGCAGTTTATACATCCAAAAATTCTTCCTTCTCCCAAAAAACATTCATTGCAGACACGATTGTTCCTTCGAGCAAAGTAAGTTATGCCTACAAATTAAGAGATACGATTGCATCTGGAGAAACCTTGTATGTTCGATTTTATCCTTACAATCTTGCCGCGGATCCTGCGTGGAAATTGGTTGATATGAGTGATGTAAGAATATCTGGTGCAACAACCGGTTTGGCAATTCTAGTTCCGACAGTGTTATCGTCGAAGGTTACTTATATTTCAACGACATTTGCTACGTGTGGCGGTACGGTTTCTGCTGATGGCGGGGGAGAAGTAACTGCTCGTGGTGTATGCTGGAATACTTCCGGAATTCCTACTATTATTGATAACCATACGACAAGTGGTATGGGGATTGGCAAATTTATTAGTGTACTCAATGGATTAATGTTGGGAACAAAATATTATGTCCGTGCATATGCGGTGAATGTCGGCGGCACATCATATGGAGCAATCGATTCTTTTACCACGCTTGCTGCTATTGTTCCACCAAGCGTTACAACATCATCAATCTCAAATATTCTTGTAAAAACCGCCGTCAGCGGCGGAACAGTTACGGATTGGGGCGGAGACACCGTAAGGGTGCGGGGGATTTGTTGGAATACCGCAGGAAATCCAACAACCAATGATTCCAAAACAATTGATGGAAGCGACATCGGTTCATTTGTCAGCGGATTGACTGCTCTACAAGCAAATACACAATATCATGTTCGTGCATACGCAATCAATAATGCTGGAACAGGATATGGAAATGTGATTTCATTTTCTACACAGGTTCCACAACCCGATACAACTGTTGTAGTTGCTTTTGACGGCAGCGGAAATTATACGACGGTTCAAGCAGCATTTCGTGCAGTTCCAACGAACTATACCGGTAAATGGAAAATCTTTGTTAAAAAAGGAAAGTATCACGAAAAAGATACGCTTGCAGCCGGGAAAGTGAATGTCGTTTTAATCGGGGAAGACCGAGACAGCACAGTGATTTGGAATGACGATTATGGAGATAAATACGGATCAGGGAACCCCGGTACATCAGGAACTTTTACAATGTCTATTGATGCAGATGACTTTACAGCAAAAAATATCACCATTCAAAATATATATGCTCCTCAAGCGGGTGTCTCCGGAACGCAGGCGGTTGCATTGAGTGCAAACGGAGATCGTCAGGAGTTTTACAATGTTGCACTTCGAGGATATCAGGATACTTACTACACACGAGGAAGTAAAGCAACAGGTCGGGCGTATCACAAGAATTGTTACATCGAAGGAACGGTCGATTTTATTTTTGGAAGAAACATCGCAGTCTTTGACAGTTGTGTGATTCGTGAATTGCGAAACGGTGGAACACTCACCGCTGCAAGCACGGAAGCAACATCGAAATATGGATATGTTTTCCGGAATTGCACAATCGTTGCAGATTCACTGGGGTATGATGGAATTCCAATCACTTCATTTCATCTTGGAAGACCGTGGCAAGCCAGTCCTCGTACGGTATTCCTAAATACGCGAGAGCCGAAATCATTGAATGCTGCCGGCTGGATTGCATGGAATGTTACTCCGGGATTGTACGCTGAATATCATCCGATTGGAGAAGGTGCTTCAACAGCAGGTCGGGTCAATTGGTCTTCACAATTGACCAATGAGCAGGCTACCTCATATACACTTGCAAATATTTTTGCCAAAAGTTCAGCGAGCTCAAGTTTGATCACTTATGATTGGATTCCTTCCGATACTATGAAAGCAGATATTATCACATCGTTCGGTGAGTCGTTTCGCCAGGATGCTCCAAAAGAATTTTTTCTTTCACAGAATTATCCCAATCCTTTTAATCCCACAACGACAATTCAATTTTCGGTTGAAGTATCGGGAAGAACAACATTGTCCGTTTTTAATATTCTCGGACAAAAGGTCGGACAGCTCTTTTCGGCAGATGCAGAACCGGGTCTGCAATACTCGGTTCAATTTGATGCATCATCGCTTGCAAGTGGATTATATTTAGGTGTATTAGAGAACAATGGAAAACGGAGTATTAAAAAAATGATGTTGATGAAGTAATTCGGTACTAACGACCGAAAAATTCTTACTCTAATTATATACAAAGTACGCTAGATTATTATTTCGAGGTTCTATGAAAAAGTTCAACGCTGAAAATTTTCTTTTGTTAAACGATACTGCTATTAAGTTGTATCATGAATTTGCTGAACATCAACCCATTATTGATTATCACTGCCATCTTTCTCCGAAAGAAATTGCTGAGGATAAACGCTGGGATAATATGACACAGATATGGTTATATGGAGATCATTATAAATGGCGCGCAATGCGGACAAATGGCATAGATGAAAAATTTATCACTGGCAATGCCAGTGATTGGGAAAAATTTGCAGCATGGTCGAGCACCGTTCCCAAGACGATACGGAATCCATTGTATCATTGGACTCATATGGAACTAAAAAAACCTTTTGGAATCTCCGATACACTGTTAAGTGAATCAACCGCTAAAGATGTTTGGAATCGTTGCAACACTTTGTTGAAATCCGATGATTTTTCATGCCGTGGAATTATGAAGCAAGCGAATGTCAAATTAGTTGTAACAACGGATGATCCTATCGATTCATTGGAATATCATAAACAAATAAAAGCGGATGGACGATTCTCAATCAAAGTTTTACCGGCATTTCGTCCTGACAAAGCAATGAGTCCTGAAAATCCAATACTGTTTAAGGAGTATGTTGATAAAATTGGCGATTCTGCAGGAACGAGTATTTCTACGTTCACAGATTTTATTGAAGCAATCAAGAAACGCCATACCTATTTTCATGAAAATGGTTGCCGAGTTTCAGATCATGGAATAGAAATGGCATATTCGGAAGATTATTCTTTCTCCGAAATCCATACGATATTTGCAAAGGTAATGTCAGGAAAGAATCTGAATGCCGATGAAATCCTAAAGTTCAAATCGGCGATGTTGTATGAGTTTGGAGTCATGGATCATGAGCGAGGTTGGATTCAGCAATTTCATATTGGAGCGCTGCGTAATGTGAATACAAGAATGTTCCGAACTCTTGGTCCGGATACCGGTTACGATGTGATTGGCGACTTTGAGATTGCCCGGCCTCTTGCACGATTGCTTGATAAACTTGATACAGAAAATAAATTAGCGAAAACGATTATCTATAATCTCAATCCACGCGATAATGATCTTATGGCAGCAATGATCGGTGCATTTCAAGACGGTACATCTGCGGGAAAAATACAATATGGAAGTGCGTGGTGGTTTTTGGATCAAAAAGATGGAATTGAAAAGCATTTGAATTCTCTTTCAAACATGGGAATGCTGAGCAGATTCATCGGTATGCTCACCGATTCAAGAAGTTTCTTATCGTATCCCCGTCATGATTATTTCCGGAGAATTCTGTGTAATCTGCTGGGGGATGAAATTGAACGCGGATTGATTCCGAATGACCTGCAGCTTGTAGGTCAAATGGTTTCCGATATTTCATATGCCAACACGAAATCGTATTTTGGATTTATGATTGAAGAACAAAAAATGACTGGAGTTCCTGTATGAGTAACAAGCTCACAATTATTCGTCCGAATGATAATATTGGTGTTGCTGTTTCTTTGATCGCCAAAGGTGAACAATTTCCTGCAAATGGGAAAACCATAACCGCCTTGTCAGAAATTGGTGTTGGTCATAAAGTTGCACTGATGGATATCAAACAAGGTGATGGTGTTTTTAAATATGGAATGAGAATTGGAAGCTCATCAAGTGATATTCCTGCAGGAGAGTGGGTGCATTCGCATAACCTTAAAACCGATCTTGTTGGTGAACTTGCGTATAATTACACTCCGCAAACAAAAAAGCAAAATTCGGATACAAAGAATATTCCTACCTTCATGGGATACAAACGGAAGAACGGCCGAGTTGGGACCCGCAATGAAATATGGGTGATCAATTCCGTTGGATGCGTGAACCGTTCTGCCGAACGTATTTCACAGATGGCAAATCAACGGTTTATCCGGGATAATTTTGACGGTGTCTTTTCATTCTCACACCCGTTTGGATGCAGTCAATTGGGCGATGATCTGATCAATACGCGCGCCGTGTTAGGCGGGCTTGCACGGAATCCGAATGCCGGCGCAGTGTTGGTACTTGGTTTGGGATGCGAAAATCTTCAACTCGACCAATTGATCAAAAGCATCCCTGATCTTGATCCGAATCGATTGCGGTTTTTTAATTCACAGTTGGTTTCCGATGAAATTGAAGAAGGGTTGAAAGCGATTGAAGAATTATTCAACGCTATGAAAGATGATAAACGGGAAGAAGTACCTGTTTCAGAATTGACGATAGGTGTAAAGTGCGGCGGTTCAGACGGATTTTCAGGAATTACGGCAAATCCTCTTGTTGGAAGAATCACCGATGTATTGACCGGATATAATGGGCGGGTGCTGCAAACTGAGGTACCGGAAATGTTCGGTGCTGAACAATTATTGATGAATCGTGCCGCAACGCCAAAAGTATTTGACGACATCGTCAAGCTTATCAATAATTTCAAAAACTATTTCCTAAAATATGATCAACCTGTATATGAGAACCCTTCTCCCGGAAATAAAGCAGGAGGATTGACAACTCTTGAAGAAAAATCATTAGGTGCGATCCAAAAAGGGGGAACGGCGACGATCACGGAAATTTTGAATTATGGCGAGCAGATCACACAGCGCGGATTGGTTCTTGTCAACGCTCCGGGAAATGATGGTGTCTCGTCAACTGCAATGATTGCAAGCGGAGCAACGATTGTCCTCTTTACGACCGGACGCGGAACACCGCTCGGATTTCCTGCGCCGACAATCAAAATTTCTACAAATACCGCCCTCTATCAGTCAAAACCAAACTGGATCGATTTTAATGCCGGTGGGATTGCCGATGGAGTTGTATCGTTTGATGAATTAACAAAACAGTTCCTATCGTACATTATTGATGTTGCTTCTGGAAAAATAAAAGCTAAAAATGAAGTGAATGGATACAAAGAAATTGCGATCTGGAAAACCGGTGTGACATTGTAATATTACGAGAAAAATAATATGGAACAGTTAAAGCGAACAACGCTAATTGATAAGAGTAAATTCAAATCAGTTACAATCGGATCTCTAGAAAAAATGCCGGAGCGCGTGTTACAATTCGGTGAAGGAAACTTCCTTCGTGCGTTTGTTGATTGGCAGTACAATGAATTGATCTCTGCTAAATTATTCAATGGAAGCATCGTTGTGGTTCAGCCATTGGCACAAGGAATGGTCCAACAACTGAATGAACAAGAAGGGTTATATACTGTTGTTCAACGAGGTTACAATAACGGCAAACTAATCGAAAAAATGGATGTTATCACTGCCATTAGCCGCGGTATCAATCCATATACTGATTATGCGGAGTATCTCAAGTGTGCTTCAAATCCGGATCTACGATTCGTCATTTCTAATACTACAGAATCCGGGATTGAATATGTAAAACAGGATAAACCAACGAATACCTGTCCATCATCATATCCGGCAAAAGTTGCAGTACTATTATATGAACGATATAAAACTTTTAAGGGGGATTCTTTAAAAGGACTGATCTTAATTCCCTGCGAATTGATCGAGCAGAACGGCGATGAACTAAAGCGATGCGTTCTTCAGCATGCAGTGGATTGGAAATGCGAAGAGGAATTTATCGAATGGCTGGGAAAGCATAATTATTTCTGCAATACACTCGTTGATCGCATTGTTCCAGGATATCCGAAAGAGGAAATTCCTGCATTGACAAAGCAATTTGGGTATGAAGATAAATTGGTTGTGGCATGCGAAGTCTTTCACAAATGGGTGATTCAGGGAAATCCGATCGTTCAACAAGAACTTCCGTTTGAAAAAATTGGATTGAATGTAGTTTGGACTAACGATATAACTCCTCATCGAACATTAAAAGTTCGGATCTTGAACGGAGCACACACGACCTTTACCATTCCATCCTTTCTTTCCGGAAAAGAATATGTCAAGGAAAGCATGGAAGACGATGTGATCGGGAAATTCATTCAGGGTAGTGTCTTTGAAGAAATATTGCCGACCTTGAAATTCGATCAGAGTGAAAAGGAAAAATTTGCGACTGCCGTTTTGGAGCGTTTCAAAAATCCATTCATTAAACATGCATTAATCAGCATTACGCTCAATTCCGTTTCAAAATACAAAGTGCGTGTGCTTCCTTCGTTGCTTGAATATCAAAAGCTGAATAACAAACTTCCTCAGCGGCTGGTTATCGGGCTTGCCGCACTGATCCGTTTTTACAAACCGGTTGTGCAGAATGAAAAAGGATATTTCGGTGAGAACGACGGTAAACAATATCCGATTCAGGATTCGAAGGAAGTCGTGCAATTTTTTTCCGATCAGTGGAACACAAACGGAAAAGAGCTTACAAAAATGGTTTATGCTGTCCTCAGTCAAACATCCTTCTGGGGAAAAGATCTTACAACTATTCCTGAACTTGCACATACAGTAGAAAAATACCTCCACATCATCAATTCCAAAGGGATTACCGCGGCAATTAATTCATAAATAATAACGGATGGAATATTGCAATTTCGATATTCTAAAAATTAAGGGAACCGAAAAATGAACCAAGAAAACAAACCAAAGAGTAATTTCCGATGGGTCATCGTTTCATTGCTATTCTTTGCTACAACAATCAATTATATGGATAGGCAAATTCTCGGATTGCTTGCACCAATCCTACAGAAGGAAATCGGCTGGAGTGAGAGTGAATACGCCTGGATCGTTACCGCATTTCAAGCGGCATATGCAATCGGACTTGCAGCATTTGGCTGGTTCATTGATAAATTCGGAACAAAGATAGGGTACGCAGTTTCAATTACCGGATGGAGTATTGCTGCAATGTTACATGCGGCAGTGAGTACAGTGATTGGGTTTGGTGCTGCGCGGTTTGGTCTTGGAATCAGTGAAGCAGGTAATTTTCCGGCAGCACAAAAAGCAACTGCGGAATGGTTTCCCAAAAAAGAACGAGCGCTTGTCACCGGAATTTATAATTCAGGAGCAAATATCGGTGCAGTGTTAGCGCCGGCGATCGTTCCGTGGCTGACAATAACATACGGATGGCAGGAAGCATTTATTGTAGTCGGTGCGATCGGTTTTATTTGGATTATCTTCTGGATGTTGATCTATGAAAAACCGGAAAATAAAAAATCGATATCGAAGGAAGAATTGGAATACATTCACAGCGATCCACCCGAACCAAAAACAGAAAAAGTTTCGTGGGCGGTCATTTTACGATATCGTCAAGCGTGGGCTTTTATCATCGGAAAATTCATGACCGATCCGATCTGGTGGTTCTATCTCTACTGGCTCCCAAAATACTTCGCAAAAGAATATAATCTCACCATCACGACGTTAGGATTACCGTTGATCACTATTTATATGATGACAAGCGTCGGAAGTATCGGCGGCGGCTGGCTTTCTTCCAGTTTTATCAAGCGAGGATGGACGATCAATAAAGCACGAAAGACTACGATGTTGATTGCAGCATTGATGGTTGTTTCCATCATTATTGCTTCACAAGTCACCGATCTTTGGACTGCGGTGATATTGATCGGTATCGCTGCCGCTGCACATCAAGGGTGGTCTGCAAATATTTTTACAACTGCGTCTGATATGTTTCCCAAAAAAGCTGTTGCTTCGGTAACGGGTCTTGGGGGGATGGCCGGCTCAATTGGTGGATTGATCTTTGCACCATTCATCGGTTATATGTTAGAATGGACCGGAAGTTATTTTGTTCCGTTCATTATCTCCGGTACAGCCTATTTGATTGCATTAGCAGTATTTCATTTCTTAGCACCAAAGATGGAAGTTGTAGAGATCTAAATTTTATTCATCATATAAACTAATTTTACAGGAAACGAAATGGCATTAAAAATTAAATCTTCACAAGAAACCCAGTTTGATCTGGTTTCGCTCGGCGAATGCATGGTTCGACTTTCACCACCGGGACATCAACGAATTGAATTTGCACCGCAACTTGAAGTATGGGTTGGCGGAGGAGAATACAATGTTTCATATGCACTTTCAAGACTAGGTTTACGAACAGGGTGGGTCGGTGGTTTGAATGATTCTCCAGTAGGAGCTATCGTTAAAAACCATGCTCGCGCTGTCGGAGTCAATGTTGAACATGCCGTAACAAGAAAATATGACGGAATGGGAAAGAAAGACCGCATCGGATTGAATTTTACCGAAGTTGGATTTGGTCCTCGTGCATCCGTCACTCTTTACGATAGAGCATATTCAGCAACCGCAGGAATTAAACCAGGTGAAGTGAATTGGAAAAAATTATTCACAGAACAAGGTGTCCGCTGGTTCCACACCGGCGGAATTTTTTCTGCATTATCAGAATCGACAAGATTAGTTGTTGCAGAGGCGGTAAAAGCAGCACATGAAGCAGGAACGATTGTTTCCTACGATCTCAACTTCCGGTCGAAATTGTGGAGCAGCAAAGAAGCAATCGAAACGACAAAACCGCTTGTTCCATATATCGATTGTTTGATCGGGAATGAAGAAGATTTCCAAAAAGTGCTTGGATATGAAGTTGAAGGGGTTGATGTAGAAAAGGGTGAGATCGACACGACAGCATTTAAAAATATGGTGAACAAAGTTGTGAAAGATTTTCCGAATGTGAAAGTTGTTGGGACTACGTTGCGCGGTGTTCGTTCTGCCGGAGTGAATGATTGGTCTGCAATCATGTGGACCGAAGGAACATTCTATGACGGACTTCAAATGCCAGCCCTGGAAATTGAAGATCGTGTCGGGGGAGGCGACGGTTTTGCATCCGGATTTACCTTTGGATTTTTAAACGGTAAATTACCGCAGGAATGTGTGAATCTTGGAGTAGCTCACGGAGCAATGTTGATGACGACTCGCGGCGATTCCAGTATGATCACTCTTGAAGAATTGTCGCACGTCGCCAAAGGAGGCAGTGCCCGTATTAAACGCTGATACGGTGGAAGTATTAACGAGAAGAACAGAAGTGATCTGTTCTTCTCTCTTTTATAAAGACAAATATGATAAAAAACATTTTCATTATTTTCCTTATTCTATCCTCGCTTTCTTTCGCGCAAAAAAATTTTCATTTCACTGTTGAAAACCCGATTTCTCAAAACCGTTCTGAAAAAATTGTCACAGTCAATTTGAACCGTATAACTGGAGTTTACCCTGAATTATCCGGGAAAAATTTGACGGTATATGATGGAAAGAAAGAATTGATCTCGCAAATGGTGGATGAAAATGCTGATGGTGTTTTTGATTATCTGCTTTTCCAGACATCATTTAAATCACGGGAAATAAAACAATTTATCATTCACGTTTCAAAAAAAACGCCCGATGCTCAATCAAAAGTTGATGGAAGATACGTTCTTCCCCGCGAAGATTTTGCTTGGGAGAATGACCGGATTGCCTTTCGCATATACGGATCGGTACTTGCGGGAAATGTTGATAATGGAATTGATGTTTGGACAAAGAGAGTTCGGTATCCAATCGTGAAAAAATGGTATGACGGTGAAGAACAGACTCCAAAGATTGTCTATCATGAAGATCATGGTGAAGGAGCAGATTTCTTTTCCGTTGGCAGATCACTCGGTGCGGGAAGTGCAGGAATTCTATGGAATGGAAAGTTAATGCAACCTGGACTTTTTTCTCATCATCGGATAGTAACCAATGGTCCACTGAGAGTTACTTTTGAAGTCTATTACCCAACTTGGAAATTAGATACAATGAAATTTCTGGAGATCAAGCGGGTTACACTTGATGCGGGAGAGCAATTGAATAAGATCGAAGAACAATTCATTTCCAACTCAAATGAAAAAACGTTGACAATTGCTGCTGGCTTGGTAAAACGAAGTAATACCCGTATTAATCGCAGTGCTGATAATCGTTGGATGTCGTTATGGGGATTGACAACTGCAGACAGCATAAACGGTTCTCTGGGAACGGCAGTTGTTTTTCCATTCGCACAATTTGTCACGGCAATTGAGGATACCGTTCAGCATCTCATGTCTACTTCCATTGAAAAGAATACATCGTTTATTTATTATTCAGGTGCAGCATGGACACGAATGGGAGACATTACAACCGAAGCGGCTTGGTCTAAATATTTACAGGATTTTATAGTTCAGATAGAGCATCCATTTATCATTTCATTTACGAAAAAGAAAAAATAACAAACAGGAATATCATGAAAAAAGAAGAAGTCTTATCAAAAATTGCTGAATCAGGAGTTGTTGCTGTCATCCGTTTAAAAGATGCTGATAAATTATCAAAAGTGATTGAAGCAGTTCGAGTAGGTGGAGTAAAATGTATTGAAATAACTATGACTGTTCCAGGCGCCGTAGAGATTATTCGCAAATTAGTTGCTGAAATGCCATCTGATGTTTTAATAGGGGCAGGAACAGTTACTTCAGTGCAAAATGCTGAAGACGTTATTGCTGCAGGTGCAAAGTTCGTCGTGAGTCCCGTATTGAATATTGATGTCATCAAGGTTTGCAAAAAACAGAGTGTTGCTTGCATGCCAGGATGTTACACCCCGACAGAAATATTTACAGCGTGGAATGCAGGTGCTGATGTGTGCAAAGTGTTCCCTGCAACATCACTTGGTCCGAAATATTTTAAAGACTTATCCGGTCCATTTCCGCATATTAAATTGATGCCGACCGGAGGAGTAACCATTGATAATGTAGGTGAATGGATCGCAGCTGGTGCGGTTGCTGTCGGGATCGGAAGCGATCTTCTGGATAAGAAAGCGATTGATGAAGGGAATTACAATGTTTTAACGGAACGCGCTGCAAAAATGTACGCTAATTTTATTAAAGCTAAACATCATTGAAGGAGTCCCATGCCGCTATCACTTTTTTCACTAGAGCAACAAACAGCAATTGTGACGGGAGCGAGTACGGGTCTTGGGCAAGGAATGGCTCTTGGTCTTGCACAAGCAGGTGCAGACATTGTATTGGTTGATTATGTTGAAAGCACTGAAACAGTTGAAAAAGTACGTGCACTCGGCAGGAAAGCATTACTGATCGTAGCAAACTTAATGGAAATGTCATCGATTCCGTTGGTTGTTGACAAAACAATTAAGGAATTTGGCAAAGTCGATATACTTATCAACAATGCAGGAATTATCCGACGTGCCGATGCGATTGATTTCACAGAAAAGGATTGGGATGATGTCATGGTTTTGAATTCCAAAACAATTTTTTTTCTGGCACAAGCTGCAGCAAAAGATATGATGAAAAGAAATTACGGTAAGATCATTAGTACGGCATCGCTTCTTGCATTTCAAGGAGGAATAAGGGTTCCATCATATGCTGCCAGCAAAGGTGCGGTTGCTCAGATCACTAAGGCATTGGCAAACGAATGGGCAAAATTTGGTATCAATATCAATGCAATTGCACCGGGATATATGGCAACAAATAATACAACTGCGCTTCGAGCAGATGCAATTCGAGAAAAAGCAATAGTCGAACGAATTCCCGCAGGACGCTGGGGAACTCCGGAAGATCTGCAAGGAGCGGCTGTATTCCTTGCATCGCATGCGTCGGATTATATCAACGGACACGTGCTTGTTGTTGACGGTGGATGGATGGCACGATAACTCAATATCAGAAAGTCAGGTTTTAAAATATGGAAGTACGATTTTCACCAAATGCTTATACAACTCAACGATTAAATACCGAAGAATTACGCAGTAATTTTCTCATCGAAAATCTCTTCATCAATGATGCAATTACATTGGTCTATTCTGATGTTGATCGTGCAATAATCGGCGGCATTGTCCCGAACATAAAACCATTGCAATTGTTGGCAAGCAAGAAAGAAATGGCTGCCGATTATTTCTGTGAACGAAGAGAAGTTGGAATTATCAACATTGGCGATAAGGGTTCTGTTACTGTCGATGGAAAAATCTTTTCGATGGAGAAAAAGGATGTCTTGTATATTGGCAAAGGAGTGAAAGAGATAATCTTCGCAAGCGAGAAAAACGATCAGCCTGCTCAATATTATCTTATGAGTTATCCGGCCCATAAGGAATATCCAACTACTCTTGCAAAATTTTCAGATGCGGAACCTCAGCAGCTGGGAAATCCCAAGGATGCCAATAAACGGACGATCTATAAATATATTCACATCAACGGTATAAAAAGCTGCCAGTTAGTGATGGGAATGACCGAACTGGATGAGGGTAGTGTGTGGAACACCATGCCTTCACACACGCATCTGCGTCGTTCAGAAATATATATGTATTTTAATCTCAAACCGGATTCGATGGTGTTTCACTTTATGGGAGAACCTACGCAGTGCAGAACTATTGTTACGCGAAATCGTCAGGCTGTGATTTCTCCAAGCTGGTCAATTCATAGTGGAGCCGGCACAACAAATTATTCTTTTGTATGGGCCATGGGTGGTGAAAACCAAGAATTCAGCGATATGGACGCTGTGCCAATGATACAATTGAAATAATTGAGGTCGAATATGAAATTCTGTTCTATGTTTGTCGGTTTAGTGTGTATTTGTATATCGACAGTCTATTCCCAGAATCAGGATCCTGTAAAAAACAAACAATACAATATTGAAAATTGTGTCAACTCATTTGATTTCACGAAAATAGAATCGACAAAAGTTGGATATCAATATTGGTTTGTGGATAAGAAATTTCTTGATGGTCGAACACTGAAAATGAGTGTTGTCGCTCCCCGCCAAGCGACTCATGCTCCGCATCGTCATAGTGAGGATGAATTCTTTTTTGTTCTGGAAGGAACAGCAGAGTTCTTTCTTGATGGAAAAACTGCAGTTGGAAAACCATACACTAGTTTTTATTGTCCATCCAACAGTGAACATGGCATCCGCAATATTGGCGATACTGAGTTGAAATACTTGGTGATCAAGAAATATGAAAAACAATAACAATGAAAATTTTTAGTTCATACCGAATATTTCTTAGTACACTTCTTTTTCTTTTCACATCTACCATTAACGCACAAAAACCAGAATCCGTCACAATAGACAGTATAGATATATCAGGATTTACTGACAGTGCACATCATTGGTACGACATCAATGATGAAGTGCATAAGATGTTCAAACCCATTCCAAATCAGAAACAATATGCAGCAACACAAGTCAGAGAGATCGGCGATAATATTCTTCTCTACCAAAAATCGAACGGCGGCTGGGAAAAAAATTATGATATGCGTGCAATTCTGACCGACGAACAAAAAAACATCCTTTTAGAATCAAAAAATAATATCACTCTTACCACTTTTGATAATGGAGCAACCCATTCTCAAATAGCATATCTTGCAGACGCATATTCGATCACCAAACTTGAGCGTTTTAAAATTGCATGTCTTCGGGGATTGGATTTTATTTTTTCGGCGCAATATGCAAACGGAGGATTTCCTCAGTTCTTTCCCGACACAAGCGGATATAGGAAATATATTACGTTCAATGATGGTGCGATGGGAGGAGTAATAAAAGTGCTCCGTAACATTGTTCAAAAGAAATCAAAATACAGTTTTGTTGATAATCAACGAAGAGAAAAAGCGCGGATTGCATTTGAGAGAGGTATAGCGTGTATCGTAAAAAGTCAAATTCGTGTAAATGGAATTCTTACCGCATGGTGCCAACAACATGATAATATTGATCTTCGAGCGCAAAATGCGCGCACATTTGAACCTGCAGCAATATGCAGTCAGGAAAGCGCAGATTTGGTTTTGCTGTTAATGAGCATCAAAAATCCAAAAGAGAGTGTTATCAATGCAATCAATGGTGCTGTAGAATGGTTTAATCGATCGAAGCTCTTTGGTATTCGAGTTGAAACGATAAAAGCTTTAAGAACAGATTATCAGTACCACACTACCGATGAAGATAAAATTGTTGTAACGGATACAACCGCGCCCCCGCTCTGGGCGAGGATGTATGAAATAGAAACGAATCTTCCAATGTTTTGCAATCGTGACGGAAAACCTGTCTATTCTCTGGCAGAAGTTGAACGTGAACGGCGAACAGGATACAAGTGGTATGGATATGAACCAGCAGAAGTTTTACTAGAATATCCTGTATGGCTGAAAAAAATGGTTAAATAGGATGAATGTGACGTCCTCATCGATGTAAAGAATCGATTCAGTTGAACTCCAAAGGATTTATTCGTTGAGTTATTATACATCAGACACATATTTGAGTGATATTAATGCTATCCGTAAAATAATTTGTCAACAAAAAAATATTGTTTAAATCTCAAATCAACATTTGTGTGATATAGCACATCTCGCGTTATAAAATCATTAATTCAGACGTTCATCTCTTGACATCCTCTTGATACTTCTCTACATTGCTCCCAGAAAAAGGGTGGTTTGTGATATCTAGTTTGATATCAAACATTTTTTGCTGTTCAGATTCCCCTCAATTCCATGTTCATTCATCTCACTCTTTTGATGTTTTCTTAAATAATAATCAACATCTTCTGAATTCGACAATCTCAAAATTTTAAAAAGAGATTTTTTACTCATTGATTAATGAGAATACATACTTTTAAAATAATTTTGAACCAAATTGCACACAATACCAACTCTTAGAAGGAGTACCCTTATGCGTACACTTGTTTCCATTTTGTCATTTGTTATTCTGGCAACATTTGCCAACGCTCAGACAAATGTCTCTGGCATTATCAATAAAGATAGCACATGGACAATTGCAAAGAGTCCATATATTGTCACCGGATCATTAACTGTGAACGCAACATTCACATTGACGGTTGATTCAGGTGTGGTTGTTCGACTGCAATCTGGTAACTCACTGTTTGTTAAGGGAACGTTAAAGGCACGTCAAGCCGTCTTTACTTCCAGTAAAGATACCGCAGGAGGTAATCCGCTGAAAGGTGATTGGGCGGCAATCTATATGAATAGTGCTTCTGCCGTACTCATTCTAGATACGTGTGTAGTAAAATTTGGCGGTGGTAGCAGTACGCCAATGATTTATTCGAATCCTGGAATCACTTCGGCAACACTTACCAATTGTTCGATGTTAAATTCGAATAACTGGGGAATTTATCTTACCACGTCAAGTTCCGCAACGCTTGCTAATTGTATCGTATCGAACTCAAGTGCTAGTGGAGTATATCTCAGTTCACCGACCATGTCTGTTACCGGAACTTCAATATCAAATTCAGCCGGACTTGGTCTTCAGCTGAACAATGGTACAAACGCTACGGTATCAAACAGTACTATTGCAAGTTCCACCAATGGTCAAGGACTTTGGATCGGATCAACTAATTTAACCGTAAGTGATTGTAACATATCCGGATCAAGTTCTCATGGTCTCTTTATAGACCGCGGGACAAATGCAACAATTCATAAAATAACGGTATCGAATTCAGGCGGTAATGGAATATGGGCTGGTTATACTACTTCGGTTTCAACATTTATTGATTCTTCTTCTGTAACCGGGTCATCGGATAATGGAATATACATTAAAGGAAACGACAGCATTGTTGCGACCACAATTTCAAATTTCGTGAACTCTGGAGTCTATGTTCAATCAGGTTCTGTAGATCTTATGAATTGTACTATTACCGATCCCACAAAAGTTACCTCAAATGCAAACACTCAATATCCAATTGGATTGTATTTTGAACAGAATACAAACATCAATGTCACCAATTCGTCAATCACGTATACACAATGGCCGATTTGGGAGAATGGTCAGGGGTCGCTGATCTTTAACGGAGTAAATACATTTACAAACAATACACATATTGGCGTTTATATAAATTTCAGTACAACCAATGCCAACCTTGTATTGGATACCATTCACATTCCTTACGTTATTTCCAATTATGGTTTAACGGTCAGCAATGGTCACACGATGACTATTGCTTCAACTAATGTTCTTAAGTTTAACGGAAGTTCCCTGACGGTTAATGGCGCACTGAATGCCTTTGCCGGCCTTGGACAGAATATTTATTTCACAACTTACCGAGATGATAACCTTCCAACACCCGGCAGCGATACCAATGCAGATGGTTTAGCAACCGTTCCGCAAACTAACAATTGGTATGGAGTGATATTTAATGATGCTAGTGTCGATGCATCTTGTGTGATGAAACGCTGTATTGTGAATTTTGGTGGCGCAGGAAGTACCGGTGGAATTACAATGTATAATGCAAGCCCAACTATTGATAGCTGTAACTTGGCGAATAATCATTTTGGTGTAATGATGCAGCATGTCTCCAATCCGGTCTTCACAAACAATACCATTGGTTCAAGTGAACTTGTTCCTATTGCAATGTCGTTTACTGCTAATCCGGTCTTTAATAACAATATTTTCTCAAATTCAGATAATACATATGATGCATTAGGATTACTTGGAGGTGTCCTCACCGCTGATGCGACTCTTCCAATTCGCGCGGTGTTCCGCAACAATACCAAGTCTGCACTGGGAGCAATTGGAATTGATAGCATATCAAATGTTACCTACATGATGTTAGAACAAGTCACGATTCCTTTCGGAAAACGATTGACAATAAATAAAGGAGTTGTGATTAAAGCTTACACTTCATCGCAACGCATTGTAGTTCAAGGAAAACTTGTAGCGGATGCAACACCGGACAGTATGATTGTTATTACTGCAGCAAGGGATGATAATTTTGGAAAACCAAACGATACTAATAAAAATGGAAACGCGGATGCTCCAGCACGAGGTGAATGGGGTGGTATAACATTTGAATCCGGCAGTGACAGTACCTCTATATTAAATTATTGCAGTATTCACTATGGCGCACTCCCGTATTACTTCTATTATATGAACAATATTTACCTCAATGGCGGACAGATCACGACGATCAATCTTGCCAACCCGACTATTTCAAACTGTCTGATCGATCAGTCAATTTACGGAGTGTATGCATACGGAAATTCGAAGCCATCAGTTATAGGATCTAAATTTGTCAATTCACAATATACTCCAATTGCGATGTCGGTTACCGCAGATCCCTTCTTTTCGGCTGATACATTTGTAAACTCTGGATGGACAGGGTTAGGCATCATCGGTGAATATCTTGGTGCAAGTGGAACAGTCCGACAACGAAATGTAGCCGGTTACACCAATATAACCTATGTTCTGTTGGGAGACCTGACGATCAATTCAGGATCAAATGTTACAATAAATGCAGGTGTTGTTATAAAATCGAGCGGATCCGGCATTTATGTAAACGGAGGATTGAAAGCAAAAGGGACAATTGCAGATGGAAACGTGGTGTTCACTTCGTTGAAAGATGATAACTGGGGAAATCCCGGTGATTGTAACCGAGATGGTAACGCCACCTCACCTGCTTGGAATGACTGGAGTGTGATTAAATTCCAATCAACTAGCGACGATGCATTCTCTCTGATTGACAGTTGTCTCATCAATTACAGTTCAAACGGTGTTACGTACACTGATGCTGGAAGCACATTGTCCAATAGTTCGGTGTTCAAATCATATAACTATGGTATTCGATGCGAAAACAGTTCAATGCCGTTTGTCAACAATGTAACATTTGACGGTTGCCGTCTGGATCCAATCGCAATGTCACTTCAATCGAATCCAACGTTTTCAAATATCACTTTTTCTGCAAACGGCAGCAGAGGGATAAAAATTTTAGATAATACACTTTCATCGGATGCAACTCTCGCGCAGCGTAATGTTGCCGGTATTACCAATATCGCTTATATCCTTGATAATCTTACCATTAACTCTGGTGCTGTGTTTACGATCCTTCCGGGAGTGGTTATCAAATTCACAAGTTATTATTATGGCATTGATGTTAATGGTGCACTTGTTGCAAATGGAACTCCATCAGAGAACATTGTTTTTACGTCATTACCTGATGATTCGAAAGGAGGAGATACAAATAATGACGGTAATGGAAGCTCTCCTGCAAAAGGAAATTGGAGATCAATCGATTTCGGCGCATCAAGTTCTGACACACTCAACTCACTGACCCATTGCGTTTTCAGATATGGAGGAGGGTACAACTATAATTACGACTATGGCCTCGTTCGTGTTTTCAGTACTACGATAAAAATGGATAGTTGTATTATTTCGCAATCAAATACTTCTGCGGTTGGGATCTTTGGTAGCGCGGATCCAACCATTAGCAATCTCCAAATCGATAATGTTGCGATGACTCCTGTAACGATCAGTATGTTCTCGACCCCAACATTTTCAAACATCACGTCATTGAATGTTGGATATATGGCTATTGGTATCAAACCTGAAACATATTCTATCACCAACACTATACCAATTCGAAATTTTGCAGGATATAATAATATCTCTTATTTATTATGGGGTACTCTTACTGTAAATTCCGGTACTACAATTACTATTCCGGCCGGAGTTGTATTCAAGGATGGTAACTGGGTAGTGAACGGTGCCCTTGTTTCAAATGGAACTCCTTCAAACAAAGTTGTCTTTACAGATTCTCGAGACGACAGTTACGGTAATCCTGGCGATATGAATTTTGACGGTACTTTATCTAAACCAGCAATTGTTGGTGGCTCACGTGTAACCTTCAATGATGTTAGTCTTGATTCGATTAGTTCCTTACAGCATTCTATTTTCCGATTTACTGATGGAGGAGTGTACCTTCAACAAGCAGCTCCGAAGCTGTTGAATTGTAAATTTGAGCTCGACAATTGGGGGGTATACCTCGCCGGTGTTTCTAATCCATTAATTGATAGTTGTTCATTTGTTAACTTGACATATGCTCCGATGCGTTTGTCGTTGGTCTCATATCCTGTTTCCACAAGCGGTAATATCATCACCGGTTCAACTTTTAAAGCGATCGGTGTTCTTGACGGAGAGGTGCTAGTACAGGATGTTACATTGAATAAAAAGGATTTTGCCGGCATCTCGAACATACCATATCTGTTCGGAAACTATACGGTTGCAAACAACTCTATACTAACCATTGATCCGGGTGTTATTGTAAAATTTTTCCCGACAACAGGAATGACCGTGCGGAAAGGTTTGATCGCAGAAGGTAAAAGTCATCCGGACAGCACGATCGTATTCACAGATCTACGCGATGACTTCTACGGCGGAGATACAAATTCTGACAGTACGAATTCATCTCCAACCGTATTTCAGTATCCGCAATACTGGTATCCGGGGTGGTATGGAATTAACTTTACAAATGAATCACTTGCTCCATTTTCAAAACTTCGAAACGTAGTTTTTCGATATGCAGGTTTACAAAATTCAGGAGCTGCGATCACCACAACCAGTGCAAGCCCGAGCATTACATTCTGTTCCATCAGCAACGGCTTCAATGGAATTGTTGCAAACGGTTCATCTAACCCGGTTGTGAACTACTGTGATTTCTTCCAGAACAGCAGTTATGGAATCAATAATGTCAATAAATCATTCGTCATCAATGCGCAGAATAATTGGTGGGGAAGTAATACAGGACCAACCCATTCGGGTAATCCGGGTGGTATAGGACAATTGGTATCAGATGCAGTAAATTATTCTCCCTTCCTCGGATCAGGTGCAATGAATCCACTTGCCGGCGATGTAAGTCTTAATGGACAAATTCAAGCATACGATGCATCTCTGATTTTGAAATATCTTGCTGATGGAGTTGCCAATCCATTGAACACTCTTCAATTGAGTGTTTCTGATGTAAGTGATGCGGGTGGTGTTTCCGCATTTGATGCTTCTTTGATCTTGCAATATGTTGTTGGGAAGATCAGCATATTCCCAATCGAGTACAATTCAATAACTGCTCCGACTATAAAATTTTACAAACCAGCATCGATTGCTGTAGCCTCAATTTCAGATGGTTTTGTTAAACGCGGCACACAGGTTACCGTGATGGTATCTGTTAAAGGTATGGAAAATGCTTATTCAACTGGTATTGAACTACTTTATAATAAAGAAGAACTAACTCCGGTTTCTGTAACGCCCGTAGGAATTGCTGCCAAGGTTATGAATTCACATAGCACTGCAAATGGAACAATTCGAATGATAGCGGCTTCTGCCGATCTATTGGAAAGCAATGGTGATTTGTTCCAAGTGACTTTTGAGGCCATGAGCGATGTTCGCGGAGATGTTAAATCAACGATTTCTTTTAAACAGTTCATGCTCAACGAAATAGATATGAAATCGGCAACAACGAATGGGGTAGTGAATATCAAAGGAAAACCAACAAGTTATGCTTTGAATCAGAACTATCCGAATCCGTTTAATCCATCTACAACAATTTCATATCAGGTACCTGATGATGGTCAACAAGTAAGTATTGTTATTTATAATGTTACCGGACAATTAGTTCGAACACTAGTGAATAGCAATCAAATGGCTGGTGAATATTCAGTGCAATGGGATGGCATGGATGAAAATGGAAGACGCGTAAGCAGTGGTTTGTATTTCTTCCGCATGAGGAGCAACAACTTTGTTAGTGTCAAAAAAATGTTGATGGTGAAATAATCGCTTGCAATTTCAATCGACCAAACACCATTTAAACAAACGATACTAAAAGGGGTTACCCATGAAACAAACAAAGTTATTTCGAGCTGTTGCGACAGCGGGGTTGCTGATGATACTGGCAGCCTCAATGTCTGCCGGTACGCCAATACGGTTATCCTTTCGGGATACAACAATCGTCGGCGGAAATCCACTGCTGTATCCACTTTCTGTGGATAGTTCGCTGACGGGTTACTCGGTTTCAGCTTTTGAAATTCAATTCTCATACAATACAACAGGTTTTTCATTCGTTGGCGCCACATTTAATGGCTGTATCGATTCAGCATGGGGCACTCCAATGGTCAACGAAATCTCTCCCGGAATTGTAAAAATCAGCAGTGCAGGATCTGTTGATCTTATTGGAAAAGGGAAGTTGGTTGTTCTTCAATTTACAACGAAGATTCTTTCATACGATTCATATTTTTCTTTTACAATTCAATCATCCGTTCTCAATCAAGGAATACCGACATCGAATAATTATAAAAACGGAAGTGTGTTGCTCAAAAAGCCACCGACGATAACTATTTCACCGGATACCTGGTTGGCAACAAAAGGAGAGACAAAACAGTTTCTTGTTTCAGGCGGTAAAGATCCCTACACATGGGGATCAACCGTACCTTCTGTAGCGGTTATAAATGCTTCCGGACTTCTCACAACGATAGGAGCTGGGTCTACCAGGATATTTGTGACTGATTCTGCCGGTATAGTTGATACAACAAATCTTGTAGAAGTTCGTCCATTTAGACTCAGTTTTCGAGATACAAGCAGATATCAAGGTCAGACACTTGATCTACCGATTTATTCGACAGATCTTTCCGGTCTTGGTATATCGGCCGGACAATTCAAAATTACATATGATGAAACAAAGTGGACTGTTGATTCAATTTTACAAACGGGAACCTTGCTGGGACCATTAGCTCCTGCTACATTCAATGTTAGCCAAGGGAGTGTTTCTGTCTCATTTACCGGATCCCCATTATCGGGCCCCGGAGTGTTGTTGTACTTGCGATTGAAGGCAAGTTCGCTCAATTATGGCGGATCAACATTCGCTTTCCAAAATGTTGTTTTCAATGAATACTTATTTGCGAACGTTGGAACAGGTTACATTACAGTGCAGTCACTTCCAACAATTTCTGTTAATCCTAACTATCAACAGAATCTTGTTGTAGGGGACTCACTTCAATTTATTGCTACCGGAGGGACAAACCCTTATACGTGGACTGTTTCTAATCCTCTTATTGCATCTGTTTCTTCTTCGGGAATGCTCAAAGCTCAAAAGAACGGAACAGTTGTTGTAAAGGCACAGGATTTAGTCGGTAGTATCGGAACAAGCGGAAATGTAGTCCTCTATGATTTTAAATTTTCAGTTCCGGATACATCATTGATCGCGACATCATTTGTCGAAGTTCCAATATATATTACCCCAAATGTTCCGGGGTTCAGCTCGTTTGAAATTACTTTTTCTTACAGTACAAATACATTTGTCAAAGTGGTGGATTTTGTTAGAACAGGAACTTTGAGCAGCGGTTTTACCGCCGACGCAATGTACGGAAATGGAACCGCGAAAATTGTTGCGGCCGGTGTTACCTCTGTTACAGGCGGCGGTATTATATTTAAACTCAAATTCGCTGTTCCAGATTCAACGCCTCGTCCTTCAACAACTAATATTACAATAACGAGTATTAAGTTCAATGAAGGAACACCGCTCGCTTTAACAAAGAACGGAAGCTTCCAGATATCCAACAGATCCATTTTTAGCAGCATCCCCGGAACAGTTTCACTTCATGCATCTGTTGGGAAAAAAGATAGTTCTTTGATTACAGTTTATAATACAGGAACTGCAAATTTAACATCGACCATTGGTGTAATTGGATCATCGATATTCACGACATCTCCATCAAGTTTGAATATCATCCCGGGAGACAGTGCGAAGGTTAAGGTATATTTCCAGCCATTAACTCAGGGGATAACAAATGCAACGATTCGATTTAATACCAATGACCCTTTTCACAGTACGGTCGATGTTTCAGTAAACGGAACGACGCCATATCCTATTCTCGGATTTAGCGTACCATCTCTCAATTTTGGAACTGTCACAGTCGGTCAATTCAAGGATATGACAATCACCATCTCAAACAGTGGAACTGATACTTTAAAGATCACTGGAATTTCTTCCACGGTAATCAGTTTTACTGCAAGACCTACAGTTGCAGCAATACCTCCTGGTCAATCATTAGTGGATACAATACGATTCACGCCTAATGTTTCAGGATTTGTTGGGGGAAGAATTTCACTGTCGAGCAATTCACTAACTAGTCCTGATACAGTTGGTGTGTCAGGAACAGGGAATTCTTTCATTCCTATTTTAGTTTTTAGTTCTTCAAACATTGCATTTGGTTCAGTGAAAGTTGGTGAGTATAAAGATACTACAGTTACCATTTCCAATTCAGGGACTGATACATTGAAAATTACCAACATTACTGCAAGCACTGGTGGATTTACAGGTCGACCAACGAATTGGAAAATCCCACCGGGACAATCTCTTATCGATACACTTAGATTTACACCGACATCTGTTGGAGTATTCACCGGTCGGATATTTGTAGCAAGTAACGCACTCAAAAATCCGGATACCATTATTGTGTCTGGAACGGGAACTGCTTCAAACGGAGTTAGTGATAATTCAGTAACGCCAACATTATTTGTCTTGGAACAAAATTATCCAAATCCATTTAATCCATCAACGATGGTTCGATTCGGACTACCAGAACGAAGTGCCGTCAGATTAATGGTGTATAACACTATAGGTCAGTTGGTAGGGGAGTTATTCAATGGAACAAAAGATGCCGGATTCTATGAATACACATTTGACGCATCCGATTTGTCATCCGGAATTTATCTTCTAAAAATTGAAGCAGTGTCACAACAAAATCATAATAAGATATTTGTGAATACAAAGAAAATGGTTTTAACCAGGTAGCAATGACTCAAAATATGAAGAACAACAAAAAATCCTGCTAAAAGCAGGATTTTTTGTTGTTCTCTCGACAAGACTGTTAGTGTATTATTTGGAGAATTTTTATAGAGTCAAAGCAATGTAGTTTGCGTTAAAGTAATCGTACAATAACTGATTTAAATAACTTGACAAAGAGAATTTACTTCCGTAATATATCGAAACGGTTCGATATATAAATATGAAAATGCATAAATAATCGATAAAACATAGCAAATATTCAAATAATACTAAAAACGTTTTACTATTATGAAGAGAAAACCTACAATCCGTGATGTAGCGAAAAAAGCTGGTTTATCTCTCTCCACAATTTCTTTAGTGCTTAATAACAAAGGTTATGTTAGTGATACTAACAAGCTAAAGATTTTAAGTATTATTAAAGAGTTAGACTATCACCCTCAACGCAGTGCTCGAGGACTTGCCTCCCAATTAAGTGGGAATATTGGTTTTATTCTTACAGAAGATCATTTTTCTCAGTCAGAACCGTTCTATACTAGAATCTTTTTAGGAACCGAATTTGAAGCAAGAAAACATAACTACTATATCCTTTTAACGACGGTCGGCAAAAACGTAAAAGAGACTCACGAGATTCCACGCTTTTTACTGGAACACAATGTTGACGGAGTCATTATTGCAGGGAAGATCGGATCTTCATGGATTGAATACATTGCTAAAAAAAATATTCCATTCTTGCTGGTCGATTATGTCGCACCAAGAGTTTCGAACATCACTATCGATAACAGAGCGGGAGCTGAACTTGTTGTCCAGCATTTTCTTAAAGGCGGCCATAAAAAAATTGGATTTGTTGGAGGCGATATTCGTCATCCAAGTATCCACGAACGATTCGCTCAATATCAAAGTGTGGTGCTATCTTCAGGAATTACCCCCTCCGAACAATGGTCTAATGTTGACCAATCGAACACTACATCCCAGGATGGTTACGAAGCAGCCAAAAATATTTTCAGCAGCAACGATAACAAACCGACTGCAATTTTCGCAGCTAACGATGCAATGGCAATTGGCTGTATGCAATATCTAAAAGAACATGGTATTAGAATTCCAAAAGATATTGCCCTTGCCGGATTTGACAATATTGAAGCAGGACTTCATGTAGAACCACGTCTTACAACGGTGAATGTTCATCGTGAAGAAATGGGGAGTCTTGCCGTACGTCGTATTGTAGAAATGGTGAAAGAAAAAAGCGGTGTGGTCACAAAAACAATCACACCGGTAGAACTTGTGATCAGAGATTCATGCGGAATACGAATGGATTAATATTTTTTACTGTAAACTATAGGAGGATGTTTCAACAGTTATGTGCAATGTAATTAATGTTTTGGTTCTGTAACATATTCCATCAATAAACACAGAGGAGATCTAGTTATGAACTTGCGTACAGCGTTTCTTTGGTGCATTTCATTTGTAGTGATCGTTGCTATGAGTGCATTTGCACAAAATACAAATCTATTGAAGAACGGTGGATTTGAGAGTGGAAAGCCGTCGTTATACAGTGCGGAAGCAGGGACAAGCGGAGCGACCTTAACGTGGGCCGAAGATCAGAAGCATGGCGGAACACGATCGTTAAAGATCGTGAAAGCAGCAACAACGGGAAGTGCACGCTGGGTATCGTCGAACAATGTTCGATACTGGGTCGATAAGATCGACAAAGGAGTCGATATCAAAATAGGAGCATGGGTAAAGACCAGTGGAGTAAACACTGCACCAGCAAATGCCGATGCAAAATGGTCGGTGAAGTTTGCATTCTATGACACCAACAATGTGATCATCGGAGCAGCGGTGGCATTGGATGTCGATCAAAGCGTAGCAACAAAAGATTGGTATGCTGATACGAACGCAGTGGGTTCAGTAATTCTGCCGAAAGATGCATACAAAGTGATCATCTCTGCAGAGGCGGGAGCCAATGCAACAGGAACCGTATGGTTCGATGATTTCATTTATGTCGGTCGAGGCGGTGCATGGGCAGGACAGAACTGGAACGGATTTGTTGATGCCGATAGTGCGTGGCAGTATTGGATCGCACCGAACGGCGGCAATGATGGAAAGACATTCTTCCCGGGATCAGGCGTTACGACTGCAGAAAAACGATCAGGAACATCATCGCTGAAGATCGCAGCACCGGTTGGACGTGAAACAGGTGAGTTAGTATGGTTCACGGAAACAGTACCGGTAGTAGGCGGCAAGAGTTATGTCGTCAGTGCATGGGTCAAAACCAGTGATATCAAAAAAGATTCCGTGTTCAATGCATCGAGTCAATTAGGATTCACGGCAACATTCCATTCGAAACTATTTGCTGATCGCGGCGGTTGGAATGAAATCGGCGGAGCAGATTACCGCTTCACCTTAAAAGATGCTTCAACAGATTGGACCCAATATTTCTGGGTCGTTACCGTTCCGGTTGATGCAAAAGCGATCTCGGTTCGCGCTCGCACCTGGCCGTTATGGACCGGTACCTCGTACTGGGATGATTTTGAAGTTCAACCGTTAGCAAGCACAAATCTTATTGGTGCTATGGGTGGATTTGAGAGTGGAAAGCCGTCGTTATACAGTGCGGAAGCAGGGACAAGCGGAGCGACCTTAACGTGGGCCGAAGATCAGAAGCATGGCGGAACACGATCGTTAAAGATCGTGAAAGCAGCAACAACGGGAAGTGCACGCTGGGTATCGTCGAACAATGTTCGATACTGGGTCGATAAGATCGACAAAGGAGTCGATATCAAAATAGGAGCATGGGTAAAGACCAGTGGAGTAAACACTGCACCAGCAAATGCCGATGCAAAATGGTCGGTGAAGTTTGCATTCTATGACACCAACAATGTGATCATCGGAGCAGCGGTGGCATTGGATGTCGATCAAAGCGTAGCAACAAAAGATTGGTATGCTGATACGAACGCAGTGGGTTCAGTAATTCTGCCGAAAGATGCATACAAAGTGATCATCTCTGCAGAGGCGGGAGCCAATGCAACAGGAACCGTATGGTTCGATGATTTCATTTATGTCGGTCGAGGCGGTGCATGGGCAGGACAGAACTGGAACGGATTTGTTGATGCCGATAGTGCGTGGCAGTATTGGATCGCACCGAACGGCGGCAATGATGGAAAGACATTCTTCCCGGGATCAGGCGTTACGACTGCAGAAAAACGATCAGGAACATCATCGCTGAAGATCGCAGCACCGGTTGGACGTGAAACAGGTGAGTTAGTATGGTTCACGGAAACAGTACCGGTAGTAGGCGGCAAGAGTTATGTCGTCAGTGCATGGGTCAAAACCAGTGATATCAAAAAAGATTCCGTGTTCAATGCATCGAGTCAATTAGGATTCACGGCAACATTCCATTCGAAACTATTTGCTGATCGCGGCGGTTGGAATGAAATCGGCGGAGCAGATTACCGCTTCACCTTAAAAGATGCTTCAACAGATTGGACCCAATATTTCTGGGTCGTTACCGTTCCGGTTGATGCAAAAGCGATCTCGGTTCGCGCTCGCACCTGGCCGTTATGGACCGGTACTTCGTACTGGGATGATATGATGGTGAGCGGAATTGAAAATGCTCCAACGAGTGTTCGTGAAAACCCGACTGCAACAACAACGCTTGTACCGGGACAGTATTCACTCGAACAAAATTATCCGAATCCGTTCAACCCGACGACAAACATCGTCTATAATTTGGCAAACAGCGGACCGGTAAGACTTGAAGTTTTCAACATCATTGGACAAAAAGTTGCAACAGTTGTCGATGAAGTTCAGAATGCAGGCACATGGAACGTTCGATGGAACGGTTCTGATGCTGCCGGAAGACAAGTCAGCAGCGGTATCTATCTCTATCGATTGACGACTGGTTCATTTGTCTCAACGAAAAAGATGATGTTCATCAAATAACATCTTCATGTTTTGGTGCGATGCACTTCCGAATAGGAAAGGGTATCGCACCAAATCTTATTTCCACGATATCGTTCCTACAAAACAATGATGAGACAAGCGCTCGGTATACTGTTTACAACATTCATTCTAGCAGCAATTATTTTTGCGGGATCAACAGGAAAAATTGCCGGTAAAGTAATTGATGCTAAAACAAAAGAACCGCTTCTTGGTGTGAATGTTATAATTGATGGAACGAAATCCGGTGCTTCGACAGATATCGACGGTAATTACAATATTTTAAATGTTGCTCCGGGTATCTATACACTTCGGGCTTCAGCAATTGGTTTTCGTTCAGTCACGGTGACACAAGTAAAAGTATCTGTTGATCTGACAACGAGAATTGAATTTTCATTAACAGACGAAACCATCCAGCTCAATCAGGAAGTTTTGATCATTGCACAGCGTCCAATTGTTCAAAAAGATCTTACATCAACCTCTTCTAAAGTAAGTTCGGATCAAATTAAAGCTCTACCGGTTGAAGATGTTGCAGGATTAGTGAATTTACAAGCTGGTGTTGTTGAAGGACATTTTCGCGGCGGTCGATCAGGCGAAGTGCTCTATTTAATAGATGGAATCCCAGTCAGTGATTCTTATTCGGGCGGCGCTGGAGTGAGTGCAGAAAATCAATCGATTCAGGAATTAGAAGTGATCAGCGGAACATTCAATGCGGAATATGGTCAAGCAATGTCCGGCATTGTCAATCAAGTAACGAAAGATGGAACAGAAAAATATCATGCCAGCCTCTCCGCATATTCCGGAGACTATGTCAGCGGCAGAAAGAATTTATTTTTAAATCCTGATTCAGCGCGTCGCGGGAATTTGACGACACCGATACAGGCGAGTGATGATTATAACAAAATCAATCCATTCGATATTTATGATCTCCAGGGAACTTTCAGCGGGCCGATCATCGGTTCCGATGTGACTTTCTTTCTATCGGGACGATCATATTCTAACGAAGGTTATTTATACGGCAGAAGAATTTTTAGTCCGAATGATTCTGCAAATTTCAGTTCCAACGATCCATCCTTATGGTATCGCGGTGCGACAGGAGACAATACATACGTTCCGATGAATTTTGAACATCGGTACACTATGCAGGGAAAAATCACCGTTCGTGCTTTCGAATCCGATAAATTTCGTTTTTCCTATCTTGGACAACAGCGTGATTGGGTAAATTATAATCATCAATATAAATATAATCCCGATGGTGCTTACAAAAGTTTCTCTTCAGGAACTCTTGCAAGCATCAACTATGTGAACGTGCTAAGTTCTGAAACGTTCTCAGATATCAATCTTGCATGGTATAGAACAAAAGAAGAATCATATGTCTATGAAGATCCTTCTGATCCCAGATTTCCGGTCTACACACGAAAGATACAATCAAGCGGTTCGGCATTTTTATCCGGTGGTGCAGAGGATATCCAATATCATCGTGAACTTCGCTACTGGCTTGGTAAAGCAGATTTTGTCAGCCAGATCAATAATCAGAATCAGATCAAAGCGGGTGTTGAAGGGAAAGTCTATCGTTTATGGATCAATAACTTTGGTATTCTGAATGATCAAACCACAAATTTCACCGCTCATCCGGTCTATTTCGGCAGATCAGAGTTTGCAAGTGTCATGTTCCATCCTGTCCAAGGATCGTTCTATATTCAGGACAAATTGGAATCAGAAAGTTTTATCATGAACATCGGCGTTCGTTTTGATTATTTCAATTCGGAAGCAAATGTTCTTTCAGAGCAGTTGAAATTAAGCAGAATTGCTGCGCAAAAACCTGCTGAGCCGGAATTTCAAATGAGCCCGCGCTTTGGTTTGGCATTTCCAATCACTGATCAGGGTGTGTTACATTTATCGTACGGGCATTTTTTCCAGATACCGCAGTTTGATCTGATGTACTTGAATCCATCGTACAATATCAATGCAACAGAATCGTTTCAAGTCGGGAATCCGGGATTGCGTTCAGAACGAACGGTTGCTTATGAACTAGGATTACAGCAGCAAGTTGCAGAATTTATTGGGATCGATCTGACCATCTATTACAAAGATGTCCGTAATCTCATTGGGACACAAATATTCGATATCGGTAACGGGAACAAATATTCACAATATGTGAATCAGGATTATGGTAACACCCGCGGTTTCATATTCTCCGTCGAAAAAAGATTAAATGATGGATTCGGAGTATCACTTGATTATACATTCCAGATCGCAAAAGGAAATGCTTCCGATCCAAATTCTGTCTTCATCGATAATCAATCCGACCCGCCGGTGGAAAGTCAACGACAACTAGCACCGTTAGATTGGGACCGCAGGCAATCTCTCAATGTTTCTCTCACGTTTGGACAGCCGGATGATTTTATCGTCACATCTATCGGCAGACTTGGAACAGGATTACCATATACACCGGCTTTGCAAAATCAACGTACGGGTTTGATCAATAGTGAGAATCGCCCTTTTGTTTATTCCGTTGATCTTTATGCAACAAAGTATGTATCACTTGGAGATTATTCGTTGAGTATATTTGCAAAAATTTATAATCTTTTCGATACTGAAAATGAGTTGAATATCTTTACCGATACCGGTCGTGCAAATTATAGTGTCCAGGCAGGATATTCCGGAAGACCGCGCGGTATCAATTCCATCGAAGAATATTATACTCGTCCTGATTTTTATTCCGCACCGCGTCAGATCGTCGTTGGTGTTGAACTGATTCTTTAATAGTTGAATCTTATGATGCAGAAGATACGTTCTCGATTTGTTTCCATTTCAGTTTGTTCAATAATTATTGTTGTGTCGCTCTCTGCGCAGCAATATTTTATTGACCCTAACAAAGGAAATATTGTCTATACCAAAAAAGGAATTCTTGACGGAAATCTTGTCCGGACATTATTTTATAATCATGGTGAAATTGCATACCACAGCAATCATCCTTCTGGCGAATGGCCAAAAGGAACCGGACATGAATATCTTGACGGCGTTGCAGTGATCGTTCAGGCAGAAACAAGAGATAAAAATAACGCAATTATTCATCCGCTGGAAACCAATTACCGCGAATTCATCCGCAAAGATCCCGTTTCAAAAATTCCATGGGGATGGGAACCACTTCCCGGATACGCTAATGCGATACAGGATGAACCGGCAATGAGCAACAAATCGTCAACGTGGCCTGCACGTTGGCCTGATCGATCAACGGAATGGAACGGACTCTGGAATGGTTTTTTTGGACGCGGAATATTGAATGCTGATCTGGAAACATATTTCAGAATGGATGATGCAGCGGACAAACAGTATCAATATTTTCCTGATCCGTCCGATTCATCACGCGGCGGATTAGGTTTGCAAGTTGCCGTTCGCGGATTTCAATGGTCACAGGTTTTGGCTGCTGATGTTATTTTTTGGTACTACGAGATCACGAATGTTGCAAAACAAGATTATTCTAAAGTGGTATTCGCACAATATATCGATTGGGGAATCGGCGGCACAGATGATTCCAGCGATGACAGAGGATTGTTCGATAAAGAACTGGATATTGCATATGCATTTGACGGCGACGGAATTGGCTCTCCGGGAAGCTGGTCTCCGGTTGGAGTTGCCGGGTATGCATTTTTGGAAAGCCCGGGTATTACAAAAGATTCTGTTGGTTTACCCCAAGGTTTAGATGATGATGATGATGGTATTATGGATGAAAGCAGAGAAAACAATGCCGGAACAAAAATTATTGGTAAGGCAAATGTCATTTCTGCTTTAAGCAGTCAGATCAATACCGTAAAATTTTTGAAATTCTACAATTTTACAAAATTAGACGATCTTCCCGCAGCGCAGCAAGGATATTGGTGGACTGGTGATGAAAATGCAAATTGGCGTGGTTTTACAGATTTGAACGCCGATGGTGACTGGGACGATGGTGAACCATTGAATGATGATCTTGGGACTGACGGTCTCGCGCCTCTCGACCCGAATTATATTGGTGCCGATGCAGACGGGAGTCAAGGTAACGGAATACCGGAACAAGGAGAGCCAAATTTTGGTGCGCTTGATAAAGATGAATCGGATCAAATAGGTCTAACGGGATTTAATATTTTCCCCGTTCACTTTTATGAACTCACCAATGATGAACAGAACTGGAATGTCCTAACAACTCCTACCGATACTGCCGGACTTCAGCAATTGAACGATGTAAATCTGGGAATGTATTTCTCCGCCGGTGCTCGTCCGAATGCTCAAACAGGTTTTCCGGGAAATTTATTTCCATTAAGAAAATTACAGACAGAACGATTCTCCATGGCACTGCTGTTTGGTGATGACCGCAACGATCTGATCCGTCGCAAAAAAACCGTTCAACAAATTTATAATGCAAATTATCGTTTCGCAAAACCACCGGATAAACCTAAGGTTGTTGCAGTACCGGGAAATCATAAAGTCACATTGTATTGGGATAGTCATGCGGAACAATCATACGATCCGTTCCTGCAGCAATTTGATTTTGAAGGATACAGGATCTACCGCAGCACTGAATCGAGTTTTCTTGAAAATCTTGTCATTACCGACGCTTACGGCAAGCAGACATTCCGTAAACCAATTGCCCAATTCGATCTTGTTGACAGCATCAAAGGATTGCATCCGCTTGATATTAATGGTGTGAAATTCGATCTCGGAACCGATTCTGGTTTACGCCATACATACATTGATAATGATGTGCAAAATGGTCAGACATATTATTATGCCGTCGTTTCATATGACCGCGGATTTTATGTCCGAACTATCGATGGACAAGATGATGGAATAGCTCCTTCAGAATGTACGGCGATCATCCGAACAGATCTCAGCGGAAATTCAAAACCGGATATCAATACTTCCGTTGTTACTCCACGCGCACCGTCTGCAGGATATGTTTCTCCGGGAGTTGACGGTGGAATTCTTCACGCCGGTCCGGGTTCCGGAAGTTTTGGAATTGAAGTGCTCAATCCTGATTCCGTTAAATCGGGGCATCTATACCGCATAACATTTCAGAACAATTCTGTTTTTCAAAACAATCCGCAACCATCTTTTTCGATCAGCGATGAAACCAACGGAATCATTCAGGAACAAAATAAAATAGTTGTCGGCAACCCCGAAGAATCTTCGATCATAGATGGATTCATCGGTTATATTAGAAACGATGCTTCGATCGTTGTTGCGGATTCAGGTTGGAAGAACGGGAATTCGAACGTGATCGTCAAAATAAGTTCGTTGGAAACTGATCCGGCGTATTCTGCAGTTGCCGTAAAGTATCCGGCAGATTTTGAGATACGGTATTCGAATCAGATTATTGATTCATCAACACAGACAGGATTTTTTGATCCCTTGATCCCGACAAAATTCACAGTCTGGAATATGACGGAAAATAAAAAAGCACAGTTCATTCTTCAAGATACCCGCAACGATTCATCGTTTGCACCCGGGAACAAAGTGATCATCATTTCGGGAGATAGTCTGGGAAAACCGGCACAGCAAGGAAATTATCGCGCCGCCTGGAAGATAGAAATGTTTATTGATACTCTTGCCGGAACCTTGAGACTTCCACAGCCGAACGATATCTATGCATTTACAACGACAAAACCTTTCCGCACAGGGGAATCATTCCAATTCAAAATGAAAGGCTCGAATGTTGATTTGAAAAGAGCAGCATCCGATCTTGACAAAGTGGCTGTTGTTCCGAATCCGTATGTTGGAGCAGCTTCATGGGAATCGCAAAATCTTTTCCGGACCGGAAGAGGAGAGCGAATGATTCAATTCATCAATCTGCCGGCAAAATGTACGATCAGGATCTATACCGTTGCAGGAAATCTTGTGAATACTTTGCAGCATGATGCTGAGATCGATAACGGACAAATGCCGTGGGATCTTGTATCGAAAGATGGAATGGATATCAGTTACGGAATTTATATTTTCCATGTCGATGCACCGGGAATCGGTGAAAAGATCGGCAAATTTGCGGTCGTTAAATAGGAAATGAACGTATGATGAAACGATCTCTGTTGGCATTATTATTTATTGTGTGTGTGATCTTCGATCTCCATTCACAAGCATTGACAAAGAATGTTTCCAAATCGGGCACAACGGCGGCGACATTTCTTGAAATACCGGTTAGTGCTCGTGCTGTTGCATTAGGCTCTGCATTTTCAGCAGTTGCAAATGATGCATCGAGTCTCTATTGGAATCCGGCGGGCTCAGCACGATTGGAACAGACCGAAGTTGTTTTCACACATATGAATTGGATCGCTGATCTGGGATTTGATTATTCTGCAGCGGCGATTCCTGTCGAAGGCTTCGGCACGCTCGGTATCAGCTTTACATCACTGACTATGGAAGATATGGCAGTTCGAACTATTGAACGGCCTGATGGTACAGGAGAATTATTCAATGCTTCAAGTATTGCACTTGGTGTTCATTATGCGCGAAGTTTATCAGATCGATTTTCGATCGGCTTCACCGGGAAATATGTTCAGGAAAATATTTGGCATATGAAGTCCTACGCATTTGCACTGGATATCGGTGTTTTGTATACGACTGAATTTTTCAATAATATGAAGATCGGTGCGATCATTTCAAACTTTGGCACCGATATGCAGATGTCCGGACGCGATGCTCGATTGTTTCAACGGATCGATGATCAAAAAATGGGAAGCAATGACCGCATTCCGGTGAATATTGAAATGGACAGCTGGTCGCTGCCGTTGAATTTTCAATTTGGTATTGCTACCGATCTCTTTGCGTCAGAGGAACAATCTCTGACCGTTGCAATTGATGCACTTCATCCGAGCGATAATTATGAAAGCATCAATCTTGGTGCTGAATATAGTTTCTTTAAAACGCTTGCATTGCGCGGCGGATATCGAGCATTGGGTCTTGCTGACAGTGAAGGTGGACTTTCGTTCGGTGCAGGATTTAAAGGGGACCTTTTCGGCGGCGGAATCGTTGCCGGACTTGACTATGCGTATTCCGATTATGGTCGTTTGAAATCATCGAATGTTATTTCTCTTGCAATCATTTTCTAATGATAAAATATTTACTCTCTCTTTGCGTATCGATCATCGTCATTGGTTGTTCGGAAAAGAATTCCAATGACACCGCACATTCAGATGATGTTGTCACCTTAACCTACTGGCCTGCTCCAAATCCACAAGAAGTTCAGCTCGCAGATCTCATTGTCAAAGATTGGAACCGCCTTCATCCGAAAATTCAGGTGAAGATGCAGCCTATTCCCGTCAGCCAATCAACGGAAGAGGTGTTGCTTGCTGCAATTGCCGGAAGAACTACTCCCGATGTCTGTTCAAATATTTGGCCCGGAGCACTTGCGGAGTTTACTCGTCTCGGTGGTTTGATCGATATCGATCGTTTTTCTGATTTCGATTCCGCAATCACAAGCAGAACACCGAAAGATCTTGTTGAATCATTGCGAGATCCAAACGGACATTTCTATCAAATGCCGTGGAAAACAAATCCGGTGATGATGTTTTATAATAAACGATTGTTTGAAGTGAGCGGAGTTCCGATGGTTCCCCGAACGTATTCAGATTTTTTTACTGCCGCTAAAAAAGTCACACGCGATACGGATGATGATGGACAAACAGATGTGTGGATGGGTGAACGCGACATTCGTCCGATATGGTGGCAGCGTTGGTTTGATTATTATTGTTTTTATATCGCTGCATCAAATGGAAAAACATTCTTTGTGAACGGTGAACCAAATTTAGACAAGGAAGCATCAACGAAAGTGCTGCAGTTTTTCAGAACGTGTTATGCTGAAGATTATTTCCCGCATACATTCTTTCAGGGTGGAGACCCGTTCCTGCTTGAACGAAAAGCAACGCATTTTGCGGGTCCATATCTGATCGCAACGCTGCAGTCTTTAGCGCCAAATCTTCGGTATGGTGTTGTCCCTATTCCTGTTCCAGACGATCATCAAGGGGCGGTGCATACGTACGGCGATTATAAGAATATTGCCATCTTCAGCACAACGAAACATCCAAAAGAAGCGTGGGAATTTGTAAAGTTTCTTGTCCAGGCAAAATATGATATGAAACTGTTGGAGATCGCAAATCAGATTCCGATCCGTTCTGATCTCTTAACGAATCCGATATTTGCCGACTATTTCAATAAGAATCCAATGATGGTGGAGTTTGCGCAGCAAGCTGTAACGACACGAAGCGTCGATGCAGCACCTGATCTAAAAGAAATCTTCGACGCAATTTCGCAAGAGTATGAAGCAAGCGCAGTCTATGGAAAAAAATCTCCTCTCGATGCTACAATTTCAGCGCAGAAACGGATCAAAGTGATCGTTGATTGGAACAAATGAAAAAATATAAAAAAAAATATGACCGGTCTGCGTATTTGCTGGTGCTTCCATACATCATTTTCTTTTTGATGTTTGTTGCATATCCGTTGATCTTCTCTCTTGTGCTGATCTTTCATCGATGGGATATTGTTACCCCTATGCAATGGGTCGGAATGAAAAATTTTGAACGGCTGATCGTCGATCCTCTTTTCTTCAAATCGATCATTAATACCTTAACATTCCTCTTGATACACATTCCGTTGCAGATAGCTGTTGCACTGGGATTTGCATTACTGTTGAACTCAAAGATAAAATTCCGTTCGGTGTTCAGAACGATTTATTTTCTGCCGGTGGTTGTGTCGGGTGTTGTTGTAACGATCTTGTGGCAGCAATTGTATTCATTCGATTCCGGATTACTGAATAAATTTTTGATGGTATTTGGAATTCCGAGAATTCCATGGATCGTCAGTCCTGAGATGGCAATGCCCTCCGTTGCAATTATGGCAACGTGGAAGAATGTCGGAATTTATATCATTATGTTTTTAGTTGGTTTGCAGAATATTTCCGGTGAACTGTACGAAAGCTCAAATATGGATGGAGCATCACGATTTCAGCAATTCTTTTCCATCACCTTACCATTATTGAATCCGACTATCGTAGTTGTGCTTGTCTTATCAACGATCGGCGGATTTTCACTCTTCATCGAACCGTATGTGTTAACCGGCGGCGGTCCGATGCAAAGTACGCTGTCCGCTGTTCTCTATATCTATAATCAGGCGTTCTATTTTAATCACATGGGATATGCAGCGACGCTCGGATTTGTATTCGCCATCGTCATCTTTGCGGTTATTATGATCCAGAAAAAAGCTGTCGAAACAGAATCAACTGTATGAAAAAAACAGTAAAATATTTTTTGTTGATCTTCGGCGCGGCAATATTCGCCTATCCATTCTTATGGATGTTTGCGGCGTCGTTGAAACCGGAGATCGAGATCGGCGGATTCAGTTTATGGTCTTCAAATTTCAGTTTCAAGAATTATGAGCAAGTGTTCGCCCGTATCCCGATCGCCCGTGCATTCTTCAATAGTGTTCTAGTTTCATCTATCACAACATTGTCGGTTGTTGTTTTTGGTTCAATGATCGGTTATGCGTTAGCCCGACTGAATTTCCGAGGACGAAATGCTCTTTATTATCTTATTCTCTTCACAATGATGATCCCGTTCCAGATAACACTGATTCCGCAATATGTGTTGATGGTAAAACTTGGGATCACGGATTCCTATTTGGCATTGATCGCACCGACGATGATCAGTACGCTTGGAATCGTAATGTTCCGTCAATTCTTTATGAGTATTCCGCAGGCGTTGATCGATGCTGCAAGGATTGACGGATGTTCTGATTTTAAAATTATTTTTGCAGTTATTTGGCCTCTTTCACGACCCGTTGTGATCACTGTTGCAATACTTTCATTTATGGCAAGCTGGAATGAAGTGTTGTGGCCGATCATAGTTGTCCGTGAAAGGACATTGATGACATTGCCGCAGATTGTAACATTATTTACCATTGGCGGACAAGCGGAAGCATTGCTCGGATTGCAACTTGCTGCTGCAACATTGCTCGCGCTTCCGATCATCATAGCATATTCTTTCTTCCAACGATACTTCATCGATAGTATGGTTTCATCAGGAGTAAAGGGATGAAACGGGCGTTGTTTTTTGCAGTTGGTCTCTTCAGTTTTCTTGAAGCACAAGGTGATTCTTCAATCGTTGCAACAGTCGGTTCGTATCTAATATCATCGGATGATCTGTTGACGAGTTATGAATTTGGTCCTGCATTTGTAAAACGCCGCCACGACCCTCTTCGTGAACATTTAAAATATATGATCTATGAACGGCTTTTTGCCCTTGAAGCTGAACAGAATGGATTAAAATCAGTCGATTTTGTCAAAGAGCGGATCCACGCGTTGGAAGAAGATGGTGCAGTTGAACAGTTATATCGTCAGGATATTCTTTCTCAAGTGAAATTATCTGATGAACAGATCTCAAACGATACGAGAAAAGCTAAGATCACCGTTTCACTCCGATGGATTTACAAACAGACGAAACATGATGCAGAACGAATTGAAAAGATGATTAATGCTGGAGCAAAGTTCGATTCACTTTTTGCAATGCAGTTAGATTCGATTGTGAATGTTGATAGCAGGTCGTTGGAAACGACATTATTAAAACTTGAACGAGATAACGCAGAACTTGCTGAAATAATTTCAACGCTCAACGTTGGGAAGATATCAACTCCAATACCACTAAAAGACGGCTTCTATATTTTTTATTTGGATAAAGCAAAACAGAATCCAATAACGACGGAAAGTGAATTTGCAGAATTGAAGAATCAAGCAATCGAGATTCGAACGAAATTAATTGCGGAAGGGTTGGCCGATCAGTACGTGAAAAACATCATGAAACCGAACGATCCGGTTATCAAAGCTGATGGATTCAATATTTTACGGGCATATCTAGCCGACAAAGGTCTTTCTCGTGATGCCAAAGTGAAGTGGGATATTCCTTCTACGTTTATGACTGAAGCAGGCCCCCAGCCAATCAGAAATTCCGGCAATTATTTGAACCGTCCTTTGGTGACATTCGGCAGTCGGACGATCACGATCCGTGAATATGTGCAATGGTACGACATCCGCCAATTTCAATTCGATACCCGTTCATTGGAAGCATTCAATTCCAGCGTAAAAAAAACGATCTGGAAAATGGTGCAGGATAGATTATTGAGCGAAGAGGCATACAAACGTGGATTAGATAAACTTCCATTTGTTGCAAATGAAACAAAAAAATGGGAAGCAAAACTATTGTATCTCTCACAGCGCGCAGCATTGGTTCGAACGATTGATGCATCGGACAGTGTGTTGATCAAGTATTACAATCTGCACAAGAGCGGATACAAGAATGCTCAAGGGAAGCAAATGAAGTTTATCGATGTTCGAGAATCGGTCAAAGGGGATTATTTTAGCAGAGAAGAATCGCTTTTATTATTAAAGACTATCGAAGCATTGCAAAAAAAATATCCAGTGATTATTAATGAATCAGAGTTGAAGCGATTATCAAAAATGGTTTCATCAGATTCACAAGCTATCGAGACTGTTTTCTACAAACCGGGAGGAACATTTCCTCGCGTAGCGTTTCCCACGATCGATGAAGCATGGAGCAAAGTTCAATGAAATGTTTCCTGAAATTACTTTCAGTAATCCTTGTTTTGCAGTATGCATCGGCACAAACAACAAACCCGCTCGTATTTCCTTTTGATAAAAAATATGGACAGGTGGAGGTTGGCGGACCGTTTGTTGGTGTAGAATTTCATAAGAGCAGACCATTACCGTCACGGATCAGCTTTTATTACCCTGCAGCAAACAGCATCGATCTCAGTACGGATTATTGGAAACGTGATGAGTCGAGACCGTATGCATTCGGAATAAAAATAGGGAATGAAAAAAAGAAATGGATTGGAAGGGAGGGATGGCGTTATGAGCTCAGTCCTCACTCAGTTACATTCTTCGATGAAGATGCATTTGTTTCTTATCGATTAAAATACGAATTCTGTTTGAATGAACCGGCGATGGTTGTATCGTTAACAATGATAAACAAAACAAAAACCCAGCAACAGATTGAGGTATATTCGCACCTTTTGTTAGCATTACGAACCTGTCAGACCTACAGTCGGAAGGATTCTTCCGCAATACGATATATTTCGGAAAACCAATCGATCGTGTCTAAATTTTCAGATTCAGATACTAAACTTGCAACAGCATTTGTGGTCAATGTAGGCGAGAAAGCATCGAAGATATGGTGTGACGCAAATGTGCTTTCCATTACCGATGGTGGTTTGAGTCTCTGGATTGACAGTACTCTATCGTCGTCTGCTGAAGGTTCGAACGATCCGAAAAGAACGCGCGGTGTTGCGGCATTTGAATATTCAAAATCACTTCAGCCGGGCGACACGATGACGATTGTTCAGGTGATCGGGAGTTCAACGCATAATGAAGCCGAGCAAAAAATATCCACTCTTTCGAAAGAGTGGAAATCAAAAGTTGATCTCTATAATAATTTTGTTACGACAACATCAACGACTGACACATACTTCAATACAAACGATTCTATTATCGATCGCACGATGAAATGGTCGAAAGCGATCCTGACATCCAATGCTCATTATCTGAACGGACACATTGTTCCTATGCCATGTCCGGCAGAATACAATTTTTTCTTCACTCATGATTTGTTGATGACAAATCTTGGTGCAGTTAATTACGATCTCAACCGCGTGAAACAGGATTTGCTCTATGTTTCATCTCTCGCACAAGATTCGATCATTCC
>CAYPEM010000004.1:67973-80499 GCA_964409765.1 uncultured Chitinophagaceae bacterium
GCGTGAAACAGGATTTGCTCTATGTTTCATCTCTCGCACAAGATTCGATCATTCCACACGCTTATTACTGGAGAGATGACGGTTTCAAGACCGAATTATGCACGCCATACAACTGGAATCATCTCTGGTTCATTGAAGTTTCCGCAAGTTATTTGAGGCATTCACTGGATACGACCACACTGCTTCAATTATATCCGTTGATATCCAAAAGTCTAAAAGAAGTAATGACCCAATTACGTGAAGATAATCTGATGCATGCTTTCCGTCCGGACTGGTGGGATCTCGGCTGGAAAGAAGGATCACGAACATATATTACTGCTCTGAGTATTCGTGCAATTGAAGATTATTTGTTTATTGCTTCGTTCATTGATAACAAAAATCCTTCGTTGCTGGATTTGGAAAAGAATACCATTGAGATGCGTACTGCACTTGTGACAAAATTGTGGGACGATTCACTGAATTATCTCATCAATTACAATGGTGATGAAAAAGATAAACACAAATATATGGGATCATTGATTGCTCCTGCTTATCAACTACTTGATAATAATAAATCGCAAAAAATGATTGAGACCGCACAGACGGAATTGTTTGCGCCGAATCTTGGAATTCGTGCAGTGATGCCGTCTGATTTTCACAAAGATTCGGTCATCAAATATTTCAAGATTGCGGGAAATGAAGCGGGGGATGAATACACGTATATCAACGGAGGCGTGTGGCCACATAACAATGCATGGTTCGCGTTAGCGTTGAATTCCGTTGGCAAAAGTGATGAGGCATTAGAATTAGTAAAAAAAACGATGACTATCGACGGTATTGCAAACAGTCCGAATGGAATTCCAGCGTTGTATGAATACCGTTATTCCAATGAATCGTCTCCGCGATACGGTGAGATCGACAAACCTTCCTTCCTTTGGGCGGGTGGATTTTATATCTACACAATGTATACACTTGCAGGAATGAATGATAACGTTTGGAATCTTTCCGTTTCAAAGAACCGTGCACAATTTGATTCTACAATTCGATTCAATTATCAATTCGAAACGATCAAAGATGTAACGATATACGGTAAGGGGAGACATTTAGAATCATTAACTGCAAATGCAAAAAAGATTCCTTCAATGATACTTCCATTGGATCAACGAACTGCAAGGAACCTTTCTTTTTCGTTTGGTAAAAATTATGAACCCTATCTTTCGAACGCAAATACAATTATCCATTCAGCAGAGTACGCAGAAAAAATAAAACAACTGAGTTTCAAAGTATCATCGTTTAAAGGACATGGAACAATGCTAAATATCGTTGCACCGAAAAAGCCTCGGCAAGTTCTTAGGAATGGAAAGAATATTAAAAGTTACACCGCAACAAAGAACTTAGATAACACTTTTGATATTGCAATATCATTTGTCGCCGGAGTTTCTAACGAAAATATTGTCGTGAAATGGTAATGCTATGAAAGCCGCCGTATTCGAGAAAGCACAGCATCTTTTGGTTGTTCAAAGATCTCTTCGTCCAATATTGCCGAATGAGGTTCTAGTTCGCGTTCAATCGTGCGGTGTTTGCGGAACGGATGTTCATATTGTCAAAGGAGAATCGCGTTCAACACCACCGGTTATTTTAGGGCATGAATATTCGGGAACGATTGAAGAAGTTGGCTCGACAGTAAAAGGATTTTCGCACGGACAACATGTTGCCATCGATCCAAATATTTCCTGCGGAACATGTTATTTCTGCCGTCGTGGTGAAGTTCATTTATGCTCAAATTTACGTGCTCTTGGTGTGGATATTGACGGTGGGATGGCGGAGTTTTGCATTGTTCCGCAGCAGCAATTGTACAGACTTCCGGAGAATTTTCCGATGAATGCGAGTGCATTTATTGAACCGGTCTCTTGCGTGTTGCACGGCATCGACCGTGCGAAGATCAATGTTGGAGATTCTGTCGTAATACTTGGAAGCGGAACAATTGGTTTGATGATGCTGCAGTTAGTTCGTTCTGTGGGAGCATCAATTACTATCGTCGTAGAACCATCAGAACAAAAACGTACGATTGCACGCACGCTTGGTGCAACGTATGTATTGAATCCGAATGAAACAAATATTCAGGAAGCTATACTCGATATTACAAAAGTAGGTGCTGATGTTGTAATAGAATGTGTCGGAAAACCGTCAACGTCACACATCGCATTGAATCTGGCACGGAGAGGTGGAACGGTTGAATTCTTTGGCGTCTGTCCGATCGGCCAGACATTTCCTATCGAACCGAACCTGGTCTTTTTCAAAGAGTTGGCAATCGTCGGCTCGTATATCAATCCGTTGACGTTCGATCGTGCTATTACAGTGTTGGCAACCGGCATTATTAAAATTGATGAATTCCCGATTAATCGATTTACGCTTGATCACGTTCACGAAGCTCTCCGATATCAGGAAGAGGGATTAACAATAAAAAGTATCATTGAACCGCAAACCTTATGAAAAATCCGGAAGTTATTTCAGTCGGCGAAGCATTGATCGATCTGGTTTCGTTAAAACCGACAAAAGATCTTTCAACTGCCGAACAATTCATTAAAATGGCAGGCGGAGCACCGGCAAATGTTGCTGTCGGTTTGGCTCGGTTAGGAATTCGAACGGCTTTCCTTGGAAAAGTCGGCCGCGACTCATTCGGCAGATATTTAAAAGCAGAACTTCGACGGAATGGCGTTGATACACGATTGATCGTTGATGATCAGAAATATAAAACCCGTCTTGCATTTGTTGCTGTGATGAAGAACGGAGAACGCGATTTTGAATTTTGGGAAAAAGATCCGGCTGATCTACATTTGTTGAAGAAAGAGATCGACCTTGATGAAGTCTGCCAATCTTCCATCATCAACATCGGTCCCTTTTTGTTGTTGAATGCTGAAACAAGAAAAAGTGCATTTGCCATTGCGAAGTATGCTTTGAAGAAAAAGAAAATTATCTGTTTTGATCCGAATATCAGAATGTCCCTATGGAAGAGTCCAAAGGAGGCTTTGAAGAATTATCGAGAAATGATACAGTATACGACGATCCTGCGAATGAATGAGAGTGAAGCAAAATTGCTTGCCGGAACGAACAATCCGAAAGAGGCGATAATAAAGCTTATTTCCATGGGTCCGCAATTGGTTGTTGTTACGAGGGACAAACGTGGCTGTATGTTTGCAACCAAAAAATGTGCAGGAGAAGTGAAAGGGTACACAGTCAAAGCAGTTGATACGGTCGGTTGCGGTGATGGATTCCTGGCTGGATTGCTTGCGGGAATTGTCCGGAGCAAACAGGAGATCAATCGGCTGATGCGGATTGAACTTATAGAAATTTGCATGACAGCCAATGCTGTTGGTGCATTAGTTGCCACAAGACGGGGAGCAATAGCTGCAATGCCGACGATGGATCAGGTACATAAATTTACACGGAGACAACGATGAAGTTTAAGAAAATAGCGATAGTAATTTCCACGGTTTGCATGATTTCATTCGCACAACAATCGCTCGTGAATTTTTCACACATCGAGCACCTTTCCGAGCGTATCGTTCTCGATGGCGATTCGGTAAGTATTATTCGCATTTACGCCGACTATCCATCGTATAACTGGGTGGACGCGAGTAGCGAAGGAATCACCTGTGTTGATGACGCAGCAAGAATTGCAGTGGCATATCTTCGTCATTATGAATTGACGAAAAATGCTATGAGCAAAAATAAAGCAAAAGAATATCTGAAATTTGTTCTGAAACTTCAGGCGAAGGACGGACAATTCTATAATTTCATCAATGCAGACCATTCGATCAACCGTGACGGAAAAACAAGTTTCAAATCATTCGGTTGGTGGGCTGCGCGCGGAGTTTGGTGTTACGGTTTGGGATACAGAATACTTGAAAAAGAAGATCCCCGGTTTGCTGCGCAGCTAAAAGCGGGAATTGAAAAAACATTCATTCATATTGATACGCTGCTGCTGCAATACAGAAAGAAAAGAGAAATCTCTGGCTATACTATTCCGCAGTGGCTGTTATATGAATCCGGTTCGGATGCAACAACAGAGCTTGTTCTTGGATTAACGGAATATTATACCGCAACAGCCGATAAAAAAGTACGGAGCTACATTGAAAAATTCTGCGATGGAATGATGCAGATGCAGAACGGAGATATCCGGACATTTCCGTTTGGACTTCATCGTTCATGGGAAACAATGTGGCATGCGTGGGGAAACGGACAGACCCAGGCGTTGGCACAAGCGGGAAAGGTGTTGAAGAATAAAAGAATGATTGCTTCGTCACAACGCGAGGCAGATGGATTTTACAGTCGGTTGCTGATTCAAGGTCTCAAACGTGAATTTGACGTTGCGGATTCATCGAAAAATCGTGAATTCGAACAGATCGCATACGACATCAGACCAATCGTTATTGGATTGATCCGGTTGTATGAAGCAACGAATGACAAAAAATATCTGACAATGGCACAGATCGCTGGATCGTGGTTCTTCGGAAACAATGCCGTGACCGCACAAATGTATGATCCTACAACAGGAAGATGTTTTGATGGAATTCACAGCTATACGGAGTTCAATAAAAATTCGGGTGCAGAATCGACGATTGAAGCATTGAATGCGATCATTGAACTTGAACAGTACGACACAACAAATGAATTCATCAAATACAAACGGTTAAGCAATGGCGATAACGGAACATTTCTTTTCGCATTGTATTCTATCGATAAAGATGAAATAGGTTTAGTGATCGATAAAAAACAAGGGGTTGTTTCCGTGATCACTGGAAAATCATTATCTGAATTCAAAAAGAAAAACGTGAAGTGAATTTGAACAAAATTATATTGACGATTTTTGTTTTTTCGGAAATATTTGCCCAGCAAATAACGATTCCCCGAATCGAACAAATGCCAAATCTTCCGCAGCCGTATGCAATGCGCGATTGGAAATCCGTTGCAAAAGGATATGATTCCATCGTATTTAACGTTACTGGGAGCGGTCAATATCTTCCATTAAGTTCTCTGTATTCAAACACTGTGAATTATCCGGCATCGTCAAGTTTTAAATTAAAGTCGTATGTCGGCTCACCCGGTGCAGGAGGTGAAGGGATCAATTCTCTCCCTGCAGTTATCGGAGCTGAACTGGTCGGAATTGATAAACGAAATCAAAACGGGTACGATTGGGTGGCGATGTGCAAAGAATGGTTCAATACTCTTCCTGCGGAAAAGGTGTACCTGAATTCTCCTCGCGGTTCAAGCGGTGATGACTGGTGGTACGAAACTATGCCGAATGTCTTCTTCTATCAATTGTACGATCTTCATCCCGAAATTCCTGAATTCAAATTGCAATCGGTTATTGTTGCAGATCGATGGTTAACAGCAACGGCTATGATGGGTGGCAGTGCAGTTCCTTGGCATTTTCCAAATATGGATCACCGAGCGTGGAAACTTTCTACGATGACGCCGAATGATATTGGTGTTCATGAACCGGAAGCATCGGGAGCAATTACCTGGATGATGTATCAGGCATTTGTGAAGACTGGAGAAGAGAAATATCGTATCGGTGCCGAGTGGTCAATGGAATTTCTTAGTTCGCTATCGATCAATCCTTCGTACGAATTGCAGTTGATCTACGGAACGTATACTGCTGCTCGAATGAATGCAGAACTAGGAACATCATACGATCTTGAAAAAATATTCAATTGGAATTTTGAGGTTGGCCCGCTTCGTTCGTGGGGAGCAACACTCGGTACTTGGGGTAGTTACGATGCATTTGGATTGATCGGAGAGGTAGACCAATTCCAACCGAGTTATGCTTTTCTGATGAACACAGTGCAGACTGTTGCAGTTCTTGCTCCGATTGCCCGGTACGATGACCGCTATGCACGCGCGATCGGGAAATGGGTATTGAATGCCGCAAATGCATCGCGATTATTCTATTCAAACAGTTTACCTGACGAAAATCAAGATGGAGAAAACTGGTCGAAAGTGAATGATCCGAATTCGTATATCGGATACGAAGCATTGAAACAGACTTCCAATGCCGTCAGTCCGTTCGCTACCGGTGATGCAGTTAAAAATGGTTGGGCTGCAACAAACTTTGCCCTTTATGGATCATCGCACACTGGATATTTGGCTGCCGTAGTTGAAACAACCAATGTCGCTAAAGTGCTGCAATTAAATTTATTAACGACCGATTTTGGACATTCACCGGCATATCCAACATTCCTGTATTTCAATCCATTTGACTCAACGGTTTCAATATCGATCAATGTCGGAACTGAAGCAGCAGATCTGTATGATGCAGTGACAAATGTTTTTGTAAAAAATAATGTGACGAATCAAACATCCTTTACAATTTCTGCAAACAGTGCGCGGGTTTTGGTGGTGACTCCGTCAGGCGGAAGCATTTCTTATACTGATGAAAAAATGCTGATCAACGGCATCGTCGTCGATTATCGCTCAGCTCAAAGTGTTGCCAATCATTTCCCAAGAATAAAAGCTGCAGCTTCTTCACACGATACCGTTATCATCAACAATTTTGCAGAATTCTTTTGCACAGCAGCGGATATTGACGGTGATTCACTTTCGATTCAATGGTCATCGAGTCACGGCTCACTTTTTGGAGAAGGTTCTCAGGTAACGTGGAAAGCGCCCGACACTTCGGGGCAATATTCAATTATTTGCACAGTTACCGATTCAAAAAATGCATCAACTTCAGATACGATCAATGTTCTCGTTGTTGTCGGAATCAATCATCTTCCTTCGATCAACAAACTTCGTGTTTCCCCTAGAAAATTGAATGTCAATACGTCGGCATCCGTTCAATGTTTAGCAACGGATAGTGATGGTGATACGTTGAATTATGTCTGGTCATCAAACAGCGGAACGATTATCGGAACAGGAAATTCGATTACATGGAAAAGTCCGTTAACTGAAGGAAATTTTCGGCTGTATTGCACAGTGAACGACGGGCATGGCGGTGTAACAAATGATAGTATTTCGGTAGAAGTGCGTGATTTTTCAAAATTCGTTAAGGGAAATCTTCTCGCATATTATCCCTTCAACGGAAATGCGAATGATCTTTCCGGCAACAATCGTAACGGAACAGTAAACGGTGTTCAATCAGTTAGTGATCGAAATGGTAATACCGGCAGTGCTTTTTTATTTGATGGAATATCAAGTTCAATTCACGTTCCAAATGACAATGGATTAAATGTTCAAAATGCTTTTGCAATGAATTTTTGGATGAAGATCGGCGCTTTTTATAACCGGGAACAATATCCGATCTCGCATGGTAATTATTCAAATCGCCTGAAAGTTTCCATCTCTAATAAACGGCTTCGCTGGACAATTAAAACATCAACTGGTATTAAGGATCTTGATTCCGAATCTGAGTTGGTTATAGATTCACTGTATAATGTTACAGCAATATATAATGGCTCCGATATGGAAATATTTTTAAATGGTGAACTGGATGCGTTTATTCCGTGGAGCGGATTATTACAGCAAACAGCAGTTGATCTCACCATTGGTCAAGTATTGCCAAATGACAACAATTATAATTTCAACGGTGTGCTTGACGATATTCGTTTCTTCGATTATGGTTTATCCGTTGATGAAATAACAGCATTTTCATCACGATTGACTTCTGTAAGAAATGATCGACCAGCTTCAATACCGCTGACAATGTCGCTGGATGCATTCCCGAATCCATTCAATCCTTCAACAACAATTCGCTTATCAATTCCCATCAGCGGACGAGTCGGTGTGAAAATATTCGATCTGCTTGGAAGAGAAGTTACATCGCTTGTCGATGAATATCTGCAAAGCGGAACGATCGACTTCCAATGGAATGGTGAAAGAACATCGAGCGGTATCTATTTTTGTGTGATGAAAACAAATGATCGATCAATTGTAAAAAAACTTGTATTAATGAGGTAATGTGCAATGAAGCGGATAGAATTACATGGTGTGTGGAGTGTCAAAGCGAATGATGCATACGGGCTATTGCCTTCTGAGCAGCATCGGGTATTGGACTGGATTCCGGCTGAAGTACCCGGAACAATTCATATGGATCTGCTGGAACAGAAAATAATTCCCGATCCGTTCTATCGGATGCAGGAAAATGAAATACAGTGGGTTGAAAATCTTCAATGGCATTATCGCAAAGAATTTACAGTGGATGCCGCTCTTTTAAAAGAACAACGTATCATTCTTGTCGCCGAAGGATTGGATACGTATGCGGAAATATTTATCAATGGAAAATTGGTAGGTGCAACTGAAAATATGTTTGTGGAACACCGGCTTGATGTGAAGAAGTACTTGAAAACTGGGAACAATACGATCGAAATTCATTTTGATTCACCGGTAGTTCGATCCAGGGAATTGGAAAAAAAACATGGAAAGCTTCGCGTTGCTTTGGAACCGCACAGAGTATATGTTCGAAAAGCACAATATTCATACAGCTGGGATTGGGGTCCAAAACTTACCACATCGGGAATCTGGAGACCGATCTATCTTGAAATTTCGTCCGGTCTCGTATTACGAAATCCATTCATCAAAACATTGGAGCTCACGAAAAAATCAGCAACGATTGAAGTTTCCGTTGATGTAGAATATTTCAAATCTCCGATAAATGTCAAGGTTAAGATCGAAAAAGATACCTATTCCACTCAGATCATAAAAAAAGCAACATCATCCTCATTGAAATTCAAAGTGAAGATCGATAATCCGAGCATTTGGTGGCCGAATGGTTACGGAGGACAGCCACTATACAATGCAAAATTCAGCATTGAACACAATGATGTGACAATATCTGAGGCGGACACAACATTTGGAATTAGAACGATCGATCTGCTGCAGGAAAAAGATAAAGAGGGAAAATCATTCATCATTGTTGTGAATGGCGAAAAAATATTCTGCAAAGGAGCTGATTGGATTCCAAGCGATAATTTTATTCCCAGAATTTCTGATGCAAAGTATGAACGATTACTAACATTGGCTCGCGATGCAAATATGAATATGATGCGTATTTGGGGTGGCGGGATCTATGAGCAGGACGCATTCTATAATCTCTGCGATAAACTTGGCTTGTTAGTCTGGCAGGACTTTATGTTTGCATGCGGCGAATATCCACAAACGCCATGGTTCTTGAAATTAGTGAAAGATGAAGCGGTAAAAGCTGTTACTCGATTACGCAATCATCCGAGTCTTGCCGTATGGTGCGGCAATAACGAATGTGAGTGGCTGTTCTGTACTGAAAATCCTGACAAGACACCGGATGATATGACCGGCTCAGTGATCTTCAGAGAAATTCTACCAACGATTGTAAAAAAATTAGATAACTCTCGTCCGTATTGGAGAAGTTCACCGTTCGGGACCGGATTTCCGAATGACGAATCGAACGGAACTCATCATCAATGGACTGTCTGGAGTTTCTGGAAAGATTATAAAGAATACGAGAAAACCAATGCCCGCTTTGTCTCCGAGTTTGGATTTCAAGCTCCGGCAAACATCAGAACATGGGAAGAAGCTACACTTCCCGAAGATAGAACTCCGCAGCATCCGGTCATCGAACATCACAATAAACAGGTTGAAGGACAGGAGCGATTGTTCCGTTTTCAGGCAGGACATTATACCGTCGGAAAAAATTTCAATGATTTTGTCTATAAGGGACAACTTGTTCAAGCCAATGCACTGAAGACTGCAGTTGAACATTGGCGCCGAAGGAAATTCAATACTGCCGGAGCATTATACTGGCAATTGAACGATTGCTGGCCTGTCAGCAGCTGGGCGGTGATCGACAGCGGACTGAGACCCAAAGCAGCATATTTCTATACAAAACGATTCTTTGCCAAAGTACTGGTCTCCTTCAAAAAGAACGGTGATACTCTGGAAGTGTGGGGGACGAATGATTCACTGGAGCGCTTCAATGGAGTGCTGCAGGTTCAGCATTTGTCCTTTAGCGGTGAAAAAATTTTTGTGAGCGAGGGTGATATTACGATAAAGCCAAACAGTTCGTCAAAAATTTTTGAGATCCCTTCCAAAATTAATAACAGAACGATTCACTATGATTCATATATTGCCGCGCAATTATTGCTGGACGGATATGTGACCACCGAAAACAGGTACTTTTTTGCAGAACCGAAACATTTGCATCTTCCTAGTCCCACGATCACCAGCACCATTCTTGAAAAGAAAGGGGATACTTATAGAATAAGCATTCAAACAGATCTTTTTGCAAAAGATGTGCGAATTGAAATTGATGGATGCGATGCGGATTTCAATGATAATTATTTTGATCTGGATGCAGGCGCATTGAAGATCATTCAATGTATTGTTCCGGGATCTGTCTCAAATATTGAAAGAAAAATATCAACTAATTTTTTACGGAACGATTAACCACAACAATTGTGAATATCAGACTGATATCAATTGAACAATAAATTATAAACGGGATAATGATAATGAAGATAGAAACCAAAGGCACACCATTGGTGAAACGGGAGAATATCAAGTTAATGAGGGACACATCGCGGGTAATTACCAGAACACTTATTCCCAATGATGTTCCCCGCATCAAACGGACGATCGAGAGAGTGTTGAGTCTCACAGAATCCAAAGCTGCGGAAGTATTGGGAAATGTAAAGCGAGATTTTGGCAATCGCCACAAAGATTTGAGTTCGGTGTTCAAAAAACATTATGATCTTGTCTCTTCCCATATTCCGAAGATCGCCATACTGAGCGCCATACAAAAAGATCTGATCGGTGCGTATTTCACCATGGAATACTCGATTGAATCCGCGGCACTCTTCAATCCTTCCATTGTTCCGCATCCGGACCAATCGAATCTTCCCGACGGGAGCCTTCGTTTTGTGATGAGTCTTCGAGCGACAGGAGAAGGGCATATTTCTTCCATTGTGTTCCGATCGGGTGTGATCGGGAAGAATGCAGAGATCGTGTTCGATGAAAAAAGTACATTCTCAGAAACCGCCGAAGTTCGGCGTCAATCAAATGCCGGAAATTCAAACTACACCGTGCAATTCCGTGCCGACCAAAAACTTTCAGAGCGGGTGATTTTTCCCGTTCTTGAAAGTGAAAGCAAGGGAATCGAAGATGCGAGGTTTGTCCGTTTTGTTGATGATAACGGCGAAGTTACATTTTACAGCACATATACTGCGTATGATGGATTTTCGATCCTTCCCCAATTCATCGAAACAAAAGATTTTCTCACATTCAATATTATTACGTTAAAAGGGAAAGGGGTTCAAAATAAAGGAATGGGTCTGTTCCCGAGAAAGATCAACGGGAAATATTACATGCTTTCCCGTCAGGATGGAGAGAACAATTATATCATGGTTTCGGACGATCTTCACTTTTGGGATAAAGCTGAACTGATCCAGGTACCAGGCACATCGTGGGAGTTTGTGCAAATAGGAAATTGCGGTTCACCGATCGAAACAAACAAAGGATGGCTGGTACTGACACACGGTGTTGGCCCGATGAGAAAATATTCCATCGGTGCGATATTACTCGATCTTGAAAATCCGAAAAAAAACATTGCAAAATTGGAAGAACCATTGTTGCAGCCGAACGAAGAAGAGCGCGAAGGATATGTTCCGAATGTTGTGTATTCCTGCGGTTCGCTTATTCATCATAATACCTTGATCCTTCCGTATGCAATGTCCGATATTACGTCAGGTGTAGCTACGGTGAATGTTGATGAATTGATCGGTTGTATGAAACCAGTGGTTTAAAAATTACAGCAAAATAAGAAAAAAAATAGTTTGTAGAACGAAAAATCCTGTTAACAGCAGGATTTTTTCGTTTTTCCATACCACTCTGAGACCAATGAAATGGAGCGTATCTTGCGTCTCACCTTCCGCGATGCTATTTTCAATGAGATGAAAATTATTCGCACAGTCATATTCCTTTCGTATTGGACAATCGTTACGGTATCTGCTCAAGAGATTCAAAGTCTGTTTGAACGGATCACAATGGAACAGGGATTATCTCAAAGTTCCGTCTTTTCGATCGCGCAGGACCGAAAAGGATTCATGTGGTTCGGAACGCAGGAGGGATTGAACAAGTATGATGGGTATTCTTTTACTATCTATCGCCATACATCTTTTGATTCTCTCTCTGTATCCGACAACTACATCAACACTCTGTTTGTTGACCGCAGTGGTACAGTGTGGGTCGGTACGCAATTCGGAGGACTGAACAGATTCGTTTCCAGCACGGGAAAATTTATCCGATACTCTTCTTACGGTAACAATTCTTCAACGATCAGTGATAATAATATTCTTTCACTACTAGAAGACCGAAGCGGAACATTGTGGGTCGGCACTATTAATGGATTGAATAAGAAAGAAAAGCATCAGGAGAAATTTTCACGCTATTATGCAGATTCGGCAGGATTGCGAAGTTCAGGGAAGAATATTATCAAACAGCTGTACGAAGATAAGAAAGAACGATTATGGGTCGGATTATACGGGTCGATCGCGTTGTTCGACCGGAATGAAAACAC
>CAYPEM010000004.1:80599-117895 GCA_964409765.1 uncultured Chitinophagaceae bacterium
TATGATCCATTCACAAAAACTCAAACTCATTTCCGCAATAATCCGTTCGATACCAGATCACTCAGCGGAAATACAATCCTGTCGCTCTTTGAAGATCGTACCGGAATTTTATGGATCGGAACATACGACGGCATCAGTAAGTATGCGCCGCGCCAGACACGATTCCGTCATATCATGATTATGCCGGACAAGATTAACAATGGCGGTATTGGATGGAACAAGATACGTTCTATTGCCGAAGACCGTACCGGAATGATTTGGATCGCAACACAGGAAGGGCTGATGCAGTACGACCGTACGACAAATCAATTGAAACAACTTTTAGGGAAGAATGCATTCCGGAATTTTGGCGGCACCAATACTATATGGGCTTTGAAACCGGACAACTCTTCTACGATCCCTTCGTTGTGGCTTGGGAGTAACGGTAATGGATTGATCCACATGAAAAACTCTACTGATCGTTCCGTACCTCCATCATATCAGTATCACCGATTGAGGGAGAATGATCCCACATCGATCAGCGGAAACACTATTTGGTGTCTGCAGGAAGATGCACCAGGTTCATTGTGGATCGGAACGCTGATGGAAGGATTGAATAGATTCGATATCAAAACAAATTCATTCACACGATTCCAGTATCGACCGAATGATCCGAACAGTATCAGCAACAACAATATCTGGTCGTTGTGTGTAGATCGCACCGGAACATTATGGGTCGGCACTGCAGGCGGGGGATTGAATAAATTCATTCCTGCCACTGGTACATTCATACGATATCAAAACGATCCGCGCCGCTCGAACAGCATCAGCGATGATAAAATCACTTCCATTCTCGAAGACAGATTCGGAATATTATGGATCGGAACGTATGCCGGATTGAACCGCTTCGATCCGAAAAACGAAACATTCAAAGCGTATACGATGTACGATGGTCTTCCGAACGAAGTGATCTATGCGATCCTTGAAGACGACCGGGGTGATCTCTGGATCAGCACCAACAAAGGATTATCCCGATTCAACATAGCGAAGGAAACATTCCGCAATTACGATGTTGGCGACGGTTTACAGAATAATGAATTCAACATGGGAGCGGCATTCAAATCGAACAGCAGTGAATTATTCTTCGGCGGAATCAACGGATTCAATATTTTCCGTCCTGAAACGATCGTAGACAACACCGTGATACCGCCGGTTGCCATTACCGATATAAAATTGAACGGCACATCGCTTGCAGATATTCCCGAACGGAAGATCGAACGTTCGGTTTCAGAGATCGATACGCTAATACTTTCCTACAAGGATGCGGTGTTCAGCCTGAATTTTTCCGCGCTCGATTTTACGAATCCGTCAAAGAATCTCTACGCTTTCATGCTCGAAGAATTCGACAATGATTGGCGCACTGCAGGGGGAAAACGGGAAGCGACCTACACCAATATCGATCCGGGAGAATATCGCTTTCGGGTAAAAGCATCCAACAATGACGGTGTGTGGAATGAAATCGGCACCTCACTGATCATCATCATCACTCCGCCCTGGTGGGAAACTGTATGGTTCCGGATGCTGCTTGCCGCCGGATTCCTTTCCGTCGGTCCGATCATTTATTTCAGACGGGTGTCGGCATTGAAGAAAAAGAACATGCAGCAGCAGGAATTTTCGCGACAGCTGATCGAATCGCAGGAACTGGAACGGAAACGGATCGCCGCCGAACTGCACGACAGTGTTGGTCAGGATCTGCTCATCATCAAAAATAAATTACTGTTCGAAATGGATCAATCGGCGGTGAGCCGCGAAGGAATGGTACAGCCGTCGCCGCTGAATGATATTGTGGAATATATTTCAAAATCGCTGAAGAATGTTCGCGAAATTTCCAGGAATCTCCGTCCCATACAATTGGACCAGCTTGGACTGACCACCGCACTGGAATCGGTTCTAGAAACGATCGCCGACTCCTCACACATTTCGTTTACTACACATCTGGACAATATTGACGGTCTGCTGACGAAAGAGAACGAGATCAATCTCTTCCGCATTGTGCAGGAGAGTTTGAACAATATTCTGAAACATTCCAGTGCGACTACAGTGCATGTGGATATGAAAAAGAATAGCGACTCACTTTCCCTGACGATTAAAGACAATGGTATCGGGATTGCACAAAACACATCATCTCGTTCCCAAACTCTGTTTGGGAACGAGTCGCACAGTTCCGGATTTGGCATGAGCAGCATGCATGAACGTGCTCGCATTCTTGGCGGTACGCTCGAGATCAATTCTCAGAACAGAGAAGGAACTACAATCAGACTGATCATTCCGCTTTCCTCTTCAAAAAATATCTGATTTCAGGTATTGATGCAGGATTAAAAATGCGATACCTTTTATCGTACGTCTTGTATAATCGAAAACAATTAACTCCTTAGTGGACAATTTGTTCACTAAGGAATACTATGCTACTGAGTAGATTTAATTATTAGTTAGGCACCCAGAAAGATAACCCAACATGAAACTTATATTAAAATATTATTTCCATCCTTACTTTTTATATTTTTTACGACTTGCCGTTTTAATAATTGGGGCGTTATTTTTTGGTGGTGGCTGTCCTAGTGATCCTGTAGAATATGACAATAAACCAATATACCCTCACAAACCACAATATCTATCAATAACATCAATTTCTGAAAGTGTTTTACGAATTGAATGGTTAAAGGACGTGTCCTATAATGATACACATTATAAAATAGAACGTGCGGATACGGATATGATATTTTACCAAGTAGGTGCTACAAAAATGGGTACAGCTAACTTTATCGATTCGACAGTTAACCGATATAATATTTATTATTATCGAATACGTGCAATTTATGACACACTTAATAGTCTTTATTCGGACGTTGTCAAGGTTGGCTACAACGGAACTTTTCAATTATTACGAACGATTCAAACAGGAAAAAAAATATCGAAGATGTTAATTACACATGATGGTGGTTACTTAGTTGGTTCTTGTTTCACCGATAGTGCTATCAACATATGGAACACATCAACCTGGTCATTATCAAGAACGGCGGGTAATTATTATGGAAACGCTGCTATGATCTCGTCGCAAGATTCAAAAAATATAATCATCGGTGGGAAGAATAATATCAAAATTGTATCTCTTACTGATCTGAGCGTAATCCGCACGATAAACACGGATTCTGCATATACAGTTGATTTAGCTTTGTCATCTGATGGAAGTAAATTGATTTCAGCAGATGACAAGGGCAAATTACGCCTTTTTCAGTATATCAATGGAAATTTTCTTCAAAACATTGATTCAACTAGATATGGTAGTTGGGGACTAGCAACAAGCTCAAGAAATAACATAATGATTGCTTGTTCAAATGAATATATCAAACAATGGGATTTAAATACATTATCATTTCTGAGGTTGTTGAATCAATATTATATTGGACCTGTTCTCAATAATGATGGTTCTATCGTTTCTGTTACCACTACAAGCGTTCCAAGTACATGTTTAAGTCTTCGTACGAGTGATTGGTCTATTTTGTATTCATTTGGTCAATATGTGTCTTCAAAAACATATTCTCCCGACGGATCTACTCTACTTATAGGGGATCAAAATATAATTCGAGTAATTAATGTTGCTGATGGAAAAGTAATTCAATCCTTGTCAGCTCATTCAGACATTATTTCTGGACTTGTATATTTCCCCGATGGAAAAACTTTTGCCTCAGGTGGTTTTGACGAATCAATAAAAATATGGTCAGTAAATCAGGCTATCCAATGGCATATTTTACAGTAGAGTTACAAACTGATTCTTAGTGTCTAACCAGTCATACAGGCAGACGTTGCAACCGCTGACGCGCAAAAGTTTTGAGTGTTGAGATTTTTAAATACAACTTACGTAATGAAACAGCATTTTTTAGTTAAAATCATTATCCGTTAACGCGTCCGCCAAAAAGCGGCGAGATGCAAAAATCGCACTGGAACGTTTCACGCAGCTTAGCTCCAGTCCGTTAGGTGCCACGAAAGGAGATGTATATGAAAACCCAAAATATAATAATCGTATCCAGTTTAATCGTGATTATGATGTTTCAATTGGGCTGTGATACAAATACTACAGAATCACAACCGTCAATTACGGCAAATGAATTTCAAGTTCATCTTCAAGCTTGGTATGCTCAAACGCCTGTAACGGTTTCCATTGATAATGTGCAAGTGTTTGCAGATACAATTTCTACTGGTTCTATTATTGGGGTTGCCGTAGTTGTTTCTCCCAAAATAACAAATGGAACACATTCCTTGCGTGTTACAGTCGCAAATTCAATATCAAAAGAGACTACATTCACTGTTCAAGACACTCTTTACATAAGTGCAAATTATAACAGTCAAAATTCACAGATTACGTATTATTTTACTCGGAGCAGATTTCTTTACGATTGATAATAATTATATCACGTGTCGCCTAACCAGTCGATCAAATCGACATTGTAACTGCCCGCGCGATTAATTTACGAGAGCTGAGTTCATAAATGAAAACTTACGATAGAAACAGTTATCAGCAAATTAATAAACAATCTCGACGCGCTGGAACGTTGCAAAGAAACTCCTGAAGGGACACTTCGTGTCGGCATTAGCTTCAGTTCGTTAGCTTACAGGAAAAAATATGAATAGCAAAACTCTAAAATATGTCATTCTCTTCTTATCAAGTCTTCAACTCTATTCCCAAAACAGACAAGACGACTATTTTCCTTTGCAAGTAGGCAATTCTTGGATATACAAATATTCCACTTATAGATTTGAGCAGATGCAGGATTATGTAGTCACAGATACTGGATTGGCGAAATATTCTGTTATGGCTAAATCAATTGGTGCTGATTCTATTCTTTGGAATATTTTACAGATTAGAAATGTTACCCGTCATTATCATAAGTATTTCCCTCCAAATTTTGATACAACCTATAATGTGATAGATTCCGTTACATTCGATGTAGTTGAATATTTGGCAAATAATCATCGTATCGTAAGTTGGTCAAATTGGGAGACGGTATTCTGTTTTACACGGCAATTCATTGACAGTAACTCATTCTATCGGTATTATCCATTGCTTAAATATGACACTTCATCTTTTTCAATATATACTAGATATTCTTTTAACAATCATATAGCGGAGGTAATTAAATTATCAATCCAGAAAAATATCGGTATTGTATCTTCGGCATATAGTTCACCAGGCATTACGGGATGGGTCCCTATATCAAACCATGTCTTGCAAGAAGCAATGATTACCTCTTTGAATGTAACTAACAACGATGTTATTGCGGATAATTTTACCTTGTCACAAAATTATCCAAATCCATTTAACCCAATTACTTCTTTTACGCTAAAAGTACAGAATGAAAGTCCGTTAAGTATTAATGTGTACGATGAACTTGGCAGGCTCATCCATTCATTTGATAAAATAAATTACCAGTCCGGTGTTCATACGTTATATTGGAATGCTTCACAATCATCAAGCGGCGTGTATTTCTGTGTCGCGAGATCAGACAAATTTTCAAAATCGATTAAGATGGTTCTTTTAAAATAGCTTGTCGGCTAATCAGTGATCGAGCAAATGTTACAATGCAGCCTGCGAAGGAATGCCTTCCCGAAGGTACACTTCGTTTCGGCATTAATAGTTCCAGTCCGTTTCAAGGCTTCAAAATAATCAATATGAAAAATATAGTCATCCTACTAAGTATTATTATTTACATGTTAAATAACTATGGGTGTGATTCAAATCCATCATCATCAAGGTATGGTATTACATTTCTGCAGTTAACTGGGAATCTTCAACCATCTCATTCAATCGTTGGCGGTAAAATTACAATGAGAGATTCAAAAAATAATCAAAAATATGTTTTTGCGGAAAGTGCTATCGACTCCGAGGGTTATTTTAAATTAATTGTTCCGCCACCTCCAGAATATCTCTTTAATTCTAAAATCTATGATTATACATCAACGTATGGAACTAATGAGAGACATTACAGTGATACCACTGGTAAGTATTTCCAGTATTCATATTTTCAAGTTCAAAGTAAGGATACTGTAATCACCTATGCATCGTGTTGGGGAGATTCACTCGGTAATGGAAATTATAATAACTTCATTGAATTTATTTATAGTTCAAAAAATGTATCATTGACCGGTAAAGATTCAATGTTTTCAACAAATCTATCTATTGTTATTAATATTAGATTGTCGCTTTCAATCGGATGGAATAAAGTTGTTCATACTTATCTGAGAGAAGAAAATAAAACTAAATACTATGAATATAATAATATAGATAATTCAATTAACGGGTATTGGATTCATCAAAGGTTTTATTAAAATAATCCGAGTTATCTAACCAGTGTCGCAAACCGACCACATTTAGTAGAGCAGTTGTATATCCTGCCAAAAACAGCGGGTAAATTATCACGAGGCTTAGCTCTAGTCCGTTAGACACCGATACGATAATATGAAAAAGTATGAATATAAATCAAAGACCCTTAACTAGAAAATACTGGAAGCCTATTGGCGGAACGTTAATTGAAGAATATTGTGCTGTAAAAGGTGAAGCTGGTTCTGCTCCGAGATATATTGACGGTATAATTATTCTTTCGGGTCCAAAGAAAATTATTCAGGGTGGTAGTCCAACTGTTAAAGGTAAAAATATCATCGTTATTCAAACAGAAACTGGAAGAGTTGGTATGTATCTCTTAGGGCAAGCATTATTTTCTCGTGAACTAATGAAGCGATTTAAACCAAAATCAATCAGAACAATTGCACTTTGTAACAAGAATGATATGGTTTTGGAAAAAATTGCGAAAAAATATTCAATTCAAATAGTCACACTTTGATTCGATAATCACTGCCGAACCAATCACTGCCTAACAAGCTTAATAAAGGAAGAGTCTACCGCTATAAAGGAGTGGATTATCGACAGTGGAAAATAACATACCAGAAACACTAAGCAATACATTTGTGAGAATATAACATATAACAATAAACATTGAAGCTCATTAAATAAAAGAGAGTACTATGAATAACAGAAACAATACGGTTAGATTAAAACGCCGCGAATTTTTACAAACCGGCGCAAAAGTTGCCGCTTCGGCAATGGTTGTCGGTTTTGGAGGCTGCAAAATATTTGATGCCGGTAGTTCTCAACAAAGTAGACAATCCATTCCAGCAATTACTCTCAACAACGGCATCACAATGCCAATGCTCGGTTATGGCACAATGACGATTGAAGGTACTAAAGGAGAACACTGTGTTGCCGATGCAATTTCTCTCGGATACCGACTTTTGGATACAGCTACTATTTATGGCAATGAAGCATCTGTAGGTGCCGGTATTGCGCAAAGCGGAATTAAACGAGAAGAGCTGTTTATCACCACAAAGCTTTGGGTGGACGATGCTGGTTACGACAATGCAAAGAAAGCATTTGAGCGATCACTCAATAAATTGCAGACGGAATATGTCGATCTGTATCTTATTCACCGTCCTCGCGGTGATGTGAAAGGTTCCTGGAAAGCGATGGAGGAACTTCACAAAGATGGAAAGATCAGGGCCATCGGCGTGAGCAATTTCGAACCACATCAGCTTGATGAGCTGATTGCAAACGCTTCCGTTAAACCGGCGCTCAATCAGATCGAAACTCATGCATTCTTCCAGCAGCACAAAGCACAGGAAGTGTTGAAACATGCTGGAATACAGATGGAAGGGTGGTCTCCGTTTGCAGAAGGGCGTAATGGACTTTTTACGAACGAGACCTTAGCCAAAGTTGGTATAAAGTATAATAAAACGAATGCTCAAGTCAGTTTGCGGTGGCTAATTCAAAGAGGTATAGTCGCCATTCCCCGAACATCACAAAAAATACACATGGTGGAAAATTTAAATATCTTTGATTTTGAACTCGATGAATCCGATTTACAGACTCTCGCCGCACTGGATTTGAATGTTACCCAATTTCCGGAATGGAAATGATAGCCAACACCATTTTGATAAAATATATTCGTACAAGGGACAGCATGAAAAACTATATCCATCGACAAATATTGCAATCCACAAGCCTAATGATTGTTTTTATCTGCATTTGCCAATTACAAGCATTAGGAGATATGTTACAAAAGGAGAAAGCTGTAGACCCAAATCATGGAATCACATGGATATTTGTAGAAGGGGAAGAAATAGCAAGCTTTTCTATCTCCGCAACGGAAGTCACATTCGATCAATTCGATGAATTTTGTCAGGCAACGGGATACCAGAAACCTGAAGATAAGTTTGGGAGGGGAAAACAACCGGTGGTTAATGTCAACGTGGCCGATATGACTGCATTCTGTAATTGGCTGAGTAAGGAAACAGGATCAACAATTCGACTTCCGAAAGAAGAAGAGTTTCAATTTGCAGCAAGCGGAGGGAAAAAAACCGAATACTATCATTTCAGCGGCAGCGATGATCCGGATGATGTTGCATGGTTTGAAGAGAACTCGGATGAGAAAAATCATGAGGTTGCTACGAAGAAGCCTAACGAGCTTGGTATTTATGATATGAGCGGCAATGTATGGGAATGCTGCCCTGCTTCGAATGTACTTTGCGGTGGCTCATCATACAGTTCACCCCAAGATTGTTTCACGAGTAGCACAAGAGAAATAGATGATCCGACTGCCTATTCTGCAATTGTCGGGTTTCGTGTTGTCAAGCAGTAATGAGCGAAATACCAGCAAGCAGTGGAAAATGAACTGATCAAATAAAGAAAGGTTAAGATCATTATGAACAGTACGATAAAACAACCTATCAATCGACGAGCACTCACATCGATGTTTATGTTCTTTGCATTTATTCTTTTACCTCTTTCCGGTTTTGCATTGCATTATAGCAGAATCAGTATCGGCGAAGGAGTGGTTGAACATTTTCTTATGAGCATTCACAATATGAGCGCCCTAATCTTCGGGATTGCAGTTTTGCTGCACATTAGTCTTAATTGGAACTCGCTGATAAAGTATGTAGCTACAAAAACAAACGAATATTTTCAATTCAGAAAAGAAATGATCGTTGCATTGTTGGCAGTGGTATTGGTGGTCGGTTTATTTTCGTCTCATGCTTTTCACACTCATTGAATACTATACACCTAATCAGTATTGTATTTAAAGTTTATAGATGCAGAGATCATTATCATCCTTCTTAATTCTTGGAGATGTGATACGTCGATATTGATTCTCCGATTTAGATATTTACCAACCCAGAACAATTGCACAATAAAACTTGGAGATATTCAGTGTTATTTTGTCTCTAATTTTGTTATTGTACCTCTACAACACTAATCTCTAATTGTATTACCCCGCTCATGGCTGAAAAAATAACAATACTTATTGCAGACGACCATCCACTTTTCCGCGCAGGGGTGCGTCAGATGCTCGAACTGGAACAGTCGTTTGTGGTTATTGCCGAAGCGGGGGATGGTGAAGATGCTCTGCATAAAATGAGTGCCTTGAAACCGGATATCGCGATCCTCGACATCAACATGCCGAAAATGACCGGGCTCGCTGCGGCTCAACGCGCTTCGGCAATGAATCTTTCCACCAACATCATGCTTTTAACAATGTTGGACGACAGAAAAATATTTTTGGAATCAATGGATGCGGGAGTGAAGGGATATATTCTGAAAGACAGTGCTGTCTCTGAAATTGTTAAGGCTGTTGCGGCAGTGAGCGAAGGGCGTCATTACATCAGTCCAACGCTTGCCGGAATATTACTTCAAAAAAGATCGACATCCAGTGAACAATTATCCTCTACATTAAAAGAACTCACACCGACAGAGATCCGCATTTTAAACCGCATCGCTGATCTGAAAACCAATCAGGAGATTGCCGATGAATTGTTCGTCAGCAAACGGACGATCGAGAATCATCGCGCAAATATTGCCAAAAAACTCAATCTGCAGAGCACCAATGGTGTTTTGAAGTTTGCGCTTCAACATAAAGCCGATCTGGAATGAAAGGATCTCTGACGACGTTGTTCATTATCTGACATCTTACTCCCCGAACATATAACTCCAATTATTTTCACCATAAAACATTAGACATTAAAAACCATGTCAGTCGTTATTTTCATTCGTGCGTTTACACACGAATGAAAATGCGTCCGTACGGATGTCTTTCGGAATACTTCCTTCATAAGTTCACTTCAATTCATCATAGAAAAGTTCGGGAACAGAATAATGAAATTCCTCATTGTTGATGATAATCAATCAATGCGCAATACACTGAAACAAGCTGTGATGCTCGATCAGGATGAAAGCGCAGAATGTGAAGACGGAAAAGAAGCGGTGGAATTATATGAACAATTCCATCCGGACTGGGTATTGATGGATATTGAAATGAGCGGGATGGACGGGATCACTGCTACAAAAAATATCATTGCCGTAGATGCAAAAGCAAAAGTGCTGATCGTGACAAGTCATGATGATCGGTATTTTGAACGGGCTGCAAAAAAAGCGGGAGCTTACAAATTCATTTCAAAAGATAATCTTATAGGAATACAAACAATTGTCAGAGGTGAGCAATGAAAATATTATTCCATTTTTTTTCGAGAATTATCTTAAAAAATAATTGTCATTGCGAGGGAGCAGAGCGACCGACGTTCCGTCGTTTGAATCCCGCACTAATCGGAATCCAAAAATCGGGACAATCTTTTCAAATAAAAAGAAAAGCGAGATTGCTTCGCCAAAAAACGGCTCGCAATGACCGCTCTTTTGTTTTTTATACTCTGGTATTACTCTTTATAGCCGTTTCTTTTTCACCAAATATTTTTGCGCAAACTCCAATGATTACATCGTTCAATCCTGTATCGGCGGCTGCGGGTGCAACGGTGATAATCACGGGAACTGGATTCAGTGCAACGACGACGAACAATATCGTTTATTTCGGTGCTGGAAAAGGGACAGTAACATTTGCCAACGCAACGACTCTTGAAGTAACTGTGCCGAACACCGCAACATACGGTCCGATCAGTGTCAGCGTTATTGGAACAGGGAAAGTGGCAATCTCCGAAAATTATTTCAACCTGAAGTTTTCAGCTGGAGATATTGATGCCGCGGCGTTAACGTTCGACCAGACGATATCACTGGGTGGAACTCCGCTGGAGCCGGATGTGATCGATATGAACGGGGATGGAAAACTCGATCTTCTCGTTACCCGTGGTTATAATTCTCCGCTTGATGCCAGGACAGTTGCATACCTTCAGAATACGAGTTCCGGCGGAAATATTTCTTTTGCATCGAAAGTGGAAATTCCCACCCCAACTGTTCCGAGGAAAAATTACTTCGGCACAGAAGATAATCGTTTGACCGATCCGAGAAAGATCATCACATCTGACCTGGATGGCGACGGCAAAAAGGATTTCGTTATCATCACAAAGTACGGTGTGAGTGTTCAGCGGGATATCGGGACTCCTGGGAATCCGAGTTTTCAATTGTGGCAGGAATTTCTCAATCCCGATATGACCGGTGGTTCATGGCAGATGATTCGCGGAACGATAAACAATATTCTTATTAAGTTCCTTTTCAAAACGATGGGAGGTGCCAATGCGGGACGTACGGGAGCGATGGGAAGAGCTCTGCCGCTTACCGCCGGTGGAGTGGGTGGAGCTCCATCCGGATTTCCGGATAATCATTATGTGTGGGTTCCGAATTATCTGACGAACATGACTTCCAATGATGCAGTTATTGCTGATTTCAATGCCGACAGCAGACCGGACATTGCAATTGTATATTCAGGATTTCATGGAAGTCCGGAGTTTAGAGTTGGCGGGAGACTGCGAGTCTTTCTCAATGGGGGCAGTACATTCAACCTTGCAACCGATCTCGACATACTCGAGCCTGAATACATGAACGAATTGGATGCTTACAGCATTGCAGCTGCCGATTTCGACCAGAATGATACGATGGATGTTGTCGTTGCGGGAAATTTTGATGCCTATACGAATGTTGGAATGGTGACGGTTCTTGCCAATGCAATGGGTGACGGAACAAGTTTTATCCCTGTTCGTAATTGGATCGTCTCTTCTCGAGTAGAACGGGTTGTGACAGGAGATTTTGACGACGACACAAAGATCGATATTGCGTACCAAAGTATGAATGACAACAAGATCCTCATTCGTCGCAATACAAGTCCGTCCGATGATATGACTTTTGCTGATCCGGTGGAGATCACATTACAAAATGGATATAGATCGATGCAGATTTCGGATTTTGACGGCGACGGAAAACCTGATCTTCTCTGGGCATGCGAAGGGGCAACCGGATTCAAAGCTGCACGGAATACGAGCAGTCCGGGAAATCTCTCATTTGCGACTCCGCTTCATACGATCACGTCGTTAAGTTTCCAGGATGCGATTGCAGTTGCAGATTTCAGCGGCGATGGCAAACCGGATATTGTTTCAGTGAAGTTGACATCGGGAGAATTATCAGTTATTAAGAATACAATTCCGTTGTACTCACTTTCGCAATCGTTGGTAAACGTTACAACGCCGGTCATTTCAAAGAACGGAAGCACACCGGTTTCATTACAGATAAAAGATGCGAGCGGGAATACTTTAGGAACGACAGGCTTAACAGTAACATTCGACCTTACGGGAAGCGGAACAAGTTCGGGAAATTTTGGTACGACCGGTGATGTTGGCGGAGGTGTCTATTCTGCGATCTTTGGAGGGACTAATGTAGGAACTGCAAAGAATGTGACAGCTTCTATCAACGGATCCCCCGTTTCTTCACCATTGCCGACGGTGAGAGTTGCCGGAGGAACAAATTCGGTTGCGCAATCAACCGTTACTGTATCGCGTCCGGTTGTTGCTTCCGGTGCAACGGCAGTCGTCATGTTCCAGGCGAAAGATGCAAACGGCGATACATTGACAACAGGAGGATTAGCAGGAGTTACATTCTTTCTTGCCGGTACGGGAACAAGCAGCGGTACGTTCAGTTCCGTTACAGACAGCAGCAATGGAAAATATTATGCAACATTCACTGCAAGTACTTCCGGCACTGCAAAAAATATCAGAGCGAGAATCGGGGCTGATACGACACAAACAACTCAACCGACAGTGACTGTCATTGCGGGAACATTCTCGACAGCAAATTCGGTAATCAGCATCGGAGCGAATTCCATTTTGAAGTATGATACAACCACAGTAACACTGCAGATCAAAGATGGCTCAGGCAATAACATTACCACCGGAGGGTTGAATGTTAAGATTGAAATATTTGCGAGCGGCAATCCGTTGAACAACGGCAAAGCATACCTCACAAGTGTTGTTGACAATCAAAATGGTACATACACATCAAAACTTATTGGTTTAACGGTGAGCACAGGAACTGCAATTACCGCGTCTATTTATAATTCCGGAACATCGTCATATCAATCGGTAAATTCTTTTCCTGCTCCAGTCAGCGTCACTGCCCGTCCTGTTTCTCTATCACTTTCTAGTGTAGCAGTTGGAGCCGCGAATGGAAAGACAGTTCCGAGTTCAACAACGTATTTTTATGTGTATTTGAAGAATGACAAAGGAGAAGCGTACACCGCAACTAATCCTGTTATTAATTTTTCATTATTATCGGATGGAACATCGGCTGGTTTTCCAACAACTGCACCGACGAATATTGGAGGAGGAACGTATCAAATGGGTTGGCAGGGAACAACTCCCGGTACTCCGCGTACGGTGACGGTGACTATTGATGGAAATTCCGTTACCTCGACATTACCGACTATTACTGTCGTTCCTTTCGGGTCCGGCGTAACATATCCGACGTACTCACAGCAGGCGATTCCCATTGATACCACTTTTTACTGGAACGCTTCAACGGGAGCAACAGATTATCGAGTTCAGATCGTTGCAGATTCCCTGACGGGATCGGTGATCATTGATAGTACCGGCATTACATCGACATCGTACCATGTTATCGGATTGCGGAATTTCAGAAAATATTATTTCCGTTTGATGGCGATGCATGCAGGAATTGAAAGCGGAATCTGGAACGAACGAGATTTCACGACAATTATTTCAGTACCGGCACAAATTTATCCTTCTGACAGGGAGGACCATGTAGGATTACCGGTCGGTTTTGGATGGATCTTCGGTCAAGGTGCGGCTTCATACCGTCTTCAGGTCGCTGCTGATACAGGATTCTCGTCATTGGTTATTGACAAGATCATAACTGATTCTGTTACGACTGATACCATTGCAGGATTTGCGACACGTACAAAATATTTTTGGCGAGTGAACGCTACCGGCGGAAGCGGAACAACAGAATATTCAACGATCAGGAGTTTCACAACTGCATCGGTCGATAGTAATCAACAGCGATATTATGTGAAGAGTGACGGGAACGATGCTTCGGCGGGTACCTCATGGGGAACTGCTTTTGCAACTGTTCAACAAGCATTAATAATGGCGGGAACGGGAACTCATATCTGGGTTGCGGCGGGAACGTACAAACCAACAGCAACAAGTGATCGTTCAATTTCATTTCAATTGAAGAATGGAGTAGCGATCTACGGTGGTTTTACCGGAACGGAAACGAATCTTGATCAGAGGAATTGGCAGGCCAATGTGACGATCCTTTCGGGTGATATTGACGGCGACGCAACGCTTGCGAACAACAGTTTCCATGTTGTTGTAGGTAGTAATATTTACGCCTCATCTGTTCTGGATGGTTTTACCATCACCGGCGGAAATGCTGATGGTGGTCAGCGAGGCGGAGGTTTGTATTGTTCATCGGCATATCCGGTTCTTTCAAACTTAACCATCAGCGGCAATTATGCGAATGATTTCGGAGGAGGAATGTACAACCAGATCGGTAATCCAACGCTGACCAATGTTACATTTTCCGGTAATACAAGCGGTGACCGCGGCGGTGGAGTGTACAGTGAACGAGGAACACCGGCGTTCGTCAATTGTTCGTTCATCGGTAATATTGCATTCGATGGGGGCGGTATGTGGAATGGAACTTCATTCTATCCCGGAACAAGCAATGCAATTTTCACGAATGTTACATTCAAGAATAATGTTTCGTCACACTTTGGCGGGGGAATATATACTGAATACTCGAATCCGATTTTCAACAATGTTCTCTACTATCAAAATTCATCCGGTTCCGGCGGCGGAATCTATATGTTGCAAGGAAATAGTACGCTCTCCAATGTAACCTTCAGTAAGAATAGCGCTTCACACCCGCTTCAAAGCGGCGGCGGCGGGCTGTATATCTGGTTGAGTTCTGTAACACTAAAAAATGTAATTCTCTGGGGAAATTCCGGAAGTCCGCTCTTTAACGGTGAAATTATCAACGCCATGAACAGTACGGTAACATTGTATAATAGTCTTGTCCAAGATGGGATGCCGTCGAATGGCGGATTTGGAATCCATAATTATTTTGGTGGTGTAGATGTCGACAACGGTGGAAATATTTTTACTGATCCTCTTTTTGTTAATTCGCTAACCGGCGATTTGAAATTGAATACGGGAAGTCCTGCGATCGATGCCGGCATCAATGCAGTCGTTACGACGATTTCTGATCTGGCAGATGATCCCCGAATTGTCGGCAGTACGGTGGATATGGGAGCGTATGAATTTCAATCAGGCGCAGCTGCAATGGCTAATGCGATAACAGCCAATGATTCTTTGTATCAGTTCGGGGGTACCAATGTAAGATTGAATTTCAGCGGGATCGCTCCCGGGAAAAAAGTTCTCGCTTTCGCAAGCCATTTCCAAACGGCACCGGACAGCGCAACATTTGCAGGCTCCACTCCTTCGTCCGTGAGTACTTATCGATGGGTGATTGCAAAAACAGGTGATGTTTTTTCATCGGCTGATTTCACTCTCTCTAATGTTTCTTCGTTCCCCGGAGTAGTGGATCCTTCATCACTCGTCATATATCGAAGAGATACTGCCGGCATAGGAAATTTCTCACAGCTCACCTCCACATACAATGGTGTATCGGATAAACTGAGTGCAACGATCACATCGTTCAGTGAATTTATTCTAGGAAGTAACGATAATCCTCTTTCAGCGGAACTTACTTCTTTTACGGTCACTTCTAACCGATTGAATGCCGAATTAAAATGGAATATTGCAACGGAAGTGAATAATTATGGGTTTGAGGTGGAGCGCAAAGTGATCGGAGTTTCGGGGTTTGGAGAACAAACTATAAATCCCAAAACGCAAATCTCAAAACAAGAGTGGGGCAAGACCGGATTTCTTGAAGGAAGAGGAACATCCAGCACTCCGAAAGAATATTCTTTTACAGATAAAAACCTTGTTGCGGGAAAATATTCCTATCGCTTGAAACAGATCGACCGTGATGGGAAATTCACATTCTCCCAAGAAGTTGAAGTAGAAATAGGGAAGGCACCGAGAATTTTTACATTGAGTCAGAACTATCCCAACCCGTTCAATCCTTCTACTTCGATTGAATTTACACTCCCCGAAGATGGAAGAGCAACAATGAAACTATATGATATTCTTGGCCGTGAAGTCACAAAAGTATTTGATGATGACGCAAAGGCTGGAGAATATCAAAAAGTAATGATCGATGGCTCACGAATGGCATCGGGTGTATATTTCGTCAGAATTGAATACAAAAATAAAGCTCTTTTGAAAAAAATGATGCTCCTTAAATAAGTATTATCATTTTGGCAACAACTTGAATACAAAGGATCTTGCTTAATAGCAGGATCTTTTTTTTCTATCTTCAGCCACAACCCCTGTTGTATATGAAAACCACTTAAATATCCTTCGCATTCAAAGAATTCCAACTGTAACCCCAATCTTTATTATAAAGATAACAGTTTTGAAAAATAAGATTTGTTAAATCGCTTAATCTCAAAATACTCATAAAAGATAAATGTCTTTAAAAATATAAAGGAGTATATTAAACGAAATAACTCCATTTCGTTTTGAGATGAATTCCATCGCAATAATCAATCAGACGTAACTTTACCGGTCACCATGCTATTTAATTCAGTCAATTTTGCTTTATTCCTACCGATAGTATTTTTACTGTATTGGTTTGCAGCAAAAAATAATAGAAAAAATCAAAACATACTATTATTGGTGTCGAGTTACTTTTTCTACGCCTCTTGGGACTATAGATTTTTGCTTTTACTAGTATCATCGACAGCTTTAGATTTCTACACGGGAATTAAAATCTATGAAGCCAATGATGAAAGGAAGAAAAAAAAATGGCTTTTGCTTAGTATTGTTGCCAATCTAGGAATTCTTGGCGTCTTCAAATATTACAATTTCTTTTCTTCTTCATTTGCCGACGGATTGGCTCTGATGGGAATGAAGGTCAATTTTGGAACTTTAGAAGTGATTCTGCCGGTTGGTATTTCATTTTATACTTTTCATGGATTATCCTACGTTCTTGATATCTATAAAAATAGAATTCGACCTGAGTGGAATCTCATTGATTATTCTGTCTTCGTATGTTTTTTTCCATTGCTTGTTGCGGGCCCAATCGAAAGAGCAACTCATCTTTTACCACAAATTCTTAAAAAAAGAGAATTTAATTATTCAAAAACAGTAGATGGGTTGAGACAAATATTGTGGGGATTATTTAAAAAAATTGTTATTGCTGATAATTGTGCGGAATACGCAAATACGATCTTTAATAACTCTGCCGACTATTCAGGAAGCACTCTTGTCTTAGGAGCTATATTTTTTTCATTCCAAATTTACTGTGATTTTTCTGGGTATTCCGATATCGCATTGGGTACAGCACGTCTATTTGGGATAGAATTATTACGAAATTTCGCATTTCCTTACTTCTCACGAGACATTGCCGAATTTTGGCGGCGTTGGCATATTTCACTATCATCGTGGTTTAGAGACTATCTGTATATTCCTTTAGGGGGAAGTAAAGGTGGAACGTGGATGAAGCTGAGGAATACTTTTATCATATTTATCGTAAGCGGCTTTTGGCATGGCGCCAATTGGACGTTTATAATTTGGGGTTTGCTCAATGCGCTATATATAATGCCATCTATTGTTTTTAGCACAAACAGAACCAATCTTGATATTGTGGCAAAAGGAAAATATCTGCCGACGGTGAAAGAGGCATTCTCAATGGCAATCACGTTTGGATTGACCTCTTTCGCTTGGATATTCTTTCGGGCAAATAATGTTGATCATGCGGTGCAGTATATATCGAATATCTTCTCAAAATCACTCATTACTATCCCATATTTCCCGGGCATTGGAAACAGTCCGCCGATCATAAAACTGACAATACTATTTCTTTTGGTTGAATGGTTTGGCAGAGAACGACACTATGCTATTGAACAACTCGGTGCAACATGGTACAGACCGTTTCGATGGTCCATATATTATTGTATCATTTGGGCAATACTCTATTTTACAGGCAGTGAACAGCAATTTATTTATTTTCAATTCTAGATATAGTATTTATGAAAATATTATTCATCAAACTTTCTATCTTTTTAATAGTGCCTCATTTATTCTTAGAGATTGGCTATCAATCATACGAGGAATCGGGAGGTGATTTAAGCAGAGTTGGTAAAATTTCAATCGAAAAAAAATATAGAGATAAATTTGCAAAAGAGTATAACACACAGAAGCATTATACAGAATTATCAGAAATACGACTAGATAAATCAAATACATTCGATATCCTCATTATAGGCGATTCGTTTTCTCAAAATTATGAATATGGTTACCATAATTATTTAGCCAGTTTATATAAGTATAATATCATTAATATTGACAGTAGAAATTATAAAACCGATAATCCCATCCAAATATTACATTCTTTTGCCAACGGCAATATCTTAGATACAATGAAAGTGCGCTTTATCATTTTGCAGAAAGTTGAGAGAGGACTGGTTATTAGCGGGGAAAATATCGATCGGGATAAAGTATGTATGATAAATACTATTGACGAAATGTACCGTAAAAAAAATACTACGAACAAGGATATTGGGATTGTTCAACAATATTATCAAGAGAGAACAATGTATATCACAAATTCTCTCTTATACAAGATCAATGATAGAGCATTCGTTTCGAAAACATATCGGATGAAATTGAATAAAAAATTATTTTCTACAATAAATAATGAACTGTTATTCTACTACAGCGATGTGGAAACCATAAAGCTGAATACAGAAGAACGTATTCACAATTTGAATAATGAATTAAATACGTTGGCAATCAAGCTAAAGAAAAAAGGTATCACTTTGGTGCTGCTGCCAAGTCCTGATAAATATGATATATATCAAGACTTTATTGCTAACAATACGCTCCCGAAGAATAATTTATTTAAGTATCTGGAAAAGGAAAAGAAAGACTATGTTTATATTGATACAAAACAATTGTTGAATAAGCATATCGTCAATGGTGAAGAGGATATTTACTTCGCAGACGATACACATTGGTCTCCTGCTACTGCCAAAATAGTTGCGAAAGAAGTTTATACGTCTCTAAAGTGACGTAATTCATATTTGTTAGACACCATAGTGATGAAAATCTTTTTTCAATCTCAGCTATATCTAATGACTATAGCATCTTCTTGAAGAAAATATGAATAATTTGCAAATGAGGGAGTGAAGTAATCTGGCAGGGAGGTTAGCTCAGAAGGTTAAAATCGATCGAGATCATCATGTTGTAAGGTGTCATTTCTCGAGAGTCCCTAAATTAGGATCCCCGATACTTGATGGATTTTCGCACCAAGATAGAACAGACGTTCACTTTGTCCACCCAACGGGAATCGAACTCGTATATCATGCTTGAAAAATTTCTTATGTGGCGTATTAAACAAAATTTGCTCTCCTTTGGATCGATTCCTTGGTTAGTTGTTAGCAGTCTGTTAGCAAATTGAACGTAACGGTGAATTTGATTTTTAATGTTACTTTTTGATATCGGCATAGATGAAACGAAGAATCAACCCTTAAAACTCTCAAGCTTTTTCAAAACTTTCCCACCCATTCATACCGACAAAAGAAATCAGTTATTAGATTCCAACAAACTGTAATATCAGGTTAAAGGTTTTAATATGCTCCGGAAAGAGATAACGACATTGGAATAGAAATGTTAAGCATTGAAATAATAAAATGACAGATTATCATTCACAATATTTTACCATTTTGATCAAAGAATAAATTATGAAGACTCTTTGCATTATTTATGGTACCTTTTAAACAGCTAATGGCAGTTTATCTAATGTGAACAGAATTTTCTAATATTTATTTTATGAATCCGGTCATTCATATTAGGATTAAAATAATATTATGAATAAAACCAACACTAAATATGTATTTCGATGGATTATTTTTCTTCTTTTAATCTCTTGTATTGAAAGTTCTGCGAATCAGCAGCCATTAAATATTCTTACATCAAATCACTCAATTCACCCTACACATTGGCAAATATCTGAAGATCGAACACCAAAAAGTGATTTCCGCAACCCCGCCGATTCTTTATGGCTGCCTTTAAATTCCATCTCAAAAAACAGCACTTACGACGAAGGAAATTGGTTTATAAAAACCGAAATTCTCATAGTTGATTCACTCAACAAGGACATCACTTGGGGATTATTTTTAGCTTATTTTACCACTGCGTACGAAATATATTGGGATGGAGAAACGATAGCCCACAATGGAATTATCGGGAGTAATAAGTCGGAAGAAAGTGCAGGAAAGTATAGAACCCATTCAATACTTCCTCCATCACTTCTTACGGTGGGAAAGCATACGCTCACTCTTCGGGTATCAAATTATCATAATACATCATCCTGGAAATGGTATTTTGGCGAATGTATCCTTGGTCCTTATGATGCGGGAGTGAAGAGTATATTTCAGGATAAATATCAGTCATTTTTCATTATCGGTATTATTTGCATTCCATTTCTCCTAAATCTCTTACTCTTCTTCGCACGGGAGAATAAGGCTGAACATTTGTTGTTCAGCTTGATTTGTTTTATCGTGATAGTAGATTCAACGGTGAATGTAACCCCGGTATTATATGATGTTACTACAACATATGTTCAATGGGAAATATTTACCTATCAGATAATCACATTATTGTTTAATACTCTTTTCCCTGCTTTTTTTATCTTTCTATTTTCATTCCCCAAAAAATTTATTGGAATTGTCGCGGGTATAAATTTGATCGTTTTTTATTTTGGTACAAGTATGCTGAATATATTTACCATAATGCCCTTCACTGTTCTTGTTATCAGCAGTATTATTACTTTGGCCGCTTTACTGAAACGGAGAGAAGGAAGCATCATTATTATTCTTGGTCTTATTGTAGCATGGGGAGCATATTATTTCAATATCGCTTTTGCCGGATTGGCAACAGTAATGGTCATCTGCACAAGTATATCAATAGCAAACCAATTTGCACGAAAAGAAAAAGCAGAAAGGGAAGCCCAACTTAGGTCTGCGCATTTTGAAAATGAATTATTAAAGAAGAATATTAATCCGCATTTTCTTCTTAATACCTTAACGTCCATCATTGCTTGGTTGAGAAAAGATCCCAAATCAGCAATCATCCTTATCGAAGCGTTGGCAGAAGAATTCAGGATGATCCTGCAGATCTCTGCTCTGAAACTGATTCCAATTAAACAAGAAATTGATTTGTGTACGGCGCATCTGAAAATAATGAGCTACCGTAAGGGAGCGAATTATACGTTTGAAGCAGTAGACATAGTAGATGAAGAAAATGTTCCTCCGATGATATTTCATACTCTTATTGAAAACGGACTTACACATGGGTATGAAAATAAAACCCAAGGTTTGTTTAGATTGCAGCGGAAAAGAAATTCCAACGGGGTTCTGTATATTCTTTCAAATGACGGGAACTTTACAAGTGATGTACACAAAGATTCTACCAGGTTTGGGATGCGATATATTAAAAACCGGCTAGAGGAAAGTTATCCGAATCGATGGGAAATTATTTCTCGCCGACTGGTTCAAGGATGGGAAACGGTTATTGAAATTAAGGACAAGTAATGCGAATACTTATTGTTGAAGATGAGCGGCCGACAGCTGAAGATATTCAGTTATTAGTCAGTCAAATATTAAAAAAAGAAATTACATCTATCCATATTGAAACTACACTGGACAATGCTCTTGCTTATCTTAAGGAAAAACCAATTGATGTTTTATTGTTAGATCTCAATCTTAATTCAAAAGATGGTTTTCATATCCTAAAGAATGTTGTCAGCAATACATTCCACACGATTATTATTTCTGCAAATACCAATAGGGCAGTTGAGGCATTTGAATATGGAGTATTGGATTTTATACCTAAGCCATATAACACTGCAAGATTGAAAGCAGCATTCCAACGATTAACATCAAGCCATGCATTGGATGGGCATGCTATTAAATATCTTTCAGTGAAAAAAGGATATACTGTTCAAGTTATTCCAACTGAAAATATCCGGTATTTCAAATCCGCAAATATTTATGTGGAGTTGTATCTAAAAGACAAACAAAAAGTTATTTATGATAAATCATTTAAGCAGCTCATACCGTTATTGGCTGCCAATTATTTCCGTATTCATAAATCTTTTATCGTAGATACGGATTCAATCGAAACCATTCAAACTCTTGGCGGCGGGAAATATCGTGTTGTGTTGAAAAGCGGAGACTGCCTTCCGGTGAGCCGTCAAAAAATACATCAACTAAAATCACTTTTAGGTTTAGAGGCCAATCAACCATTTGTAAATAGTTGAAATACCTACCGCTCAATTTCTCTTCTTTCGCTGTGATCTGTTTTTAGTATCATTGCAAAAATCTCTTCTTTCGTGCATTTCACAAAGACCATGTGCAGTTTACAAGGAATTTGCTATTACACTTCTCGTTAATAATTATTTTGAATCGGTTATCATGTGTTCCTCTTATAAAAGGATATATGAATTATTGTAGCAACGTGGTAAAATTATTAAAGAGAGGTTATTTATGAAAAAAAACATCCAATTAGCATTTATATTTGTATTGTTGGGCGTTTCATGTTCTTGGCTATTTGCTCAACCTATTCCAGTAGATAGCTTATTTCTGGGGCAAACTCCTCCGGAAAATACACCAAACATATTCAATCTACCGGTTACCGGCGGTCATCGTCCTTGCGAAAGAATAGCGATCACCTCTGACGGCAAGGAAATATACTACGGCGAACTGGATAATTATCCGGCTGCCAGTTACAGAGTGCGATGTTTAAAATACCTGGATAATAAATGGCAGGGTCCTTTCAATATCTTTGAAGGATTTATTGCTCCGAAATTATCGAGTGATGACAGTATCATATATTTGCAGGATAAGAATTTTTATACTTTTTGTTCAAAAAGAATAACTACAGGTTGGAGCATACCGGTGCGTCTACTCTCAAAAAATCTGCGAACACATTATTTCCAAAAGACCGATCTTAATAATTCTTATGCTTCATCGTATTATGAAGGTTCTCCATACTTTGGAGATATATCCAGGTTAATCACCGTAGTCAAAGATACCGTTTTACAGGGGTTAGGAAATCCTTTGAACAGTTCGGTGCATGAGAACGATTTTTATATAGCAGCGGATGAATCGTATATATTCTTTTCTCGAAATGCAGGTAATGGAGCTGGTGATATTTATTTGAGTTTTAAGAAAAGTAACGGCGGGTGGACAAATCCTAAAAAATTAGGTGCTCCAATAAATAAATCCGGTAATAGTTGGGAATATGGACAATTTGTCACTAAGAATAATAAGTATTTATTCTATACAAGTGGTGGTCTTACTATGAATTCATATAATACGTATTGGGTGAAAATTGATAATATTATCGACAGTCTTAAACATACCAACTTTACCCCTTATATAAATTATCAAATTCCTAATCAATCTATTAAAGTTGGAAGTTTATTTGAATATACAATGCCCGATAGTACGTTTATTGATGACGATGGAAATAATACATTATCCTATTCAGCAGAACAGATCTATGGAAATCCTTTGCCCGGTTGGCTTACATTTGACACAGTAAGCAAAACATTTTCAGGTACTCCACCTGGTGCATCCATTGTAAGTGTAAAAGTAACGGCCAAAGACAGTGTAAATGCAAGTATTCCGTGTATGTTTGACATTATTGTTTCTACAATTAATGGAATAGAGAACTCCCAAGGAAGAATTCCAAAAAGCATAAATTTATTTCAAAATTACCCAAATCCATTCAACCCTACAACGACAATAGAATTTGCAATTCCGAAAACGGGAAAATATTCCCTAATTTTATACAATATCCTCGGGGAACGTGTAAAAGAAATAACAAATAAAGAATATGAAGCGGGATATTATAAAGAAGTATTAAACGCATCAGAATTGTCGAGTGGAATATACTTATGTCGGTTGACAGGTAGCGAAGCAAATATTGTACGCAAAATGGTTCTTCTTCATTAAGAGTTTTTGCTTGTGTATAAATGTTCATAAACAACTCAGTATCGGAAATATTAGATATTAAGAATGATGATATCTAAAAAAATGTCATGTCGTAAGGAATGTCTTCCTTTTTTAGGTTTGTTGTATTGTGGGATTCTTACGGTCGAATAGTATAACGACACCTGGCTATCTATATGCAGTTCAATTAATGACACCTCATTGTCTCCTTGGCGGTTTCCGTCCTGAGGTATTCCTCGAGTAATCTCCGTTGGTGCACTTCACAAGGTTATGGTGCAGTTTGCATAGTATTTATAAACTAATTTTAGTTAATCCGTTTAGAGATAAACCAAAGAAGAAAGTATTCATTAACTAAAATCGGAAAGAAAATGAAAAAAATTAACTTAATGCTATTTATAACGACCCTGATTACAACAGTGGTTTTGTCTCAAACAATTACACAAACGGTAAGAGGAATAATAATTGATACCGACAATAAATTGCCTTTGATAGGAGCCAATGTGGCGATTGTTGGAACAAAGCCGATTGTTGGTACCTCATCCGATCTGGATGGGACATTTAGAATGGAAAACATACCAATCGGCAGAATAGCTTTACGATTATCTTGTATGGGTTATGAAACAAAAACCATTACAGACATTGTGGTGAACTCCGGTAAGGAAGTAGTGCTAGAAATTACCATGCAGGAATCTGCTATTAAGATGGATGAAGTAATTTCAACGCCGAATCAGAATAAAGGTGAGGCAATTAACGATATGGCGCTGTTGAGTGCCCGTTCTATCTCGACAGAAGAGACAAAACGATATGCAGGTACATGGGACGATCCTTCTATGGTACTGATTAATTTTGCCGGTGTAGCATCGACTGGGCTTTCAAATGATATAATTATCAGAGGAAATTCACCCAAATATATCCAATGGCGTTTTGAAGGAGCAGAAATTACATCCCCTAACCATCAGGCTGACCAAAATGCTGCGATTGGAGGATTCAGTTGTCTCAATAATAAATTGTTAGCGGCATCCGATTTCTATACCGCAGCATTTTCACCTGAATTTGGTGGTGTACTATCGGGGATTTACGATCTTAAACTTCGGTCAGGGAACAATGAAAAATCTGAAGTGATGGCAGGAGTGGGTTTGATGGGAACCGACTTTACAGTGGAAGGGCCGTTAACATATGGCTATGCAGGATCATTCCTGATCAATTACAGATTCTCAAACATTGGATTGATTCAAAAACTTGGCTTAGTAGGAGATATCGACGGAGTTTCTACAACCTTTCAAGATGCAAATTTTAAGGTTGTGCTCCCCACTGAAAAGATAGGTTCATTTTCATTTTTCGGAGTAGGTGGTCTTGACAATTTACTTGTAAAAAATGTGAATCCAAATCTATGGATTACACCCGGTACCAACGGAATGATGCCGACTATTGTACAGGATTTTGACAAAAAGAATTACATGACAACTGTGGGAATGAACCATATCTACACCATTAACAACAACAGTTATACTAAAGTTTTTCTGACCTATTCAGGAAGAGGATTAAATGATGATGTATATGAGTCAACGATAAGTGGTGCTGATACTATTGGGAGGAAATTAAATTATGGCAGTAAAATAGAAACTTCCACCTACAAAGGGGGTATAACATACAGCAATAAATTTAATGCTGATAATTTAGTACTCATTGGCACAGAATATTCAATTATTGATGAAAACAATAATCAAAGTCAACTTCAGAATGATTCAACAAACAGAAGGTTTACGTTAATCGATTACAAAGGAAAGATCACTACTCTGCAAAACTATATAACGTGGAAACATAGTTTCTCTGATGTTCTAACTCTTGTAGCCGGTTTTCACAATACCAATATTTTATTAAATAATAAAAGTACTCTTGAGCCAAGAATTGCAATAAACTGGAGGATCAATAATACTAGCTCTGTGCATGCTGGATATGGCAAACACAGCACTATGGAAAACATTCACAATTACTTTACAAGGATTCAGCAACACGATGGAAGCATCATTGAACCTAACAAAAACCTTGATCTACTAAAAGCAGACCATTATGTGCTTGGGTACGATAAAAACATTACAGAGAATGTGAAGACAAAAGTTGAAGTGTACTATCAGTACCTGTACAGTTTACCGGTAGAAAATAGCACTGCAAGTTATTACGCTACCCTTAACGAAGGTTCTGATTATCGATATGTCCCTTTAATAAACAAGGGAACCGGGAGAAACTACGGTATTGAAGCAACCGTTGAGCAATTCTTTAACGATCATTATTATTTCTTGATTAATGGCTCGTTGTTTGATTCAAAATACAAATCGTTGGACGGTATTGAAAGAAACACAAAATTCAATAGTAATTTTTTGTTAAATATATTGTGTGGAAAGGAATTTTCTGAGCTCGGAGAAAAGCAAAACCAAACACTGACTGTCAATGCGAAAATATTTTTCAGCAGCGGTCAACGGTACATTCCTCTTCTACGAGATGCAAATGGGAAGTTAACTGTTGACCCAGTAAATAACAGGTTCTGGGATTATGGTAAAGCGTATAATAACAGACTTGATAATATTTACCAATTAAATTTGTCTGTAAGCTATAAATTTAATGCTCCTACTGTTACACACGAAATATTTCTCGATCTGCCAAATGTTACGAATCACCGGGGCAGATTGTATGAATATTACGACGCAAATAAACCTGACAAAATTGGTTATGTTACTCAAATGCAATTTCTTCCGAACTTAATGTACCGAGTATATTTTTAATAAAATTAAATCATAATAAATATAGGATAACAATAAAAATGAAAGCAATAATTTGCACTCAATACGGTACCCCGGAAGTATTAAAGATGATAGAGGTTGAAAAACCTACTCCAAAAAATAATGAAGTCCTGATTAAAATAAATGCCACTACGGTACACATAGGTGATACAAAGATTCGTAGGTTAGAACCCGGTTTAGGACCGATCAAAGATTTTTTTTTCAAGCCCATGATGCGAATTATAATTGGTTTTAAGGGACCGAGAAAAAAAATACTTGGAATGGAACTGTCAGGTGACATTGAAGCGGTCGGCAAAGATGTTACGCTATTTAAAATAGGCGATCCCGTATTTGCCTCTACCGAATTTAGATTTGGGACGTACGCCGAGTATTGCTGTATGCCTGAAGATGCGATTCTTGCAATAAAACCAACCACTATGACCTACGAAGAAGCCGCACCGGTTTCCAATGGCGGATTAACTGCCTTGATTAGTCTTAGAAAAGCAAATATTCAGAATGGTCAAAAAGTATTAATCTATGGAGCGTCCGGCAGTGTTGGAACGTACGCAATACAGATTGCAAAATACTTTGGAGCAGAAGTTACAGGCGTATGCAGTTCTGTCAATTTACAAATGGTGAAATCTCTCGGAGCAGATAAGCTTATCGATTATACGAAGGAAGATTTTACACACAGCGGTGAAACATATGACGTTATATTCGATGCTGTGGGGAAGATAGCCGCGTCAAAACGAAATACATCCCTAGCAAAATCTGGAGTTTATTTAAGTGCTTTTGATTTGTCCGGCAACATAGTGTTAAAGGTAAAGGATTTGGTTTTTCTCAAAGAACTTTGCGAGGCGGGAAATCTAAAGACAGTAATAGACAAACGCTACCCAATGGAACAAATCGTTGAGGCACACCGATATGTCGATAAGGGTCATAAAAAAGGAAATGTAGTGATAACAGTGGGACCTATTAATAGAAACTAACAAGAATAATGAGACACATATTATCATTGTTAATTATAGTATCAATTTATTCTTGTACCACAATGAAGAATTTTGAAAAACCGGAAATTCTTAACAAAAGCGAAGGTTACTTTATTAAAGTTAGAGATGGACTTCAATTATTCATCTATGATTACATTCCAACAGAAAATTACAACTCCACAATATTCATCATATCAGGAATTACAGGAATAAATCACAATAGTGAAAAGGATATCATTGAACTGTTATCGAATCACGAAAACAGAATTGTTGTCATCCATCCTCGCGGGACAGGGTATTCTGATGGAACGCGTGGAGACATTTCTCATTTCGATGATTTTATCAATGAATATTCAGAAATTATACTGCAGGATCGTGATTATGGCTCAGCACAACATAACGTATTTCTCTTTGGTCATAGTATGTCGACCTCTTTTCTATTAGCCGCTGCAGACAGTTTACATAAAATCGCGGGTGCAATTCTTGTCAATCCACCATATATACGAAAAGAAGCTAAAGGTATGTCTCCGGGTTTTGGTGAGTATATAAAATATACCGGTTATTATCTTTTTGCATATCACACGCCCATTGTAAATATGGCAGGTGATCCAGCTAAGATCGAATGCGAAGAGGATAGAGAAGAATCTGTTTCAAGACTAGATGATCCATTATTGGTGCAGTATTTTAGCATGTATATGATGATTGAATCCAAAAAATTAATGGATTCAATGATCGATTATTCCAAAAATGCCAATTATTCATTGTTGCTGATTTACGGAGAGAAGGATAATATCGTTGATCAAAAAGGGTGCGATTTAATCTTTGAAAAATGGAATCATCCAAATAAACAATATGTACTGATAGCAAATGGTTCGCATGGAAAATCAACCGTAATACAATCACATGAAATTATTAAAAAATGGTTGACGTATAATAAAAAACCAAATTAATCGCTCTAGTGACGCCTTTGAAATATTCACCTCATAGCATTGTTCCACCTTCTTTGCGTTATACGATTTGCCATTCTAAATAATACCACTTTGTCCTCTTTATTTGTGCACTACACAAGGCAATAGTGCAGTTTGCATGATAATTATAAACTTATTTCAGTTCATCCCGTTTAATACATAAATTAAATACGGATATAATAATTTTTATCGGACAACTATGAAAAAGCTTGTAATAATGATTTTATTCTTCGCGGTAGCTACAACATCGGTATTTAGTCAAGATTATTCACAAACAGATTCTGTATCTGTTCAAATTGAGGGGGAAGATATAAACCGGCGATATTTTATAGGTAGTACATTATGGATGCTGGGAAATTTTATCCCTGACGATACTAACCCGCCTGATTTAATTCAACTGAACTTTGGTTATCACTTAACTCCAAATGATGTTGTCTCTATTGAATTGAAAACATGGAAATACGCTTGGCCATTGGGGATACCCTATGGAAAATCGTTTCAAGCGCCCGGAGAGAATTATCCTGGATATGTCAGGGCATATGGTATTGGTTTTGTCTATCAACATTTTTGGTGGAAAGGGGCATATACTTCTATTGATGCAGGAAATATGTTACAAAAATACATGGATGAGGACAATAAACATATGCAAAATGGTTACCAGTTATTTATGACGTATCGTTTGGGTTACCATTTCCAATTCTTTGAAAACCGATTCTTCATAGAGCCTTCTGTGGCATTCACTCATTGGCCAATTAATACGAATGTTCCGGAATCCTTTGCCAAAATAGAATCAAAGTGGTCTAATTATCTTTTGTTTGAACCGGGTCTTCATTTTGGCTTTAAGTTCTGATTGAATTGTAGGTGACTGAGAACAAATGAAAAGGTTCATTCAATTAGCGTCATCGCAACTTGAAACAATGGAACACAAAACTAATTTTTACAATTAAAAATAACCGGGAATGCTGAAAACCGAATAGAGTAAGCACAAACTAACATTGAACAATTATGAACAAAAAATTTCTTGTGTCGGGTTTAATTACAACTATAGTTAACCTTTTGCTTCATACTGCTGCTTATATATTAATTTTAAAAGAGGTCTATCACACCTATCCTGCTGTATCGGAAGAATTCAGAAAACAACTGAGTCGTCCGCTTGATCAATTAATAGTGTGGGCAATGGTTGTTACATCATTATCAATGGGCTTTCTAATAACAATGGTGATGAAATGGGCTGGTGCCAACACCTTTGTTTCTGGTCTAAAGTATGGATTTGTATTCTCATTACTTTTTTGGGGTTCCGTAAATTTCGGATTATACGCATCCTCAAACTTTTTTTCCACAACAAGTGTATTCATAGATTATGCTTGCAGTGTAACAGTAATGACAATTTCAGCAGCAGTTGCAGCCTCGTTATTAGGGAGAGGAAAAACACGTACTGCAAAATAAAATGAAAATTATAATAAGCATTATCCTTATCAATATAATCTTCGGCTGCCGTATTTCTTTTTCTCAAGAAGATTCAACAATGGAATCATTTGATTCCCACCATCTGGTAACAGTCTCTTCCGGTATAAGTATGCACACTGTGCGTGATGAAATAATGTCACCCCTTATGTATCGAGGTGCACAGATTCCACTGATGCTCACATATCGTTTCCGTGGTATAGAAAACCGGCACACTCTCCTATTCTATTATGACAACACAGAACTGAATTCTTCAATCACTAAAGTCGTTAATAATGAATCTGTATCACATTACATCAATAATCTTAATCTGGATTTTGAATATTCATTTGCTAAAAAAGTTACAGTACTTAAGGATATCAATACCTCCTGTTTTCTTGGTGTCAAACTCTCCAGTATGCTTAATATGAGAAGTCAATATTATCATTACGGTCAAAATCTCTTGTCTGCAGAACAAATGACAGGACTTGGCATTCACCTGATGACGGAAACGGCACTTCTGCAGGAAGCGGATAACTATTTGCGTGCGGAGGTTAATATTCCCTGCGTTTCATATGTTCTTTTTTCTGAGCGCTACAATGCAAACGTCTGTGAAAAATTTGACGATATTGATCTTGAAAAAAACATTGTGTGGCAACTATTTAAAAAAGGGGACATCGTCACCTTCAATAAACTATTTGAGGTGCAGGCGGATGTTACATATCTATTCGTTGTCAGTAATCATATCGGTGTCAACCTGCAGTATCGTTTGCATTATTATTCATTTGAACAATATCAGGATTTATTTCGCGCGCGAGTATTGAACCATCAATTTCTCCTTGGCATGACTGTGAAACTATGAACACAATGAAGGGCTTTTTCAACATACTCATCGTTTTTTTTGTTTTTTGCGGATGTGATGAAATGCTCGTTGAACCCGACCCGGAAAACACGCCGAGAAACAACTTCGACATATTATGGAAGGATTTCGACAGATATTACGCGCAATTCCCTTTGCGACACATCGACTGGGATTCGGTCTATACAGTATACCGTCCGCAGATCACCTCAACGACTTCCGATCGTCAGCTCTTTTCTATTTTAGCGAACATTGTTTATGGCATCAACGACATGCACGTAACGTTGTACTCCCCGATGGGCGATGTGTACTGGAAGCCTAAGATTCCAGCTTCGTATCCAAGCGGAAGAATCATTAATGCCGGCAAGTATATTCGAAGTGGTGCTCCGCAAAATTCCGTATTCGAATATCGAACGTGTCAGGATCCAGCTATCGGTTATATCATCATTCGCACATTCGAAGGGCAAGGTGAAGGATTATCAAAGTTAGATCCGCGCTATTTAGTAATCGATGATATCCTTTCGCATTGGAAGAATATGAAAGGTATCATTATCGATGTTCGCGGGAATAGCGGCGGCAACGGCATCAATGCTGAAACGGTTGCAGCACGCTTTGCCGATCAATCGCGAGTGTATTTGAATCAGCGCCAGAAAAATGGGCCCGGAAAAGATAATTTTTCCTCATGGAAAAGTAGGTCCATTGAACCAAAAGGATCGTATCAATTTCTAAAACCCGTTGTTGTTCTATCGAGTCGCGCCACTATGAGTTCAGCGGAAATGTTCGTGATGGCTATGCAAAATCTGCCGCAGGTTACTATTGTTGGTGATACGACAGCCGGTGGTATTGGTAATCCCATATACAGAGAATTGCCAAACGGATGGACATATCGTCTATCAACAGCAATAACTGCAGACGCTCAAGGTCGCATTATGGAAGGTGTCGGTGTTTTTCCAGATTTACCCATACTCACTACTACATCAGATTCTTCAAAGGGAATTGATAGAATTTTGGAAAAAGGAATTGAAATTATAGTGAATTCAAAATAGAGATTCAGTTAACGATAATGTATTCTGAAATAAATTATGTTCTTATCCGAAACACAAGTTCTATGTAATTTAAAAATATCTGTGTTTTTCAAATAAAAAAAGGAATAGAAAATGAATAAGCGCTTATTGCTTAATCTTGTAGTCATAAGAGTAATTTATATTATTCTTGCAATCTTGGTAGCAGCCATTGTTGCCGGTATAATAGCAGCTATTGCAATTCAATTTACTGAAAATGTTGAAAACATTGTTATTTATTGTCTTGGTGGAGTATGGATGGCGGAAGTGATTCTATACATTGCACGATGCAAGATAACATTTAACAAAAGGATAAAAGCATTTAACGAAGTTAATGAACCACAAATAATCAAGAAAAAAAGTAACCTTATTAAACTTTATGTTATCTCCAATACAGTCTTTGCAATGGTCCTTGGTTTTACTGTATATAACTTGAAAGATAGTATTGTCAATGACATACTTGGAGGAACTAATAGTGCTAAAGCTGAAAGTAGTAATGAAAACTGGTTAATAATTAAAATAGGTGTAGTCATAATTTTGTTGGCAGTACTTCTGATAAGACTTGGAGTAAATATAAAATATAAGGATAAATTAGTACGTGAAACAGAGAAACAAAATTTATAACTGTTTATCTTATACAATAAATAGAATATCAAATAAAAAGAAGGAATAGAAAATGAATACAATAATTAAATTTGGTGAAGATGTTGAAGGATATAACATCCCGGTTCTAAACGAGCGGGAAATACGAGCGGCTGCAGGAATCTTGTTCTTAGCTACCTTCACTTCATTAATGTTCATTCTGTTTAAAGAGAACTTTGTTCCGATAAAGTACGTATTAACTTTTTTTCTCATGGATTTTATGATAAGGGTATTGGTCAATCCTCAATTTTCGCCAACTCTCATTGTTGCACGCTTGATTGTTGGGAATCAAACACCTGAATATGTTGGTGCGGCCCCCAAAAAGTTTGCCTGGATTATTGGCGTTGGATTATCTGCAACCATGTTCTATTCTTTCAATGTCGTAAACGCCTATGGTCCATTGACAGGTATAATTTGTCTTATTTGTCTTATCTTCCTGTTTTTTGAATCGGCTTTTGGAATATGCTTAGGATGTATGTTTTACCCACTTATTTTTAAGAAAGAGGCACAATACTGCCCGGGAGAAATCTGTGATAAAAAGCAAAAACAGGATATTCAAAAAATGTCTCTTAGGCAATATTTTGTATTGGTCGCATTTACAGCTTTCGTCGCACTTACGGTATTCTTTATGAATGAGAGATTCAGTGAAAAACCCCATGCTTTTTTTGGAAACAGCAGTGCTGAACAAATCAAATAAATGAGACAATTAAAATGTGAATCTTACTGATTTGCAATCAATATTTTATATGCTATGTAATTTATAGCGCAAGAATTCAGGGAATACCTTATATGAGTCTAATAATTATTCTCCATATACTTCTTTTTGAAACATTGTTTTTCATTAAAAGTATTCTTCTCTCAAAAAAATTAGGAATCAGCATTAGAGGAAAGAACAAAGAAGCGATCGTTTCGATAGTTTATTTTTTCATAACAATCTCGGTTACAGTTCTTTCTTCGCTCTTCGAACAAGTGCATACCGTATGTTATCCGATCAGTATATTAGCATATCCGTTTTTTAAGACAGCAGGATTCTGTTTATTGGTATTAAACATTATCATCGCTTGTTTAGCACTCATTATCATGAAAGAATCCTGGAGGATCGGGGTCAAAGAAGGAGAAAAGACAGAATTGATCACCAATGGAATATTTGGATATTCAAGAAATCCATATTTCCTTTCATACATTGTGCTTTTTATCGCATACATAGTATTAATTTCGAACGTGGCAGTGATCATCTTTTCCGTTTTATCGATTAGATCAATTCATAAAATGATTTTGAAAGAAGAATTGTTCCTGGAAGCATTACATGGAAAAAAATATTCAGAGTATAAAATCAATGTAGCGAGATATTTTTTAGTCTAAATGACAATTATACTGTTTTTCAATAGAATAATATTGTTTGACGAATAGATAATAGCAACCCATTAACGCTCTTCGTCTAAGAGCAGTAGAGTATGTACCTCTCTGTTACTCGAAAATATCCATTGATATCATTCGGGTAAGCATTTAACCTTTCCAAAAATACAGCGTATCATTGTCAACGAACCGCTGCTGATTTGTGTTCGATAACCGGAGCAATCGAAAACGTGGAAAATCAGATCCTGCAAGAAATTATTGAACGATGTACTAACGGCGATTTATCGGCATTTAGGGCAGTTGTGGAGGAGTTTCAAGGATATGCATTCGCAATCGCGTTTCGCACTGTTGGTGATGAAGAGGATGCCAAAGATATTGTGCAGGAATCTTTCATACGAGTGTGGAACAACCTCAATAGATACGATCCAAAGATAAAATTTACAACTTGGCTTTATACAATTGTTATCAATCTTTGTTATGACAAGCTCAGGTCTAAAAAACGAAAGCAAGCGGTGTTGGTGTATGAAAAGGATATTTCAATGGTTGCGGGTATTGAAATAAATGAAAATCCAGAGAAACTATTCACCAACAACGAATTGGCATCAATCATTGAAAAGCTTACCGAAGAATTGCCTCCGAAACAGAAGATGATATTTATTCTACGCGATCTACAAGGATTACATATTCAAGAGGTGTGCGAGATCCTGCATCTTTCAAAAAGTTCTGTAAAGACAAATCTTGTATATGCTCGTAAATATCTTCGTCAAAAACTTGAACCATTTTTAGCACAGTGAGAAAACCATGAAGTGCAAAGAATTCCGTGAAAAGATGTATCTGAAGAACGATGAACTTGAAAAGCAGGAATTGTCCGACCTGGAACATCATCGTTTAGAATGTGTTGAATGCAGATTGGAATATGAACGAGTTGTATCGATGCAGAAAATTACCGCTATTCTAAAAAATCAGGATCCTGAATTGACTGATCCGATGGTACTTACGAACTCCATTCTCAGTCAAATTGCAAAAGATAGTCTGCGAGATCATTCACTCCAGCCGGAATCGTTCTTTGATAAATGTGTTATTCTGATGGCAACCCCGAAAATGCGTATGACGATGGCGATTCTGCTTTTTATCATTACCGGCTCATTCGCCATAGAATATACTTCAGGATATGTGTATTTGAAGGGGTATGAAGAACGACTTGAAAAGAGCGGTATGCAGCAGGAAAACGCAACGGCAGCTTTTGGCAGTCAAGAGAATCTACTGAACAGGGTAGAGAATTTATTTAACATTATTTCCGGCAAACAATCGTCCATTGAAGTAACTGAACACTGGGTGCTGATGGATAAAAAATCGTTCCAGGAATTTTTGCTTCTCTATGATGAACTAAAGGATAATGCTTCCCAACTTTCTCCGGAGTTTCGTGAAGCACATCCGCACCTCTTTAAACTGTTATCAACCAATCAGCAATCAGTCCAATTGGATATGCTTTTGAAAGACCGTGAAACACTTATTCGTGAGTTGAACAGGCTTGTGCCAATCGAAAGGAAAATGCCATGAAACAGAAAATGATCTTGAAGCTTTTATTGTTAGTATTGCTGGTTAGTGGATGTAACGACTATACAATTAAAACAAAAATTAACCCGGACGGTTCATTCGAGAAAACTGTTATTTGCGAAGGAGATTCCCTTGGGATCTATAAACTTCCACTCCCTTTTGTCTTTTCAAACGGATGGAAAATCGAAATAATACCTAACGAGGGGAAAGAAAAAAAATTTATTACAACTGCTACAAAAATATATACCAATGCAGAAGAATTGGAAGCAGAATTCTCTAAAGGTCAAGATTCTGTAAAATTGAAAATATCCAGCCGCATTGAAAAACGATTCCGCTGGTTCTTCACCTATTACATTTACGAAGAAACGATCCCTGCATTTGGATTATTTAGGGAATCACTGCCGATCGACAGTTTCTTCACGCCACAGGAGCTTGGACTACTGAAGGATACAAAGGACAGCCTTCTGCAGAAAAGATTTGATGAATATTATGAGCAAAACGTTGTCGGAGAATTCATAGAAAACCTTATTATGAGATCACAGGAATTAAACGATCCCACCCTTACTCGTGCGCGATGGGAGGAACATCGAAAAACTCTTACTCGTTTAATTTTCGAAAGTAAGAGTGATAATCCTGTGGATATTGCAATAATCATTGAAGATGAATTACAGACTTCGTCCGTTCAGAAGTTGTATAGTGCAATCGATACATTGTTAGCCAATCTTATTGCAAAGGTGAAACTTGAGAAGGAGCTTGAAGTTTCATATAAAAATGAGGTAGTGATGCCAGGGATACTCATTACATCCAATTCCGAAAAAGTAGAAGGAAATAAATTGATGTGGGATTGTAAGTCGGATCGTTACTTCGATATTATTATGACGGCGGAATCGCGAATGGTTAACATTTGGGCAATGATTCTCACTGCTATTGTGTGTGCTGCTTTGCTTATCGGGTTACTGCTTCCAATAATACACCTAAAAACAAAACGGCTAAATTGAATTGAACCAATTCTATCTGTCAGTGCATTATTTATTTTTTAACTTAGAAATTTGCCATGAAACATATCAGATTTAAGGACTAATACAGGAATAAATAAAGATTGTGGCAGTAGAGAAGTGATCGTAAAAAAATTAGGTACATAAAAATCTATCAGTAACGATTTAAAACGAAGAATCCTGCT
>CAYPEM010000005.1:0-10638 GCA_964409765.1 uncultured Chitinophagaceae bacterium
GTGCCCGGGACTGGACTTGAACCAGCACAACCTTTCGGTCACAGGCTTCTGAGACCTGCGTGTCTGCCAATTTCACCACCCGGGCAACATTTCCGTATTAAAATACGAAGAAACCTTTCTCTTTGCAAGTAAGTCTAAATGTATAAGAAAGTTCGCAACTTTTGTTCTACTTCAACGTTAAGAAAAAACAATTGTAAAGGAAAACACTCATGAAATCATCTTCGCTTCTTAAACTTACACTTTTTTTTCTCTTCACTACCGTTTTTGTTACCGGACTCATCGCATACTCAAACTCCCGTGGAAATTCAGATTTGAATAATGATAATACTTCAACATCAGCGGAAGATTCTTATTCAGATGATCAACGCAACCGTCGGTATGAAAAACAATTTAATGTTAAAGAAGGGGGTGAAATAATTGTCGATTCCGATGCTGGAACTGTAAAGATCGATTCGTGGGATAAGAGTGAGGTAAGTGTTGTTGTTGAAGTTGACGGCAGCGACAGCCGTGCTGAAAAATACAAAGTAGAATTCAGACAGGAAGGAAATACAATTTATGTCACCGGGAAAGTTAAGGACAAGAGCTTCTTTAAGTGGCATGTAGGAAATCTGGAAGCCCATTATACGATCAATGTTCCAAAAAAATTCAATACAACGGTGAAAACATCCGGCGGCGATATCGAATCAAAAGATCTTATTGGAAAGGCTGATTATTATACCAGCGGCGGGAATATTGATGTTGAAAAAATTGAAGGCGAAACAATTGCATCTACTTCAGGGGGCAATGTTAATGTGCATGATATTATCGGAAACGTAGAAGCAGAAACGTCCGGCGGCAATGTTATTTGTGAAAATGTAAAAGGTGATGTCAACGGCAGCACCTCCGGAGGCGATGTTGAAGTAAATTATGTAGATGGAAGAGTTAAAGCAGGAACATCGGGTGGAAATGTTACTGTCAAAGTGAATGGCGAGAATAAAGGAATCAACGCAGAAACATCCGGCGGTGACATCGATATTTTTGTGAAGGAAGGAGTTGGTGCTGACATAGATGCTGAAACAACCGGTGGATCAGTTGATTGCGACCTTCCGGTAACAGTTCGAGGGAAGGTTCGAGACAGTGAATTGCATGGGAAGTTAAATGGCGGCGGAAATGTTATCCGGGCCAGCACCTCCGGCGGAAGTATTCGAATTGCAACACTAAAATAATGAATTGTGAAAGTGAAAAAGCCCTGATAGACATATTCGTTTATCAGGGCTTTTCATTTTTAAAAAATCTCTGTGACCTCTGTGGCATAAATGATGAATTGAAATTCAGATGACTTTTCTTATATTCTATCTATGCAGTCCATGACAATACTTGGTTTAGAAACATCATGCGATGAAACTTCAGTTGCGATCATTCGGGACGGTAAGCTTCTTTCGAATATTATTTCATCCCAGATCGTTCACGAACAATATGGCGGAGTTGTTCCGGAACTTGCATCGCGCGCACATCAGAAACTGATCGTGCCGATTGTGCATGAAGCCCTTGCCAAAGCGGAAGTGAAGAAGGAAGAACTGAGTGCAATCGCAGTCGCAGTCGGTCCGGGATTGATGGGCTCACTTCTTGTGGGAGTGAATTTCGGAAAGGCGTTTGCCTATGGACTCGGTATCCCGTTCATCGCCGTGAACCATATGGAAGCGCATATTTATTCCAATTTTATTGAAGAGCCAACCCCGACATTTCCCTTTTTGAATTTGACGGTTTCGGGTGGTCATACTCAATTGGTTCTGTTAAAAGATGAATTTCAGTATGAAATAGTTGGTGAAACAAAGGATGATGCAGCCGGTGAAGCGTTCGACAAAGTGGCTAAAATGTTGAACTTAGGTTATCCCGGCGGACCACAGATCGATAAATGTGCAAAACAAGGAAATCCAGGTGCAATAAAATTTCCGCGGCCATATGCTACAGAAAATGATTTCAATTTCAGTTTCAGCGGAATAAAAACATCGGTTCTTTATTATTTACGGGACAATAAATTACGCGATACAATAATTCCCGAACAACGTCTTAATGATATTTGTGCAAGTTTTCAATCATCCGTTGTTGATGTGCTTGTACAAAAAACAATTCGTGCAGCAAAACATTTTGGAGTAAAGGATATTGCAGTAGCGGGCGGAGTTTCAGCAAATTCCTACTTGCGAAATGAAATGAAGAAAGCATCGGAACTACATGAATTGCAGTTATTTATCCCTAAATTTGAGTATTGTACGGATAATGGTGCAATGATTGCGGAAGTGGGGTATCGAAAATGTTTACGATCGATGTTTTCTCCAATCAACGTAACCGCCATCGCGAACATGGAGTTATAGTACTTTGTCGGGAAATCCCGGCTTAACCTTAAAATGGTATCAATGAATAGAATTGCCTCAACGCTTCTCAAATATCAATCAAATAATAAAACGATAATTGTTCCGTACATCACACCGGAATTTCCTATTAAGGGAACAACTATTCCATTGATCCTTGCGCTTGAGCAATCCGGTGCGGGAATGATCGAAGTAGGAATTCCATTCTCCGATCCGCTTGCTGATGGGCCAACCATTCAACATTCATCGGAAATTGCGATCAAGAATGGTGCAACATTGAAAAGGGTATTGGAATTGATTGCGGAAGTGCGGAAACAAACAACTATTCCGTTGATTCTCATGGGATATATTAATCCGGTGCTGAACTACGGACTGGAAAAATTTTTACAGGATGCAAAGAAAGTTGGAGTTGATGGGTTGATCATTCCCGATATGCCCCCCGAAGAAAGTGATGAATTTCGATCTCTTTGTTTGAAGAATGACATGAGCAATATATTCCTTATCGCTCCAACATCTTCAGAAGAGCGTATCCGTTATATTGACAGCATCACAACTGATTTTTCTTACTGTGTTTCTGTCACCGGCGTTACCGGTGCAAAGAATTCATTTGATGGTGGTTTTGATATTTTCTTGAATCGAGTGAAGAAGAATACAACAAAACCTTTTGTCGTTGGGTTTGGAATTAAAAGCAAAGAACAGATACAGCATATTTCGACATTGGCAAATGGAGCAGTTGTAGGATCGGCATTATTGCAAGCTATTTCTGAAAAGAAGAATATTGAGGATGTCGTTGAAGCAGCAAGACAATTTTTTTCATCATTGGTATGACAATGGGAAATATTGACGATTGGCGAAATAAGATCGATCAGATAGACCAGAAACTTGTTGAGTTACTCAACGAGCGTGCACATTATGCCGATGAGATCGGAAAGATCAAAGAGCAGCTTGGTTTAGAAGCATATTCGCCGAAGAGAGAAAAAGAAGTGTTAGAAAATATCCTGAAATATAACAAAGGGCCTTTGAACAATCTTGCGTTGCGGCGTTTATTTGAACGCATCATCGATGAATCCAGAAAACTTGAACGCGAGGCGATGAGTGAACGGAAAAACAATAAATAATAAAATTCTCTTCTCTCTTGGCGCGTTGTTTTTTGCAGGAGTGATCTTTTCCATTGCTCTGTTTTTAATTCCCAACTCCTTTTCTCCTTCCCCTAAATTTATTACTGTCAGTAAAGGACAATCGTTCTCCAGTCTCGCCGATTCGCTTGAAAAAAGAGAAATTATCCGTAGTGCCGTCACATTCAAAATTGCGGGGCGTCTGCTCGGGTATACTCAAAAAATGCGTATCGGCAAATATAGTTTTGTAAGTGGAATATCGAACCTTGATCTACTAAATGATTTAGAAGGGGGACTTTCGACCGTCAGCACAAGTGTCACATTGCGTGAAGGGGTCCGTGCTCAGATCTTTGCACGCATTCTAAAACGTCACATCGGAATTGACTCCATTCGGTTTATGAAATTCTTTGCTGATACTTCGCTGATAGGAATTTATCCGAATAATGCACCGACACTTGAAGGATATCTGATGCCGAACACCTATAATTTTTTCTGGCAGGATGATGAGCGGGAAATTATACAAAGAATGATCACGGAATTCAGAGAATTTTTCGTGGATTCGCTTCAACAGAGAATGAAACAATTGGGATATACTCTTAACGATGTTATGACAATGGCATCGATAGTAGAAGGAGAAGCGGTATATGACGACGAACGTGCCATCATTGCCGGAGTGTATTATAATAGACTGAAGAAACGAATGAGGCTGCAGGCTGACCCGACTGTTCTTTATGCTGTATCAGCAGTTCCTAAGCGATTGACAAGAAGTGACCTGAAATTCGAATCAGACTATAACACGTATTTGAATTATGGTCTTCCTCCTGGACCAATCAATAATCCGGGAAAACAATCGATCATAGCAGCATTATATCCTGCAAAGCATAATTTTATCTATTTTGTTGCAGACAACAATGGCAGACATCGTTTCGCTAAAAATTATGAAGATCATCAGCGAAATGTTCGATTATACAGGAAAGCAAGAGCATTAGCAAAAATTGGAGGGTAAATTCATTAGTTGCAACTCCTTTTCACTTTTGCTATATTTGTAGTGTAATTTTACAATCAATTTAATAGAAAGTATCACAATGAAACCCGATATTCACCCAGAATACAGAAAAGCGGTTGTTGCCTGCGTTTGCGGCAACACATTTGAAACCCGCTCGGCCGTCGGAAATATCCACGTCGAAATCTGCTCTGCGTGTCATCCGTACTATACCGGAAAGCATAAACTGCTTGACTCTGCCGGTCGTGTTGAGAGATTCAACAAGAAGTATGCGAAAAAGACCGCGGCGCCAACAGCATAATTTTTTTTATGGTGTGTATTTAAAAACGGAATGGTTCTTTTGATCATTCCGTTTTTTTATTTTATACATAATGCAACATCTGAAAGGATCTTATGTCTATTCAAATCTGTCTTTTTGAAGACATTTATTATTCCCGTCTTCTGCCGCTCGTGTATTTCCGTCCGACATTTAACCTTCGCTGCGGAATATTCTCGTTAAAAGAAAAAGTACAGTACTCATATCCAAAAGCAAATGTCACATTGCACTGCCGTTCTTATATGGCAGATTATATGCGATTGCGTAATCCTGACCTTACAGTAAATAGTATTACAGGAACGAGCTGTCTTTTTATTAACGGACGAGCGATTGTCGATGAGAAATTTCTCAAAGCAATTCCAGTGGATAGTCAACAAGATGTAGTCTATGTGAATGATGACAGTGTAGTTGCCGCGCGCGTCAGCGGTCCAAAATTAAAATCATTGAAAGGTCATGTGAATGGAATTTTCTCGATCTCCGATTTTGACGGACTGCAGGTTCAGCAAGTCGATGTGGAATTGATTCATTATCCGTGGGAATTGATACGAAATAACGGTAATCAAATTCGGTCAGATTTTGCATTGTTGAAAAAAGCACAAAAGAAAAAACCGGCAAAGAAAAAATTCCCCGGCGTTCATATCTTGAATGAAAAGAATGTTATGGTTGGTGAAGGAACTGTCATTAAACCCGGAGTAGTGATCGATGCTGAAAATGGTCCGGTCTATATCGGAAAGAATGTTCAGATAATGTCCTTTTCAACGATCATCGGTCCCGCGTATATCGGAGATGGAACCGTTATAAAAGTTGGCGCGAAGATTTATCAAGATTGCAGTATCGGACCGGTATGCAAGATTGGCGGAGAAATTGAAGCTACGATCATTCATAGTTATTCCAATAAGCAGCACGATGGATTCCTGGGACATTCGTACCTTGGTGCTTGGGTCAATTGTGGCGCCGGAACGGTTACAAGTGATCTAAAAAATAACTATAGTACTGTTAAAGTGTATGTGAACGGCGACCCGGTCGACAGCAAGATGCAATTTGTCGGTGTGACAATTGGGGATCATTCGAAGACTGCCATCAATTCAACGTTCAATACAGGAACGGTCATTGGCGTTTCATCAAATGTATTTGGTACGGGTTTTCCTCCGAAATATGTCCCTTCATTTTCGTGGGGTGCAGCTGGAGAGACCTTTACAACATACAATACTGAGAAAGCGATCAATGTTGCGGCGAAGGTAATGATCAGAAGAGGAATCGAATTGAGCGATCCTGAAGAAAAGTTATTTCGGAAAATTTTCGATCTGACAACAGATGAACGGCGAAAACGGGGTATGCCGTTGTAAGAATATAAATAGACAAACAGAGCATGAATATTGCAGAAATGGTCCAAATAAAAATATGGAACGACAAGAACCGCACGTTGAATATAGAGAAGAGCAAAAAATGTTGTTTGCCGGTGTTCGGGGAACAGCAGTTAAAATATTAAACAGAGTAGAACGAACCGATTCCTATCTGGATAAGTTAATTGATGCAGAACTTCGGTCGAGCGAATTCAACGATCTAGATAAATCATTACTGATGGAGATCGTCCACGGTGTACTTCGATGGCAGTCAAAATTAGATTGGGTGTTGAATGGCTTTTTTCACGGCAATTTTTCCAAGGCCGAAGTCACTGTCCGCAATACATTGCGTGCGGCGCTTTATCAGATATTGTTCCTCGATAAAGTTCCGGATCACGCCGCGGTAAATGAGGCGGTCGATTTCATCAAGCGTGTTCGCGGCGAAAAAGCCGGCGGATTAGTGAATGGTGTATTACGGAATATTATCCGTAACAAAGATGGAATTCATTATCCCGATGTCCAGAATGATGCAGCACTATATCTGTCAACGATGTATTCTTTTCCGTTATGGATGGTGAAGCGTTGGATGAATCGTTTTGGTTTCTATGAAACGGAAAAACTTCTTGAAGCCCAGAATCAAAAGCCGGGACTCTCGCTTCGTATCAACACGATGAAGACGACGGTGGAAGATTTTATGAAAATGTTCGATCTGCAAAATATATCGTACGAACGGGCACAATTTCTCCCGATGTTTTTAAAGACCTCCAATCTTTCGAACATTTCCCAGACAGAAATATTTCGACGCGGATTCTTTACGGTGCAGGATGAGAGTGCCGGCATCGCGGCAGTATTATTGGACGTAAAACCAGGTGAGCGTGTTGTTGATCTTTGTTCTGCACCGGGTGGAAAAACGACATTCTTTGGCGAAGTAATGAAGAATCAAGGGGAGATCATTGCCGTTGATAAATACCAGACCCGACTGAATTTAGTGAAAACTGCCTGTGAACGTGTTGGATTGACAAATATTACATATGTCGCTGCTGATGGAATAGAATTCCAAACAGAACCTGTCGATAAAATTTTGATCGATGCTCCATGTTCAGGGCTTGGCGTGCTTTCGAAAAAACCGGATATCAAGATCAAACGCGAAATGAGAGACATCAATGAAGTCGTGAAGATTCAGGAATTGCTTTTGAATAATGCGGCTACAATATTAAAACCCGGTGGAGTGATGGTCTATAGTACATGTACCATTGAGCCGGAAGAGAATTTTGGAGTTGTAAAAAAATTCCTTGAAACACATCCTGAATTTGAGATCGATCCTGCATCAAAATATATTGCGGAGAAAATTGTCTCTGCGGATGGATTTGTTGAAACATTTCCGCATCGCAATGGGATAGATGGATCATTCTCGATACGATTAATAAAACAATCCTGAAGAAATAGATATTATTATCGGAGTTTTTATGAATTACCAAGACTTATTTGTTCAAGAATTACGTCGCATTCAAGATGCAAACACCTATAAATTTGAAACCCCGTTTACATCTCCTCAAGCCGGAATTGTTACCGTAAAAGGGAAAAAAGTTGTTATGATGGCGTCCAATAATTACTTAGGAATGTCAAATCATCCGGTTGTAAAAAAAGCGGCGATTGAAGGAATAAAAGAGTTTGGATATGGCATGGCTTCTGTCCGTTTTTTATGCGGGACCCAATCTATCCATCTTGAGCTTGAAAAAAAGATAGCAAAATTTGTTGGTACCGAAGATTCGATCTTATTTTCTTCTGCTTTCGCTGCAAACAATGCTTTCTTTCCGTCACTGTTCAATGAAAAACTTGGATATGAAAATTACCGTGACGTAATTTATACTGACGGATTGAATCACGCCAGCATCATCGATGGAATGCGGTTGTGCAAATCTGAAACGACTGATAAAAAGATCTATAAGAACAACGATATCGCTCAATTGGAACAATTACTCGAAGCTGACAAGAATGCAGATTATCGATTTAAAATTATAGCGACGGATGGCGTGTTCAGTATGGAAGGAAGCTATGCGCACATTGCTACACTGGTGACAATTGCAAAAAAATACAATGCCATACTGTTTGTAGATGACTGTCATGCAATCGGTGTTGTTGGTACATCAGGGAGAGGTACTCCGGATAAATTCAATGTTCTAGGTAAAGTGGATGTATTGACCGGAACACTTGGTAAGGCAATCGGCGGAGCTCTAGGCGGATATGTTGCCGGCGAGAAAAAAATGATCGAATATCTTCGTCAAAAATCACGCCCTTATACCTTTTCAAACTCCTTGCCCCCGGCAATAGTGATGGCGAGTATCGCAGCATTCGATCTGTTATCGAAGGATAAATCGATTGTCAAACGACTGCATGATAATACTGCTTATTTTCGAAAAGAAATTGTTGGATTGGGATTCACCATTATTGGAGGAGATCATCCAATTGTTCCGGTGATGCTTGGGGAAGCATCCGTTGCACAGGAAATGAGCAAAGCGTTGTTGAAAGCCGGTGTGTATGTGAAAGGACTTTGGTTTCCCGTTGTCCCCAAGGGAGAGGCCCGATTACGGGTGCAGATTTCCGCGGCATTGACCAAAAAGAATATTGATGATGCTTTGAATGTCTTTGAATCCGTTGGGAGAAAATTGAAGATCATTTCAGCGTAACTTCAAAATTCCCGAACTCTTACGAACAACCATGCCCCATAACAAGCAACGGTATCTCTTCATCGATCTACTGCGGTTTATTGCCGTTGTGTTCATGATTCAGGGACACACCTTTGATGCATTATTAGCGACCGAACTTCGATTCCACGGCTTGTTCTTTGTCCACGACTTCTTCCATGGATTCATTGCTCCGATGTTTCTCTTCGCTTCGGGTGTTGCATTCGGTATTTCAACATTAAAAAAATGGGAAGAACATACATCCCTCACAAATCATGCTGTCCGCCGATATGGGAAATTTATTGGATTGATCGTGATCGGTTATGCTCTTCACCTGCCGTTTTTTTCACTCCAGAAAATTCTTTCAGAAGCAACTCATGCTGAAATTGCAATGTGGCTTCAGGTGGATGCTCTGCATTGTATTGCAGCAACAATGTTGATCCTTCAAACTGCGGTATTGCTGCTCAAAGATGAAAAGAAGTTTGTTTGGGTTACCATAATACTTGCTCTTAGTATAATTTTTCTTTCTCCCATTATGTGGAGTATGAATTTTGTTGATATATTTCCACTGTGGTTTGTTTCGTACATCAATGCCAGCAATTTTTCATGGTTCCCGTTATTTCCGTGGTCTGCATATATTCTTTGCGGAGTGATCTTCTCTTCATTATTTATCAATGCGAAAGAGCATCATCACGCTGTACGCCTTATGGAGCGGACGCTTGTTGCAGGTCTCATCATGTTCTTTGGATCGTTCATTCTCTTAACTCTTCCGACCCAATTGTATCCGTATCATGATGTTTGGAAAGTGAATCCGTTGATCATATTTGCGCGGTTAGGATTTGTGACTGTTGTAACGAGCGGGATATTCTTTGCAGAACATTCATTCAAAATAAAACCGACTATTCCACAATTAATGGGACGCGAATCACTGTTTATTTATATCCTTCATTTGATTATCCTGTATGGATCGGTAATGAATCAGGGATTGCAGCAAATAATTCGTCAAACACTTTCAGTTGTTGAGGCATCCTTTGCGTTTATTATCATCTTTGCTGTCATCTCAATATTTGTTTTAGGATGGAATTATTATAAAAAGAGATTCCACACTGCGGCAGTAATCACCCGATGGGCAGCAATCGGAATTTTCCTACTTCTTTTTTTACTGCGACCGTACTAATGGCAAAACCAAAATCCCGTTTTCTTTATATTGACCTGCTCCGTGGATGGGCGGTTATAGTGATGATTGAAGTGCACGTGTTTAATGCATTTCTTATTCCGGTATTTCGAGAGGAAGCATGGTTCAAGGTTCTTAATTTTATTAATGGTCTTGTTGCACCTTCATTCTTGTTCATTGCCGGATATTCCTTTGTGTTGATTGCACAGCGGAAATGGAGCGATTATCTTTCATTCAATGAAACTTTCTGGAAGCAATTAACGAGAATTCTTCAAGTATTGGCTGTTGGTTATGCACTTCATCTTCCTTTCTTTTCGTTTTCTAAATTACTTGCAATCAGTTGGCAGGAATGGTCTGTATTTTGGAAAGTAGATGTTCTTCATACAATTGCTGTTTCGTTGCTCACATTGCTTGCATTGGTTTTGGTGATTCGGAATCAAAAAAAATATTTTGCTGCGATTATTATTTTAGCAGCCGTGATGATCTTCGGATCTCCGCTGATGTTTTCAAGGAATATCGATCATCTCTTTCCGGAACCGATCGCAAATTATTTAACGGCAGCACATCGTTCACAATTTCCATTATTCCCGTGGATGGGATTTGTGTTATGCGGCGGAATAACATCGCAATTATTTGTCTGGTGGAAAGAAAAGAT
>CAYPEM010000005.1:10738-22464 GCA_964409765.1 uncultured Chitinophagaceae bacterium
ATCTATGGAATGTTCTGGAACAATAAGAGTCTTGCTTTTATTATTGGTAAAACACGAACGGTACCGGAAGTGATTGGGATGACAATTATGTTGATCACAGTAACCATTGCTGTTTCTTATGTGTGGAATCGTATTAAAAATTGGAGTATGTTCTATGCAAGAGTATTGATGTATTCAATTCTTACTGTTGTGCTGTATATTTTCTTTACTAATTCCTTTTGACTATGGATTTTATTTTTCTTTTTATCGGCATTATCATTGGCGGTGCGATCGGTTGGCTGGCTGCAAAATCAAAATTTGGACAACCTCAATTATTTTCTAAGGAACAATTCGAGTTCCAACAGTCTGAAATTTCCCGGTTGAAAGTGGAAACGGCTCAGTTTCAGGAAGCAACATCGAGACTCCAGAGTTCGCTGAATGAATCGAAACACATTCTGGATGGTGAACGTGAGAATGGGTTACAGCTGACGAAGATGCTTTCTGAAGCACAAACCGATAATAAAAATCTGAAAGAGAGAATTGACGAACAGAAAAAAGAGATCGAGCAGATCAATTCAAAATTGACGACAGAATTCAAAAATATTGCAAACACAATTCTTGAAGAAAAGTCTCGTTCATTCACCGAGCATAACAAACAAAGCCTTGATTCAATTCTTAATCCTTTAAAAGACCGTATTGAAGAGTTTAAGAAACAGGTCGAAACAACCTATGAAAAAGAAACACGCGATACCATGAGTCTTAAAGAGGAAGTTAGACGGTTAGCGGAACAAAATATCAAGATCAGTGAAGATGCGAATAATCTGACACGTGCATTAAAAGGAAATACGAAGACACAAGGTAATTGGGGTGAATTTGTCCTTGAAAAAATTCTTGAACGCTCCGGTCTTGAAAAAGACCGTGAATACAAGCTTCAGGCTTCCTCAAAAAATGTAGATGGTGATATCATTCGTCCGGATGTGGTGGTCATGCTGCCCGATGAGAAACATATCATTATCGATTCCAAAGTATCGTTAACAGCGTATGAATCTCTTGTGAATGCAGAAAATGACGAAGAGAGAGAACGATTTACCAGGGATCATATCAATTCATTACGTTCACATTTGAAACTACTTGGTGATAAAAATTATCAAACCGCAGAGTCGTTCAATTCTCCGGAACTAGTGTTGATGTTTGTTCCGATCGAAGCTTCGTTCGGTATTGCAGTGCAGACCGATAAGGATCTTTTCAATTATGCGTGGGATAAAAAGATCGTCATCGTCAGTCCTTCTACACTGCTGGCAACGCTTGTGACGATCTCTTCCATTTGGAAACAGGAAAAGCAGACAAGAAATGCAATTGATATCGCATCAAAAAGCGGAGCACTCTATGATAAGTTTGTCGGATTTGTAGATGATCTTAAAGAAGTTGGGAAAAAAATGGATTCTGCGAAAGATTCATATAAAGATGCGATGTCGAAATTAACCGAGGGGAAAGGAAATATTGTGCGTTCTATTGAGAATTTAAAGACTCTTGGAGCTAAGGCGACAAAGTCAATACCGCAAAATATTCTTGATCGTGGAGATTCAGAGTAATGCTTGAATATTAATTCGATTTTATCTACTTTTAGACAGCTCAAAGCTTCTCTCAAAACTTCATAACAGGAGAACGATCAATCGCAGATTTGATACAGTATTCTTAACAGCGTGTATGCGCATTGGTTGTTTTTTCAATTCACGTTTCTCAATAATCATACATTGACCTTGTCATCGGTGCGTAAAGCATTATTTATCGGATTGTCGGTATTTTCCGTCGCGTTGATTTTTGCATTTCTTGTTTCTTCTGCAAATGCAACGGGAAGCGGTGTACTGTCTATTGACCATAATTTCTTTCTTCAAGATTCAACCGATATAGACACAACCGGTGTAAAAACAGACACATCAAAAATTAAAGAATACATTCTACAAGATTCTACATATCTGGAGCAATTGACGTACAAACGTAAAGATTCTGAAGCGGCACAGACCTTTTCTTCATTTCAAAATCCATTCTACTTGAAACAGCCGGCAAACGTTTCTCAAAGTGTTTTACTGGATTCTACAGGAAAATTCGTGATCGTTCGACAAACGGTCAATGGAAAAGATGTCAGACTTCCCATAAAAGTCCCTCTGGAAGAATATGTACGGCAGCGTGCAAAAGAAGATTTTGTGAAAAACTTTTCAGAACTCGTTTCGAAAGAAGAATCAGCTAAGGCAAACAAGAAAAAGGATGACCTTGGAGACCTGTTAGGGACATTTACCAAGATCGATATACCGGTTCCGGCAAATCCTGTCTTTTCCATATTTGGGCCGCCGCGTATCAATTTGAATATTTCCGGTGCTGTGGATATCCGTGCCGCATTTAGGAATACAACCACGGACCAACAAACCACCAGTGCGTATGGAAATACGCGGAATGAACCTGATTTTGCACAGGAAGTTCAGATCAACGTCAGCGGAACGATCGGTGATAAACTGAATATCCTTGCCGATTGGAATACCCAGCGTACTTTTGAATATGAAAACCAGCTTCGCATCAAATACACCGGATACGAGGATGAGATCGTGCAAAGTGTAGAAGCCGGAAACGTTTCTCTTTCAACAAGTTCAAGCTTTGTTTCCAGCAGTTCGGCATTGTTTGGTATCAAGACAGCTCTTCAAATCGGTCCGTTAAAACTGACTGCCATCGCTTCGCAAAAGAAAGGTCAGATTCAGGAAAAAAGTATTTCCGGCGGTGCACAGGAAATTCCGTTTGAAAAACGTGCCTGGGAATATTCCAAAGACCATTTTTTTATCGATACATCATATTTCTCTTCGTTTGAGCCATACATTAAAACACAGTCGATCAATGCTGAACAATCTCGTCTTATCATAAAAGCAAATGAATATGAAGTTTGGTTGTACCATACCGGTGCCGCTAACGAAAACATGAGACGGGCTAATGCATTTTTTGATCTTCCGCCGGTTCGTGTAAATACTGATGATACAAGCCAATATAGACCTTTACGGGATGTTACTATTGCCACTGATGCCGTAAAATCCATCGTTGCTGGAAATTGGGATAAACTTGAACCAATGAAAGATTATGTTTTGAATCAATACACCGGACAACTAACAATGAACCGATCGGTTCAAGATGGACAGGCTATTGCGATATCATATAGAATTGAAAATGGTTCAACCGGACCTGACGATGATCTGATTTATGGCACTCCTACAAATTTCGAACGGGGAGACGATACCGTCCTTGTTCTAAAATTAGTAAAACCATTGAATTACAGTTTACCTCAAGATAAAGTGATGTTCTCAATGATGTTAAAGAATATTTATCCATTGGGAGGACGTAAAATTCAAAAAGAAGGATTTTTTCTTGAAATGCGATACAAAGAATCAGGTCAGGAAGCAGTGGATGTTATCGGAAAAACAAAGATCATTAAATTATTTGGATTAGATAGGAATGGGGAAAGCGGAAGTACGCCCGATGATATATTTGATTTCACACAGTATACGATTGATCAAGAACGGGGTGAGATTATTTTTCCCACACTCAGACCGTTTACCGATGGTTTTCGGGCTGGATTATTGGAACATGAACCAACACTGCCTGATACAATTTATAGAAAGTATATCTATGATAACCTTTATGATACCACCTATCTTGCGGCACAAAATAATAATTTGAAGGACAAGTTTGTCATTACAGGAAAGGTCACCGCATCGAGTTCCAACACGATCAATCTTGGTTTCAATGTTGTGGAAGGAAGTGTTCAAGTACTGCTCGATGGTCAATTGCTGACTGCAAACGTAGATTATACAGTGGATTATATCATCGGACAGGTTGTCATTCGAAAACAGGAAGCGTTGGTTCCGGGAAAAAGCCTGCAGGTGAAATTCGAACAGAACGATCTTTTTCAACTTGCGTCAAAAACGTTGATGGGTATCCGCGGTGAAGTGGATATTTCGCAGAAAACGAAGTTCGGATTCACAATGATGAATTTAGATCAACAAGTATTAAGCGATAAAGTACGGTTGAATGAAGAACCATCCAACAATACGATCTATGGTTTTGACGGTCAAACAAGCGGCGAGGTACCGTATTTAACAAAAGCTATTGATGCGCTGCCATTCCTGGATACAAAAGCGAAATCAGAATTCACTCTTCGTGGTGAAGCAGCGTATATGAATCCAGATCCAAATACAAAGAAAAGCACGATCGCTAACGATAACGGAAAAGGAATTGCGTACATCGATGATTTTGAAGGAGCGAAACGTATTATTCCAATTGGAGTCGGATATGGACAATGGCATGATATCAGTGCTCCAAAATATCAATATAATTTAGACTCATCGTTAGACATTACCGATCTTCGTAAAAGTTTTTCAAAAGCAAGAACCTATTGGTACAATCCACCGAATGGAATTTATATCAATGATATCTATGGGACCGATGCAGAAGGTAAACCGATAAAACAAGTTGGACGAGGACAAGATAGAATTCAAGCATTAACGTTGAATTACAATCCCCAAAAACGAGGGGCTTATAATTTTTCACCAAATCTTGATTCAACGTTATTACAGCAGCCGCGGAAAAATTGGGGTGGTATTCAAAAACTAATCTCACTTAGCGCAATAAATCTTGTTCAGGAAAATGTCGGATTTATCGAGGTATGGGTAAGAGTTACCAGAGGAACCATTGATACGACACGGAAAGTATTCATTGATCTTGGATCGATCAGTGAAGATGTATTTCTAAATCCGAAACAAGATTGGGATACAGAGGATAAGGGAACATTTAAGAATGATATTCTTAACCCTGGTGAAGATACGGGGCTGGATGGCATTTTCAATGGTGAGGAACAATCTCAGTATGCTTCTTTTGTTGAAGCAAATAAAATCCTCTTTCCTGAAATTGCCGGTGATCCTTCCGGTGATGATTATAATTACAACGACAAGAATAATTTCGAATCAGTCAATCTTACCGAAGGAAATGCAAATAGTGAAATTGGGCGGTTCCCCGATTCAGAGGATTTGAACAGGAATAGTATTACGGACAAAGCAAATAATTATTATGAATATGAATTGAATTTGGATACGACTGATGCTAATCCATTAAAAGTTGGCGGAGGAGCAAACGGCTGGTTCCAATATCGAATTCCGATCAATGGTTTTAAGAACAAAATTGGAGCACCTGATCAGACGAATATTCAATATGCAAGAATGTGGCTTACCGGTCATCCTGATGAGTTTGAAATACAATTTGTTGAATTCAATCTTATTGGAAATCAATGGGAAGAAGTAAAGAAGAACGATCCAACATTCAAAGTTTCTGTCGTTAATATTGAAGATAATTCTTTGCAAGGGTACGGATCACCACCAGGAGTATTTCGAGAACGTGATAGAACAAAACCCGATGAACAAGTGTACGGTAATGAACAATCGCTCGCGTTGAATTTCTTTAACTTGCCCGATGGTGAAAGCCGTGAAGCGATCAAAAAATATTCGTACAGACCGCTGGATGTGTTCAGCTATCGTGAAATGAAAATGTTCGTCCATGGCAGCGATAATCTGGCAACGACTGCAGATAAAGCTTCAGTGAAAATGTATATTCGTTTCGGGTCAGATAGTTTGAACTATTACGAATATAAAGCACCGGTTTATCCAGGATGGGATTCTCGTAATAATGTTGCGATTCGTTTTGAAGATTTGACTTCATTGAAGCAAGGCCGGACAAGTAAAACTATTCGAAGACCACTCCCTGTTCCTGGCGGTCAGGAAGGTGCAGAGTATGCAGTGCTTGGAGATCCAACATTGACTCGAATAACATTCATATCGGTTGGAGTTGAAAATCCTATAATTGTTGGAACTGAACGAAGAGTTTCGGGTCAAGTGTGGGTGAATGAACTGCGTCTTGCAGATGTTGATGATACACCCGGATGGGCATATAGTGTTAGCACCAGTGTAAAATTGGCCGATCTTGGATCGATAGCATTTACGTATAGTCAGGTCGATCCGTTTTTCCATAGTCTTGAAAGCAGATTTGGAAGTCGTGAGACCAATAAAAACTGGAATGTATCGACAAATCTTGCATTCGATCGTTTTTTCCCTCAAGAATGGGCAGGGACTCAATTACCATTCAGTTATTCACATAGTGAAAGAGTTACAACTCCGCTCTATCAACCGAGTTCCGATGTTCTTGTTTCAAAAGCTGCTGATCTACAAAGAGATATTGTTAGAGACTCAACAAACTCTGCGGAAAAGGGAGAACAGGAAAAACAGAAAGTGCTGTCAGAAGTACAGACACTTTCTACGACCGATACCTATGCTGTGCCATCGTTTAAAATAAATGTTCCATCCAATAATTGGTTCTTTCGGGACATTTTCAATCGGATTGGATATGGATTCAGTTATACAACATCATCTTCAAGAAGCCCTTTGAAAGTATCGCAAACGTCGTGGCAATGGAATGCACGTATTGGTTATGCATATTCATTTTCACCGGATAATTTTGTTCAGCCGTTTGGATTTTTTGAGGATCTATTCTTCCTTGAAGAGTTCAGACAGCTGCAATTATATTATATACCAATTTCCAATATCAGCACAGGATTTAATATCAATCGGTCGCGTTCAAACGAACGGCTTAGAAATCAACCCAAAGACAGTGATCCTATCCGTGGTCTATCCTCATCTCGAAATTTTTCATTTGCTTGGAAGTTGACAGAAAATGGATTGTTAAATCTTTCCGGCGACTATTCAGTTGATGTTTCAAGTTCAATGGTCCATCTTGAACTTGACCGGTATGGACGACAGCGGGATTTTCAACAGATTATGAATCAGATTTTTTTACAGGATCAACTCATCAACTTTGGTTTTGATAATTCATATAATCAATCGGTCACGTTAAATACTCGCCCTAAAGTTCCTGCAATTTTTGATCTGAATAAATATGTCACGTTAACTGCACGATATAATGTTGGATATCGATGGCAAAATTCTCTTCAACTTGGGGCACAAGGTATCTCAACAGGATGGGGAAACAGTATATCCTTTAGTTCTGATGTTAGTCTAAAATCATTTGTTGAGACATGGTTTCCGGCAAGCAGTGTTGTAAGTGATGTTGCAGTCCCAACACCGACTCCTTCCCGCGGGAATCGTGACCGTGACGAGGAAGAACCGGGACCTGATAAAGTAACTCCGGAGATTTCTACCCCATCCGAACCTGTTGATACTACAGTCACCGAAAAAAAACCACCAGGAGAAGGATTGATCGGATTTGCCAGAATCCTTATCAAAACACCGTTCCTTGATTATGATAAGATCAATGTCAACTTTACGCAAAATAATACTGCGAATAATGGCGGCGTTCCTGGCCGGCCGGGATTTACAAATTTCTTTGGACGTGTTCCATTCATTCAACAATCGGAACCGGAATTTGGTCCCACACGAGCATACCAACTTGGATTAGTCTCGAGTCCTGGAGCAAGTATTACTGACATTTTTATCAAACCACAATTTCCATTTGTTGGTTTCAATACGGATGCTGACAAAGAGTTACGTGCACGAGGTGTGAGACTTACGGATGGATTTACACAAAACAATAAACTTTCATTCCGAACGAGCAGGGATCTGTGGACGGGTGCACGGCTTGATCTGAATTGGAATCTTGGCTGGAATTATTCCCGAACAACAACGCTTGAAATAGATTCTGCTACCGGTTTGGCACGAAGCAGATCGATCGCTACCGGTGGATCGATTGAACGTTCTTTCTTTACGCTTCCACCGGTGTTCCTTTTTTCAATGTTCAAAAGCGGTATAGAACAGGTCGGAAAAATTTATGCAGAATCGGTACCTAACGATAATGCACCGAATCAAGATCAAAAACTTGCTAAGGCATTCGAAGAGGGATTTGAATCTCTGCCGATCCTCAAAAAATTGTTCGGAGAATATTTCCCGCGGGTGAACTATTCTTTTAGATGGGATGGTTTGGAACAGATGTCATTGTTCAAAAGTTTTGCTACACGGGTAAGTCTTGATCATGCGTATCAGTCAAACTACTCTCGTACATTTATTGGAAGTCTTGGGGGCGGAGAAGTGACTCAATCGCAGCGTATATCCTATGCCTTTGCGCCTCTTGCAGGGTTGAGTGTTTCGTTCAAAGAAGTGCTGAAGGGCACGATGAGTGCGAATGTTCGTTACGGATCGAACGTGACGTACGATCTCTCACCGTCATCAAAAAATATCGTAGAGTCAGTCGGAAACGATATGTCGATTACCGGCAGTTTTGCAAAATCCGGATTTGAGATACCTTTGTTTGGACTCAGTCTGCAAAACGATATCGATATTAGTTTTACCTATTCATTTGCAAAGAATTCCCGAACAACGTATGATGCGAAGGGAAAATCGTTCAACAGCAAAGGAACCCCCGGTGAAGGATCAACTCGAACGCAGATGGAACCTCGAGTTCGATATGTGCTTAGTGCCCGGGTTACAGCATCATTATTCTATCGCTATACAAAAATCGCCCCTGATGAAGGGGGATCACGCATTCCTGGTTCGACCTCCAATGAAGGAGGCGTTGATGTGCATATTGCAATTCAATAGTTTTACTAAAGCAGAAAGTGTGTAGGAATAATGGAACATTCAAAAGGAAATATTCTCTGGGTCGATGATGAAATCGAATTGCTGCGTGCACATATAGTTCTGTTGAAAGAAAAAGGATATTCCGTTGACACTGCCGCTAATGGTGAAGATGCGATAGAAATTGTGAAAACAAAACAATTCGACCTTGCATTTCTTGACGAGATGATGCCCGGAAAAGGTGGACTTGAAACTCTTGCTGTCATTAAAGAAATATCACCGTCACTTCCGGTTGTTATGATAACAAAGAATGAGGCGGAATCGTTGATGGAGGAAGCGATCGGCGGAAAGATCTCCGATTATTTGACAAAACCGGTTAATCCAAGCCAGATACTTCTTGTCTGCAAGAAGTTTTTAGAAGGTAAAAAAATTCAGGGTGAACATGTCTCGCGTGATTATACGATGGAATTCTCTTCCATTTCACGAATGCTGCTGAACCCAATGGATTATACGGAATGGATCGACCTCTATCTGAAGATGACGAATTGGGAAATGGAACTTGATAAACATCCCGAACTTGGCCTTCAGAAAATGCTTGCAGACCAGCGTAAAGAGAGCAATGCGGAATTTTCAAAATATGTTGAAAAAAATTATCAAAACTGGATCAATAAAAAAGATAACCGCCCTGCACTTTCCACAGAGATCATTGAGAAATATGTTATTCCCCAATTGAATGAAAAAAAATCGGTGTTCCTTTTCGTCATCGATTGTTTGCGATTGGATCAGTGGCTTGTGATGGAAGAATATCTTCGTGAATTATATTCAATCGAAAAGGAGTATTACTATTCGATCCTTCCGACTGCAACGCCGTATTCACGGAACGCAATCTTCAGCGGATTATTTCCGCTGGAACTTGAACAGCGTTATCCTGACCTGTGGCAGGGGGAAGATGACAGCGAATCGAGTCACAATAAATATGAGAAAGAACTTCTCGTCAAATTGCTGGAACGGAAAAAGGTTATGATGAAATCCGAACCGAAATATGTGAAGATTCTCGATCCTGAATTCGGACGGCAGGTGCAATCGAATATCATTTCATATACACAAAATAAATTGACAGCGATCGTTGTTAATTTTGTCGATATGCTTGCTCACGGACGGTCGGATGATCCGATCCTTAAAGAAATTGCTCCTGATGAGTCAGCATACCGGTCATTGACGAACTCCTGGTTCAAACATTCTTCTCTGTATGGAATGTTCCAGGCTCTTGCAACTCGTAAAGATGTGAAGATCATCGTCACAACCGATCACGGAAGTGTTCGTTGTATGCGCGGTTCAAAAGTGATCGGTGATAAGGAAGCATCAACAAATCTCCGCTACAAGTTTGGACGCAATCTCAAATCCGATGAAAAACAATCCATCTTTCTGAAGAATCCGAAGGATTTTAAACTTCCGCAGCGCGGAGTTACAACGAACTATATTGTAGCAAAAGAAGATTATTATTTTGTTTATCCAACGGAATATCATAAATATCTGAATCAATATCGGGATAGTTTTCAGCACGGCGGAATTTCACTTGAAGAGATGATCCTTCCGGTGGTAACAATGGAACCAAAAGTGTAATGCAAAAGATCGTTACCCATAACGAAAGTGAAACCATTGAAGCCGGAAAATTATTTTCCGGACAGTTGACTTCGGGAAGTGTGGTAGCCTTATACGGTGATTTGGGGAGCGGGAAAACGCGATTTGCAAAAGGTATATCGAACGGATTAGGACTGATTGAAAATGTTACCAGCCCTACATTCACGATTGTCAATGAACATATCGGGGGAAGGTTTCCGCTATATCATTTTGATTTCTACCGGTTAAAGACAATCACTGAACTGGATGAAATAGGTTTTGACGAATATATCTTTGGAAATGGTGTTTGTGTCCTTGAGTGGGCAGATATGGTTCTGGAAAAGCTTCCTTTAAAAAGATTCGATATTCATTTTTTACTTGGCGACAATGAAAATGATCGGATCATTACAATAACAGAATTATGATTATTGCGATAGAAACAGCTACGGAAGTATGCAGTGCAGCTCTTGTCCATCATGGAATGGTATTGGGTGAGAATTCCTTGAAAGAAAAGAATATTCATTCTGAACGATTGTTATTACTGATTGATGATGTTTTAACATCAGCACACGTGAAAAAGACTCAACTGGAAGCAATTGCTATTTCGATCGGTCCGGGTTCATTCACCGGTTTGCGTATCGGTCTCAGCACTGCAAAAGGTCTTGCGTTAGCATTGGATATTCCCATTATCACTGTTCCGACTCTTGATGGAATAGCAGAATCATATAGACAAAACCGCTCAACAAAAGAAGGTGAGAATTTTTGTTCCTTGATCGATGCAAAAAGAGATGAAGCGTTTTATGCTTTTTATTCGATTTCACAAAATGAAATTATCTTACAAAGTGAATATGCAATCAAATCAAAAGAAGAAATCAAAATAGAAGGAATATCTCGCAATGCAATATTTGATCAGCCTTCCATTAATGCTTCTTCCATAGGAATTTTGGCTGAACGAAAGAAAAAAGAGTTTGAATTGTCCGATTTTTTGTATCTTGAACCGATGTATTTAAGAGATTTTGTGGCAACGCTTCCAAAGAAATTATAAGCGATTAAAGATAAATAGTCGTTTTTGAAATTCTTCATTGAAATTCAAGTTTAGGATAGATATTTTGTCCTGTCAATTGAAAGGTACAGTATGTCTTGGTTTCGACGTTCAACGGAAAATATTTCCTCCGAAAATCAGAAAAAAGATATGCCCGAAGGCATGTGGACAAAGTGTTCATCATGCGGTGAGATTCTGCACCGCGGTGCATTGGAACAGAACTTGTGGGTATGTACAAAATGCTCACAACATTTTCGCATCACCAGTAATGAATATTTTTCGATCTTATACGATGAAGGTACATTCAAAGAATTTGATGCAAAAATGACTTCCAAAGATCCGCTGAACTTTGTTGATACCAAAAAGTATAAAGATAGGATCAAAGAAACGATCAAGAAAACGGGTTTTAATGATGCGCTTCGGTGGGGAACCGGAAAAATAAACAAACGTGAAGTTGTTATTGCGTGCATGGATTT
>CAYPEM010000005.1:22564-99114 GCA_964409765.1 uncultured Chitinophagaceae bacterium
GGTGGGGAACCGGAAAAATAAACAAACGTGAAGTTGTTATTGCGTGCATGGATTTCACCTTTATTGGCGGAAGTATGGGGAGCGTTGTTGGTGAAAAGATCGCTCGTGGAATAGATAAAGCGATAAAAGTAAAAGCCCCATTCATCATTATCTCAGCCAGCGGCGGTGCTCGAATGATGGAAGCGGCATATTCACTAATGCAATTAGCAAAGACCAGTGCAAAACTCGCTCAGTTGTCCAACGCGGGTCTGCCATTTATCTCTATTATGACCGATCCGACAACAGGGGGTGTTACAGCTAGTTTTGCAATGCTTGGTGATATAAATATTGCAGAACCAAATGCTCTTATCGGTTTTGCCGGACCGAGGGTTATTAAGCAGACTATTGGAAAAGATCTTCCTGAAGGATTCCAACGGGCTGAATTCTTGTTGGAAAAAGGTTTTGTTGATCTCGTTGTTCCAAGAAAAGATCTTAAAGCAACGGTATCAAATCTTTTTGAAATGATGAATTAAAATTTTATGAATATACATATACTTGGTGTTCCGATGGACCTTGGTGCCGGTCGACGTGGTGTTGATATGGGTCCTTCTGCTATACGGATCGCAGGTGTTTCGGAAAAACTTCAATCATTGGGTCATACGGTAATTGAAGAAGGGGATATCTCTACAAAAATACCGGAACAGCAAAAAGTTAAAAACCCAAAATTGAAATATCTCTCAGAGATCGTGCGCGCATGCACACTTCTTGCAAGTAAAACAGAAAAGATTCTTGACAGCGGCGGGTTCCCAGTAATTCTCGGAGGTGATCACTCAATTGCAATGGGCACGATTGCAGGTGTTGCAAATTTCTGTAATAAAAAGAATAAAAAGTTCGGACTCATTTGGGTTGATGCCCATGGTGATATGAACACTGATAAAACGTCTCCATCCGGTAATATTCACGGTATGCCGCTTGCTGCATCGATCGGTCTCGGTGCTGTAGAATTAACATCCATCGGGGGTGATTATCAAAAAGTGGATCCTAAAAATGTTGTGATGATCGCAATTCGCGACCTGGATGACGGCGAAAAGGCTGCAATTCGAAAGAACAATATTCCAATTTTTACGATGGAAGATATTGATAAACATGGGATGGCCGTTATCATAACCAAAGCGATTAAAAAACTGAAGGATGTCGATTTTATCCACGTCAGTTTTGATCTTGATGCGATGGATCCGAAAGAATGTCCCGGAGTAGGAACTCCTGTAAAAGGGGGTCTTGATTATCGTGAAGCACATTTGATTATGGAAACTCTGTCCGAGCATCATCGGATGCACTCACTTGAAATTGTTGAAACTAATCCAATTCTTGATAATAGAAATCAATCTGCAGAATTTGCAGTCGATCTTATGCAGTCCGGTTTTGGTAAAACAATCATTTAATAATGTATTTTATTTGAAATTTTTTTGATTACACTTTCTCATATTTCCGAACTACGCTCAACGCTTAACAATTCTCGCGATCAGAAAAAATCAATCGCTCTTGTTCCAACAATGGGCTACTTACACGATGGACATCTTTCGCTTATAACAAAAGCGAAAGAAGAAAATGATATCGTTGTTGTTTCAATTTTCGTCAATCCAACTCAATTTGCTCCTAACGAAGATTTTGATCGCTATCCGAGAAACATTGAACGGGACAGCGAACTTGCTCAACGATCAGGGTGCGATATTCTGTTTATACCGAATATTGAAGAAATGTATCCGTCAGGATATTCGACCTATGCTGTGATAGAAAATATTTCTGCTGTCTTAGAGGGAAAATTTCGTCCAACGCATTTCAAAGGGGTGATAACGGTAGTGCTGAAGTTGTTGAATATCGTACAACCGAAAGTCGGTTATTTTGGACAGAAAGACGCTCAGCAATGTATCCTGATAAAGAAAATGGTCAAAGAATTGAATTTGCCTACGGATATACGAATCGTTCCTACATTAAGGGAATCGGATGGTCTGGCAATGAGTTCCCGTAATGTTTATTTGAATTCACAGGAACGAAAAAATGCTGTTGTTTTGAATCAAGCGTTGAGATTAGCTGAACATATCATCGGGGAGGGTGAACGAAATCCTGAGACTGTCATTGCTGATATGATGAAATTGATCCAATCCAAAAATCCGACAGCGATCGATTATGTTGAAATAGTAGATGTTGAAGATCTTAAAAATATAACATTGATCAATTCTGGTGAAACAATATTGATTCCGCTTGCGGTTCGTTTTGGCACCACCCGCTTGATTGATAATACTATCATTACAGTGTAGGAATTATTATGCATACGAAATTTTCGACCGTCATAATGGCTGCAGGAAAAGGAACACGGATGAACGATCCGTCAAAAGCCAAAGTGATGTTCCCGGTTAATAAAAAGCCGATGATTCAACATGTTGTGGAATTGGCACAATCACTAAGTTCAGAAAGAATCATTCCTATAGTCGGGTTTCAACGAGAATCAGTCATTGAATTTTTGAACAGTGTAACACATAAAATTGAAACTGTCGTACAAGATCCTCAATTGGGCACCGGACATGCTGTTATGCAGACAGAACCGTTACTTCGAAATTATGTCGGCGATGTTCTTGTTTTATCAGGTGATGTTCCGATGTTGCGCAAAGAAACGATTGCAAAATTGATCGAACATCATCGTGAATCAAATGCAGTCGGGACAATTCTTACGGCGATCCTAGATGATGCAACAGGGTATGGCAGAATTCTTCGGAACAAAAGTGGTATTGTTACAGGAATTATCGAACATAAAGATGCAAATGAAGTGCAAAAATCTGTAAAAGAAATCAATTCAGGAATTTACATTTTTGATGCTAAATATCTTTTTGACGCTTTACAGCATATCAATCCTCATAATGCTCAAAATGAATATTATCTTACCGACGTCTTTAGTTATTTCTGGAATCACCATTTCATTATTTCTGCTGTTTCTGCCGATGATTTCAATGAAATACGGGGAATTAATACTCTAGAACAGCTTCAGGAAGCTGAAGATGTTCTTAATGCAAGGAACAAATAACCGGCAATAGTTGTCTATATTGACAAAGCAGGTAGTTTTTCATAATTTGAATGAGGGTAATGCGGTGATACTATGAAAAAAATATTCGGAATTATTGCGATCTTTTGTATTTCGTTTTCATTTGCTCAATTTAAAACAAAAGCAAGTGAGCAGCCGAAGATTTCGGATTCATTTATTCAAACTCAATCTGCAAACGATTGGTTTAATCTCTTCAATCCTAATAATTTTCAGATGCACCACACGTATTCGGCAAGTTATTCTATGTTCGGCGGCAATGGACTTGCATTACAGCGATATACCAATACGATGATCTACCAATTCGCCCCAAATCTAGATGCACGTGTTGATCTAAGTTTGCAGAATTCACCGTACAGCACGTTTGATTATCGTTTGCAGAATCAATTCAGCAAAGCATACTTAAGCAGGGCAGAGATCAATTATCGTCCCTGGGAAAATACTGTGATTAGACTTCAATACCGTGAATTGCCGTATTCGTATTATGGTTATGGATATAATCGTTCATTTGGCGGGATGTTTTCGGGACTCGATGGTTACGAGGATTAAAACGTATTCTCAGTGCCAACAATTTTATCATATCAATAACCGAGCAGTCGCAGAGACTTTCTCGGTTTTTTTTTTTGTAAACAATGGAACAGGAATCTAAAAAAAAGCTCTACTTAAATATCGCTATTGTTCTCTTGGTCTTCTTTACCGGTATGCAATTGTATGGAATTATTTTTAGTAATACTTCCACTGTCGTATCTTCTACAAAGAACGTGAATGATACAACCCACATTCCATTGCAGATAAATGTACTGAATGGATGCGGTATTAATGGAGTTGGAACGGTGATGACAAAATATTCTCGAACACTAGGATATGATGTTGTAGAAATGGGAAATTATAAATCATTCGATGTTGAACAATCGATTATCATCGACCGAAGCGGAAAGCTGAACGAAGCACAAAAACTGGCAATGCTGCTTGGAATTGATAAAAGAAATGTTGTCCAGCAATTTAGCAGTGATCAGTTGGTGTCCGCTTCGATTGTTATTGGAAAAGATTATAAATCATTAAAACCATGGAGATAAAGGAGCATTGTGACCTCAAAGAATCTTGCTAAACTAGTGGCAAACGCCGCTCTCAGCAAAAAAGCATACGATGTAACAATATTGGACCTGCGTAAATTAACCACTATGACAGACTATTTTGTTGTCTGTTCGGTCGATTCGGATACGCAGGCGCGTGCAGTTGCAGATGAAATAAAAAATGAGTCGTTGGAAAAAGGCGAAACATCCGTTCGCAAAGAAGGATATAGTGAAGGACGATGGGTTTTATTGGATTATGTTGATGTTGTTGCTCACGTTTTCCACAAAGAAATGCGTGAGTTCTATAATTTGGAAAAATTATGGGGCGATGCAAAAATGGAATATGTGAATGACGACCCTGCTCCCAAAACAAAACCAGTCCGAAGCCGGACAAAAGTTGAAACAACCAAAGAACCAAAAAAGAAAATTATCAGGAAAAAGACTGCGAAATAATGAAAGATCTTCTCTATTCACAACTCACCTCCATCATTGCAGAGTTGCAATATCCTTCTGTTGAAGTAATTTTTGACAAACCAAAGGTAGAAGCTCACGGCGATCTTACAACGAATGTTGCAATGATGCTTGCTAAGGCTGTTGGAAAAAACCCGCGTCTGGTTGCTCAATCGATTGTGGAAAAGTTACCGGTGAATGATTCATTTCTTTCTGCAGTTGAAATTGCAGGACCGGGATTCATCAATTTTCGATTTGCAACAAACTACATCGTTGAAAACGCTAAACGGATTCTCAGTGAAGATCATTCGTTTGGAAAATCAAATTTTGCCCGTAACAAAAAAACAAATCTCGAATGGGTTAGTGCAAACCCGACCGGATTGCTTCATGCCGGGCATGGCAGACAAGTATTGCTTGGTCAAGTGATTGGGAATCTTCTTGAATGGACCGGTCATGATGTAACTCGTGAGTATTATTTCAACAACGCCGGAAACCAGATGCGGACTCTCGCAGAAAGCATCTATATCCGTTACTGTCAGGAACTGGGCGATGATATTCCTTTTCTTGAAGAAGGTTACAAGGGAGAATATATTGTTGAGATAGCAAAAGAGATCATTGCAATAAAAGGTGATTCACTTAAAAATGTCGTTGACGATAGATCGTTCTTCCAAAAATATGGCGAAGAATGGTGTTTCAAAAAAATTAAAGAAACACTGGCCAGGTTGAACGTTAAACACGATGTTTTTTACAATGAAGACACATTGTATTCTACAGGCAAGATCAAAGAAGTGATTGAAGAGTTTCGTAAAAAAGATCTTGTCTATGACAGCGAAGGGGCAGTGTGGTTTCGTGCAACATCGTTCGGTGCGGATAAGGACAGAGTAATTGTTAAAAGTACCGGAGAACCAACGTACCGCCTCCCTGATATCGCGTATCACCGTGAAAAATTCCGACGCGGATTTGAACTAATCGTCGATATCTTCGGTGCCGATCATATTGCTACAATTCCCGATGTGCTCAATGGAGTAAAAGCGCTGGGATACGATACCGATGCTGTAAAAGTGATCATTCATCAAATGGTTTCTTTTGTGAATGGCGAGGAAATTGTGAAGATGTCAAAGAGAAACGCAAAAACATACACTCTGGACGATCTTATTGACGAAGTTGGAGTCGATGCTGTAGCATATTTCTTTGTAATGCGAAGTGTTGGAACACATTTAGAATTTGATATTGCACTTGCAAAAGAACAATCAGATAAAAATCCTGTGTATTATTTACAGTATGCTCATGCTCGAATAGCAAGTATATTGCGGCACGCTGCGGAAGAACACTTTGCGGTCGATAATCCTCATACGATGAATCAGAATACCGATTATTCTCTGATCAGAGAGAAAGAAGAGATAGACCTTCTCAAAAAATTACTGGAATTCCCTGAACTCATTCAAAATTGCGCGGTATCTTTTGAACCACACCGTTTGACGACCTATCTGCGTGAAGTGGCGGAAACATTCCATCGTTTTTATCACGAACACCGCGTTATTAACGATGATAAGCCGCTGATGCAAGCTCGATTAACTGTTTGTTTGATGACAAAAATAGTGATTGCCAATGGATGTAAAATTTTGAGTGTTTCTTGTCCGGAAAAAATGTAATTTACCATATAACAATTAGTCATAAGGACTTTTACCTGCCAAATTGATACTGCATTAAAAAAACAATTCGATTCATTCAGGATTGTTTTACTCCACACTTTATATCTGTTAGACTCAATAATCATTGGAAATACTGACAGATTTTGTTAAATTCTTAGATTATTAAACTAAATTTTGTTCTATGAAGAATATTCTTGTAACCGGCGGCGCCGGATTTATTGGCAGTAATTTTGTTCATTTTATGTTGAACAAGCATACCAATTATAAAATCATCAATTTTGATATGCTTACGTATGCAGGAAATCTCGAAAACCTTGCTGCTATTGAGAAAAATCAAAATTATCTATTCGTCAAAGGGGATATCTGCAATAAAGAACAAGTTGTCAAGGCTATTCACGATCATTCAATTGATACTGTCGTTCATTTTGCAGCCGAATCTCATGTTGATAGAAGTATCTCTGGTCCGGCAGTGTTCGTACACACCAATGTTGTTGGAACTCAAGTGCTTCTAGATGTTTCGAGGGAATTTGGAATTGAACGATTCCTTCATGTTTCAACTGATGAAGTCTATGGTTCGTTAGGATCAACTGGATATTTTACTGAAGAAACGTCGCTTCACCCAAACAGTCCATATTCTGCAAGCAAAGCATCGTCGGACATGTTGGTATTAGCATATCAGCATACATTTGGATTTCCGGGAGTTGTAACACGCTGCTCCAATAATTATGGACCATATCAATTTCCGGAGAAATTGATTCCATTATTGATCGCAAATGCTTTGAATGACAAACCAATTCCGGTATATGGTGATGGTACAAATGTGCGTGACTGGTTGTATGTTGAAGACCATTGCTCCGCTCTAGATGTTGTTCTTCATAATGGAAAAATAGGCGATGTTTACAACATTGGGGGACATAATGAGTGGAAGAATATTGATATTGTAAAATTGGTATTAAAGGAAATTGGCAAACCAGAATCTCTTATTACCTATGTGAAAGACCGTCCGGGACATGATAAACGATATGCCATCGATGCTGCAAAAATAAAGAATGAACTCGACTGGGTTCCTGCATATCATTTTGAAAATGGTATAAAGAAGACGGTACAATGGTATCTGCAGAATAAACAGTGGTGGGAAAGAATCATCAGCGGCGAATATAAAAAATATTATGAATCACAATACTCTGAACGGAAATAATCCATAATGAATCTCAAAAGAATCTTTTTATTCATTTCGTTATCGATTCTCTGTACGATTGTCTCTTTTGCTCAATTACGGGATCGTGAGGAAGAATCAAAAACAACTTCCCAGAAAACTCAACAACCACAGATCACCGGTTCAACATTATCGGTAGTTATGGATGGTCCTGTTGATCCAAAAGAATATATCGTTGGACCGGGAGATATATTTACCGTAAGTATTTGGTCAGCCGTACCGCTGAATTTTCAAATTCCAGTGACACCTGAAGGCACAGTGGTCATACCGACAGTGAACGAGATACAGGTTTCCGGTTTGCCGTTAGAAAAAGCAAAACAAAACGTTATTGCTGAAATAAAAAAGAAATATCTTTCGGGTCAGGCATCATTCACACTATTTTCACCGAGAACATTTGTTGTTACAGTAAAAGGTGCGATTAAAGAAGAGGGTAAACGATTTGTTCAAGCAACGCAGCGTGTTGATATGGTCGTTAATTTCAGAAAAGATGAACGTGAAAATATTGATACGACTGTAGCCCAAAGAAATATTGTTCTTGAACATAAAGACGGTACCCGTCAACACGTGGATATTGAAAAATATTATGCAACAAAGAGAACAGAATTTAATCCACTATTACGTGATGGGGATGTCATTATTATTCCTCAGAAGACTATAAAAAGGAATTTTATTGCGGTGTATGGTGCGGTGAATAAACAAGGTTCCTATGAATTTGTTGATGGGGACAGCTTGATAGGAATGCTCTCCATTGCTCGCGGGCTTTCAAAGATTGCTGATAGCGGGAAAGTAGTGATTACGAGGTACAAACAAGATACAACGCCGGAATACATCACTATTGATCTACGTGCTATCATTCGTGGTAGCCAAAAAGATAATTCCTTAAAACGTGGAGATCAGATTGTAGTCTATGAAGAATATATTCAACAACGTTCAACCAATGTTAGTGTTTCCGGGGAAGTGATCTATCCAGGAACATATCCTATTTCAAAAGATTCAACCTTTCTCTCTGAGATAATTCGAATGGCAGGAGGAGTGACTCAATACGCATCTCTTAAAAATTCTCAATTGTATCGCCGTTCGGTTAATTCTGCCGATATTGAGATCGAACGATTAGAGAGCGGCCGTGGTGGAATTACTCCTGATGACAGTGCATACTATTATCTGGAAACCGATATACGAATCAATCGAGAATTAGTCGTTACAGACTTTACAGAACTTATAGAAAAAAATAATGCATCGAAGGATGTTTTGTTGCGTGATGGTGATGAAATTCATATCTCTGCCAAAAAAAAGACGGTGTATGTATTCGGACAAGTAGTGAATCCGGGGCATATTTTATTCTCATCAAACAAAGATGTCGATTATTACATTGCGCTTGCCGGTGGAGTTACCGACGATGCTCGGAGTGATATTAAAGTGATCAAGGCGGCAACTCGGCAATGGCTCGACCCTGATAAAACAACAATTGAAGAAGGGGACTATGTTTGGATACCCAAAGAACCGTATCGGCCGTTCAGTTATTATTTAACAGTATATAGCCAGGTGTTTGGCATTTTAGCAACTGCTGCAAGTTTGATAATTTTGGTTGTAAGATAATTTAGGAGAAATTTAGGTGAATATGCAAACAAATGAATTCAGCATACTTGATATTTTTCTTAAGTGGCGAAAATTTATATATAAATTTGTCGGGATTGGTACCATTCTAAGTATGGTAGGTGTTCTGTTTCTATCCAATGAATACATAACCTTTTCGACCATTAAAGGAAATGGAGGAAGTGGATTTGATATTAGTAAGCTAATGCAGTCTTCAGGAGCCTTATCGTCACTTGGTTCGATTGCTGATATAGCACTCCCTTCAAGTGGTGGTCAAGTTGATTATCTTGTTGCGCTGTTGAACAGCAAAACTGTTCAAGATTCAATGATCAATCATTTTGATTTAAAAAAATACTATGACACAAAAAAAATTGAAGATACGCGAGACGAATTAAAGACAAATACTGTTATCAATAAAAATGTACAAGCGGAACTTCTTTCTATTGGAGTATATCACGAAAATCCTGAAACTGCTAAACAAATGACTGAGTATTACATTTTTATTCTCAATAGTGTATATACTTCAGTGAACGAGCAATCTGCCCGGAATAATAGGGAGCATTTAGAAATTCGATATAAAGAGACTCTTGTTGAATTGGCCCATTTTGAGGATTCTTTAAAATTATTTCAGCAAAAATATGGAGTCTATGACATTGAAGCTCAAACTGGAGCAGCAATTAAGGCAACAGCTGAATTAAAATCACAGATTTTAATAAAAGAAGTTGAAGTGGGTGTAAAGAAAAAAATTTATGGTAATAAATCCGATGAAATAAGATTATTGTCATCGGAGTTAGAACAATTGAACGACAAAGTTGAGGAAATGTTTGATGGCAACAAAGATCAAACAATTACATCCGTTTTCATCCCGTTTAAGAAGGCACCACTTTTAGGTCTGCAATATATTCGGTTATATCGAAATGTAAAAATTTACAATGAGCTTATTAAAGTTATTGTTCCAATGTTAGAACAAGCAAGACTCCAGGAAAAACGCGAGTCTCCTAGTATTGTTATTGTCGATAAAGCAACGGTTCCTGAAAAAAAAGGTCGCCCGAAAAGATCTCTCATAGTAATTTTTACAGTTATTGGTTTAATCAGCCTATCTTCACTTTATATTTTTTTCGCTGAACATTTGAATAATATAAAAAACACCGAGCCACAACGATTTCAACAATTAACATTATTCATTCAAACACTTCAAAAAGATATTAAGAATATATTTCATAAAAATAATTCTTAATAAGGTGTTGGTTATCAAATGAATTCTATACGATTAAAACTTTCTGATTTTCCGATCTCTTTGGTTTCTATCCTCACAACTATTCAACCTTATCAATATCTTTTATTCTTTCTTTTTCTACAACCATTTTTAGGATTTACACGCAATGAAGAATTGAACTTCTTAAAACATTTATTTTATAGAGCATTCTCATTATCGGTATTGATTTACACATTATTTTTTATGTCATATCAAGAAGGAAGAATATCCTTCTCAAGAATCGGTGTTGAAACATATTTATTGCTGTATTGTTCCAGCATTGCAATTTCTTCGCTATTTTCTATCTATCGGGGAGAGTCGTTGATTGGCAGGTCTATAACATCTTTAATAACTGTTCCTATATTAATATCTTTATTATTTACCGTTAGTTTTTGGTTCAATGATATTGAAAAAATTATTAAAGCAATTCGATATTTTTTGCTATCGGTTGTAACAGTCTGTTTAATTGGAATTGTTGAATTTCTTCTGTTAAGTATTTCAGGCAATATTGAGAATATTCGAATCCGATCAATATTTATCGACCCAAATATTTTTGCAAGATTTGTTCTATTTGGAATTTTCTTTCTTGTTCCGTTTATCTACTCTAAGGATTATATATTATTTAAACGTAAAACTCTCTTGTTTTTTCTTTTTCTTTTTTTGTTGAATTTATTGTTATCGCTCTCTCGTAGTGGATATCTTACATTGATCGTTGGTGGAATTTACTTTGCACTAATATTGGAAAATAAAAAAATACGAACATTGATCATAACTGCATCGGTTATTGTTGGAATCATTATATTTACATATTTATTTACACAGCGTTCATTTACCGGGTCGGCTATAATTGAACCGTCGAATATCAATAGAATACAATTAATACTTGGCGGAATCGACATGATCCAATCTCACTGGTTCTTGGGAATTGGATATACTAATTTTGCAAATTATTTTGAGACCCACTACCTAGTAAATTTCCTTTCTGTATCTTCTGAATCTTATAAGTATGCAGGATTTGCAACGGAAATCCATAATTGGATAATTGAAGTGTGGGCAGAGCAAGGTATTGTTGGATTAACAATATTTTTTCTATTATTTCTTAAAATATTTAATCAATTGAAGCAAGCGAGAAAAAATGAAGTTGATGGAACAATCAAGAATATTCTTCTAGGATTTACATTTATGTATTTTATTTTTTTATTCCACGGTTTTTTTTATCATACTTTTATCTCTCAATTTTTTTTCTGGTTGCTCAGTGGATTTAGTTTTGCCACAATTCTTGTATCAACATCAAAAATAAAATAGTGAATGAATCTCTTCGGGCACATGATCTTCTTTATCATTACGTTATCATGCGTAGCTCAAGATATAATGCCAAATCTGCCTTGGCATTTCCCGGGAAGTGTAAATCATAGATTTCCAATAGTTGCAAACGGAATTATTAAATATGAAATGGTTGGTACTAATAAATATATTGCAAGCGGTGAAGCAATTAAAAAATATTTAGAAAAAATTCAACTTGCTAATTTTACGAATGTGATTATCAATAATAGTCCCTCAAATATTGAAGTTATACATGGAGTTTATTACAACGCATTGCTTCAAAATGTTGCAGAATTGAATACAAAAAGAAACACTCAAGTATTAAAATTGATTATCTATGATAATAGATTTAAGGGGGGATTCCCATTCTTTAGTATGCTGGACGTTAAAAAAACTTATAATTACTCTAATGTATATGGTTTTTTTATTGATGAACCGAATGACAATGAATTTACCAAAGTGGAGCAATGGGTCACTCGATTTAATACCATCGATACATCATCCTGGGAATTTAATAAAATATTATATGTTAATTCATACGGTTTTCATGTGTATTTAAATGATTACGAAAAATATCTTAGCAAATGGACAGCTTTTAAACCTCGGGTTTTAAGTTTCGATAATTATAGTCTATGGGATGACGATCTTGCAAAAAAATATAATTCTCATATTGGTGGTGATATGACAAAAGATTATTTTATTAATCTTGAAATCTTTCGACAGTTATCACAAAAACATAAAACCCCTTTTTGGAATTGGGTCTCTGTTCATCGTCACTGGAGTTCATATTCGAAAAGGTTTTATCGGAGAGCTACAATATCAGACATTCGATTTCAAGTTTATAGTTCTTTAGCATATGGTGCTAAAGGAATATTGTATTATAATTTTTGGAATTCACCTCAAGAAAGAGAAAGTCAGTGGCATGAAGAAATGGGAATATTAGATTACAATGGAGAAGAAACCGAATTATACGATGAAGTAAAACTAGTTAATGCAAATATTAAAATCCTAGGAAATATATTGTTAAATATTGACTGTATTGGAGTGTATCATGCTTCAAATTCTTTATGGTCTGAAACAAAGAAAGCATTTGAAAATAACTGGGACCCACTGTATGATCCTCAAAGTGATGAAGTTTTGGGAAGATATGGAGTAAAGTTGGCTTCTTTAAATGAAGGAATCCGAAAGTCAAAGATGTTATCAATCGATAAACTGATTGTAGGAATGAAAAATCCAAATGGAATGGCTGGATTATTTTCACAATTACCAAAAAAAGATATATATATACTGCTTGTAAATAAAAATAGATTTTCAAACCAAATAATTGATGTAGAAATTAATGCTACAGGGTTATCGGAACCCCAAAGTACTTATTTGTTGAATGTTATAACAAACGAAAAGATTATAGGGAATTATGAAAAAGACAATGAACGAATTCATTTTAAGCATAATTTAAAAAGTGGCGATGGTTGTTTATTTAAGTTTATACAAACGAGATAACTATGATAAAATGTCCAGCATGCCTTTCTGAGAATAATACAGGTCCATTACAAACATATCATGAAGTTGGAATTGATTATGAATACACACGTCATTCTTGTATTGATTGCGGTGTAGAATTTTGGACACCTCTTATTATGCCACCTGCATCATATTATGAACAAGCAGAGGGTGACTATATTGAATTTCATGAAAAGGGATCAGATGTGATAAAGTGGTGGCATAAATCCTTCATGGACAATTTTTCCGGATTAAATATCAAAGGTAAGGTTTTGGATATTGGATGCGCAGATGGAAGATTTTTAAAAAAAATGAAACAACAAGGGTGGGATATTTACGGATTAGATCTCGACAAAAAATCTGTGGGAGTGGCTAAAATAAATTGTCAGACGGAAAATATATACAATTGTTACTTTGAAGAATTTATAGAAAAAGTGGAACCACAGAGTTTTGATATAGTTACATTTTTCGAAGTGCTTGAACATCAATCTGATCCGATTAAATTTATCGAAGGTATAAAAAAGATTCTAAAACCTGGAGGATGGATCGCTGGTAGTGTGCCTAATACCGACCGATATGTTGTGTCGAAAAGATTTTCACCTGATAACCCACCACATCATTTTACATTGTGGCGGCGGAATTCATTGCATTCATTTTTTACAGGTCATGGATTTGCTCAATTTCAATTGCACAATACACGATATGAGCCTATTGTGATAGACCAATTTATTAGACAATATTTCTATGATGCGATAACCAAAATAAAGAATGAGAATAGCACTAAAACATTGGACAATCTTAACCGCAAAAAAATATCTCACTGGGTCATTCTTTTTGGCAAAAATTATATTTTGTATGTTTTCAAAATATTGTGTTCGTTATTTGAATATCCATATCTTCTCTTGACGCGGAAAAGTGTTAGTATGTTTTTTGAATCAAAACTTGTTAAATAAATATTTTAGCTGAAAGGAATGAAAAATGATTGATAATGATAAAATGAATTCTAATAATTGGGTTGTAGCGCAAGAAGGCGAAAAGCGATTCTGGGAACAGGTCGTAAAAAATAAATCTTATCTAGATTTACACGCTGAAGATTTTAAAAAGGAAATCCCTTTGTTCATTAAACAAATAGAGAACACTGATTTCAGAATTACCAACGACACAAATATACTGCAAATTGGGTGTGCACTATTTGACATTATTGATTTTCTTCCCATCGGTAATAAATATGCAATAGAACCATTAGAAGATTATTTTTCAACATTAGATGATAATCATCGAGATGAAAAAGTGAAACGAGTTGCAGGGAAGGCAGAAATATTACCGTATGAAAATGCATCAATGGATTTAATTATTAGTCATAATATGTTAGATCACGTTGATTCACCAAAAATCGTTATTAATGAGATAGTAAGAGTTGCAAATACTGAAGGTAGAATCTGGATCCAAGTACATACATTTTCACAAATATCTGTTTTTATTAAATGGCTGCTTCTAAAATCCAAAATAGATACCAAACATTTATATTTTTGGACGACAAAAGAAATGCTTTCTTTATTTAATGAATTAGGTTTAGAGCCGATAATATTTTGGACATCTCCAGATTCTAAATCATTTTATGAATGTATAAAAGCACGTGAATGGAAACCAATAGTGAAAAAACTATTACTCATTGCTCCAAATAGAATGACAACTGTTCTTAAGGTTAAAACATAATCGATGACCATATTTGCTATGGGAATTATTGATTAATAAATCACAAAAAAATATTGATGTTAATAACTTTGAAATTCATTGAAATTTAGTCGACAATCTATAGCATCTGGAACTTTTGTATTGGTGATTTCAACATTGCTGAGTAATTCGTTGGGGATTATTCGTGAAGTATTGGTGGCAAAATCATTCGGCACTACCGCTATGTATGATGCGTATATAATTGCATTATACATCCCGTCTACAATTTACGCTGCATTTTTTTATGGACTGTCAAATGTATATACACCTTTATATTACTCTATAAAAAATAAAAACGAAAAAACAGCACAGACATTTTCAAACAATTTTATTGGATCTTGGATTATATTTTCGATATTCCTATGTCTTCTAATTGCTCTTTTAGCTCCCCTCATATTAAATTTATTTAGCAATCTGTCGCAATCTACCTCTTCACATGTCATTGCGATGACACAATTATTGATGATTGGGATCAGTCTAAATTGTTCCTTTGTTATAATACGCAGTTTATTGTTTGCCAAGAATCATTTTTTGCATCCATCTATTGCGACAGTATTGTATAATTTTATTGTTATCGGGTTTATTTTTGTTGGCAGTGAATATTTTTCCGTCTACGCAATGGTGTACGGCAGTATTATAGGAATGATATTTCAACTAAGTTATATTCTCATATTGTTCAAAAGGTATAAAATAAAAATAACATTCTTTGAAACCGGTTGGCTTGATTCTAACATCAAGCGGTCTTTTATTTTAGCAATTCCAATAATGGGTATTGAAGCACTATGGGGATTGTTTTACTTAATTGATGGTACTTTTGCTTCAAATTGTGGAGAAGGGAATGTTGCTTCACTAAGTTATGCAGCAACATTATTTCGATTTCCAGGGTACTTGATTGGAATGAGTCTAAGTTCAGCAATATTGCCATCTTTCAGTCAAGCTTTTCAATCCAATAGAATTGAAGATCTTCGATTACAGTTTTCAAAGGCTTTTAGGTATGTATTGTTACTAAGCGTTTTTTTTAGTGGAATATTTTTCTTTGAATCAAACAATATTGTATCAATGATATTCCAAAGAGGTGCTTTTGATATCATTTCAGTGGATAGAACTTCCACTATCTTAAAGATTTTATCATTTGGATTTTTTTTTGTAATTATGTACCCAATATTAACTAAAGTTTTTAATGCAAAAGGGAATAATGTCATTTTATTGGTAAGCTTTGTTGTTGGTATAGTAATTAAAATCGTCGTCTATGTACTATTTTTTTCTAAATATGGATTTACAGGGGTTGTTCTAAATATGTTATTAGGATATGCTGTTATATTTGTGGTCCCATTCTTCATTATCAATAGGACTGAACAACTAATCGGAAAATCGGAATATTTAATGATTGTAAAATCCATCTTGTTTTTATTTTCAAATATTATTTATCAGATTTATATTTCTACATTCTGTGGGATTTTAATATTTGCGATTATGTTTTTTATGATATTCTGGAAAGAAGTAAAAAATATATTAAACGAAATAATTTATAAATATAAAATTAATATCGACGGATGATACATTAGAAAATAGTGATTGGAATATATCAGAGATATTTTACACAATTGGGATAAAAACTAAAAAGCAATAATTGATCTAATGCAAAAACAAAATAAAATAAATATTATCCTACATGTGATCAATAGTTTTGATGTCGGTGGCGCAGAAATACTTCTGAAAAATATTGCCCGATATTTTAATGGTATCGATCAAGAATTAGTAATAGTGTACTTCTTAGGAACGGGTAATATCCTTGAAAATGGTATCCAACAATGCAAAATATATAACTTATCAAAGGATGGTAAATTTAATTTATTTTCTATATTTAAACTTATAAAGATCATAAAACACCACAAGGTGAAAATCGTACATACCCATGATCCACAAAGCGGTATAATCGCTCGGATCGCTGCTTTCGTTTGCGGAGTAAAAATTATCTTATCGACTCGCCACAATCCGGACTTGATAGGAAGTCAACCATTGGTGTATATGCTGGAGAATTACTTATTAAAGAAGAACGATGGGATCATTGCTATATCAAAAGCAGTTGAACAAAGATTAATACATCATTATCGAATAAAGAAAGAAATTATTAAAATTATTTATAATAGCATTGATTTATCATTATTTACTACCAATCGAAAAAAAAATGTTTTTGAAAATAGAAATATTAAAATATGCACCGTTGCCAGACTAATACCACAAAAAGGAGTAGACATCCTAATTCATGCATTCAAGTTATTAACAACAAAAAAACCAATGTCATCTTTAATAATTGTAGGAGATGGACCTGAAAGAAAATCTCTTGAATTACTAGTTAAAACATTAGGATTAAATGATAAGATAATATTTCTAGGAAAATTAGATCAAGATCAAGTGATTAGAACTTTAAGAGAAATTGACTTGTTTGTTCTTGCTTCACGTTGGGAAGGCTTTGGAATAGCATTGATTGAGGCAATGGCTATGGAAAAAGCAGTTATTGGTTCAGATGTTGATGGAATAAGCGAAATTATTGAACATGGTATAAATGGTATGTTGTTTCAAAAAGGAAATCATCAAAATCTTTCAGAAGTAATGATCCAGGTTATAGATGACAATCTATTGCATCAAGGTCTTGCGACGAATGCAAGACAGACAGTTTTGTCAAAATATGGTATTGAACAGTATTGTAACTCATTAGCAGAAGAATACAGAATTCATTTAAAAGGCAAAGTGTAGAATGGAAGAAAATAAACCAAAAATATTAATTATCATCACTCTTTTCAGTATTGGAGGTGCAACAGAGACCGTCGTTAGCCTTGCATCTGGACTTGTAAAGCGTGGCTATAAAGTAGATATAGTAACGGGGCATGCCTTAAAAAATGAAGGTGATATGTTTGCAGAAGCTCAAAAATTAGGATTGAATGTAATAGTAATAGATGAATTGGTTCGTGATATTAATATATTTAGGGATATTAAAACATTAGTTAGACTGTTTAGGATTATTCATAGAGAAAAATATTCGATTGTTCATACTCATAGTTCAAAAGCAGGTGTTTTAGGTAGATGGGCAGCCTGGTTAGCCAATACTCCAGTCATTTTACACACCATCCATGGATTACCATACCATAACTATCAGGCAAGAGCTTTGACAAAGTCATATATATTAATTGAAAAAATCTGCGCGAAAATTTCTTCAAAAATAATAAGTGTAACTCATGCTATTGTTCGTAATTGTGTCTCAAATGGTATTTCGGTGTTAGAAAAATTTGTTGTCATCCGAAGTGGTTTACAATTAGAAAATTACAAGATTGATGATAATTCCCGAAATAGTATTCGGGAAAAATATGGTTTTAACAATCAGGATATTGTCGCAGGAGTTATTTCAAGGATTGCTCCTTTAAAAGGTCATGAATATATCATTGAATTAGCTAAGAAAACAAAAATTAATAACCCTGCAATTAAATATCTATTAATCGGAGATGGAGAATCAGGTAGCAATATTAGATCATCTATAACATTATATTCATTGGAAAATATTGTTAAGTGCAGTGGTATGGTCAGTCCTGATGAGATACCAAAAATGATTAGTGCAGTAGAGTTTATTATTCACCCCTCATTAAGAGAAGGGCTAGCTAGAGTATTACCACAATCGATTATAATGAATAAGAAAGTTATAACGTTTAATTTAGACGGTGTTGATGAAGTAATTATCGATGAAATATCTGGATACTCGGTTAAAACAGGCAACAGTGAAGATTTATATAATGCTTGCATTAAATTGAGCAGACTTGATTCTTATATGAAGATTGATGAATCATTTAGACAAACAATTGAATTAGAATTTAGTAGTGAAACGATGGTTGAACGCCATATTGAACTATATTCAAAATTACTATCTGAATGAAACATTTTGAACGTAAAATAATTCTCTTCGATTTTTTTGCCATTAATATTGCATGGTTGTGTTATTATTTATTACGGATTGAAAGCAATATCATTGTCTATCAAGCGAAACCTGATCTGCTATTGCCAATGTTGGTGATGTATCTTTATTGGCTTTCAGTATTTATGTTCTTTGGATTGTACCGTGCGTGGTACGCAAAATCTAGGACTGATGAATTTTCAGCAGTTTTCAGAGCGATTTCAATGGGTTGTATCCTGATGTTCATTGTCATTTTTTTTGACGATGAGCGAAACGCAATGTATTCCGGCAACCGATTGATCATATTGATGTATTGGGTGCTGATGGTCACTTTTGTTGGTTTTGGGAGGATAGTCCTGCGTAGTTTTAGGAAACGATTATTGATGCAGGGAATCGGTCAAATTGAAACGATTATTATTGGGACAGGACCAAAAGCAGTTGAGTTATTTGAATCTGTAAAAAAATATCCTGCATTAGGTTTTAAGGTGATTGGTTTTGTCTCTCCATTTGAAAATAATGAGAATACTTCGTTGCAAACATTGGGATTGTTGAATGAACTTCCTGAATTAATAAAATCCAATAATGTAAGAAGCATTTTAATTGCTTTAGACTCACAGCAAAAAGAAGTTGTTCTTTCTGTCGTTTCACTTTCAACGGGATTTGATGTCTCGATCAAGATCATTCCGGATATGTATGATATTGTCTCCGGTCAGGCACGTACTAACCAAATCTATGGATTTCCATTGATCGAAGTGATGCCTCACATTATGCAGCCGTGGGAAGAAAGTGCGAAACGATTGGTTGATATTATAGTTTCAATTATCATTTTGCTATTATCATCACCTATATGGCTTATGGTTGCAGCTGCTATTCGTATGGAATCTCCTGGGAAAGTAGTGTACAGCCAAGAACGTGTTGGGATCGGTGAAAAAAGATTTCGGATGCATAAATTCCGATCGATGAGAGCAGATGCTGAAGCGAAAACGGGTCCAGTATGGGCGCCGAAGGATGATCCGCGGGTGACACGCGTAGGGAGGTTTTTACGAAAAACCCGTCTTGATGAAATTCCCCAATTTTTTAACGTATTGAAAGGCGAAATGAGTTTGGTTGGACCACGACCAGAAAGGCCCCATTTCGTAGAATTACTTTCAAAAGAAATTCCATTGTACAAACGAAGATTGGTAGTTCGACCTGGAATTACGGGGTGGGCACAGATCAAACAAGGATATGATACATCTATCGATGACGTACGTTCAAAAGTCCGGTTTGATTTATTTTATATTGAGAATATGTCGTTTCGAATGGATATAAAGATTTTATTAATGACCGTATATACAATGATAGCAGGTAAGGGTAACTAATGTCAAAAGCACTCGTCATCATCCCAACATACAATGAAGCACCAAATGCAGAACGAATAATCACAGAAGTACTTCAACAATCCGAAATAGTTGAAGTCCTAATTGTTGAAGATAATTCACCTGACGGAACAGCAGCCATCGTAAAGAAAATGATGGAAACCAATCCTCGGATCCATATTCTCGAGCGTGAACGTAAGCTTGGACTTGGAACTGCTTATGTTGCCGGATTTAAATACGCCATCAGTCATAAATTTGATTTCATTTTTGAGATGGATGCGGATTTCTCACATAATCCGAAAGAAATTCCAATCATGCTTGGGAAAATGGAAGAATGTGATGTCTTGATCGGTTCTCGATATATCAAAGGAGTCAATGTTGTAAATTGGCCGATGAAACGATTGATTTTAAGTTATTCTGCAAATATCTATACTCGTGTGATAACCGGTATGCCTATTCATGATGCAACAGCAGGTTTCAAATGCTATAAACGAAAAGTTCTTGAGTCGATCGATCTTGATTCAATCAGATCGAACGGCTATGCATTTCAAATTGAAACAAATTTTCTTGCATGGAAGAAAGGTTTTAAGTTACTGGAAATGCCTATCGTATTTGTTGATCGACGTGTCGGTGTTTCAAAAATGAACAAGAAAATTGTATATGAAGCAGCATTTATGGTGTGGAAATTAAAAGCTCGAAGTATTTTCAATAAGCTCTAATCCAACCAATGGATATTTCAGTTGTTATCGTAAATTACAATGTTCGAGAGTTTTTGAATAACGCGCTTATTTCGCTGTTCAAAGCATTGGAGGGTTATTCTTCTGAAATATTTGTTGTTGATAATGCCTCCGATGACGGAAGCGTAGAACTTGTCCAACAACGATTCCCACTGGTTCATCTTATCATAAACAAAACAAATATAGGTTTTGCGAAAGCCAATAATCAAGCATTGACTTTGTCTACTGGGAAGTATCTTCTCTTACTGAATCCCGATACTCTTGTTCAAGAAGATACGTTTGACAAACTCATTGAATTCTTTTCTCTAAACAAAGAAGCAGGAATGGTCGGATGTAAAATCCTCAATCCTGATGGTTCACTGCAACTGGCTTGCCGAAGAAGTTTCCCGACACCTTGGACAGCATTCACAAAGACATTTGGACTTAGTTCACTATTTCCCAAATCGAAATTAGTTGCTCGGTATAATCTTACCTATTTAGATCCGGATAGGTCGTATGAAGTTGATGCGATCAGCGGATCCTTTATGATGCTGAAAAGAGAAGTGTATGATCAAATCGGCGGACTTGACGAATCCTTCTTTATGTATGGAGAAGATCTTGATTGGTGTTTCCGTATCCAACGTTCCGGGTGGAAAGTTTTTTATGTTCCTACCACTTCAATCATCCATTACAAAGGTGAAAGTACGAAACGAAGCGATATTGATGAGCTAAAGATCTTCTATAATGCAATGCGACTATTCGTTAGAAAGCACCATACCGGTTCCACATTCTTTGAATGGTTCATCTATTCCGGTATCTTTTTTCGTAAGATTATCGCTGATGTTTCCCGTTTGATCAAACCTCTCGCAATTGTTCTCATTGATATGCTGATTGTGTCTGGGACTATTCTTGTTGGGGAATATATTCGCAAGAATAACTTTTTTACATTTCCAGAATACGCGTACCCCTGGACATTTATTATTCCGTCTAGTATTGTATTTCTTTCACTACTTTTGAATGGCGTATATACCGAATTCAAACTCTCTGTCTCGCGATCTATGGCTGCAGTTTTTTCGGCATTCGTCATCATTGCAGCAATAGTTTCATTCGAAAAAGATTTTGCGTTTAGTCGCATGATCATGCTCATTTCTGGCGGCTTGTCCTTGATATTGATCCCTGGATGGAGATTAGCAATTCGACTCTTGGGATTTGGCAGGAAATCCAACCGCACTACATTGTTTGGAAAAAGAACATTGATTGTTGGTGTACAACAATCCGGACAAGATATCCTGAAAAAATTACGGGCTCGTGCTGGTGGAGGGTATTCTGTCGTGGGATTTCTTGATATCAATCGTAAGCGAATTGGTGAACGAATTCATGAGATCGAAATTTTAGGAAGTATCGAAACAATAACAAAAATTATCGAAGAGCATCATATTAGCGAAGTGATTTTTTCTTCAGATGCTGTTTCATACTCCACAATATTGAATGTGATAGCCAATAATCGGAAAAGATATGTGAATTTCAGACTGGTGCCAAATAATCTTGAAGTAATCATTGGTAAATCGAGTATAGATCAACTTAATGAAATTCCATTCATCGATATTGACTATAACATTGGCAAATTTCGAAATCGGTTTGCCAAAAGGGCTTTCGATATTATCGTATCCATTTTTCTTTTGATTTGCTTTTCCCCTTTTGTATATTTTAAGAAGTTGTTTTCATCGCAACCTGATGTAGGATTTAGTAAAGTGATAGTGCAGCTGCCGCAGGTGCTTTGGGGAAAAATGAGCATCGTTGGATATTTTTCTGCGGAGAGTGCTACAATAAGCAGGAATATATTCCGCGGAAAACCAGGCATAACCGGTTTGATCCATATCCAAAACAACGGAACTCTCAGTGCTGAAGAAAAGGAACAGTTTGATTTGTATTATGCAAAGAATCAAACATTACTTTTAGATTTAGAGATTATTGTTAAATCACTGCAACAGTGGATGCAGCAATAAAGCAGTTACTGTTTTTTCCTTAAGTGTTTCTTACAATTTTTCCGGACATGTCGGAGTTAATATGGCAAAAGTGATACTCGAATTTGAAAAACCAATTTACGAATTGGAGCAAAAGATACAAGAGATAAAGAATCTTTCCGACAGCGTCGATGTGAGTGATGAGATAAAAACATTGGAAAAAAAAGTCGGTCAGCTTCGAGAAAATATATTTACTAATCTTACCAGATGGCAGCGAGTACAATTGGCACGGCACCCCGAACGACCGTATACGTTAGATTATATACAACACATGACCACCGATTTTGTGGAATTGCATGGTGATCGAACCTATGGAGATGATAAAGCGATCGTAGGCGGATTTGCAAAATTAGGTGACATACCGGTGATGATCATCGGTCATCAAAAGGGACGTGATACAAAATCTAATTTATATCGCAACTTTGGAATGCCGAATCCAGAAGGTTATCGTAAAGCATTGCGATTGATGAAACTTGCCGCAAAGTTCAAACGACCTATTATTACATTGTTGGATACTCCCGGTGCGTATCCCGGCTTGGAAGCAGAAGAACGAGGACAGGCAGAAGCAATTGCGCGCAACCTTTTTGAAATGTCCCATTTCCCAGTTCCGATTATTGTTGTCATTATCGGAGAAGGAGCTTCAGGCGGCGCCCTTGGTATCGGTGTCGGGGATAAGATATTGATGCTGGAGAATACATGGTATTCTGTCATTGCCCCGGAATCTTGCTCTTCAATACTCTGGAAGAGTTGGGAATTTAAAGAACAGGCGGCAGAAGCACTTCGCTTAACTCCGCCGGATCTACTTGAACAGAAAATTATCGATCGAATCATTCCCGAACCACAAGGCGGAGCCCACAAGAATCCGCAGCAAGCTGCACTTGTTTTGAAAGATGCTATCCTTGAAGAAATAAAATCACTAAGTAAATTAAAATCTGATAAATTAATAGAACGCAGAATTGAAAAATTCTGCACCATGGGTGCATGGAATGAGTAGCAACGGAATCTCATTTTCGACAGATATCCGTGTTCGATATGCTGAAACAGATGGGATGAGAGTGGTTTATCATGGTAATTATTTGACATATTTTGAAGAAGCAAGAACAAACCTTTTCCGAACTATTGGTGTTGTTTATTCAGAAATCGAAAAAACCGGGATATACCTTGTTGTGCTTGAAGCGTATGTTAAATTCCATCGTTCTGCCGCCTATGATGATATTCTTCATGTGAAAGCAACGCTTGCAGAATTACCAACTCTCAGACTAACAATAAATTATGAGATCACCAGGAATGATGAGGATGGATTACTTGTCACCGGGCAAACTACACACGCATTTACGAATGCTGCGTCCGGAAAACCGATCCGTCCTCCGAAAGACTATCTTAATTTAATGGCGAAATATTTTTAGGAATTATTATGAAACAAGAATTACTCGAGATACTCTGTTGCCCAAAATGTAAAGCTGATCTTAAATATGATGAAAAGAATTCAACGCTCACCTGTATTGCATGCAAAACGGTATACCAAGTGAAAGATAATATCCCGATTTTACTACCGGAAAATACTCAAGAATAATGGAACAGAATTATCTTCACGACAGCCGAATTGGCAGACTTATTGAGCAAGCACTTTTTGAGGATATAGGATTTGGTGATATCACAAGTGAATCATTGATTCCGGAAGAACAACTCGGGAAAGCAGAATTTATTGTTAAAGAAAACGGTATCATTTCGGGGATTGATGTTGTAAAACTTGTTTTCAGTTACGTCGATGGTCAAGTGACATTTGAACCGACAGTTCAAGATGGTGCTTTAATGGAATCAGGAGGATCCCTCGGAATTATTGATGGTCCGGCGCGAAGTCTTTTAACAGGAGAAAGAGTTGCATTGAATTTTCTACAGCGAATGTCTGGAATCGCTACGCTCACCCATAAATATGTCCACACAGTAGCAGGAACCAAAGCTAAAATCACCGATACACGAAAAACCGTTCCTGGTTTACGTGTACTAGACAAAAAAGCAGTCTTTGATGGCGGTGGAATTAATCATCGCTTTGCTCTTGATTCAATGGTAATCATTAAGGATAACCATATTGCTGCTGCAGGTGGTATAACAAATGCCGTCAATCAGTGCAAAGAATATCTGATATCTCAAGGAATTGACGTGAAGATTGAAGTTGAGACAACGACTATAGAACAAGTCAAAGAAATACTATCAATCGATGGGATCTATCGCATTATGTTAGATAATTATCCGATTGAATTAATGCGTGAAGCAGTTGGATTAATTAATGGAGCGGTTGAAGTTGAAGCATCCGGTGGTGTAAATTTGCAGACCGTTCGTTCAATTGCTGAGACTGGTGTTGATGTAATCTCAATCGGTGCGCTCACTCATTCACCTAAAGCCTTGGACATTTCGTTGGAATTCCTTTCATAAGCAATTATTTCGAATCATTATTAGATCACATCAAATATAATTTCCATCGAAACTGCGGTTTTTCATTATGTTTGAACAAATTAAGCGTCTAGGAACTGATACTGCAATCTATGGAGTCAGTACTGTTGTAGCACGCCTTCTTAACTTCCTTCTTCTTCCATTATACGCAAACGTACTTTCCGCCGCTGAATTTGGAGTTCAAGCCAACATTTATGCTTATATTGCCTTCTTTATTTTGTTCTACGGTTTTGGGATGGAATCAGCATATTTCCGATTCGCATCATCAAAAGAAATTGGAAGTGATAGTGATAATTTTAGCACTCCATACATTTCCATATTTACAGTAGCTGCAATTCTTTCATTGGTACTGTTGATATTTGCGTTTCCATTAACATCCTTTTTTTTAATCGATTCTTCATTATATCATTTAATTTTTTATGCCTCGGGAATTTTATTCTTTGATGCAATTGTCTTAGTACCTTTTGCTTCATTACGCCTGCAAAAAAAAGCAAAATATTTTGCTGCAATAAAAGTAATCAATATTATTTGCACAATTATTCTCAATGTTATTCTCGTTTATTATTTCAAATGGGGCATAGAAGGGATTTTTGTAAGCAATCTCATAGCATCAGTCCTGTCATTTCTCATGTTGCTCCCAACAACATTTCGTCAACTCGAATTTTCATTTCATAGTTCTCTCTTTAAGGAATTGCTCAAATTCGGTTTACCGATTCTCCCTGTAGGCATTTCAGGGATTTTACTTCAACTAGTTGATAGACCGATATTGTTGTATTTAATGGATGAAGCCTCTGTTGGTATTTACCAGGCAAATTATCGTCTTGGAATATTCATGGCGTTGGTGACAGGAATGTTTGAATTTGCATGGCGCCCGTTTTTTCTTTCTCATGCCAAAGACCCAAATGCAAAAGCTTTGTTCTCACGCGTGATGACATACTATCTTGCTGTCTGTGCAATTGTATTTCTCGTAATATCATTGTTTGTAGAAGACATCATCAAATTTAGATTTCATGGACATTATATTTTGCGTCCTGAATATTGGGATGGTTTGGCTATAGTACCATTGGTATTGCTAAGTTATATCTTCAGCGGTATTGGTACCAACCTCAACGCCGGTATTCAAATTGAAAAAAAAACAAAATATTTATTTCCAACCTCGTTTTCCGGCTCGTTAACAAAAATTATTCTTACATTCATTCTTGTCCCGAAATTCGGGATCATGGGAGCAGCATACGCAACGATTTTCGGGTATATGATGGTGGAAATTACATTGTATACAGTTGTACAGAAATTTTATTATATAGAATATGAATTTGCTCGTATAGGAAAGCTGGTCTTAACAGTGGCTGTTGCATTTTTTGCGGCAAAAATATTTTTCGATCATATTTTCATTAAATTAGCAATTCTAATGGTTTGGTTTATTAGTTTGTTCATGGTCGGGTTTTTTACAACAGGAGAATTGTGGCGGTTGAAAAAAATGCTTGGAAAAAATTCTTGACATCAGAGTTCAGTTGTGTTATCTTGGATTCAGGGAATATTGTTCTTTTCAATAAATGTGTTGGTGTCCCGATATAAAGATCGGGGTGAAAATGGGAATCTCGTGATTCATTAATCTGAACAATCGAGAGCTGACCCGCAACTGTGATTCTTTCAACAGAAAGAAGAGCCAGGAGACCTGCCAATATGTAGTTCGAAACACCTTCGCGGAATGAGGTGGCAGAAATATTTTTAGTAGAATCTTTCGTGCCTCATTATATATGAGGCATTTTTCGTTTAAAGAAACTGAAATAACAAAGGAGTTATTATGAACACAAAAACATCATTTATATTCGCTGTGGTATTGATTGCTTTAGCAGCATTCTCCCGATTAATACCCCATCCAATGAACTTTGCACCGATTACAGCAATCGCTCTGTTCGGTGGAGTATATATCAATGGAAAGTTAGCTCCCATACTTCCGTTAGCAGCACTTCTCATCAGTGACTTTTTTCTTGGCTTTTATGATGGTATTACTTGGGTTTATGGAAGTTTTTTACTCGTCGTTGCAATCGGATTGGTAATTCGTCGATACAAATCTATTCTAGTTGTTTTTGGTGCGACTATAGTCGGGTCATTATTGTTTTTCGTAATTACAAACTTTGGTGTTTGGCAAAGCGGGGTGTTTTATACAAAAACCTTAGCAGGATTGGTTGAATGTTTCACGGCGGCAATTCCTTTCTATCGAAATTCAGTGATGGGTGATCTTTTCTATGTCACGGTAATGTTTGGAGTGTATGAATTGGCAATTAAATATTTACCAAAAGTACAATCGACCAAAGCATAATAGTTATTTTTTGTTCTTTTCAATAACGATGTTGGTGTCCCGATAATACTATCGGGGTGAAAATGGGAATCTCGTGATTCATTAATCTGAACAATCGAGAGCTGACCCGCAACTGTGATTTTATATATACTGAACCGATCGCTTGGAGAGACCGGTTCAGTATAAAATAAATAAGCCAGGAGACCTGCCAATATTTGATTCAATACTCCTTCGAGGACTGAGGATGGATTGAGAAAATTATTTTCTAATTATTTTTCTTAGCCCAACTTTCTACTAAAGAAGGTTGGGCTTTTTTATTGATCAAAATCAATGAAGAGAGTTGTAATTATATCGTTATTATTAATGAGTTATCTTTTTTCCGAAGATGATTCAACTCGTGTGTACAAATTCAATGATGTTGTCGTGACTGGAACTCGTAATCCTATTTCTAATATTAAACTATCGTCAACGGTTCAAACAGCGGATAGCGTTTTGATCGCCCAGAGCAATGGAATATCAGTCGGTGATGTTCTCCGTTCTATTTCAGGCGCTACCTTGCGAAGCTATGGAGGAAATGCAGCTCTTCAATCTATTTCCATTAGGGGAATGGGGTCAGATTATTCTCTGATACTCGTGAATGGACAGCGATTTACTACATTTCAAACAAATACTGTCGATCTTGGAATTTTTTCTTTAATGGATATTGATCGAATAGAAGTTGCAGCCGGTGGAAATTCATCGTTGTATGGTGCCGATGCAGTTGGAGGAGTGGTTAATATCATAACAAAAAAACCGAAAGGGAGAACAACGGGGTCAATTTCCGGCAGTGTAGGTTCGTTTGGAATGAATAGTCTTCAATTTTCTGTTGGCACCGGTGATGAACAATTATCTCTCCTTAGTTCAATACGAACAGAACGGGGAAGGAATAATTACAATTTCAATTTTTCAGATGGTCTTATTCGGAAGAATCTCCAAAGAGACGGAGCCGATTATTCTCTTCATCATTACTCGTTAACAGCACGGAGAATATTTGACACTCTTGCAGTAACAACGATAATCTTACGCTATTCTAATGCGGATAGAGGTCAGCCTGACGCAGTAACAAGTATGTATCAAAACAATATTGCTCGTATTAATGATAAAGATCTTTTCGTAAACGCTGTGACAGAGATAGATCTATCGAACACATTGTCTATGTCAATACCGGTTTCGGTCTACAATAAATATCAAACATATCGTAATCCAAATCAAATTATTAATGGTTTACCGGTTTCAAGTTTTTATAAGAATAACACCTTCTCGTTTTCTCCAACTATTCGTATTATAAATTTTCCCGAACATATACTTATTGCCGGTGGTGATATTTCGGTTGCTTCAATCTCAAGCAATGAGGTTTTGCCATCACGACGTGATCAGTATAGTGGATTTATATCATCCCAACACACATTGTTTTTACCTTTTGAAGTTTTGCTTTTCCCATCTGTTCGGTATGATTCCTTTTCAGATGTACACGGAGAATTATCTCCAAGAATTGGGGTTAATATTGGCATTTTAGATCAACCGATGTTACGGTTGCGATCGAGTTATGGAAAAAACTATCGTGTTCCGACCTTTAATGATCTTTATTGGATCAGTGGGGGTAATCCATTATTAAAACCTGAACGATCAAATAATTTTGATGCGGGAATGATTGCCGGAATGAACGAAGAATTATTCGAAGTAAATACTGAATTAAACTATTTTTCCATCGATGCAAGAGACAAGATTGTGTGGCAACCAATTGGCGGAAATGTTTGGTCACCAAAAAATTTACAATCTGTCTTATCTAAAGGGTTCGAATTTTCTGTGAAGTCAAATATATTCAGAAATATTTTAAGCATAAATTATCATTATAACTTTGTTCAGTCTCTTAAAACAAGCAGTGAATATCCTGATGACGCTACTCAAAATAAAATACTAACCTTCACACCTCAAAGAACATCGACCGTTATTGTTGGGAGTTCGTTTAATGATGTGTCGATAAATGTGATCTACTCATTTATCGGATATCGCTATCAAACAGCAGATAATAATCCACGGTTCGTACTTCCGGCATTTGACAAAGTTGATATGAATTTATCATACAATTTCGCCATAGCGTCAATAATGATTCGATTCAAATTTGAAGCAAATAATGTTTTTAATACAGAATATCAATTAATATCCGGATACCCTACTCCATTGAGAAATTATTTATTCACTTCGGAAATAGCATTTTACTAATCATTCATTATAGCGAAAAGGGAAAAAATGAAATTAATAACGATTGTTTTATTAAGCATAATTGCTTTGATCGGATGCAAGGAAGATGATCCATTTACACCGCCACCAGAAAACGCTATTATCACAAAGGGCATTTATATCTTGAATGAAGGGGGATTCACCAAATCGAATGCGTCGTTAACGGTATATGTTTCAGACTCTAATAAAGTATATTCTGATGTATTCTACTCAGCAAATCTTCGTTCACTTGGTGATGTAGCGAATGATATTGTTTTCAACAATAACAAAGCATTTATCGTTGTGAACAATTCAGATAAAATAGAAATTATATCAACGGACACGCATTTATCCTTAGGCATAATTACAGTCCCTGGAAATTCACCATATAAAATAACTATTCTTAATGATTCAAAAGGGTACTTCACAAATTTCAAAAAAGGAACTGTAACCTCCTTCAATCCGACCACATATGCAATTATAAAAGCGAATATTTCGGTCGGAATGAATCCACAAGGAATTATTGCAGCAAATGGAAAAATATTCGTGTGCAATTCCGGCAATGGTTTCGACAGCACTGTTTCGGTTATTGATCCTGCGTTAGATTCTGTTGTAACTACTATCAACGTAGGGAGATCCCCTGCCGACATTGCGATTGATAATGATGGAGAAGTAATGGTTTTATGTAATGGGTTTACAGATTATAGTGACTCAAACAATGATACACCGGGAAGCATCGTTGTGATTGATCCAAAAACACTTGTTTTGAAAACAACAATTCCTTTGCCTCTAGCAACTTTCGGCCATCCAAATGAATTGGCAGTTTCTTCCAAAGGATACGGATTTACTGTGGTGAAGGATGGAGTTTTAAAATTTGATACAAAATCAAATTCAATCATTTTACCACAATTTATTCCAAGAACATCGTACTCCATTGCTGTTGATGATGCAACCGAACGAATCTACCTCGGAGATGCAAAAGATTATAACTCAAATGGAAAAGTTTACATTTACGAAAAAAATGCTTCTATAAAAGATTCTGTAACCGTTGGTATTATCCCGGGAACGATACTATTTAAGCATTGAATATTTTCAATCGTTCCAGCAGTCATTAAAGGCGATGATATTCATCGCCTTTTTTGATTTTTCTGGCTATATTCATAAAGAATTATACAAATTTAAAGAGGAAATATGCCTTCAATTTCAATCTCATCAGGTGTGCTTCAAGAAAATCTCAACAATCAGTTCACATCTTTTGCAACCCACTCTATAATCAAACGATTTTGGGAAAAAGATCATACGATATGGCGAAGCGAAGAAGTTCACAAGAAATCAATTCTTAATCGTCTTGGATGGTTGAATAGTCTCGATCTTATGATAACCAATGTTGAATCACTGATCTCCTTTGGTATTGAGATAAAAAATTCTGGATTTAAGCATATAGTTGTTTTGGGAATGGGCGGCAGTAGTTTGTGCCCCGATGTATGTCGTGCAACATTTGGTTCAACAGATGGCTTCCCGCAATTGCTTGTCCTCGACAGTACAAATCCAACTTCAGTCCTGCGGATTGAACAGCAGATTGAACTAGCGAGGACTTTGTTCATCGTAGCGTCAAAATCCGGCGGAACGACAGAAACAAATATGTTCTATCAATATTTCTACGATCGAATTTCAAGTATCAAAAAGAACCCTGGTGAAAACTTTATTGCTGTTACTGATGCGGACACTAAAATGGAAGGCATTGCTAAGGAAAAACAATTCCGACGTATTTTTATCAATCCGGAAGATATTGGCGGACGATATTCTGCACTTTCGTATTTCGGACTTGTCCCAATGGCATTGATTGGAATGGATATCAAAAAAATTCTCCATTCAGCTGATGAGATGAGAAAACAGAGCAGGTTTGAAACTGTTCAAAATCCCGCAGCTCAGATCGGTTTGTTGATGGGAGAAGCACACAATGAAGATATCGATAAAATGACATTTATACTTTCTAAAGAGATTGCATCATTTGGATATTGGGCAGAACAGTTGATCGCTGAAAGTACTGGAAAAGAAGGGAAAGGAATTTTACCCGTAGAAGGAGAGATCATACCGCAAAGTTTTGATGCACATAAGTTTGGCGAAGATCGCTTCTTCATTTTTTTATTGCTCGAAAAAGATTCACAAAAATATTCTCTGCTGCAAAATGAATTGATAAAAAAGAATATTCCGTTTGCCAACATCATCTTGAAAGACCTGTATGATCTTGGATCACAATTCTTCATGTGGGAGTTTGCAACCGCAATATCTGCTATTGTTTTAAAAATCAATCCTTTCGATGAACCAAATGTTAAGGAAAGTAAGGATAACACTGTAAGAGTTATCGAAGAGTTTAAAGCTAAGGGAAAACTTCCGGTAAATAATTCGGCAATTGTTCAAAAGCCATATTCTATCTTTGCAGAACCTGCTTATATATCAAAACTTTCCACAACTTCAGTATCTGCGTTATTAAAAAAGCATTTTTCAGGAATAAAAAATGAAGACTATATCGCGATTCTTGCTTATATCGATCAAAATCCGATAAACGAGAAAATATTATATTCGTTGAGAGAAGAGTTGACAAAAATGTTTGGTCTGCCGGTAACAGTTGGTTTTGGTCCTCGATATTTGCACTCGACTGGTCAATTGCATAAAGGTGGAAAATCGAATGGAATTTTTTTGATTATTGCTGGAGATGAACCGCAAGATTCAAAGATTCCCGGTGAAGTATTTTCGTTCGAAATATTGAAGAATGCTCAATCATTAGGTGATTATCAATCGTTTGCAAATAAAAACTTACGGTTATTATATATGCACATTTCCGGTGATGTCGAAAAAGGATTAAAACAACTCTCAGAAGAAATTGTTAATTAATGATTATCGGTTGATCATAGAAATTTCACTCTTACACATAAAATTTTATGAATGAATTTATAACAAAACTTTCAAACGGGCTTATCGTATCTTGTCGCTCTGAAAGTAATGATCCATTCAACAAACCTGAACTTATTGCAAAATTTGCACTGTCAGCTCAGATGGGAGGCGCATCAGCTATTCGAGCTCAAGGAGTTGACAATATCAAAGCAATTCGAGAACAAATTGATCTTCCAATTATCGGTTTAATTGAGGGTCGCTTTGAGAATAATTGGATCTGTATAACACCTGATTTTAAAGATATAGACCAAATTATTGATGCGGGGGCAGATATCGTAGCTCTAGATGTTACCCCGCGAAAACGTCTTAATGGAATGGATGGTATAGAATTTTTTGATGAAGTAAGAAATAGATACGATATTCCATTGATGGCAGATATCTCCACATTTGAAGAGGGGATTCGAGCGGCAGAAATGGGAGCAGATATTCTTGCAAGCACACTCTCTGGTTTCACTCACTATACGGAAAAATTCGCTACCGATGATCCTGATTTTGATCTTATCGAACAGTTATTCAGAGGGACTAAAATTCCTGTTGTCGCATCCGGAAGATTTTGGAGTCCACAACAGGCGAAAGAGGCTTTGCACCGAGGGGCATTTTCAGTTGTTGTTGGTTCAGCAATCACTCGTCCTAGAGATATTGCAAAGAAATTTGTTGAAATAATGAATGAAAAAAATCATTAAAATACAAAAGGTCTGAATTCAATGTTTAAAGTCTTGCTATTTTTGTTCCCACTATTGTTATCATCACAATCCGTTTATCTTTCTGCAACTCATCCCATTTATAAATATTTGGATAAAATGGAAGCTAAGCAGATAATTAGCGGCTATCGTGATGCTGTGAAACCTCTTTCACGTGAAGCAATCGCGAAATTTATTGTACAGATCGATACGACATCAGCTCTCTTAACTCAAGTTGAACAAGAAGAACAATTTTATTATAAAGAAGAATTTTTTCAAGAATTAGAAAATATTGGATACGAGAATATCATTGAAGAACGATGGCATTTATATCAATATAAGAGTGAACCCGGTAATTTTAATATCGATCTGATCGGCGGTTATTCATATCATGAACGGGCGGATGGAAAGCATACAAGTGTGACATCAAATGGCCTGAATGTTTATGGTTATTTAGGAAATAAAGTCGGAGCATATTTTATGTTCCGGGATAATTCTGAATCCGGTTCTTATATCAGTTCAGCGCGCCCACTGTCACCGGAACCCGCACAAGTGATTGCAAGAAATTTAGGAAGTTTTATTAATTATGATCCGATCGATGCTCAGGTGAATGTTAATTTTGATTTTGTGACGCTCTCGGTTGAAAAGATGCATAATGTCTGGGGAGCCGGAGAGCAGGGAAATATCATCCTGTCCAACAAAGCACCTTCGTACCCACAAATAAAACTACAGGCACATCTTGGTGAGAATGTGGATTTTACTTATATCCATGGTTGGTTATATTCAGACATTATAGACTCGCTCCGTTCCTATCAAGTACCGGATGTATCGGGATTTACCGGCTTTCGCCGTGTGTTCCGTCAAAAATACATCGCAGCACATATGATTGAGTTTACTCCATGGGAGGGTGTTGATCTTGCTATTGGAGAATCTCAAATTTATGGCAGTCGAAATCCGGAATTATTATATCTTATTCCAATTATGTTCTTCAAAGCTGCAGAACATTGGATGTACGATACAGATAATTCTCAAATGTTCTTTTCTGCCGATCTGAATTTTATTGAAAATCAAAACTATTATGCATCACTTTTTTTAGATGAGTTCTCTACAGAAGATTTTGCAAGAGCAGACCGTCAACGGAATCAATTGGGGTTTACTGTTGGGGCAAAAATTTATGATCTCGTAGTTTCAGATTCAAGAGTATTGGTAGAATATACCCGGATGAATCCCTGGATTTATAATCACCGTTTCTCCGACGCGACCTTTCAAAGCCATAAGATCAATTTAGGGCATTGGATCGGTCAGAATTCGGATTTACTTTCTATAGGTTTTAATTATAAACCAATTCGGAGTTTAGAAATTGGTTTGATTTTTGAATCGCTTCGAAAAGGTGGAAAGGATTCAACTCTGTTACAATATAGGTTGCCAACACCGACATTTTTATATTCTCCAATCACAAAAAAGCAGACTTTCGGTATTATGGGATCATATGAACCATTACGAGATTTTATTATTGATTTTAAAATATTACAAAGTAGTTTTACTACTCAAGTAACTTCAACCAGTTATTCCTTTCAACACAATCCCAATGATTATTATCTTGCTCCGGATTATGCTAAAGAATGGGATGTTTTTGTCGGAATTCGTTATAATTTTGATTGAGGTTAAACTTTTTGACAGTTTTATTGTCAAAATTTCATATTGAATGAATAATCCTGACGAACTAAAGCTAATTCAAGAGTTTAATGAAGGTAATGAACAAGCATATAATCAATTAGTGCTTCGTTACAAAGAAAAGATTTATTGGATAGTCAGAAGGATAATTCCCGATCATGATGATGCTGACGACATAACTCAGAATGTTTTCATAAAAGCATATCAGTCTTTACGTTCATTCAAGGGAGATTCAAGTTTTTACACCTGGATATATAGAATCGCCATCAACCTCTCTTTGAATGAGATACGAAGAAAAAAATTCCATAAAACTTTTTCAATTGATGACGAAATTCATCAGATTAGCACACCTGATGATCAGCCGATAGACACATTGATAAAAGAGGAAAGAACTCGACTGATTAAAAGTGCAATTGAACAATTACCTGATAAACAAAAAAAAGTATTTTTATTGCGTTATTATGAAGAATTACCGTATGAAGAGATCGCAAAAATCCTCCATACAAGTGTTGGTGGATTGAAAGCTAATTATTTTCATGCCGTGAAAAAAATTGGGGAGCATTTGAAGAATGAACGAAATTGAAATGCACGAACGTTTGATTGATTATGTTGAAGGAAATATTTCGCCAGCACAAAAAGCGGAAATGGAATCACTCCTAAAAAAATCTCCTCAGATGCAGAATGAATTAGACGATATTCAATCAGCTTTGAATGAGTTGCGGAATGTTGCGGATGAGAATATACCGCCTCATTATTTTTCAAATTTTCTTCCGCGTCTTCGTGAACGACTGGAATCAGAAAATGTTCATTTTCCATTATTCGTGCCGGAATGGTTCCGTTTATTTGCCCCAGCAGCAGTAGTTTTGGTGTTCGTTCTTTCTGTGATAACTATGTATCAATCATTTAAACCGGAAGAATTACAGTCGCCAATATATTCAATGGTGAATGAAATGGAACGAGCTGAGATCAGTTCACTCGTTGATGAAACGATTGATTTTGGGTCAAATCATGGGATAATTCGTAGTGTTGAGAATTTCGTTGGTGATATTTCGACTGAGAGTGAATTTGAATCAAAACTTACAGAAGGTCTGTTAGTTTTTGATGTTTCTTCCTATCAGACCGAAAGTGAATTACTCTCTGAAATTAGGGATCAAGATGTTGAACAAATTCTTGATCTGTTAAATAAACCAAGAATACAATAAGAGATGAGAATTTTATGAAATACTATTTTAGAATGACCCTACTGATATTAGCAGGTATAATCATGGTTGTGGCACAACCTCCTGAAGAATTAAGAGAGGGGAAGCGTCGTCCTTCTGAGCGGTTGGAAAGCTACAAAAAAGTCAGGATGATTGAAGTTTTAAAACTTGATGAAGAAACCGGACTAAAACTTGTCAATCGGTATAATGAACACCGTAAGATCGTCAAACAACTTGAAAATGATCGTGGGGATGTGATGGATAAACTTGAGTCACAGATTCAATCTTCAACTGCGGACGCCGAACTACAAAAAACATTCGGTGAGCTCTACGAGATAGAACGTAAAATTATGGAAAGCCGTAGAAAATATTTGGAAAATTTGAAGGAAATATTTTCAACTAAACAGATTGCGGAGTATATCATTTTTGAACGCAATTTCATGAAGGATCTTCGTAATGTGGTCAATGATGTTCAAAAACAGCGTATGCGAAAAAATTGAATTCAATAGATTTTTAATAATTTAGGGGCGGAGTCTAACTCCGTCTTTTTTTGCTTCTTCTGTATTTAAACGATATATTTTTGCGTGAAAAAGACATATGCCCCCATATACCTTGACTACAGCGCTACGACCCCAATTGACCCTCAGGTGGCATCAGTTATAGAGATGCATTATAGCAATACCTTCGGGAATGCATCTTCTGTTCATTCTTATGGACGAACTGCAAAAGTGATTTTGGAAGAAAGCAGAGAAATTATTGCAGGGAGTATCGGTGCAGAGCCAGGTGAAATTTTCTTTACTGCAGGAGGGACAGAATCTGATAACCATGCTGTGATTGGAACTGCATTTGCACAACAACGAAAATACGGTAAAGACCACATCATCGTTTCAGCAATTGAACACCATGCCGTTTTGGATTCTGCAGAGTATCTTAAAAATCATGGCTTTCGTGTTTCGCATCTACCTGTTGATAGAAATGGAATCGTAAATATTAATGCATTGGAGAATCAAATTAACGATAAGACTGCGTTAGTTTCGGTTATGCATGCAAACAATGAAACAGGTGCGATTCAACCGATAAAAGAAGTCGCTGAGATTTCAAAAAGGAATGACACTATATTTCATTCTGATACCGTGCAAACAATTGGTAAGATTCCGGTGAACGTTAATGAACTTGGAGTGGACTTACTTTCTATTTCAGCGCATAAAATATACGGTCCCAAAGGGGTCGGAGTGATTTATATCCGGAAAGGGACAGATATTGATGCGATATTTCATGGCGGTGCGCAAGAACGGAATAATCGAGCCGGGACAGAAAATATTCCGCTCATAGCAGGTTTTGCAAAAGCAATTGAATTATCGGAAAATGGTAGAGAAGAATTACACAATCACACAAGTGCGCTACGGTTAGTTCTAAAGAAAATTATTCTGAAGTCTGTTCAAAATGTGATTTTTAATAGTGTTGATGAATATTCGATTCCCCATATTCTTAATGTTTCGGTCGATTCTTCAATATATAATATTGAAAGTGAGACAATGCTATTAAATATGGATCTAAAAGGTGTTGCTGTTTCGAGCGGTTCAGCGTGTACGTCCGGCAGTATCCAACCTTCACACGTTTTAATTGCAATGGGATGTGATCCAAAAACAACACAAGCAACCATCCGTTTTTCATTTGGGAAATTCACTACAACCGAGGAAGTCGAAAAGGCAGGTAATACATTTTGTTCGATCGTACAATCGCTCCCTAAAAAATAAATTGGAGAAATAAATGGTTATGAAAAAATTTATATTCAGCGTAATACTTTTCGCCGTTGGTTGTTCGGATCCGATAGATCAGGCGAGCACAAATCTTAAAAAAGGTGATGAATTTTTTGCTAAAAATGAATATGAGGCTGCGGAATATTACTATGATAAGATACCTGAAGAAAGCCCCTTTTATCCTCAGGCACAAAAAAAAATGAATGCAATTGCTGTTTTCAAAGCAAAGTGGAGGGTGAATGACAAAGATTCATCCGAAATATCACAGGTGGTCATTGTAGAAAATATCTCCAAAATGAATAATCCCTCAAGGGTGCCAACTCACATGATAACAATAGCAAATAATTCGATGAAAAATTTAGAATCGATCGAAATCGAATTTACGTACTATGATCAAAGTGAAAGCGTTATTACGGCGCTAGTTACTGAAGTAAAGACCCCATTAAAACCAAAGTCTCAAGAAGTATATTATGATGTTACTCCGGGGTTATTGCATGAGCGTTTTGCATCATGTCAAGCAAAGATTATTAATGCACATTTTCGTTAAAAGAGCTTCTCAGTTTCTCTCAATACCACTCCATACCTTAATCCGCGGTCACTGACAGTGATTTGTCTGAGACCGCTTTTTTCCATAAAACCTATTAAGATCATAATTCCAGCAAGAATAATGTCCGCTCGTCCTGTGGATATTTGAGGAAAGGTTGAAATTTGTTCAACTGACTTATCCTTTAACAAAACAAACATAGAGCGAATGTCATCGATCGTAAGAATAAATCCATCGATCAATTCGGGATTATAAGTCTGCAGTCGCTGATGGAGTGCTGCCAGAGTTGTTAAAGTTCCTGCAACGCCGATTGTCAAGGTCGAATGGATATTACGAATTTGTTCGTTTGGGATCATGGAAAGAACAAATTCGTGAGCATTCATCAAATCGTGAATTTCCGGTGGGGAATCTTTTAAGATTCTTTCAGTTAATCTTACACTTCCAATATCAAGACTTATTTTTGAATGGATCTCAACAGCATTTCCAGAAATGATCTCTGTGCTTCCACCGCCTATATCAATAACAGAAAACTGATTTGATTTTCCAATAAAATTGGAAATGCCACCGAGATAAGTCAATTTTGCTTCATCATCACCCGATAATACTTCTATTGTAATACCGATCGATTCTTTAATATAATTGACGAATTCTTGAGTGTTTTTAGCATCGCGTAATGCGCTTGTTCCAACGGCAATAATATGATCACTGCGAAAAGTATCACATACTTGTTTATAGTGGGTGAGGAAGGACTTCGCACGATCAAAAGTTTCTTGATTTATAATTCGATTTTCATCAACTCCTTTTCCAAGTCGGGCAATGACTTGTTCATCATGGAGAATTTTTGTGATCCGTTTATTGTTCACTTCGGCAATTAAGAGAAGGATTGTGTTTGTTCCGATATCAATAGCTGCAATTTTCATTTTTTTTCAGCAGCAATTGCGATCCACTCATTTTCTCTTAAAAAAGAAATGACGTTAACATTTCTCTTATTCAATGCCGTTTCAATGATCGATTGGTCTGCAACCAACAATCCTGAAAATATTATTCTTCCTTTTGGTGAGAGTTTCTGCAACATAGTATCCAGTAAATCTAAAATGGTATTACGGAAAATATTAGCAAGAATGATATCAAAATTCGTTTCCGGAACGACTTCCAAAGAGCCGATTCGAATTTCAATTTCTTTTTCTACCTTATTTCGCCGCGTATTTTCAATCCCATTATCAAGCGACCATTCATCAATGTCAATGCCGATGATATTTTTTGCACCCAATTTTGCAGCTGCAATTGCCAAAATACCGGTACCTGTTCCTACGTCAAGCACCGAATTATTCGGTTGGATATAATTTTCCATTAAGCGGATCATCAACCTTGTAGTTTCGTGGTAACCGGTTCCAAATGTCATTTTCGGGTCGATTACAATGATTGTTTTTGAATTGCTGCTACCCAAATTCCACGAAGGAGCAATGACAAAACGTTCCGAAACATGAATGGGTTGAATGGATTGTTCCCATTCCTCATTCCAATTTTTGTGTTGAATATCCATAGTTGAAATATATTGGACAAAGGGAAGATTGTACTGTTCAGAGATTTCCTTTATTATTGACTCGATGTTTTCGTGCCAGTCATCCTTTTTGATATAACAATGAACTCCAAGCTCATCTTCAACAAAGCCTTCGAATTTGTAATCGGATAATGCGGCAATAACGATCTCTCGAACGCTTTCATCCGGTGTTACTGCAACGTGAAAATCTATATAAATATCGTTCATTGCTATTTTCGATGTTTATGTATTAAAGAATCAACGATTTCAATGTTCATTTCAAGCCAAAAGATCTGATCAAGATAATTTTCCTGCATTTTTCGATCTGCTTTGTTGTATCGGACATTCAAGATATAAATCATCCAAATGATAAGTACAGTCGAGGCGGTGAATATATTTGATTGTTGTACAATAGCAATTTGAATGATTATTCCAATGATACCAAAAACTCCAAACCAGAATGATGTTCTACGGATATTGATCATTATATGATAGACCATCCCAAAGAAAAAGATCTTGTCATGCATCGTTATCGGGATATGGTGATTGAGAATATAAAAATAGAGGCGACGCGATTCATCTTCTGTGAGGGGATTCGCAGGAAAGAGTTCTCTGGAACGGACGAGAATAAAGTTACTCGGCTGATTGGTTTGAAATGCTTTTCGTTTTTTTGGAGATTCTTTTGAATAGAAACTTAATCCTGCAACAATTGAAGATAGGATGAACAAGGGTGTCGAAAATTCTAATAATATATAATGTCCATTCGATCCAACGAATGCATTGTATAGAAACACGATCAATAAAACTGAATATGAACCAGGAATAATGATTCGAAGAAACTCAAATGATGCAAAACGAGATGAGGACATATTCATATTACTTATGGAGTTTTGTATATATGACTGCCGATAAAACTTTTCCTACAGCTTCCAAACTTTCAGAACTGCATTTGTCCGGTGTGTCTTGATGTGTGTGCCAATAAGGATATTGAAAATCAATCAGATCAATGGTAGGGATTCCGACTTCGTTAAGCGCTAAATGATCGTCGGAAACTTGTTCGCCAGGATTTCCGATAAAATTTGTTACTCCAATTTCTTCGGCGGTTGTCCAGATGATATCCATTAATTGTGGTGCAAAGCGCATGGAGTGCTGTTCCATTGGGATTTGAAGATCTCTGTCTCCAATCATATCCAAAAGAATTCCATATTCAGGTGTGTATGCTATATTTTTTGTCTTTGCAAAATGTTTTGCACCAAGAAAATAGAGATCGGTATTTCCATCTTTAATAGATGATCCATAATCTTCTCCATCAGTAAGTAAAATATCCACACCAATGGGTGGGGGATTATTTTTAAAAATTCTCGCCAACTCTAGCAGGACAGCAACTCCGCTTGCTCCATCGTTTGCTCCAATGATAGGTAAATTTTGTTTCTTTTGGTCAGCATCTTCATCTGCACGTGGTCGAGTATCCCAATGCGCAAGAAGCAGAATCCTATGACCCAATTCTGGTTGAAATTGAGCAAAAATATTAGTCAGTCGAAGTGTTTCATCATATCCCTTTTGTGTAAAGTTCTGCAGTATTACTTTGTCTGCTGATTTTTTTAATTCTGATTCAAGAAATTGTAAACATTGTTGATGACCGACAGAATTCGGGTTTCGAGGCCCGAAATTAGTCTGTTTAAGGAGATAATCGAAAGCATTTTTTCCATTAAATGATGGGAATTGTTTTTCCATTTTTTTTTTGGATTGCTGCGACGAAATTGGTCTTTCCGTTGACCGTTGATCACAACTATTAAGGTAGAATAACAGGCATATAAAAACGTAGATTGTATTGAGTTTCATGAATTGAAAAAAGTAATTTACCATGGTAAGAAGATTCTCATTTGTAATGAAGCCCAGATTTAGTATCTTTACAAAAGAATATAAGAAATTAAAGCTAAAATGCCTTTACGAAAAGCTGTTTATTGGAGTATCTTTTGGATTGCGTTATCCTTGTCGTTTAATGTAGTACTTTACTACACACATGGACAGCAAAAAGCCCTCGAGTTCCTCACCGGTTACCTGATTGAAAAGTCACTTTCTGTTGACAATCTATTTGTATTCCTCATTGTCTTCACGATCTTTGGCGTGGAAATCAAAGACCAACGACGTGTACTAAATTATGGAATTGTTGGTGTTATAATACTCCGAGGAATACTGATTATTTTAGGTGCTACTCTTGTAAAGGAATTTCACTGGATTCTATATATTTTTGGTGGAATGTTAGTTTATGCAGGTTATAGAGTGGTATATGGTGAAGATGCTAAGATTGAACCTGAAAAGAATATTGCAGTAAAAATTTTCCGTAAAATTATACCGGTTGATAATCAATACCATGGTCATAGTTTTTTCATAAAAAAAGCGGGAAGAATTATTGCGACACCATTATTTGTCTGTTTATTAGTTATTGAAACGACAGATGTTGTTTTTGCTATAGATTCAATACCAGCTATATTTGCAATAACCACGGATACTTTTATCATCCTTACATCAAACCTAATGGCTGTTTTAGGGCTTCGTTCATTGTATTTTGTCTTAGCCGAAGTCCATGCTTCATTTGAGTATGTCAAATATGGTGTCGGGGTTGTCCTTGCATTTGTCGGCATAAAAATGTTGATAATGGATTTATTCAAGATTGATACTATGGTATCATTACTTGTAATTTTGGGTATTCTATCTGCGTCAGTTGTTCTTTCCTTCCTAAAAAATCGTAACCCATCTAAATAAACATTAGAATGTTTTAATTTGCCTCGTACCTCTTAAATTGGGTATCTTTATACTAATTAAATGATGAATAATTTGTTCTTATTTAATTTATAAAGCACACCTTCCATTTAGTGAAGGGATTTTCCAATAAACTGAGGGAATAATGAGAAAGATTCTATTCAATGCTTTCTGGTTTGTACCCATTGCTATATTTGGGTGTTTCGACGGATCCTTCACCGGAAAGAGTGATACAATCTTTATTCAGGAAGAAGTCAGAACTAAACTTGACCAAAAATCCTTAACAATACTGAATAAATATGGAAAAACCATTAAAACATACTCAAATCGATATGGAGTAGATTGGCGTTTAGTGGTTGCAGTAATGAAAGTTGAATCTCGCTTTGACCATTCTGCAGAAAGTGAAAAGGGTGCAAAGGGATTAATGCAAATTATGCCAGCAACTCAGATTGAAATTGCCGATAAAATTGGATTAGAAACTGAAGCATTTGATGATCCCCATGGAAATATACGCGGTGGAATCTTTTATCTTGCTCGACTTCATAAGCAATTTGAAAATGAGGGGTTAAGTGAAGATAATCAATTAAAATTCACATTAGCTGCATATAATGCAGGACCGGGTAGAATTAATGATGCTCAAAAAATGGCGATATACGTTAATGATGACCCGAAGGAATGGAAATCGGTAAAAAATTCCCTTTCTTTATTATCAAAAAAATACTCCTCTTTACATAAGTTTGTTTGGGTTGAACAAAAACCGTTGTATGGCTATTTTAAGGACTGGAAACAGACCTCTAATTATGTTGAATCTGTTATGAATTACTACAATGATTATAAAAAGGTGTTTGATAAAAAAGTTTAATGAAAACACTCAGGGAAAACAAAAAGGGGCGCTAATGCGCCCCTTTTTGTTTAATGTATCATCAAATAAACTATGGGAGTAGTACAGCAGCAGAAATAACAGTAGTCCATTTACCATCTTTATCACCTTCAGCGGATTGTGTAACATTGAAGGTTTTTAGGATTTTTCCACTCAGTTTAAAGTGTTTTTCCCGTTCGTCCCAGGCTATATTTGGGTCAAATTCAATACCTAATGTTGTTGCTAACATTGTTGCAGCTAAATCCTCAGCATATTCGCCTGCTTTTTCTTCTGTTTCACCAAAAGGGTGGTGTTCTGACAGATATCCATACTGCGAATCATCTGCTGCCATCGCTACGCCAATAGATGATGCAACAAGACGGTTTGGTTCATTTGTGGCATTTCTTGCCATAACGCAGAAAGTAACCTGCCCTGGTTCAAGAACTTTTAATCCTTCAGAAACCGGTATGCGTTTACACTTTGGGGGATAGATGCTGGAAACTGTTACAAGATTGCATTTTTCAATGCCGGCGTTACGAAGGGCTAGTTCAAATGATTGCAGATAATCTTTATGTCTGCCTACGCCTTTGGTGAAGAACATTTTGGCTGGGACGAATGACAACGTTTCATCTCCTTTTGAGATTGGTAAATTGAAAATTAAGGTATTTTAGTTTTATAAAAAATTGTTTTCATAGATCATCCGAAAGTGTGTTGTGATCGTTTGAGTGATGCGAAATATACAGATAGTTACAAAAAATACAAATAGAAAAATTGTTAAAATAAATTTAGTTTAACCTGGAATAAGTTTCAAAAACTTTCGTTTACCGACTTTAATAATCTTTGATTCATTCAATTGAATTTCTGTTTTTGGATCTGAGATTTTTTCATTATTGACCGAGATACCCCCTTGCTCAACTAATCTGCGTGCTTCACCTTTGGATGGAGCAAGTTTGGTATCAACGAGAAGTTGAACAATATTTGCGGTTGATCCTGCTGAGCCATAGACCAATTCTTCGATTATATCTGGGAGATCTTTTTTAACAAAAATTCTATCGAATTCTTCTTCTGAAGCTTGCGCTGCTTCCTGTGAATGGTAAAGCGCCACAATTTCTCTAGCTAAACGACGCTTTGTATCTCGTGGATTATTGGCAATCTCAGTTTTTATCCCATTCAATTCTGAATTGGGGATGTTGGTTGCCAAGAGGAAGAAATCATACATCAATTTGTCAGGAATAGAGAGTGTTTTTCCAAACATTTCTCTTGGTGAATCACTGATTCCGATGTAATTATCCAATGATTTACTCATTTTTTCAATTCCATCAGTTCCGGGAAGAATCGGCATCGTTAATATCACCTGAGCTTCTTTTCCAAATTCACGTTGAATTGCTCTACCTACTAGAAGATTGAATTTTTGGTCGGTTCCTCCAAGTTCAACATCACTTTCAATAGCAACAGAATCCATTGCCTGTGCTAACGGATATAAAAATTCATGAAGGGAAATGGGTTCTTCTTTATTGAACCGAGTGTGGAAATCTTCCCGTTCCAACATTTGTGAAACAGTATATTTGCTCGCCAATTTAATCACATCGGCAAAGCTCATTTTTCCGAGCCAGTCGGAATTGTAGATCATTTTGATATTTTTGTCTGAAAGAACTTTCTTTGCTTGTTCAAAATAGCTTTCACCGTTCTTTCGCGTTTCTTCAAGTGAAAGAGAGGGACGAGTCTTGCTTTTCCCGGAGGGATCACCGATCATTCCGGTAAAATCTCCGACAATAAGAATTGCCAAATGTCCAAGATCCTGGAACTGCCGCAATTTTCTTAAAACCACCGAATGTCCTAAATGAAGATCAGGACGACTTGGATCGCATCCAAGTTTGACGACCATTTGTTTATTGGACTTAATTGATTTTTCGATCTTTCGAACAAGGTCCTCTTCAGGAATGATCTCTGAAACGCCTCGTTTGATAACATCCATTTGTTCGTTTAGCGGTGCAAACTTCATTGTCGTCCAGTTGTGTGTAATGAGTAAAAATTTATACGTGTTTTGCCCTTTGCATTTCCCGTGCTACATCCCGTTCTTTAACCGACTCCCTCTTATCGTGGAGTTTCTTTCCTTTGCCAATTCCAAGTTCAACTTTGGCGATTCCTTTTGAAAAATATAACTTCAACGGAATCAGCGTCAAACCTTTTTCATTGGTTTTTATCTGTAATTTTGCAATTTCACTCTTGTTCAGAAGTAATTTTCGAGTGCGAAGGGGGTCATGGTTAAACTGATTTGCCTGTTCATACGGATTGATGTGCATATTCAACAGCCAGACTTCGCCATTCTTCACCAATGCGTAGCTATCCTGCAGATTAGCTTTTCCCTGACGCAATGATTTTACTTCAGATCCAACAAGGACAATGCCTGCCTCAAACGTATCAAGTATTTCATACTCAAAACGAGCTTTGCGGTTGGAGATTGCGATACGTTCTTCACTCTTGTTTTCCATTTTGTATATGAAATTAACGAAAACATGCTCTATTTACAATAGAATCTAAATAGAAATCAATCTTGGAAAAACAATCATTGTGCGTTATCTTGCTGTATATAGTCCTTCAACAAACTCAATCGTTCGACTTTAATGTAAACTGTCTCTGATCATCAATGACCCACACTGAATCCATTCTGATACTCGATTTTGGTTCACAATTCACTCAACTGATTGCACGACGCGTGCGTGAGTTGAATGTGTATTGTGAAATTCATCCGTTCAATATTTCAATTGAAAAGATAAAAACTTTCAACGCGAAAGGAATTATTCTTTCCGGTGGTCCATCAAGTGTATACGCGACCGATGCGCCAATTCCTGATAAACAAATTTATGAACTCGGTGTGCCGATACTAGGAATTTGTTACGGACTTCAATTGATTGCATTTCAAAACGGCGGCGAAGTAAATAAAGCTCCGCGTCGTGAATTTGGTAGAGCGCAATTGTTGATTGACAATCATGATGATATTTTTAAAGGATTGTCAACTTCAACAGAGGTATGGATGAGCCATGGAGATGAAGCGACAACAATGCCTGCTGGATTTGAAAAGATCGCCCACTCAGAGAATGCAGGAATTTGTGCGATTAGAAATATTGAAAAAAAGATTTTTGCAATTCAATTCCATCCGGAAGTCGTTCATACAAAAGATGGAAAAGTAGTTCTCAATAATTTTGTCAAAGGAATTTGCGGCTGCTCAGGAAATTGGAATGCGGATTCATTCATTGAAAGTGCAATTGCTGCTATTCGAGCGAAGGTTGGGAATAAAAAAGTGCTTTGTGCATTAAGCGGAGGTGTTGATTCTTCGGTAGCCGCAGTATTACTTCACAAAGCGATTGGTGAACAATTGTTCTGCATCCACATTGATAATGGATTGATGCGCCACGGTGAAAGTGCGCAAGTGATCAAAACATTTCGAGATGAATATCATATTGCGTTGGATTTTGTCGATGGAACAGAATTGTTCTTAGACCGCTTAAAAGATATTTCCGATCCTGAACAGAAAAGGAAAGTTATTGGGAAAACATTCATTGATATCTTTGAACAGGAAGCGAAGAAAGTATCCGGTGCAGAATTTCTTGCACAAGGAACATTGTACCCCGATGTGATCGAATCTGTTTCTTTCAAAGGTCCATCACAAACGATCAAAACTCATCATAATGTCGGTGGACTGCCAGAAAAAATGAACTTAAAGTTGATTGAACCATTCCGTGAATTGTTCAAGGATGAAGTCCGTGCCGTTGGAAGAAAATTGGGACTTTCAGATTATTTGATTGAACGACATCCGTTTCCAGGACCAGGACTTGCAATTCGTGTATTAGGAGACATTACACAAAAGCGGTTGGAAATATTGAAAGATGCGGATGAAATTTTTATAAGTGAGTTACGAAAGCAAAATCTGTACAATACTGTGTGGCAGGCGTTTGTTGTTCTTCTCCCAGTACAATCGGTTGGTGTAATGGGAGATGAGCGCACATATGAAAATGTAGCTGCTGTTCGCGCTGTGACAAGTGTTGATGGAATGACTGCAGATTGGGCACATCTTCCGTATGAATTCCTTGCACATGTATCCAGCAGGATCATTAATGAAGTTCGCGGAATCAACCGCGTAGTTTATGATATCAGCTCAAAACCGCCGGCAACAATCGAGTGGGAATAACTATTTTTTATGATCGAACTTAAAAATCTTACAAAAAAATTCGGTTCATTCGTTGCAGTGGATGATATTTCACTTTCCATCCCTTCCGGTGAGTTTTTTGGATTTCTTGGACCCAATGGTGCAGGGAAGACTACAACGATCAAAATGATGACCGGATTATTTACACCAACTTCCGGACAGATTGTGATTAACGGATTTGATGTTGTGAAACAGCCATTGGAAGCGAAATCGACATTCGGATATATTCCTGATCATCCATATTTGTATGATAAACTCACCGGTCGTGAGTTTATTTATTATATGGGCGGTTTGTATAAAATGGAAAAAAATGATTTAAGAGAAAATGTTGAACGTGTGATTGATCTGTTGGAACTAGCCAGTTGGGTCGATAAAAAAACGGAAGACTATTCCCAAGGTATGAGACAACGGGTAACCTTTGCGGCTGCTTTTGTTCATAAACCTAAAACTGTTATTATTGACGAACCGATGGTTGGTCTTGACCCGCGAAGTGCCCGTATTGTTAAAGATTCTTTGAAGCAACAAGCAAAAGAGGGTGCTTCAATTTTCATGTCTACACACATCTTGGAAATGGCGGAAGAATTATGCGATCGGATTGGTATTATCAACAAAAGTAAAATAATTTTTCTTGACACCAGAGAGAATCTTCATCTGCATAAAACAAAATATGACGGGAATCTTGAATCTGTTTTTCTTGAACTAACGAAAGAAGACAAGGATCAGTGAACACATTTTTTCACATATTGTGGTTCAAGAATCTGATGTTCTGGAAAATCTCATATAAGCAGGATTTTGGAACTGTTATCCGCAATATAGGTTCATTTATTGTTTTTGGTTCATTTGCTGTCGGAGCATTTTATTTTTCAAACTTTGTTACGGCATACTTGTTGGAGAATGTTAAGATTGGTCTATTTTTATTCCATCGGTTCATAGGAATGTTATTGTTCGTTTTCTTCATAACGATCAATGTCGGAAACATGGTTGTTTCATTTTCTACGTTGTATCGTTCCCCTGAAATGAGCTTTTTACTCACTTCTCCGGTTTCATACCTTAACATTTTTGTCATAAAATTTTTGGATAATTTTTTCTACAGCTCCGGCACTCTTTTCATGGTCGGATTTTCTGTCCTTCTAGGTTATGGCACTTATTTCAATTTACCGTGGCATTTTTATTTGGTCATGATGGTAGGTGTGTTAATACCTTTCATGTTCCTTGCTGCCTGTGGAGCAGTAATAATCCTATTGCTATTGATGAAACTTGCCTCAAGGATCAATTTTCGGTTGCTTGCAGCAGGAATTGTTCTCCTCTACATTGGTCAAATATACTTTTATTTCAAAGTATCCAGTCCGGTGCATCTAGTCCAGGAGGTAATGAAATATTACCCCAATGTTGATCTCTACTTTGGTATGCTTGATCCACTTGCTGTTAAGCTTTTACCGAACTTTTGGGTTTCGGAGATCATGTATTTTTATGTCACGAATAAATATACAGCTGTATTTCAATATTCGTCACTGCTTGTTCTTTCAACAGCAGGATTTTTTGTGATTGCTCTTGCTGTTGCAAACGGATTCTTCTATTCAACATGGATTACATCATTATCGATTAAATCTCTTACTGTCAAGTCGCTTGAATTGAAGAATACATTTTTTAGCTTTGGCAAACGTTCTTGGTTTTCATCGCAAACGGAAGTATTACTTAAAAAGGAGTTGTGGCAATTCTTGCGAGAACCAAGTCAATGGATCCATTTTTCAGTGTTGATGTCATTACTTGTTGTATTTCTAATGAGTGTGAGCAGTTTAAGTATTAAATTGGAATCGCCGGAACTGAAAGCAATCGTTTATTTGATTGTATTCATTTTCAATATCTTTTTGATCAATTCAATTGCTTTACGGTTTGGCTTTCCGATGGTTAGTCTTGAAGGAAATGCATACTGGTCAATACGAAGCGCTCCAATTTCCACTTCGACAATGTATTGGATCAAATTTGGGATAGTTATGACGTTTCTTGTTGTTCTAAGTTTGATCATCGCCTGGCTGTCAAATATTCCATATCTTTATGCTCAAAAAGTGATCAATCAATTCCCAAAACCGCCATCGTTTATTGAACCTCATCCATCGATCAAAATACTTGCATACTATTCTGTTTTAGTTACACCAATTATAACGGTAACGTTAGTGAGTATAAATGTAGGATTGGGTTCTGTTTATTCAAATTTTATTGAAAAAAATCCTATCCGTATAGCGTCTTCACAAGGAGCTACGATGACTTTTCTGTTGAGCGTTGTTTATTTAGTGATTATTTTAGCAGTATATTATCTTCCTGCAACAATGATGTTTGTTTCTGCATCAAAGAACTCACCGGTAAATTGGAAGATGTTAAACATTGTTTTTTTGGCCATTACGGTTCCTTCATTCTTTATTATCGGCACTTCTCATTTGCTTGGGATCCGTTCACTACGAAGAGATTATTGATGAAACAAATCTTTATTATTATTTGCATTGTAACATCATTTCTATTTTCACAAGAGGTTGAAGTCTATTTCAGCCAAGCAGCTGAAGATAATTTTTTATTGGGGATGCGTCAGTATGCTCAAAAGGACTTCAAAGCTGCATTGCAGTCGTTCGAACAATCTAAACTAAGTTATCCTCTCAATCATCGTATTTCCGCAGCAATGATCATGCAGGCAAAAACTTTGTATGCTCTAAAAGAGTATTCATTGTCCATTGCTGTATGTGATTCTCTTGTGAACCTGTTTCCTGCTTCGTTATATATGGAAGATGTTTTATTTACCAAAGGAATGTGTTTTTACAATCAATCGTTGTATGATAAAACCTATCAAGAGATGGAGCATGTTGTTCAAATCGCGCAACAACGGCTGAACAAAGAACATTCCATTAAAGTGATTGAACACCTTGTGACAGAATTCTTCTCAATCACTCAAAATGATTCATTGATCAATTCTGTAGCAAATGACGAAATCAAGAATATGCTGATAGTCGTTCAATCTGAACGACTATTCCACAACGGAAATACTGATGAAGCAAAATATCTCATTGAAAAGTTCAATCCGAGTATTGCTGAACAGCGATTGATGTTTCGTATCAATCGTCTCAAATCCCGAATCGAAAAAGGAAATGCCGTACGGATCGGAGTGCTTTTACCATTATTGAGTTCAACATCAATTGAAACGCGCGAGAAAAAAATTGCATCTGAAGTTCTAGAAGGTGTTCAACTTGCCGTCAGTGATTATGAAGAACGGACCTTACCTGGACAAGTGACGATTGAGCTGGATATAAAAGATTCAGAAAAAGATTCGGCGAAGATTCATTCGATAATCTCCGAATGGTCTGCAAACAGCAATATTGTAGGAATTATTGGTCCTGTATTCAGTACTGAGACGATCCATGCTGCAAAGATCTCTCAAGATCTTTCAATTCCGTTAATTTCTCCAACAGCAACAGATGAAGGAATTTCTTCCATTGGACCATTTGTATTTCAAGCGAACTCGACCAACGGTTCGAGAGGAAAAGCTCTGGCTCAATACGCGGTGAATGTATTAGGAGCAAAGAATATCGCAATTCTTGGATCAGCACAACCTCATACTTCGTTGCAAGCAGATTCATTCATTGTTGAGGCAAACCGGCTTGGAGCTCGGATCGTGATCGATCGCCGATATAGAAGAGGAGAATCTGATCTTAGAACATACGTGCGTGCAATTCGGGATGCAGCGGCTAATCTTCATCCGGATTACATTGTATCTTTGCGGGGTAAATTGGATGTTACGGAGATTACTCGAAGATTGGTATCTTTAGGTGTTCGATTTTCATTGATTGATTCTATAATTGGAAGAGGATCAAACTTAAATCTTACACCACTCTTTGGAGACAGTGCACGGAAAATTGCGGATCAACTTAAGCTTCCGGTAAAAAGGGTTATACCGTATCTGGATAGTTTGCAATACCCAGTATCATCTATTGATGTGATCTATTGTCCAATTTCAAACAGTCATGAAATTGGAGTGTTATCGTCACAATTAACTTTTTATAACATCAAGGCAACAGTTCTTGGTTCAGGCGATTGGTATGATGCGAATGAGCTCGACCTAAACAAACGATATACGAATGGTATTGTATTTGGAAGTGACCGGTGGATTGATCGAAATGAACAGACAAATAGGATCTTTACAAAATACGCTCAACGCTATGGGAAAACGATTTCCGAAAATGTGATGTTTGGTTATGATGTCATGACTTTGATCATTCGTCAATTCAAAGATGGTGTGTTAACACGCGAACAACTTGCTGAAGCATTGAAAACAATCTCGGAATTTACGGGAATACGAAATACCATTTCGCTCACAAAGGATCGTGTTAATAGCTCTATCCATATTCTCGAATACAAAAACGGCGTTGTTTCAAAGCTTCAAACGTTTTCATATCAATAGAAAGTCTGATCAAATTCATAATGATACTATTCGTTCAATTCGAATGGTTGCTTCACACCAAAAATTCATCACAATGGCAGACCCGAATCCAAATCAATCTTCGGAACCGTTGGTGCGGTATTCAACGATCAAAGAATGGCCCGAAGATGAACGACCCCGCGAGAAATTAATACGGCACGGTGCCGCTTCACTCTCAGATTCCGAACTTCTTGCGATCCTTATTAATATCGGAACAGAGAATCAATCTGCCGTTGATGTTGCAAAAAAACTAATCCGCGAGTATAAATCATTACACAACATCGCTTCGCTATCTGTTGCTGATCTGAAACAGAAAAAGAACAAAGGGATTGGAACAGCAAAAGCAGTTACGATTGCTGCGGCTTTTGAACTTGGTCGCAGGATTTCTAAATCTTCTAAGGAGAATGATGCACCAATCCGGTCTCCCGAAGATATTTTCTCACGATTTGGTCCAGACCTTCGAGATCTGAAACAAGAAGTGTTTAAGGTCGTTTCTTTAAGCAGTTCCAACAAGGTGATTAATGATCACATCATTACAAAAGGATTGTTAAATTCCTCCTTAACACATCCGAGAGAAGTCTTTCGGGTGGCAATATTGGAAAATGCAGCAAGTGTGATCTTGCTTCATAATCATCCGAGCGGGAATCTTGAGCCAAGCAGGGAAGATATTTTAATAACAAAACAGATCGTTGAAGCAGGAAAGATCATTGGCATTTCTGTCCACGATCATATCATTATTGCAGGTAACGGATTTACGAGTATGATGGAGAGGGGATTGATGTAGTTCAAAAGAGGATATTATGAAATGATTAAAAAAATAAATCATATCGGCGTGGCAGTTAAAAGTCTAGGATTATCGTCCGATGTTTTTTCAAAATTGTTCGAACAATCTCAGCCACACACCGAATCAGTCCCTGAACAAAAAGCGACGATTGCATTCTATCCAATCGGTGAAAGTTCTATTGAATTGATTGAATCAACATCAAATGATTCAGCAATCAGTAAATTCATTGATAAGCGCGGCGAAGGAATCCATCATATTTGTTTGGAAGTCGATGATATCAAAGCTGAGATTGAACGATTGAAGAATCATCAGTTTCAATTCGTTAATGAAATACCTACCGCAGGCGGAGATGGATATTGGGTTGTGTTTCTCCATCCAAAATCAACAAATGGTGTTTTGATTGAGTTATGCGAGAAAATGATCTAAGTGAAATGGAAAATAATCCAATACAAATATCATTTATTGATAAATTTACGCTTCAGGACAAACTGGATAATTTGCCGACAAGCCCCGGCGTCTATCAGTTCAAGAACAAAGAAGGGGTGATTCAATACGTTGGGAAAGCGATCAATCTGCGAAATCGTGTACGGCAGTATTTCCACACATCTCGCAATCACGAACCACGTATTGCATCAATGGTTGCAAAAATATCAGATCTTGAGATCATTGCAACCGATTCTGAAGTTGAAGCTCTTATTCTTGAAGCAAATCTCATCAAACTTCACAAACCACGGTACAATGTCAATCTGAAAGATGACAAATCGTATCCGTACATCGTTATCACCAAAGAACCGTACCCGCGTGTTTTTGTTGCAAGAAGATTCAATCGCAAATCGGTGAAAGTGTTCGGTCCATACACCGATGTGAATACAATGCGTGCTGCTTTAAAGACCATACGCGATATTTTTATGATCCGCAGCTGTAATTATTTGATCAATGATGAATTTATTGCGAAGAAAAAAACACGGGTATGTCTTGACTATCATATAAAAAAATGTGAAGGACCATGTGAAGGATTGGTTTCAGAAGAACGATACAACGAAATGATCGATCAGGTTGCAAAAGTGTTGAACGGTAAAAACAGTGCGGTTGTTGAACGGCTTCAGGAACAAATGAAATCATCGGCTTCGGACATGAAATTTGAGGACGCAGCAAAATATCGCGATCGGTTAAAACAATTGGAAATCTATTCTTCAAAACAAAAAGTTGTCGATGTTGATCTTCGAGATCGGGATATTGTTGCTGTCGCAGCGGAAGATGATGATGCATGCGGCGTGATCTTTAAAATACGAGAAGGGAAAGTGATCAGCCGACAGCATTATTTCATGAATGGTGTTGAAGGAAAAACCGACAGCGAGATCATTGAAACATTAGTAGAACGCTATTATTTGGAAGCGTTGGATATTCCGAAAGAAGTTGTTCTTTCGTATGACATAGAATCACGCACAATTGTTGAACAGTGGCTTTCATTAAAACGAAGCGGAGGAGTTTCATTTCACATTCCATCCCATGGTGAAGTTGCTAAACTTCTTGAAATGTGCAAAAAGAATGCGAAATATCTGCTTGATGAATTGAAATTGCAGAAACTAAAACAAAAAGATTTTATTCCTGCCGCAGTTCGTTCTTTACAGCGAGATTTACGTATGGAAAAACCTCCTCGACGAATCGAATGTTTTGATATTTCTCATTTCCAAGGAACAGAAACTGTAGCATCTATGGTTGTGTTTGTTGACGGCAAACCGAAGAAAAGTGAGTATCGCAAGTTCAAAATCAGAACTGTTGCTCCAGCAGATGTAAATGATTTTGCAAGTATAAAGGAAGTAATTTTTCGACGGTATAAACGCGTTTTAGATGAAGTACAGGAGATGCCAGAATTGATCATGGTTGATGGCGGGAAAGGACAGCTTTCGAGTGCAGTAGAATCATTGCATGAATTAAAACTGGAACACCATCCAATCATTAGTCTTGCTAAACGATTGGAAGAAGTATTTGTCCCGAATCAAAGCGATCCGTTACCGATTCCCAAATCATCATCAGCATTGCGATTACTTCAACAAATTCGTGATGAAGCACATCGTTTTGCCATCACCTTTCATCGATCTTTACGCGATAAGCGAACACTACAGACGGAATTAGACCTAATTGAGGGAGTTGGGAAAAAGCGTGCGAAAGAGCTGCTTGAAGTTTTTGGCTCTGTTCAGGGGGTGAAATTTGCAACCACAGAGCAACTTTCAGAGGTAGTCGGTGAAAAGACAGCACAAAAAATCTTCGAGTATTTTGTAACCGAGGAAATCCCTTCTGAACAACATTTACCGAATCAATAGAAATCAATTCTGGCTTAAATAACAGATTCCTGCAAGTTTTCGTTGTTTTTAAGGGGTATTTCGATTATCTTTTGTTTTACAAAGACTTAAAAATCTCATCATTTCATAATATTTTTGCAGTAAGGAGTTATAACGCAGTATGGGTATAATGACAAGAATGCGAAACAATATGCCGGTCATTCTTATTGGTTTGGTTATTGTTTTTATCATCACGATTGTTTTTGAATGGGGAATGGATTATCTCGGTATGTCGCGTCAGAGCGATACGGTAGGAGTTATCGAAGGAAAAAAGATATCATATCAGCAATTTTCAGATATGGTTCGTGAACAATCAGAGCAATATAAAAAGCAATCCCAAAAAGATCCTGATGAGAACTTGATGCGTCAGATCCGAGAACAAGTGTGGAACAACCTGGTTACTCAATCGCTGTTAGACAGAGAAACAAAACGAGCAGGAATAACAGTAACAGATCAGGAAATTATAGATTGGGTTCGCGGTGAGAATCCGCCTGAATTTTTAGTTCAGCAATTTCGAGATTCGACAGGAAATTTCAGACGAGATGCGTATGACAATGCTTTGAATGATCCAAAGAACAGGGAAGTGTGGTTGCAAGTAGAATCTGCATTGCGCCAACAAAGACTTGCAGAGAAAATGCAAAGTGTGGTGTTTGCATCTGTTCGGGCAACCGACGGAGAAGTCCGAGACCGATATATCGATCAGAATCTTAAAGCAAATATTGAATACGCATTCTTTGATCCTGATAAATTTGTTGCAGATAATGCAGTTACTGTTACTGATGAAGATATTAAGAAAGTATACAATGAAAATACTGAAGAATTTAAACAAGCGGCAACACGGAAACTGAAATATGTGTTTTTCAGCGATCAAGCTTCAGCAAAAGATTCTGCTGAGATCAAGATCGAAATCAACAGTATTCTGCAACGAATTAAGTCCGGATTTGATTTCTTGGAAGTTCAAAAGGATTATTCTGAAACATCGCCGCAGCCGTCCTTCTTTAAACATGGCGAATTAACTCAGGAAAAAGAATCTGCGGTATTTTCTGCAAAAGTTGGTGATATCGTAGGTCCAATTGCGGATTATGAAGGTGAACATATCTTCAAGATTTTAGAAGAAAAGAAATCAAACGATGCTTTCGTAAAAGCTCGACATATCCTACTGAGCGCCGGAACACCAGAGCAGGAAGTATCAGCAAGAAAACTTGCGAATGAATTGATCGCACGCGCCAAACGGGGCGAAGATTTTTCGGCATTAGCCCGGCAGTATTCAACAGAACCTGCTGCTGCCACATCTGGCGGTGATCTTGGCTGGTTTGGAAAAGGAAGAATGGTAAAAGAATTTGAAGCGGCAGCACTTGCTGGTCGTCCTGGCCAGATACTCGGTCCGGTTAAAACACAATTTGGAATTCATGTGATCAAAATTGAAGGACGTGACAACAGAGAATTAAAAGTTGCTACAATCACACTTCCTGTCAAAGCAAGTTCATCGACGAAAGAAGAAGCCTTCCAGCGTGCTCAAGACTTTTCTTATATTGCTAAAAAAGGAAACTTTGAAATTGATGCAGAGGCTAGCGGTTTAAAAGTTCAAGAAACTTCAGAATTCATAAAAGGAACATTTGTTCCAGGTCTTGGACAATTTGAGTCGCTCAATAAATTTGCATTTAAAAATGATGTTGGTGATATCAGCGATGCGTATCAAGTTAACAATGGCTATGCAGTCGTAAAGATCTCTGAAATAAAAAAAGAAGGTGTTCGTCCGTTTGAAGAGGTTAAAGAATCTCTTCGTCCAAGAACGATTCGACAAAAGAAAATGGCACAGTTGAAAGATATTGTCCATCAGAAATACTCTTCTATTGGTGATAATGGCGATGTAAAAACATTAGCAAGTGATGCGAATATTTATATCCAGACAACTGGTGAATTCGCATTTAACGGGGTAATTCCTGGAATCGGTCGTGAGAATGCTGTTAATGGTGCTGCAAAGAATGGAACATTACAAAAAGTTCTTCCACCGATTGAAGGAAAACGCGGATATTACCTAATCAAGATCATAAACAGGTCCGAATTTGATACCGCTGCATATTCTGTTTCAAAAAATATGCTCTCAATGCAATTGGTCAACGAGAAAAAACAGCGTGTGTTGACACAATGGCTTGAGAAAATGAAAGAAACTGCCGATATAGAAGACAATAGAGAGACCTTCTTCCGTTAAAGTATTGATGGTGGCGAATGAAGAAAATTGTTCTAATGAACATTGTTCTTGCATTGACCCTTTTAGCGAATGAACATAAATTTTCATTCTCGCTAAAAGGGACATATACCACGAGCACCCGGTTTTTGTATAACATCGATAAACTACATGAGTATAGCGAATCTCGATCGATCACTTCGAATTTTGGATATGGTGCAGATCTGCGTTGGAATATTATATGGGATCGTTTCTATATAGGATTTTCTTCTGAACGAATAAGTTCCATTCAAACAACACCAGTATTTTATCCTGAATTTGACAATATCAGAGTTCCGTATAAAGAAGGATTTGAATTGTTAGCATTTGAGCTGAGCGGATCATATGTCGTTCCCATCAGCAGCGAGCATTGGAAATTCTATCTTGGAGGAGGATTGGGGACGTATGATGGAACTCGTATGTTTTCGATCGCGCAGGTCAGTTCGGAAACAATTTCGACTAAGTCATATATGGGTATCCATGTAATGACGGGAATTGATTACCAATTTCATTCTAGAATTGGTCTTCGATTTGAAATTAAGTTCCGTGATCCTCACTTTGATGTCACGACAAAATTCGATCAAACATATGTCAATGTTGATGGATATCTGATTAAACTTCCTTCAGAAGAAACAGTGAAAGTGAATTTATTTGGTGTGAACTATGTTGGCGGCGTAGTAATATCATTTTAACAATGATCATCGATTTACTAAAATTCCCGCTGTTTGTTAGCGGGAATTTGTCTTTTCAGAAATCAAAATGAAGCATAAAGAAAAAAAATCGATCATCTTTTTAACCGGTTTTATGGGAAGCGGAAAAAGTACCGTTGGGCCCATTCTCGCCAATACTATGGGATATCAATTCATCGATCTGGATCTCATGATTGAGGAGCGGGAGCATAGAAAGATCAGTGATATTTTTGCAGCTGAAGGAGAACAAAAATTTCGAGGATTGGAACGAGAGATGTTAAAAGAGATCCTCGTACATCAATTGACGATCGTTTCACTGGGTGGAGGTACAGTAACCAATAATGAGACTCTTGATATGGTGAAACATCATGGTGTTATGGTGTATCTGAAGTCAGATGCAGAGCACATTTTTCAACGGCTACGAACAAAGAGCGATCGACCCATGCTTCGTGATGATAACGGAGAACTATTGGACGGAGTTGATCTTAAGAAAAAAATCGATAAACTCCTTTCGAATCGAGAGCATTATTATCAGCAAGCAGATATCATTATCACGACCGATGATAAAAAGATAGGGTATACTATTGATGAACTTGCAAAAAAGCTTGTACCCTACATTGACTAAGAATATACATATCGTCAAAGTTCCGTTAGGGGATCGATCGTATCCCGTCTACATTGGAGTAAATCTTTTAAAGGATATTGGGAAATTATGTGTCGCACACTCCATTGCCCGGACGATTGTCATCATTAGTGATGATAATGTTGCAAAGCATTATCTGTCATTGATTCAATCCAGCCTAAAAGAAAAGAAATTTATCGTCCACAGTATTGTTCTCCCACCGGGAGAAAAGCAAAAAAGTCTGTCAACCGCAGAACAGATCTATACAAAATTATTGGAATGGAATATCGAACGCAATTCAACGATCATTGCATTAGGCGGAGGAGTTGTCGGAGATCTTTCAGGGTTTATTGCTGCGACATATCAACGTGGTATTGGATTCATTCAGATCCCGACAACATTATTGGCTCAAGTGGATAGCTCTGTTGGAGGCAAAGTCGGCATCAATCATCCTCTCGCTAAGAATATGATCGGCGCATTTTATCAACCGCAATTTGTTCTTGCCGATTCTTCAGTTCTCAAAACACTGCCAAAGCGAGAATTGATCTGTGGGATGGGTGAAGTGGTGAAGTATGGTATAATTCTGGATAAAAAATTCTTTGCTTACATTGAACAAAATTTGAATAAAACACTTTCCCGCGACAAAAAAGTACTATCGCATATTATTCGTCGATGCTGTGAACTAAAGGCATTTATAGTTTCAAAAGATGAAAAAGAACAAAATTTAAGAGCTATATTAAATTTCGGTCATACCATTGGCCATGCTCTGGAACGTGCTGGTAAATTCTCTGCGTTGAAACATGGTGAAGCAATACTATATGGAATGGTCGCCGAAACAAAAATTGCCTTAGATTCAAAGATGATCTCTTTTGGTGATAAAGAACGAGTGGAACAATTAATACAACAAATACCAATCCCATCATTAACGTCACTTCGATTGTCTCATAAAGAGCTTTTTGAAACAATGAGAAAAGATAAAAAGGTAAAAGATGGGTCTATCCGAATGACGCTTCCCTTTTCAATAGGGAAGATCTCATTGCCAAGGGGAGTTGACGATCTATTGATTGATCGCGCAATAGACTATGTGAACCTCTTTGGTGCATAAAAAAATTATCCTTACTAAAACTCCGCACTCACTCCGATCGATGGCAATAAAGCAATTCCACCATCCGGTTGTTTTATTTCCTTTGTTCGTTGATCGAATACAGGAATATCGAGCGCTTTCCTGTTATAAATGTTTTGAATGTCAATGTATGTAATCAAATTCCATCGTTCAAAATTCCATCGTCGGTCAACACGAATATCTAAACTATGGTTGGCACCAATGCGATGTGAGTTATAGGCGCTAACAATTTGCGTTCCATCCGGATTATAGGGTGTGTAAGGTCTGCCTGTTGCAAAGCGAAATTTACTGCTGAATTCCCATAATTCGTTTAGAATATAACCACCGCCAAGATTAATAATCCATCGTTGATCATAAGAGCTTGACCGAGCAATCCCATCCAAAGCAGTGAATTTTGTTTCATTCCAGCTGATACTGACCAGGCCATAACAAGGGACTTCTGATAATTTCTTTTGTAAAAATAATTCCAACCCACGTACTTCTCCACTACCCTGACTGACTAATGGATCAAGTCCGAATGATGCATATCCATCTTGAGAACCACCAAAACCAGCACCGGTATTAGCAAGCACGAGATACGGTCGAGATATGCTGGCCGGATAATCAGAGTAATTTTTTATATATGCTTCGAGACTGATCTTGACATCAGCACGAAGTAAATATTCAACTCCCCCTACATATTGATCAACGGTTACATAGTTAAGATTTCTGTTTGCCGAGTTTGCTACCAGCCAAATATATGATGGTGCTTGATGATATTTTCCAATACTTGAAGTAAATGTCAAGACCTGGGATGCAGCATATGCCAATGAAAATCTTGGAGAAAATGAAACAGAGTTTTTGATCAAATTAAAGTAATCGACCCTTCCACCGATCGTTAATCGTATATTCTGTGAAAGTGATTGAGAAAGCTGAACATATCCAGCCGATTTAATAGCAGTGGTATCAAGTGTTGAATTTACTGTTAATTGTTGACCGAAATTGGTCCAAAAGGGAATAGGTAAAATGATGCTGGAATTAAAATTGACATATTTACCAAGTGCGCCGAATCCGATCTCTGATTCCTTATTCAATTGTAAAACGACATCTGCACGAAGCGACGTTTCATATTCATCCGAAGCACTTTTGAAAATTGGATTGAGCAAAGTATCTTTTTGAATAAAATTATATCCATTAAATGTTTGACTTAACGTTACATTGGAAAATCCCCGGTCAAATAAATGTCTCCACGAAATACCGCCAAGAAATTGTGTTTGATCACTGGCGAGTATTCGAGAATTAGTATATTTTTTTTCGTCGGTATCATTGAACAGTTTAACATTATCCAACGCAACTACACCTAACACATTTAATTGATCTTTCGGTGATAGTTTATAATTTATTTTTCCTAAAAAGTCCCAATATTCTGGAACAAAACCGAATCCGGCGGCTTTGAAAATAAAATCCAAATAACTCCTTCGTGCTGAAAAAAGAAAAGAACCATGCTCATTAGTCGGTCCTTCTAAATTCAATCCAAATTGAGATGCGGAAATCGTTGCTTTCCCACCGAGACGATCCGTTCTCCCATCTTTCAAATCGATAGTAAGCACAGATGAGAGTTTATCACCATATTTTGCACCAAAACCGCCGGTTTTAAAGGATGTTTCGTTTACAAAATCTAAATTGACATAACTGAGCGGTCCACCGCTTGCACCTTGTGTTCCAAAGTGATTGATATTCGAAACTTCGATATTGTCAATGACAAAAAGATTCTCTGAGGGTGCTCCGCCGCGGACGATAAGGTCATTCCTTCCGTTTTGCACCTGCGCGACACCAGGCAGGATGGAAATTGCACGAACAACATCTTCTAATCCGCCAGGCAGCCTTCGGATCTCTTCTGCACCAAGCGTTTGAACACTGATCGGTGCATCCGGGGATTTTTGGAAGTATTCAGTAGTAATGGTGATTCCTTCAAGTTCTACCGATGATTCCATTATTTCAAAATGAACATGTGCAGGTTTACCAACTGATATGACAATATCAGTCTTTACCATTGGAAGAAATCCAAGAGCACTTACTCGAATATTGTATGTTCCAATTGGAACATTTTTAATATCAAAATTACCATCAATATCAGATGCAGCTCCAATTGTTGTTCCTTGAATCACAATAGTTGCACTGACAATAGGTTCTTTTGTTGAAGAGTTCAACACTGTTCCAGACAATGAACCAACTTGTTTTTGAATTGATTCTTGAGCAAAAATGTTAATCCAGACTGTGCCAAGCAGATAAAAAAATAATAATTTCATATACCTTTCAATGATTGTTCAATAGCGATAACGCTGAGCGGATGTGAATTGTTCCACGTTATATAAAGGATTCTGTTACGGCAGAAATACTATTGAATAATTCCGGAACAAACAATTCGTGCTCCGGTTTCATCAATACACTTCGCAGTACTTTTGTGATAGGAGAATCAGGAATGAATGCAGGATGGTATTTGGCAATTAAAGCGGAGTCGACTGCAAGTGTTGCCAGATAGACGGGTGCATCAGGGTGATTCATTGTAGTTGCAAATATCTTTTCGGAAATTTGAGAGACGGATGATGCCGAAAACGGATTTGTTTTAGGTAAATAGATTATAATATCCAGATCAGGTTTTGCAAATTCAACTAAAGAAGAACTTGAAGAAATCAATTCGCTCCATTGTAAGGCAGCTCGTCTCGTTCTTTTTAAAATAGTACCGAGTCCGGCGTTAGATTGTAGCGGGAATGCTTGTAATGTAGCCCAGAGTGCCGCCGCAGATGCACCGGGACGTGAACATTCCAATGAGATTTCTCCCAAATGAAGTTCACTGGAAGTAAAATAAGTGTATGGAGAATCATGTTTGTAGAATTTACCGACAGCACTATCTCTAAACAGCACACATCCGCATCCGTACGGCTGCAATCCGTGTTTATGCGGATCGATAACGATACTATCGCAGTCTTTTAATAAAAGAAATGGTTTATCAAAAATAATTGGTTGTTCATCGTTTGCTAATAACATAAAAAAACCACCATACGCACAATCCGCGTGTACCCTTACACCATATTTCTTTGCAAGGGGTATGATATGATGCAATGGTTCAACGGTTCCCGTTCCTGTTGTTCCGATAGTAACAACAAGAGTTCCTATCTTTCCTTTTTGCAATTCCATTTCTATTGATTCAAGATCATTATAGTCGATCAGTTGAGATGAAATTTGAACAACTTCACACATCCGTTTATGTGTATAATGAGCGTTAGCAGAAAAAGCAATTGATTTTGTCGGATGGATCGAACGTGCAATCCATAATGCTTCAAGATTAGCTATTGTACCGCTGGAGGTTAGATGACCGAGATGTTCAGAATAACCAAACATCTTTGCTATCTGATTCACGACTTCAAATTCCATTTTTGCTGTTGCCGGACCGCCATCCAAAGCATGATTGTTTGGATTGATCTGCATTGCCATAAAATAAGCCGCAATGGCGATTGGGTGCGGCGGTTTGATCATTTGTCCTGCATAGGAAGGATGAAAGAATGGATAATTATCGTTGAGTCTCTTTTCTAACGACGAAAGAATCGAATCAATTTTTTCCGTTTCAATAAAAAGAGAAGAATCTATCTTGTAATCATTCCAATGAGATTGGAATTGTTGTTGAGAATCAATACTTTTGCTTATGATTTCGCGAAATTGTAGTTCAGTCATTGGTTGTATTGGTTATTTTTCTATTTGAACAAATATAGAGGTAACTATCCTGGCAAGCAATATTATTACTTAGTAAAATTGATTGAACAGCGATCATTATTTTTCTATTTTGAATGGAGATTTCAAACTTTCTTCAACCATTATTCTTTTATTTAATTAGTTATGTTGACCATTGCTATTGAAGCTGCTCGTGAAGCAGGAGCATTCCTTTTTGAAAATGTTGGAAAAATTAAAAATATAGAACGTAAAAGCGGTCAAGCAACAAACCTTGTTACAGAAATTGATAAACAATCCGAAAAGATGATTATCAAAAGAATCATGCAGCATTTTCCTGGCCATGCCATTTTAGGTGAGGAAGGTGGAGCGCAAGAACAGACATCGGAATATCGTTGGATCATAGATCCTCTTGATGGGACCACCAATTTTACTCATGGACTGCCTATCTTTTGTGTGACTATCGGTATTGAGCACAAAGGAAAAATCATTGCTGGGGTAATTTATGACCCAAATCGTGACGAATTATTTTCTGCAGAAAAAGGAAAAGGAGCTTTTCTCAACGGAAAGAGGATTTCTGTTTCATCGACAGATTCGCTTATCAATTCCATGCTTGTGACTGGATTTCCGTACAATATAAATGAGAATCCAGAAAATGTGATAGGACATTTTGTAAATTTTCTTCCTAAGGCACAAGCAGTTCGACGTCTTGGTTCTGCAGCGATCGATCTTGCGTATGTAGCTTGCGGTCGATTTGATGGGTATTGGGAGGTCTTTTTACATCCGTGGGATAAGGCAGCGGGAATTCTCTTAGTACAGGAAGCAGGAGGATTTGTTACAAATTTTGAGAATAATGCTAATGAGATCATTTACAATCCAAACACACTAGCAACAAATGGATTGATCCATAATAAGATGCTGGAAGTTTTACACACCATTACATTAAAACGTGAGTGAAATGAATCAAACAATTTTGATGGTCGACGATGAAGAGAGTTTGATCGAAATCGTTGGGTCTGTTCTCGAAGCAGAAGGATTTACCGTTTTGACCGCTAAGAGTGTAGATAAAGGGATTGAACTTCTCAATTCCACTGCACCTGATCTCATTATCTCTGACATTACCATGCCGGGGAAAAATGGGTTTGATTTTTTGACGCACGTTCGTTCACTTCCTCACCTTCAACAAGTTCCGTTCTTATTTTTAACTGCGCATAACGATCCTGAAAGTATCATTGTTGGAAAAGAAATCGGAAGCGATGATTATCTTACGAAACCGGTAGATTTCCACTTATTGCTTTCTTCAATTCGCGGAAAATTAAAACGAAAAGATCAGTTGAACAAATCAGTAAGTTTTCATACTGAGAAGATGAAAAATGAAATCTTCCGTTTGATCACTCATGAAATGCGTACGCCATTGACTTCTATACTCGGTGCAACGGAAATGTTATCGGACACTCAGAATGAGTTTTCACCAAAAGAGTTGACCAATTTTTTGCAAATGCTTCAAAATAGCAGCAAACGTTTGAACACAATGGTGGATGATTTCTTAACAGTTACAAAGATTGAATCTGGAGAGATTGTTCGAGAGATGGAGATACGCAATTCACTTATTAATCCTTATCACATCGTAAATCGTTTAATCACAGATCTCGAATACCTTTCTGCACAACAAAGCGTGACAATAAAAAATACTATTCCCGATAATACTATTTCTGTATGTATGTTTGCACCACATATTGAGAACATCCTTCGACGTTTGATCAATAACGCAGTAAAATTTTCCCACCCTCATGGAATTATAACGGTTGGTATTCAGAGTGGTGATATGATCCAGTTTTTTGTCAACGATACTGGAACAGGTATTTCGGAAGATAAAAAACCAATTGTATTCCAAAAATTTGGACAAATTGATAGAGCAAAGAATGAACAACAAGGTTTGGGTATGGGGTTGTTCATTGCATACCATCTTGCAAAACTTAATGGCGGAGAGTTATTGTTTGAAAGCGTGGAAGGAAAGGGTACGACATTCTATTTAAAAGTGCCAAAATCACAATAGTCTACAAAATATACATAAATCAAAAAAGGGATGAAATAATTCATCCCTTTTTTTGATATACGTCAACTTGTAATTTAGAATTCTTCTCCAGCAACCCTTGTAATTGACGCTCCGAGTGACGATAGTTTCTTCTCAATCGCTTCATACCCACGGTCTAAATGATAAACACGCAAAACCTCTGTTTCTCCTTCTGATTTTAGAGCCGCAAGAATTAATGCTGCTGAAGCACGAAGATCGGTCGACATAACTTTTGTTCCTGATAATGTCTTTACTCCTCGTATTATTGCAGCGTTATCATTCATCTCTATGTTGGCACCCAAACGAGCAATTTCAGGTACATGAGCAAATCGGTCATGATAGATTGTATCAGTAACAGTTGATGTTCCTTTTGCAATTGTCATTAATGAGATCCACTGTGCCTGCATATCAGTTGGAAATCCTGGATACACTGCTGTTGTAACATCAACCGGTTTTATGGATTTTGGAGCAGTGACTTCAATGAACGTTTTGCCAATTGTTAATTTTACTCCAGCATCTTCTAGTCGTGCTGTAACAGCAGAAAAATGTTCCGGGATGACATTGTCAATTCTAATTTTTCCCCCGCACATCGCACCGGCAATCAACATCGTTCCGGCTTCAATTCTATCTGGAATAGTATTGACATTTGCGGGATGAAGTTCTTCAACACCTTCTATTTCCAAAGTTGTAGTGCCAATACCTTCAATCTTCGCACCCATAGCGATGAGCATTTCAACAAGATTTGTAATCTCAGGTTCCATTGCTGCATTTTCAAGCCTAGTTGTGCCTTTTGCAAGAACGGCTGCCATAAGAATATTACCGGTGGCACCAACGCTTGAAACATTAAATGAAATGCGAGCACCTTTGAGGCGTTTTGCTTTCGCATGAATATATCCGCGAATGAGTTCTACTTTTGCTCCAAGTTTCTTCATCCCTTCAATATGTAGATCAACTGGACGCGGTCCCCAAGCACACCCGCCCGGGAGAGAGACTTTGGCTTGTCCGTATCGAGCCAGCAACGGACCAAGAACATAAATTGATGCTCGCATTTTTTTTACATGCTCATACGGTGCTTCAAATTTATTAACTCGAAACGTATTGACTTCAAGGGTTTTTCCTTTCCGATCGAATGTAACACCCATTGTCTGCAATAGCTTTGACATCGTCACTACATCCCGCAGATCGGGTGTATTATGTAATTCATATTTTCCACTGGCTAATAATGTTGCCGGCATCAAAGCAAGTGTAGCATTTTTTGCACCACTAATGGAAATGGTTCCATTCAATTTTTTTCCACCTTTAACAACAAACTTATCCATGAATTCGGGTCCTTTTTAAGATTTTCAATAATACTTGAATGAATGTTGTTAAAAATTTCTCAAAAAACAAATTGTGAAAGATAATAGATAAGAAGCTTGTCGTAGATTAAATGAAGTGATGACGCAATTTTTGACGAAGAGCTGTCATTGCCGAACGAATTCGAGTCTTGACGGTACCAAGAGGGATGTTAAAATATTCTGCAAGTTCAGATTGAGTATAACCGCGAAAATATGCGAACTCAACCAATTCTTTTTGTTCTGAAGGAAGGGAAGTGAGCGCAATAAAAATATCTTCCTGTTGTGAAGAAAGCATAGCACGCCGATCGGGTGTATCATTGATATCGGCTGCAAACAGATCATGATAGTTTTCAATATTGGACTCTTGAGTGCGGGTGCGAAAATTCTTTGAACGCACTCTGTCGACTGCTTTATTTCGAGCAACACGGCATAGCCATGCGACCGGATTTCCCAGCCGATCATCATACAATTCAGCACGATCCCAAATATTCACAAACACTTCCTGTAACGCATCTTCTGCTTCCTGTTTCTCTTTGAGAATTCGCAGAATAACAGAATATAAAAGTGTTGAGTGTCTGTCGTACAGTTCTGAAAAAGCAGAATGATCCTGTTCCGAAATCTTTTCGATGAGAAGAATATCTTTTTGAATATGGTCTTCCGAAATAGTGCTGGTCATGAACATTAATTATGTGATGATGGTGACCCAGATAAGAACATAGTTCCCGTCGGTTGAGAGACTCCACCTTTTGGTTCAATAGTAACTGCAAATGCTGTAATATCTTTTTTATCAGGTACTGGAATCGCTGAAACCTTGAAGTAGTTTTCATTCTCCACCGATATAGTGAATACACCGGCGCTGATAGGATTGTTATCTTTATCTAAAAACCATAATTGATAATCTTTATCTTCTGAGGTTTTAGGTAATAAAGAAATTTGTAGAATAGCTATTTTACGTACCGGATCCCAGATCACTTTCCCATAACCCGAAGGATTGATCTCGAGACCATTCATGATAACCATTTCAATATTCGGGGATTGAAGAATATTGAGTATTTCTGATTTTTGCTCCAGTTCAGATGTTAATGCAGTTAAACGAAGTTGTTGTTCAGCGACTCTGGATTCGTATATTGTATTCTGTTTTTCAGCAGAATCCAATTCATGAAAAAGAATATATGAATACGTCGATACTTCGCCAATAACGATTAACAATAACAACGATACTGCAAATCCGAATCGTGGTTTCCCAAATCCGATTGCATGCGCTGTTCGTTCAAAAAGTAATGAAACCGGGAATGACGTTTTTCGTCGTCGTTTAATTTTTCGCAACAGTGAAGATTTTATTTCTGGAGATGGTGTAATTCTTTCAATTCCACCGTTTATGAGATATGAGACACCAATTGATTCGCGGAATATTTTTTGGAATTCATCACTTCTATTTCTTAACGCTTCATCGAAAAGAGCTTCTTCCTCTTTATCAAGTGCTCCTAAAGCAAAAGCGGCACATAATTCTTCAAATTGTTCTTTCTCAGTTATCATAGTATGAACTGTAGTATTCCATTCAAACTTTTATCCCTTATTACATGACAAAATAAAAAAGGGGGCTAGTAATAAATAAAAACTTAATTTCTTCTCTTTGAAAAACTCTTCAATATTCCAATTTCAATAATAGTGAAAAATACACCAACCCCAGTAGCTTCTACGAGGGTAATAATGCTTTGAGTTAAACTGCTGTTACGATACCGATGTTGTGAAATAAATTTCCCCACCTCATGATCATTGGCACCACTAAGAATAAGGTTCTTTCGTTGCCATTCAAACAATCGTTCTACCCAATCTGGGTTAATATGGTTGTTGTAGAAATATAAAAAAATGGTAAATATAATACCAGATACGAGTGCAATATTAAACCCAATGTCAATTCCCTTTGTAACAGATAAAAATCCATTTGATTGGGTTTGTAATTCTGTAAGTGCAATGTAAACAAATACTGCGGGAATGATCATTGAGAAAAAACCGGAATACTGACCTATCTCAAATGATGTCGTATGAAAGCCCAAGAGGAATTCAATCATCACCCAGAGTGACATTCCAAAGCCGCACAGAAAACCATACATTGATTTAGCAACAGGTTTCTTCACGGATTGTCTAAACTATTTTTTTGTTAAAGAACTGTGTTCGAAGAAAGCTTGTGAGGTTACCAACTACGATTGTTGCAATACAGCCGATCAGTGTATGCCAGGTAAAATCGATCTTTGTAATCGATAGAACAATGATCATCGAAACAATTCCTGCAATGAATCCGCAATAGGCGTCAAACTGATTTGTTCGTTTGAAAAGCAGTCCGAGGAAAAATGTTCCTAGTAATCCTCCATAGGTGAATGAAGCAATCTTCAGTCCTATCTCTACAACCGGATTTTTCGTATCGGTGAACAGCATCGCCCCTCCGATGAGAATAAACCCCCACAACAAAGTGAATCGCTTTGACCATTTTACTTCATTAACAGCATCAAGGTCTTTACCGCGCACGGTGAATTTAAATAGATCCAAAAATGTTGAAGATGCCAATGAACTTATTGAAGAAGATAAGGTTCCCATTGCTGATGCTAGAACGCCGGCTACCACAAGTCCGGCTAAGCCGGTCGGTAGATTCTCTACGATGAACTTTGGAAATATCTCGTCCGATGATTTCAATCCTAGTTGTTCCAGAGATGCACCATTGTAAAATGCGAATAGACATAAGCCTAAAACGAGGAAGAATGCAAATTGAATGATGATAATGGAAGCATCCAGCATCAATGCTTTTTGACTTTCCCATTTTGTTTTACAGCCGAGCAATCGTTGTACGAGCAATTGGTCTGTTCCATGGGAAGCCATTGAAAGGAATGTTCCTCCGATTATTCCTCCAAGCAAAGTATAGGGAGAAGAGAAAAATTCTCCGAAAGAGTTCCAGTTTCCGAAATTAATGAAGGAAAATTTGTTTGTTTCATTCATTGTAGAAAACGAAACAACATCACTCCATCCGTTTGGTAAATGATTTAGGATTAACATCATTGCCGCAAAAGCTCCTAGTAGATAAATGAACATTTGAACAACATCCATCGCAACAACCGCCTTTAATCCGCCGACATAAGTGTAAATCAGGGTGAATACTCCTATGATGAATATACTCGTTGTATAATCGAATCCGGTTATGAGATGAACCGGAATTGCTGTAGCAAACAATCGAACGCCTGAAGCAAGCACTCTTGTAACGATGAATACTGATGACGTAAATTTTCGCAGCGACATTCCAAATCGTTTTCCAAGAAAATCATACGCAGTTTCAAGATCACCTTTGTAATATGCCGGAATAAAAATCAAACTGACCAGCAATCGTCCTACAAAATAACCAACAGCGAGTTGAAGAAAGTGCATATTACTTTTATATGCAAGTCCCGGTATACTAATGAATGTTAGAGTACTAGTTTCGCTTGCAACGATCGAAAAACCGACAGACCACCACGACATTTCTTTCCCGCCAAGGAAATAATCCCGTGAACTTGTTTGTTTTCTGCCAATATAGGCACCAATGAATGTTACAGCGGAGAGATACGAAATGACAATGATGTAATCGAGAAGAGAAAAGCCCATAGAGAAATTTTATTTTTTAAACGATTGTCTGCTGTTAGATGTTTATCAAAGAGCATCTATCGACAGAATATTTGGAGGAAAGAAAATGTATTGAATTGCAAACGATAATTTAATCTTTTTGCGCTTTAGCCACCGAATCAAAAATCGGAAAAACTTTATCAAGCTGTGATATTTTAAGCAACGCGAGAACTTTTTTATGAACTCCAACCAGTTTGATAATGCCGCTATGTTCACGCATTTGACGGTCAGCGATGAGCAGTGCGCTTAATCCGCTGCTGTCACAAAACTCAACTGCTGAGAGATCTATGATGAGAGATTTTAAAGTCGGTCTGCATAGAAGAATAAACTCACCTTTTAGTTCCGGCGAAACGGAAACATCCAGCTTTCGTTCTTTCAAGGTAAGAACTGCACTACTGCCATTCTTCGTAACATCGAATTTCATAATTGCTCCTGATAGGTCTAAAACATTGATAATGTTCTGAATAATTGGTCGTATTTATTTTTTGCATTCTTGTTTTGTACAGCATTGAATTGAAAATTATAATATGCATCAGCATGTTTTTGAGAGAACCCGACCTTCAGTGGTGATTTGATATGTCTGCACAAGAATGCCGCTGAAGGGACAAGGGAAAGGTTTAAGTCGATCACAATGTCAAATTTTTGTTCTAATAATTTTGACATCTTGGTTTTTTTAGGAACATAAAAAAAATTCAGATATTCATTCTTTATTGTGGCAATGTTAGAACTGTTGAGTGTATTTGAGAAGTTCCGATACCCTTCATTGACAACAAATGTCAGTTTGTTCCCTTGAAATTTGTTCTGAAGTAGAATGAGCATCTGTGCAACGACGGACCGTTGTTCAGAATTCTCAGGAATGATCACTAATGCTGTCTTTGCATTCGTAAATGAATTGGAGAATGACATCGGTTTCGCCTCTTTTGTCCGAGATAAAAACCGGGTCATTACGATCCCTAATTTTCGACGTTTTTCTTCAAACATAAAAAATATTCATTGAGTACCTGGTATTAAGGTGCAAAACGTTTTGATGAATTTCAAGAGGAGAAAATTTCAATTTATGTTATCAAATCCAAAAATTCTTTTTCTGTCAGGGTTTTTACGCCAAGTTCAATTGCTTTTTGAAGTTTTGAACCTGCATCGCTCCCTACAATAACATAATCGGTTTTTTTACTGACACTGGATGCTGATTTTCCGCCGAGGGATTCTATCTTTTCTTTTGCCTCATTGCGACTCATCGTTTCCAAACCTCCGGTAAGGACGAAAGTCTTACCGGAAACGGGAGAGTTACGAATGATCTTTTTCTTTACAGATTGTAATTGAACACCGGCTTTTTCCAAACGGTCAATAAGCTTTTGAGAATGTTTATCTTTAAAAAAACGAACGACACTTTCCGCGATCCGTGGTCCAACACCATCAATATGTTCCAGCGTATCTTGAGAAGCTCCATTTAATTCTTTGATCGACGTGAAGTTTTCAGCGAGCAGTTTTGCTACACCTTCACCCACAAATCGAATACCTAAGCCAAACAAAACTCTGTAGAAAGGAAGTTTTTTACTTTCGTCAATTCCATTCAACAGATTTTGTGCGCTTTTTTCACCCATGCGATCGAGTGCTGCAATTTGATCTTTCTTAAGGCTATAGATGTCTGCAATATTGTGGATCAAATTTTTAGTAACAAGAAGATCAATGATTGCTTCACCTAGCCCTTCAATATTCATTGCACGTCGTTGCACGAAATGCTCGATACGTCCTCGAACTTGTGCCGGACATTCGAAATTCTCACAATAATAAGCCGCTTCTCCTTCCGGTCGATATATTTTTGAACCGCATACAGGGCATTTGGATGGGAATTTATACTGAACTGAATTCTTTTTTCTTTTTTTGATATTAACTGCCGCGACTTTGGGTATTACATCGCCACCTTTTTCAACAAAAACTGAATCACCAATACGGACATCTAATTCTCCAATAAAATCTTCATTGTGAAGGGTAGCTCTGCTCACCGTTGATCCCCCGACAAACACCGGATCAAGTTCAGCTACGGGTGTGATTGTTCCGACACGACCAACCTGAAGTGTAATTGCATGCAAAACGGTTTCCATCTGCTGTGCCGGATATTTATAGGCAATTGCCCATCGTGGTGATTTTGCGACTGAGCCAAGTTCCTCTTGATGCGGAATTGAATCAACTTTGATCACAATTCCGTCAATATCGTATGGGAGAGAGGCACGTTTGGTATTCCAAAGATCGCAAAACTGTTTTACCTCAGTTATGGTATTGCAGACTTTTGCATGCTCATTTACTACAAAGCCAAGTTTCTTCAATAGTTGAAGATTATCAAAATGGCTTTTAAGCGGAATATCATTTGTGCGGAGAAAATAGGTGAACATATTTAATCGACGTTGGGCAACAATCTTTGGATCCTGCAATTTCAATGTTCCAGATGCTGTGTTGCGTGCATTGATGAATGTTTTTTCTCCCAGCTCTTCTTGTTTTTTGTTCATAGAGGCAAAATCTTTTTTGCTCATATAGATCTCGCCGCGGACCTCGAAATTCTTCGGTAATCCTTTTCCTCGTTCAACACTTAACGGGATTGAACGGATCGTTTTCAAATTTCCGGAAATATCATCTCCTTGAGCACCATCTCCGCGTGTTGCACCTTGAACAAAAATTCCATTGCGATAGAGTAAACTTATGGCAACTCCATCAATCTTCAATTCTGATACGAAACGGTATGATTGATTTCCAAGTATATCACGGACACGTTTATCAAAGTCCAATAATTCTTGTTCACTATAGGTATTGGAAAGGGAAAGCATTGGAACATCATGGATAACGGTTGGAAATTCCTTTGTGGGCTGCCCGCCAACCCGTTGAGAAGGAGAATCGGGAGTGATCAGTTCCGGATGTTTTTTTTCCAATGCAATCAGTTCTTCCATCATTTGATCGTAATCAAAATCTGAAATTGAGGGCTGGGAGAGGACGTAGTATTGATAATCGTGTTCGCGGAGCGCGACTCGAAGTTTTTCCATCTTCTTTTGAATCGTTGAGGATGTTCCCATTTATTTTTTGAGAATATTATCTGCGCTGATTTTGAGATTTCTTATGCGCTTTCCTTTTTCACCAAGAGATGGCAGTTCAATACCGTTCAAAAATAATTTTACGACACCACCATCGGAGAGTGAAAGGTAAAATGATTGTCTGGCAATGTATGTCCTGTACCGTCCACTGAGCATATATCCGCTTCGCGGGGGAAGAGAATCACGGATAATCGTGATCCACACGGAGTCACTTGATACAATACGAAGTACTAATGAATCAATCTTTGGTGATCGATTCTTTGCAACAGATGCTGAATCGACTGAGTCGATTGCCACTGTTGGTTTTGTACTTTCTTGGTTTTTAATGACCTCTTGAAATGATATCTCTTCAACAGTATTACTCGGTGAGATTGTATCAAAATAGTTCAACAAATAAAAGGAAATAGCAGTGACTATAACAATAGCGGTGATCGTGAAAATACGGACGCGGGATCGACGATTTTGTTTCAACTCTTCATCAACGCGTTCCGGTTTAAGATACAGCCGTATATCATTGGTCGAAGCAGCAGTCTCTAATTTTTGTTCAGGAGTACTTTGAACATCGTATTGATGCATGACTGCCATTGGATCCAAACCTATTGCTTCTGCATATGCTTTAATAAATGCGCGGACATAGGTTTGCGGCAATACATCGAATGTTCCCTGTTCAATTGCTTGCAAATATTTATTGCTGATGCGGGTGCGTTTAGAGATATCGGCTAAAGTGATATTCTTTGATTCGCGAGCTGTACGAAGTTCGTTAGAAAAAGAGTTCATTGAATTTTGATTGAATAGCTGTTGGGTTGTTTCTATAAGGTAAAAAAAAATGAGGTTGGCTACAAGAAACAAAATTATGCAGTATATTTAAACATCGAGCACTTCGCGGATTTTCCTTGCAAGTTCTTCTATTTTATATGGCTTTTGAAGAAAACCATCGATGTTCTTTGCAAATACTTTTTCCTCGAGAATGGCATCACTGTATCCGCTGGAAATAATGACTTTACTGTGCAGTTTTAAGGATTTAATTTTTTGAAATACTTTTTTCCCGCCAACCTGCGGCATGTTCATATCAAGAAGTACGAGGTCAAATTTTTTCATTTTGGAAAGAATGGAAATTGCTTCTTTTCCTCCCGATGCTGCTGTCACGGAATATCCAAGGTCACTCAACATAGCACTTAACGTCTGGCGTACGAAGTCCTCATCATCGACAACCAATACAGATTCTGTACCACCGACGATCTTTTTTGGTTTTGTGACATATAATTCTAACGGGATTTTGTCGTAAAGAGGAAAAGTAAGTACAAATGTAGTTCCTTTTGCAATCTCACTATTGAAGGAAACTGTTCCATTATGGGATTTCATTACTCCATAGACAACTGAAAGTCCAAGTCCTGTTCCTTTGCTTTGACCTTTTGTCGAAAAAAATGGGACAAAGATCTGCTGTTGAACTTCTTTTGACATACCCGTTCCCGTGTCGCTGACACTGACAACGACGTTCTTTTCTTTCTTGAAATCTACTATTGTTTGAATGATCAATTTACCGCCGGAAGGCATTGCATCACGAGCATTGATGAGCAGGTTTAGTATGGCTTGTTGAATTTGACCTTCGTCTCCGCTGACAATTGCAGGAACTGCAGAAAAGTCCCTTATAATGTTGATGACTGATTTTGCGCTCGGTTCAAAGATCCGAAGAGTTTCCTCAATAATAACATTGACGTTGATAGGGTGGAATTCAATCGGAGTCCTTCTTGCAAAGGTGAGCAATTGATTCGTCAGAGATTTTCCACGTGTCGATGCAGTTTCAATGATATCAACAAAAGGGAACATTTGATTGTTTGGCTTCATGCGTCTGCGCATGATCGAAGATGCACCCATGATTGAAGTGAGGATATTATTGAAATCATGGGCAATTCCCCCGGCAAGATTCCCAATACTATCGATCTTTTGTGCCTGAATTATTTTATGTTCAAGCAGTTTTTTTTCCGTAATATCGCGCATAACACAGCGCATCAAATAAGGATCATCATTTTCATCATACACTAACGAAGTGTTGACAGAGACGTCGATCAGGGTTCCGGTTTGCGTGGCCATTTGTTCTTCGCTACTTCGGAATTCTTTCTTTTGTTCAAAAGAACTTTTAATCAACTCATTGATATGAGCATGCATCTCTACCGGGTAGAGGAATGTAAGATGTTTTCCAATGATTTCTTGTTTGGAATATTTCAATGTTTGTGATTCAGTAAGATTGCAATTGACTATGATGCCGTTGCGATTAACCAGATGATACATATCAGGAGAGTGTTCGAAGAGATCGGCATAACGTTTTTCAGATTCCGTGATTTTATCGAATAAGT